>NZ_LHZA01000117.1 GCF_001580535.1 Acetobacter cerevisiae | reverse complement strand
CCTCTCCCACGAGGCACTGCTGAGAGGTACGTCGCTTTATTTCAAGCCCGCTGAATCCTGGCGTTTCGGTATGCAGCCGACGCCCTGACAGAGAGTGCGCCATCATCATTTCAGGAGCACAGACCATGCGTATTCTTGCCATTCTCGACCGTATCGAAACCGCGACCTATACTCTTGAGACAGCATGTGAACTGGCCGCCCGTCTCGGTCATCCGCTGATCAGGGTTCTCCATCCTGAACTTCAGGACAATCCCGATTATCAGATGCCTGATGAAGGAATGCCCAGCCCCGAAGAAGAAAAACGTTTTGCTCAGAAAGTCTCCGCAACAGCGGACGCCCTGCGCGACATCTTCCAGAAATGGAAAGCCGGACTCACCGGCGAGCACGCGGCCGAATGGATAGAAATCGCAGGGGATGTCCGCAAAACCGTCGCGCGTGAGGCTATGAACGCCGATATTACGGTTCTCAGCCGCCCGCGCTCGTCAGATCCCGAGGAGGTCACGCAGGCGTTCAGCGGAGCATTATATGATGCGGGCACCACGGTGGTCGTGGCTCCGCTGCAGCATCATGGGACCGTTGGGAGGCATCCGGTGATTGCCTGGCATCCTTCATCAGCCCTTGACCGGGCCATGGCCGCTGCTCAGCCCTTTCTGGACCGGACCTCCCATGTCAGCATTGTAATCGGCGAGGATCGTGAAAACGAGGTAGCGGAACCGCCCATCGCGGAAGAACTCCGGAAAAAAGGTGTGACTGTCAGCATTGATCGCTTTGTCATTGCCTCATCTGATGTGGGAGAAGAAATCCGACAGCACGCCCTGAAGGCTGGAGGCGATCTTCTGGTCATGGGGGCCTATAGCCGCCCGCATTTTATCGAATGGCTGTTTGGCGGACCGACACAGGATATCCTCTCACACGCCACGCTTCCGATCCTGACCCATCATTGACCGCAGATCGCAGGAAAGAAGCGCTATGCTGCCCAACATACTGCCGACCCTCCTGATTGCATCTGGAGACGCCACAGGGACGTTGCTTCGCTACTGGGTGGGTCTCGCCACCGCCCGCTGGAGCCATAGCCTTCCCTGGGGCACAATCCTGATCAACTTCACCGGTTCGTTCGCCATAGCCCTGTTTGCAGCAATGACGGCGGCAGGAGGACGGGTGCATATTTCTGACACGACGCGCCTTGTATTCATGGTCGGGGTCTGCGGTGGTTACACCACTTTTTCCTCTTTCAGCCTCCAGACCTTTGACCTGCTCCAGAACGGTCATCTCGGCAGGGCCTGTCTGAATGTCGGGATTTCACTCGTGCTCGGCATGATCGCGGTTTTCTTCGGGTTCATGCTTGCCCAGATTTTGAATCACGTTCATCCCGGAATCAGATCGTAAAATGACGCCGTCGCAACTTCCGGCGGTTCGCTGACGCTTCCGAAATTCTCAACTCTCACGGTCAGGACGAAAACAATGCCGACGAGCCCGTCAGTCCCCATGAAAACACGCGATCCTGTATGCGGCATGATGGTTGATCCGGCTACTAGCCGGTTCAAGCGCGAGCATAATGGGCACAGCTATTCATTCTGCAGCGCACATTGCGAGAAGAAATTTGAAGCCAATCCGGCAGCCTTCATCAAGACTGATAGCGCACCTCCCATGGTGTGGACGTGTCCCATGCACCCCGAGATCAGGGAGGCACATCCCGGCACATGCCCCAAATGCGGCATGACGCTGGAACCTGCGAAGGAAGCGCAGGAAAAGGCGGCGCCCATGCAGGGCATGAACTGCCATCATGAGCCCCAACAGCCTTCCTCCGCCGAACAGGACAAGCTGGGGATGATCTGGACCTGCCCGATGCATCCGCAGATCCGGCAGGATCATCCGGGGAACTGTCCGCTCTGTGGCATGGCGCTGGAGCCGGAGGAACCGACGGGAGCAGAGACGGAAAACCCCGAACTGCATGATTTCAGACGTCGTCTGATCGTCTCCGTGCTTTTTGCGGTTCCTCTGATGCTCATTGCCATGAGTGGCGATGTCGGCCTGCATCTGGTTCCGGGACCATGGTCTCCCTGGGTTCAGCTTGCGCTGACCACTCCGATTGTCTGCTGGGCAGGACTGCCTTTCTTCCAGCGTGGGCTCGCCTCATTGCGGACCGGTCACTTCAACATGTTCACGCTCATCATGTTCGGCGTCGGCGCCGCGTTTGGCTACAGTCTGGCCGCGACGCTCGCATCAGGGGTGTTCCCAACCAGCTTCAGGATGCCCGACGGAGCCCTGCCGGTCTATTATGAGGCGGCGGGCGTGGTCGTTGCGCTGGTTCTGCTGGGACAGGTTCTGGAACTCCGTGCACGTGCCGCCACTGGTGATGCCATCCGCGCCCTGCTGGATCTCACACCAAAACAGGCTCACCGTATCGGAGAGAACGGGCAGCCGACAGACATAGCCGTGGACGCTGTCGTGGTCGGAGACCGACTGCGGGTGCTGCCGGGAGAGTCGATCCCTGTCGACGGCAGGGTTCTCGATGGCACATCCAGCGTTGACGAAGCCATGATTACCGGGGAGCCAGCACCCGTTGCCAAAAAGATCGGCAGCACGGTGACTGGCGGTACGATCAACGGCAATGGCAGCCTCGAAATCGAAGCGCAGGCCGTCGGCAGCGATACCATGCTGGCGCGGATCGTGAAGATGGTTGCCACCGCCCAGCGCAGCCGCGCACCCATTCAGGCCGTGGCCGACCGGGTGGCCGGATGGTTCGTCCCGCTGGTGCTGGCTATTTCCGTGCTGACTTTCATCGTATGGTACGCCGTTGGACCGGCTCCGCGCTTTGGGCATGCTCTTCTGAATGCCATCTCGGTGCTGATCATTGCCTGTCCCTGCGCGCTTGGGCTGGCCACGCCCATGTCAATCATGGTCGGTACAGGGCGGGGCGCACGCGAGGGCGTTCTGGTCCGCAATGCCGAAGCGCTTCAGGCGCTCGACAGGGTGGATACGCTGGTTGTGGACAAGACCGGCACGCTGACGGAAGGACACCCCAAGCTCATCGCCGTGGAGGCAGCCAATGGCTGGCCGGAAAACGATGTGCTGTGTTATGCCGCCTCTGTGGAGACACACTCCCAGCATCCTCTGGCACAGGCTATCGTTCAGGGCCTGAAAGACCGCCATGGGGAGCCCGGCGTTCTTACCCATTTCGAGTCGCAGCCGGGACTGGGCGTGAGCGGCAGCGTTGAGGGCCATGTCGTCGTCGTGGGCAATGCCGAGTGTCTGAAGCAGGCTGGCGCTGATGCGTCCCCTGTTGAAGCTAGCGCGACGGCGCATCGTGAAGCCGGAGCCGGGGTGATGTTTGTGGCGGTAGACGGCAGGCTCGCCGGGCTGATCGCCGTGGCGGACCCTCTCCGCGCGGATACGCGGGCCTCTCTTGCGGCGCTCCACGCCGATGGTCTGCGGATCATCATGCTCACGGGTGACAGCGATGCGACGGCGAAGGCTGTGGCGGCGCAGGCGGGAAATATCGCGGAAGTCCATGCCGGTCTGAAGCCACAGGACAAAGCCGATATCGTCAAACACCTGACGGCGCAGGGCGCACATGTCGCGATGACGGGCGATGGCGTGAATGATGCTCCAGCTCTTGCGGCCGCATCCGTCGGGATCGCAATGGGAACCGGCACTGACGTAGCGATCGAAAGCGCCGGGATCACTCTGGCGCATGGCAGCCTGGAAGCACTGGTCCGGGCCAGACGGCTTGCCCATGCGACCATGCGCAACATCCGGCAGAACCTGGCTTTCTCTTTCCTGTTCAACGGGATCGGCATTCCGATCGCCGCCGGTGTGCTCTATCCGATCTGCGGGCTTCTTCTCTCACCGGTTATCGGCGGCGCGGCCATGGCTCTGTCGTCCGTGACGGTTGTCACTAACGCGCTTCGGCTTGGTCGGGGGAAAGACTGAACCTAGCGTTTTTCGGCCGCGGCGCGGGTGCGTAATGCCTCATAAATCGGTGCTTCCCCCATGCCGTCGGCCACGAACATCGCGGCAAAACTGCCCGAAAGCAGCGGAAGCAGCAGGCTGGGCGTATTGGTCATTTCCGTCACAAGAATGATCCCGGTCAAAGGTGCCCGCACCGCTCCCGCAAACATTGCCGCCATACCGACCACAACAAAGGGTGTGGTCCGCCCCGCCAGCGTGGGCGCCAGAACATGGGCCAGATCTCCGCAGCCCAGGCCCGCCAGAGCACCCAGAGCCAGCATGGGAGCGAAGAGGCCACCCGGCGTTGCTGCAGCATAGGAAATCGAGCCGAAGACCAGACGCAGGGCATACAATCCTGGCAGCGCTGTCCAGATCAGCGTTCCATCGATGGCGCTTTGCGTGATCCAGTCGCCTCCACCAGCAAGGTGAGGTGTAAGCCAGACGATCAGCCCACCGATCGCGCCGATTGCCGCAGCCCGGATTTCCACGCTGGCATTCATCCGTTCAGCCAGCCGTAACGTGGTCAGAACTGTCCGGTTGTAAACGACCGAGAGCAGGCCAACTGCAAGCCCCGTCAGCAAGAACAGCAACTGCGTTGAAACGCTGATGACCATGGGACTGTCGGCCACCACGAAATCAGGATCACCGCCCAGCAACGCGCGGGCGACAAGGATGGCGGACACGGAAGCACCGAGTGCGGAACAGGCGGTTCGCGCCTCGAATTTGCCGACCAGCTCTTCCAGCACAAAGATCGCGCCAGCGCCTGGCGCATTGAACGCTGTCGCCAGTCCAGCTCCGGCACCAGCCGCCAGCAATGACCGGCAATCCGCCGGTCCCAACCGTAACAGCCGACCGATCGTATTGGCAGCCGTGGCACCCATCTGCACGCTCGGCCCCTCACGCCCCAGCGCTAGTCCTCCGCCGATGGCCAGCAATCCTCCGATGAACTTGACCGGGATCAGGCCGACAGAAGCTGGTGTTGCAAGTCCGGCCAAGACGGCCTCGACATGAGGGATCCCACTTCCAGAAGCCAGAGGCGCCAGCCGCCTGACCATCCAGGCCGCGATGAAGGCCGTGATGCTGCCGATCGCAATCAGCAACAGACTGGCGGAAAACGGGTGCAGGGCATCAAGCGCCAATGCCGTTCTCAACCCCGCAGCATGTTCAAGTAACAGCCGGAATGTCCCACAGACCGCTCCGACAACGACACCTGTCAGAATGGAAAGAAGGGAAAGCACAGTGAGACTGCTAGGCGGCTGGATCATCACCGCGTGCTGTGTTTCCTGACTATGAGTGGTGTCTGCCATCGCCTTCTTGCCGGATTATCATCGTTGCAAACCCGACCCCGGAGTCTGAGAAAAGTTTAGCATCTTTGCTCTTATGCCGATAACAACATCAGATCGGTGTCAAAGCATGCGAAATCGCCTGGACAGGCTTCAGTCCGTGACCAAAGCGGGCGATAGCTGCGCGATCCTTCTCCAGCGCCCCATAAGGTAGATACCGGACTTTCAGATCGGCAATCCTGCTGAAGGCCGGTCGCTTCAACTGTTCGCGCACATCGGCTTCCCGCTTGTCTGGAGCAACAAGGAACAGTCCTTCCAGAGCCTGCGCTTCCGACCCAAGAGCAAGATCCAGCATGCGCACGATGCCTGAATAGATGGTCGTTGAATGCTCGACCTCGAAGGCTGCCACAATCCTGTGGCTGTCCCGGTCTAGCCATAGGACATCGATCAGACGCACGGATTCCGCTCCCTGCGTTTCCGTCGTGAACCCTGGCAACACCGACAGGCAGCCATCCCCCAATTTACCGTCCTGCCATGGACGACTGTGATCATTGGCCGCAATCCAGACATCGTAACCCAGAGAATGCCCCAGATCGCGAAGCCAGCCCTGAATCTCGGTATGGGTATGATCCGTTTCCCGCTCTGCTGCCAGTATCCGAGCCTCTTTTGCGCTCTGCTCCCTCACCTGGTGAAGATCGGCTTCCCAGAGTTTCCGCGCTGTTTCGTTATCCTCGAGAGGTGGCGCTGTATAGCGTCCGCTTCCGAGATCAAACAGCAGTCCTCCGATAGCGCCCAGATCATTGGACAGCAGCGAACGATAGGTCGCATTCAGCTTCAGAATGCCCTGCCGCATGGCAAGATATTCCTCCCATCGGCCCAACTTCATCTTTGATCCGGTCAAGGCGTTATAGCCGTTCACGATTGCCGTATTGAAAGGCTGCATGATCGTAGGATGCAGGAAATACAGCAGATTGGCGACGGCTGGTCCCAGCCCTTTTATCTTCCGGGCATCGATCGCGTGGATGGCCGAGACCACGTGCTCGTCGGTATTGCAACACAGGCAGGTATCGAGAAGCTGCCCGAATGCTTTCTGGTTTGCAGGATTTTCGTAGATATCGGGAATGCGTAGCTTCGGCTTCCACAGGAATGCATGATCCGCACCCTTGAATATCTGACGCTGTTCAGCGATCGAATGAACAACTGTTTCCAGGGATGAGCCACGATAGGCGACCCCGAATGTGCCAGCGGTAATCTCGGTAACGACCTGCTGCAGACCACGGCGGATAGACCGGAAGTTCTTGAGGCGTTCATCCCACAAAAACCAGCTCTGATAGGTGCCTGCCGGATCATCACGCCAGCGAAGGATAAGGTCTCGAATAAGGTCGGTCATCAGTCCAGAAGCTACAATTATATTCGCTCTTGACACTGATTGTAACAGCATCTCACGTCAATGCGGATAATCGCAAGGCCTGGCGAGGTTTAAGATACTCATGTCCGCTTTCCGGAAAGTCGAATAGCCCCGCTTATGACCGGGATGAGGCGACTACCACCTGTCTGCTTGTCACGCACTAAGCGGTCTTACCGCTTTCGCCCTCATGTCGGTCGTTTGGACCACAAGGTTGTTTGCCAAATAGCGGACATCAGCGCTTCAAAGCCTCGTTGCAGAGATTGTCTGGATCTCACTAATAGTACCTCTTGAATGATCCCAAGACACAGACGGGCAACCCATGGACGTTGCGATGAAAATTTCAGCGATACGGAATCGTGATCGGATCATATGACAAGCGCGTCCTTGAGTATCCTTTCATACTACCCCATAGTATGAAAGGATACTCAAGGGCAGTATATTCGGAGTAAGCGTTTCGTGCCGCACACACCAGCTGAGAAAAAGCGCGTTCTGACTCGCGTGCGCCGTATTCGCGGGCAACTTGATGCGCTGGAACAGGCTTTGGAGAAAGGGGCTGATTGCGGTCCAGTATTGCAACAGGTGGCGGCCATCCGGGGAGCGATCAACGGATTAATGGCCGGTGTTCTCGAAAGCCACCTGCGGGAAGAGTTTGTTGAGTGTGCCGGTGATCGTGATGCCGCCAGTGGTTCGATCGAGAATGTGGTGTCACTCGTGAGATCCTATCTCCGGTAATGCCCTCGATGCTGGCAGATAGGTTATTTGGAGAAAAATCATGAAATCACGGGCCGCAGTTGCTTTCGAGGCGGGTAAGCCCCTTGAGATTGTCGAGATCGACGTAGCGCCTCCTCGTGCAGGTGAGGTGCTCGTGCAGATCACGCATACAGGTGTCTGCCACACTGATGCGTTTACCCTGTCAGGGGATGATCCCGAGGGACTATTCCCAGCCGTTTTGGGTCACGAAGGCGCGGGAATTGTCATCGAGGTCGGAGAAGGGGTCACCAGCGTTGCCCCCGGCGACCATGTCATTCCGCTTTACACGGCGGAATGCGGTGAATGTCTGTTCTGTAAGTCGGGAAAAACCAATCTCTGTATTTCAGTGCGCGCCACACAGGGTAAAGGAGTGATGCCGGATGGCACGACACGCTTTTCCTTCAAAGGTCAGCCGATCCATCATTACATGGGGTGTTCGACGTTCAGCGAATACACGGTTGTCGCCGAGGTTTCTCTGGCAAAAATCAATCCAGCCGCAAATCCCGGGCATGTTTGTCTGCTGGGATGTGGCGTCACCACCGGGATCGGTGCGGTACACAACACGGCCAAGGTACAGCCGGGAGATACGGTTGCCGTCTTCGGTCTGGGCGGGATCGGTCTGGCGGTCATTCAGGGAGCGCGACAGGCAAAGGCTGGCCGGATTTTCGCTATTGATACCAATCCGGAAAAGTTTGAACTTGCCAAGGCCTTCGGCGCCACAGAGTTCCTCAATCCGAAGGACTATGACAAACCGATCCAGCAGGTTCTGGTGGAAATGACCGGCTGGGGCATTGATCACACCTTCGAATGTATCGGCAACGTCAATGTCATGCGCGCGGCGCTGGAAGCCGCGCATCGTGGGTGGGGGCAGTCGATCGTCATCGGTGTGGCTGGGGCTGGTCAGGAAATCTCAACCCGCCCCTTCCAGCTTGTGACGGGTCGTTCGTGGCGCGGCACGGCTTTCGGTGGGGTCAAGGGGCGCAGCCAGCTTCCCGGGATGGTCGAAGATGCCATGCGCGGCGATATCGAGCTTGCGCCTTTCGTAACCCACACCATGCCGCTCGAAGACATCAATACGGCCTTCGATCTGATGCATGAAGGAAAATCCATCCGTTCCGTCATTCATTTCTAAGGTCTACGTCTCACCGCGCAACATCATTTCCAATGGTTGGAAATTACAGGAGAACGATCATGGCAGTTATTTCCGGTGACGGTGTTTTCTCTCACGTTTTTCTTGGGGCAGTGGATACTGCGGTATCCGCGAAATTCTATGACGCCGCGCTTGCGGCTCTGGGCATAAAAAACCTGGGGCCGTTCGGGCATGGGTGGATTCTGTATGGCCGCGAAAAGCCAGCCTTCATCATTGCACGTCCTGGCAACGGTGAAGCGCCCTCAAGCAACGGTGTCACCATCGGTTTTGCAGCAGCGACACCCGCCGAAGTGGAGGCTTTTCATGCCGCAGGTCTTGCCAATGGGGGAACCGATGAAGGCGCACCCGGCCCGCGAAGCCACTTACCGGGCGCTTACACTGCCTATCTCCGGGATCCGGCAGGGAACAAGATCTGCAGTTATACCTTCACGGACGGTAACTGACATGCGCAAAAGGCAGTGAGAGCCATGGAACGCAAGGAAACACACGCCTCTTTTGGGGGCGTGCAGGAAGTCTGGCGACACAAGTCCGTGTCGTTGGGTGTGGAAGCAAACTTCGCGATCTACCTGCCGCCGCAGGCAAAAACTGAAAAGGTTCCCGTTCTTTACTGGCTCTCCGGTCTGACATGTACGGAGCAGAACTTCATTGGCAAGGCTGGCGCGCAACGCGTGGCCGCAGAACTGGGCATCGCCATTGTCGCGCCGGATACCAGTCCACGGGGCGTGGGTGTGGCTGATGACGATGCGTACGATCTTGGACAGGGTGCCGGATTTTACCTCAATGCGACGCAGGAGCCGTGGGCTGCGCATTATCGGATGTATGATTACGTCGTCACGGAACTTCCTGCGCTGATTGAGGCGAGCTTTCCGGTTACGCAGCAGCGAGGCATTGCGGGACATTCGATGGGTGGATTTGGCGTCATCATGATCGCACTGCGTAATCCTGGCCGCTATCGTTCTGTGTCAGCCTTTTCACCCATTGTGGCGCCAACGCAGGTACCATGGGGTGAAAAAGCATTCAGTGCTTATCTGGGTCCGGATCGTGCCAGTTGGGTAGCCTATGACCCGCTTGAACTTGTGCGGACAGCGAAGGAAAGACTACCTGTTCTGATAGATCAGGGTCTGGCGGACCAGTTTCTGAAAGAACAGCTCAGGCCAGAACTGCTCCAGGAAGCCGCACGGAATGCAGGGCAGGAACTTATCCTGAATCTTCGTCCTGATTACGATCACAGCTATTATTTTGTAGCCAGTTTTATTGCAGATCATCTCAGATATTTCGTGAGTAAACTACGATGAATAGATTGTGAGTTTTTTGGATCCGGAATTTTCTGGCTTTGAGTGGAGATGAAATCTGTTAGGGGCATCTTTCAAACTGTAAAATCAGCTGACAGCTTTCTGCTCCTTCTATCCGGAATCAGACATGCAATGTTGCTCAAAGATCAGAGATGTCGTCATTGAATGGTAGGATTGAAGCGATCGGTATGGACTGGTTAACAGAGAGAACTTGATGTAACGGTGACACATGACTCCACGTGCTCACAGTCCAACTTACCTGCTGGCCTTCTGGCCTCTCGTATTGCTTGCACTGATTGCACGCCTGACATTTGGCGGAATTGCTTCCCCTGCGACACTAATCGACGATCCCCTCAACACCCTTACAAAGCTGAGCATTCTTTGCGACGATCTAAGCACTTCGTCTGATCCAGACGGACAGCACCATCGCTCAACTGCCCCCGATGATGACGGCTTTCTTCTGTCCGAAGCATTGGACCTGCTCGTTGTAGGCATCGTTTTCTGTCTTTTTGTGGGATTATGTGTTGCTGCCATTCGTCAGTCATGGATGTTCACATTCATCCGGGGGCCGCCAACACCAAAACGGACTTCTCTCTGCCCGCAGGGACCTCCTGCCTGATCTGAATTGAAAGAGCCGCTCACCTGCCATGCAGGTGAGCATTTTGTGCTGTCTCTTCAGGTCCCTTCACATGTTTCGTATTGTTTATTTTTCACTCCCGTTTTACGGGACAATGGTCGCTGCCGCCATTTTCTCGGCTACCACTACCTACGCTGCCGTCGGCACAGAGAAGCCTCGCCCACCTTTGAGCAACCGTGTTCTTCCTGCGTCCAGAACCAAAAAAAATCCCGTCAAAACTGAGCAGATTCTTGTAACGGGATTAAGTCGATCCTCTGCCCTTACACGTCCGGCAGGCCAGACGACTTATAGTTCCGACAGAAGTAATTTCGCGAACCAGGTTGGTCAGAGTGTTGCCGATATGGTTGTGACTATTCCCGGTGTCAGCTTTACTCAGGGGAATGGCCCCCGTGATACTGTGGTCTCCGTCCGGGGGTCGGGAGATCGCCAGTCCTATGGCCTGAAAAATCTTCAGGTGCTGGAAGATGGGTTCCCCATGACCCAACCGGATGGGACAGCCCGGGCCGATCTGATTGACCCTCATGCCTATCAGGGCGTCGATGTTTTCGAGGGACCAGCCTCCACTCTGTATGGTAATTATGCCATCAACGGTGCCATCAATTTCCGCACCCGGAAGGGAGCGGATATCCACGGACTGGAACTGGGCTCCGATTTCGGCAGTTTCGGGATGTTCAACAACTATGCCACCCTCGGCTTTGGCAACAGACACTACGATCTGATGATCTTTGGCAGCGATGTGCGTGGAAACGGCTTCATTGCCAATAGTCGTTATAATAGCTCGACAGAAAATGTGCGGCTGCGTGTCAATCTGACGTCTGCCGATCGTCTCATCCTGAAATTTGTCAACAACGTCACGGATGCTTTTCTGCCAGCAAGATTGTCACTCAACCAGTATCGGGCCAATCCTTACCAGCAAGGGTGCACCAATGCGTCCAGTGCGGCGGCAGGCTGCGCGTCTGTCAATCTGCTGGTCAATGGCCGCTATGGCGCGAAGGTTGCCATGAGTCCTGAAGCCGCCGGATTGGGCCGCTTTGATCGACGCACGGTGGTTGGTCTGCGCTGGGAGCATGATTTCAACAGCCACACAACGTGGCGAAACCAGTTTACTTACGATCAGCGCCATATCGATCAACCCACGTCGCCCACGGCGTATGTCGGTCCTTATAATTCCTATAATGTCAGTAGCGACATCACCAACCACGCCGAACTTGCTGGCAGAGCATTGGAAACGTTTGCTGGCGTCAGTTTTGATTATCTCGATTTTGGTTCGCAGACTTACAACATCATGCCCCTTGGCGGTGCGACACGGGGGGCTATGAGTTCCGAAAGCTACGGGCACCAGTGGAATCTTGGCCTACGCTTTCAGGAAGACTGGCATTTTGCACCTGACTGGCACATCGTCGTAGGGCTTGGCGGCACATATTCCGATATTGGCGCAACCGAAACACTCTATGGCTACTCCGCAACGCTCAGCACCCAGCGGGCCATCACAGCCAATCGTTTCTATTTCAATCTCGCGCCAGAAGGCGCGTTGATTTATACGCCGTCAAAAGACTGGACACTGCATACCCGTGTCGGCACAGCCTATGGCACGCCATCTTCTTCCAATCTTTTCATTACGCCACAAGGGGAATACGGGAACAATACACAGCTGAAAAGCCAGACAAGTGTCGGTATTGATCTGGGCGCCGACTGGCACCCCTCCTCGACGGTCAGCATTCAGGCAACAGGTTTTTACGAGTTTTATAAAAACGAGTTGGTCAGCCAGTCTGCCGGGGTCAACACCGTTGGCTCCTACACTTTCAACGCACCTGCGTCTGAACATCGTGGTGTTGTTCTTGGTGTGGAGTGGAAACCTATGCCGAAAATGCTTCCCGGCGGTCGGGTTAAACTGAGTTACACCTATGATAATCAGGTTTATACCAATTACACCGAGGTTCTTTCCAACAGCACGCTCTCACGCAGCTTCAGCCGTAATGGGCACTATATCCCTGGGGTCATTCCCAATTTTCTTAATGCCCGCTTTCTTTACGACCAGCCTGACGGTTTACTGGAAGGGCTGGGCGGATACGCGGAAGTCACGTGGCGTGATTCTTACTGGCTGGATAACGCCAATCGCCTGAAAGCGCCGGGGTATGCGCTGCTGAATCTTGAAATACATTATGATCCCCCCGCCCGGTTTGGCTGGGCGCATCGTCTGCACTGGTATTTCGAGGTGCAGAACGTTGCCAACCAGACCTATATCGCAGGTGCCACCAACATCAGCGATAACCTGCAGGCCAGTGGTCAGCAGGCCGGTGCCACGACACTCATGAACAGCACCGGTTCCATCTACGCAGGTTCGCCCCGTGCGTATTTTGGCGGCGTGCGGATCAGGTTTTGAGGGATAGTGCCATGACCATGCACATTGCCACTCTCTGGCCAGACCGCCGCATGCTCTGGCGCTGGCATTTCTTCGCAGGGCTGTTCTGCCTGCCTTTTGTGGCTTTTCTCTCTCTGACCGGGGCGGTTTATCTTTTCAAACCCCAGATAGATGACTGGATTGACTGGCGATATGACCATCTGCCCATCGCCTTGTCGCCCTCTCCCGCGCAGGACGTCCAGGCAGCTTTATCTGCAGTGCCGCAGGGGGCTTTTCTGGCTTATGAACTTCCCCGGACTTTGCAGAGTGCTGCGCGTGTTCTTGTTAGCAAGCCGGACGGAGAAGCGGTGCGCGTCTATGTGGACAGGAATACCCATACCGTTCTGAAAACTGTTCTGGAAGAAAGCAGATTTGAGCGGCTTGTTTTTAGGCTGCACGGTCAGTTGCTGCTGGGCAATGTGGGTTCTGTCATTATGGAAATGGTTGCATCATGGACCATTGTGCTCATCGTGACAGGCGTGCTGCTCTGGTGGCCACATCATCAGCGCGGACTGGCAGGCGTTGTCTACCCACGCCTTGGAACAAAGGGACGAACCCGCTGGCGGGATCTCCATGCGGTCACTGGTATTTGGACGTCAGTCTTTCTGGTGCTGTTTCTGGTATCCGGCCTACCATGGTCTTTCGTCTGGGGGCACGCTCTGCAATCAGTGGAGAGCACGGTTGGTCGCCTGATCTCTGTCAAGGACTGGGAAATTGGCGCGGTTCCAGCCGCCACGGTTATAGCAGGGCACCCGGTCGGACAACCACATAGCCTTCCGGTAAAAGAGAATATGGATATGCCCGGTATGGACATGCCAGCCGCCTCGCCCTCTTTTCCTGAAGGAGACTTGCTAAGCAGCCTGAATACTGTTGTACAGACTGCGAGCACTCTTTCCCTGCCAGCTCCGGTAATCATTACACCGTCTGGCTCTCTGTGGACTGTGCGTTCCGACACGCAAAACCGACCTTTGCGGGAAAGTGTGACGGTTACACCCGACGGCCATGTGATGACACAGGAAACGTTTGCCCAGAAAGGCTTTATGGATCGGATCATTGGCTACGGTGTTGCTGCGCATGAGGGCCAACTTTTTGGAAAGATGAACCAGGCCATCAACCTTTTAGTGGCAATGGGTTTACTGATGATGAGCAGTGCAGCAACAGTGTTGTGGCTTAAACGCAAACCTGTGGGCTCCTTGGGGGCTCCACCCGCCTTACACTCTCAGAAATATGGAATTGTTGGTATGACGACCCTTGTCATCCTGGGGCTGCTTCTACCAGAATTGGGGGTCGCATTACTTGTTCTGGTTCTTGCAAACCGGATGTTTGCGAGATTAGGTCCGACCTGACCTCAGGAAGGTGGTAAAAGCCGTCTGAGTTCGCTTGCAATCTGATGGGCACTGGCATCAACGGGGATCATGCCAACCAGATGGTTTTGTCCGTCCATGAGGTAAAGGAGCGAACTATGATCAACGAGATAACCTGAGCCATTGGGGGCATGACGTCGTGCCGAGACATGAAATGCCTTCATAACCGGCTGAAGCTGTCTTTCGGAGCCAGTTAGGCCGACAATGTGAGGGGAGAAACGCTCGACATACTCCTGTAACACTGCAGGAGTGTCACGTTCGGGATCAACTGAAATGAACACGGGAATAACGTTTTGTCCCCGCTTACCAAGCTCATCAAGAGCGGCTGACACAGTCGCAAGTGTCAACGGGCAGACGTCCACACAGTGTGTATAGCCAAAATACAGAAGCGTATAACGTCCCTCAAAAGCCGCCTGATTGACGGTCTGCCCATGGCCATTAACCAGAGTGTAAGGGCCGCCAATCTGTGTATGCTGCTGCGACGTCAGAAATAGTCTTAGTCCCACAGCCCCAGAAAACAGAAACATTATGATACAAAGAAGAGGAAATATCTTTTTCCACTCCTGTCGTCTCGAAAGAGGGACTTGCTTGGTTAATGCAGTTTTTATGGGTTTCTTGCTATTCATTGTGCCATCATAGCAAACAGTATGCCGAACGACAGCAAGACATCTCCTTTCAATTTCCATGGCCGCTTTTTATTGCCTTCAAACATAAAGCCGACCTTCCGTTCTCCCTCCTGATCTGCCTGTCTGCTTAGTGATGCAGGAGCAGACAGGCAGCAGTCGCCTCATCTCCGCCCTTTCCGCGGTCGATTTAGCTTCCCCAAAGCGGACATCGGCATCGGCCATTTTTTGCTTTATCCGTATAAACAAATGTGATACATACGTACATACGCGCAAGGAGGATTTGTATGTCTGCTGTTACATTCCGGGTAGATGAAACATTGAAGGCAGCTGCAGTTGAGAAACTGTCCGCTCAAGGCATTTCACTTTCTGACGCATTGCGCGATACCCTCGCATATATTGCTGAAACGGGGCGCTCTCCGGTCAAGCGCACACTTGTCACAGACGAGGATGCGCAGCTTATCGAGATTGTGCGTGAACGTCTCAAAAACCCGACCAAAAAGCATCGTATGACGTTTGCGGAGCTGAAGAGCCGTCATCGCGAATGAAAGAGTATTGTCTTGAGTTCGACGATAGAGCGCTCAGGGAGTGGGATGCTCTTGACGGCAGCGTGCGTAAGAAATTTGAAAAGAAGCTGGAAAAACTAATCTGGAACCCTCACTCTCCAGGAAACGAGCTTCATCGCGACCTATCAGGGTTTTACAAGATCAAGCTTTTGAAAGATGGCTACCGTCTTGTTTATCAGGTCATCGACGAACGGATCGTCATCTATGTGATTGCCGTTGGCCGGAGAGCTGATAATGAGATTTATGAATTAGCGTCGCAGCGGACAGAGTGAAGTTACTTTCCGGTAGAAAGTCAGCTCCCGCCTCTTCTATGACATAGGTTGGCCTTATGGGTGGTCTCAGGAGCGGACGTTTAATGCTTCATGGAGACAGCAGCCCGCCCATTCACGTTAAACCAATGCTCCTGATGGTGGAGCAACCTGTCGGTGTTCTGAAGTCCAAGTCGGGACCGAAGCTGCTGTTTCTGATCAATAAACCAAACCTCGGCTTTCCAACTAATTCCAGAGAGGAGGCCGGATTTGCTTTCAAGGGGATAGCGCTGATTGAACGAGCGCCACTGTCGCAAGCACATCGTATTTCGGTAAAAAAACCTGTGCGTTCTCTCCCGAAAACGACTTGAGTTCTGCCTCAATCGTGTCCTCGCCAGCATAACGGTTTTGCGTGAGAGTTGGCAGTAGACTGGTGAGCTGCTTCTCGAAATCAGATTGGAAACCACGAATTTTTAAGGACCAGTAATCTGCAAGGCGGATCGCCTCCAGATTGATACCCGACGCCACAACTCCGCCACTGATCGGCATATACACGGTGCCGTCTGAGGTGGTCACAGCAACGTTGGCATTTTTGCGTCTTAGCGCTTGTCTTTGCTCTTTATCCCACGCACCTCCGGTGACACCTTTCACGCGATAGCGGCTAATCATTTCTGGCCAGTTTCGATGAATGCTTTCAAGAACGTCGATATTTTCAAAACTATGATGATCATAGACATTAATCGCATAAAAGGCTTCATCCCCCACGATCGCATAGAGAAGCGGTCCGGTTCTGTCTGCGAAGGCAGGGTTTTTCGGGTAAAGAGTGGTGCCAAGATGAAAATGATGCACTCCCCACTCGGCAAGCAGCCCATCAGGATTGAAAAGTGAGATATGGCGCGTACTGAGGTGGCTATTGATATCTTCCCCCTTTCTCACTTTCTCTTGGAGCATAATCCAACCAGCCTCATGGCATGGTGGGCAGACAAAACTGTCTCCAATCTCGATGGTTCGGGGAATGCTTGCAATACGTCGGCGTTGCGCGTCGAAATAATGACTCGGTAAATCCCAATCGGGCAACGCTGCGACCTGAACTGCGGACCATTTTTGCTCACCAATCAAATAAGATCTCAGCATAGCGACCCAATCGGCCACAAAATCTGCATTCAATTTGGGCATTAACGCTCCTCTGTTTCCCCCCTTATAGGTGGAATGTGCAATACAGTTCCGTTCTCTTGTTGCAACGCGTGTTTATCGCGTAATGAGGCGATGCTGCGTTAATGCGGATAAGCTAACAACTATAATTCCTAGGAGCAAACTGGCTGTAGCCGCCTCGTTGCGGACATGCAAGACACGTGAACAACTTGCCGAAAGCGGACATCACTATTACATGCCGCTATTGTCACGTTGGTTCAAAAGAGGCTCGACCGCTAGCGGTCGGCTTGCACACGTTGACGACCATTTGATCGCATTTTTGTCAGCCATTTGCACTCCGGTCCCTGATGGCGCTCATCATCCCTTGGCAGTCAGCCTTAATCTCTTGCAGGCTACTTGATGAAGAGAAAAGCACAACAACCAACAAAAGTGTGTAGGGCTCTCGTGCGATATTACCATATCTGGGTAACCAAAGCCTGCTATAGACCATATCCCTCTCGTCGCGTAATTTCCTCAACTTAGTATCTGTTAATCTCAGGCCATTTCAGTTCAGGATATTATAATGCCACTTCCACTTATTCTTGGTGCTGCGGCTTTGGCCTCGGCAGCCTACGGAGCCAAGAAGGGCTATAACGGTCGTCAAAAGCACTCAGAAGCTGATGCGATCGTCAAAGATGCCAAGAATCGTTATGATCAAAAAAGAGGGATCTTCGACGCACAAGAAACAGCGACCAATTCCGCGCTTGAAGTGCTTGGAAAGGAAGAGTTGAGCATCGGTCAGCGTTTTAATGAGTTCAAAACTCTTGCCGATGCATTACTAAAAAAACTAAATGTTGGTCGTCAGGATAAGCTGGAAATCAATATTCCTCAGCATAAGCTGGAAAGCGTTGAGAGCTATAGCTATACCGCCATTGGCGTGTTAGGGGCGGCAGCGGGAGCAGGTATTACCGGCGCTGCTACCGGGTTTGCCATATACAGCGGTGTAATGGCACTGGGTGCTGCCTCTACTGGCACCGCTATCTCCTCATTAGCCGGTGTTGCCGCTACTAACGCCACATTGGCAGCTATTGGTGGAGGCTCACTCGCTACTGGTGGCTTAGGTATGGCCGGCGGCACGGCGATTCTCGGTGCTGCAGTGGCTGGTCCAGTGCTGGCGGTCGTTGGCTGGGCATACAATAGCCATGGCGAAGGGGTATTGAAAAACGCCCACAAGGCTAACGATGAAGTCGACAGTGCAGTGGAAAAGCTGGAAAAAGCCCAGAAGCGCCTTAGAAAAACTGAGGATTACGCATCCGATATCCTTAACGTATTGAAGTCTATTTACGCGCAGTTCGACAACTACTTTGATATTCTAAAGGCTGTTGCCAGCCAAATCGATGCTGCCAAAGTGCTCAAGCAGGATCCACAAGCCGTTCTGACGCAACTAAATGACACTATCATGCGTGCGATTAGCAATGGCTACGCTCTGGCGGCTATCCTTGTCGACCTGATCACCACGCCGATTTTCAAGGTCAAGCATGTTAATGGTGAGGCTGTAAAAGATGAAAATGGCTTGCCTGAGATGGAAACGGACGCAGACGGTTCGATGATCCTCAATACCGACGAATTGAATAAGGAGATCCACAAAGCCACGGCAAGTGCTGCCTGTGTAGAGCCTGCTTGACTTATGGCAGGGCCTAACAGCCCTGCGCTTACCTTAAATATTATCTAAGTTTTATGGACGCCATTATGCACACCGCCGCACAAGATTTCCCCTGGGCTGCAGAGCTCGAGAAAACCATAATAAACAGCTTGGTAACCAGCTTTGGTCTGGACTTTCTGCTTTTCGAAGACAAGAAAGGCGGCAAAGTCGATATCATAAACAACGTACGTAATGGTGTGTGGGCTACAGCCACTGAGCAACAACGCTATGAACAACGCGGTAAGTATGACAGCACAGCTTACCATAAAGATGTCAATTACATAGCTACAGGCCAGAAGAATAAAACTCAGCAGACTAACGGAACTTTACACGATTCTTACCGTAACACAGAGATGGGGACGCATGAGAAGCGCAACCTCGATCACGTAATTAGCGCTAAGGAAATTCATGATGACGCAGGGCGCGTGCTGGCAGGACTGGATGGAGTAAAACTGGCTAACCAGGACAGTAATCTGCAACCTACGCACGAGACTGTTAATAAATCGAAAAAACAAGTATCGATCAATGAGTATCTACAGAGGCTTCCAGGCCTGATTACTTCACATGAAACAACGTTAGCTAAATACCGCAAGCGCCTGGAGGCCATGCCTCGTGAAACGCCGCAGCAGCAGAACAAAGCGCGAGAGCTGGAAAGCAAGATTCATGCAACTGAGAAGAAGCTTACCGAACTGAAAGCGGTAGATCCTGAAGCAATGCGCAAACGTGATGAAAAAGCACGTGCGCCATATGAACAGCAAATAAATTACACCTATTACACCAGTAGCAAGTTTTTGCACCAAACAGCTCGTGCTGCGGGCATGGCTGGTCTAGCCATGGGCACTCGGCAGATGCTTGGGGTTATCATGGCAGAGATCTGGTTTGAGTTGCGTGAGCAATTACCGATATTACTTGAGAATCTCAAAAAAAACTTTAAACTTGAAGTGTTCGTTGAAAGCATCAATAAGTCTCTCAAAGGCATCTGGGAACGGGTCAAGGCACGTTTTAGTTCTTTTCTGCAAACATTTAAGGACGGTGTTTTTGCGGGAATCTTTGGAAGTCTGACAACGACAGTATTCAACATTTTTGCCACCACCCAAAAAATGACGATCAAAATCATTCGTGAGGTATGGGGGCAACTGGTCCAGGCCATCAAATTGATGATCTTTAATCCTGACCAGCTCAATTTTGTTGAACTCTGTCAGGCGGTGACTTCGCTATTATGCATAAGTGTCGCTACGGTAGTTGGGTCAATAACCTATACTCAGTTGCTGCCAATTTGCACTTTTCCATTTGGCGCTGAGTTGGCCGGGTTTGCTGGTGCCCTTGTAACCGGAGTGCTAACTCTGGGGCTCAGTTATTTTTTGCTATATAGCGCGATAGCGGAAAAAATCTGGACTTATATGGGCTCATTAAGTCCTTATGCAGAAACGATCAAACAGTTTCAGGCTATTAATGCGAAACTGGATCGCTACCTGATTGAGTTAAGTCAGATAGAATTCAGTCTGGATCCGGGAGAACTGCAAACCTTCACGCTGGAGCTGGAGGCTTGTAACGATGAGCTGCAGCGCACTGTAATGCTAAAGCAAGAAGTGGAAGCGCGTGGCATCGTATTGCCGTTCGAGATGGATAATGTAGCGAGTACCCGGAATTGGTTGACCTCGCTACTGTGACGCTACAACCGTTTCCCTGTACGCAGTGCGGGCTGTGTTGTCGTCATGTGCATCTGGCAGAGCAAACACGGTATTTAGACCGGGGAGATGGTGCATGTCATTACTACGATGATGCGAACAAGCACTGCCTTATTTATGAAACGCGGCCAGATCTCTGTCGAGTGGACCAACAATATCGAATGCATTATGCAGACCAATACAGCTGGGAAGGATTTGTTGATGCAAATATTGCTGTTTGCAGGTTACTGCAAAATACCGCATCTGTCCCAACTCGGCGGCAACTGGATGGAGATGGTCGTCTAAATAACGAATAAAATCTCCTTTCCCGCGTATTTTCCGTGTAGTGAGGGCAGCGAAGCGATGGGTGCCGCAGATTTCACTACACAGGACGACCAGTTATCTTGGGGCTGCGCGAGAAGATAAGAGACAGGTATCGCCTTCTTGTCGGTTATGGGAAGCGAAGCCGCCAAATCCTGAAAGCGGTCCATCAGGGTAATAATTCGAAGATTAGGCCGCTGGACTCGCTTCACTCGTCGTCATCGCTGTCAACAGCAGCCACCCCGAGAGCCTTTCCTTGTGTGATCTTCATCCCCTCGCGGTACAGGCTCGGAACCTTGAAGTTGTCCTTGATTTCCTCAAGAAATCCGATCACAGTTAGAGCACGAATTTGGATTTTTGCCTCGCCGGGTGTCAGTCCAAGCAGATCACAGATAGAGGCAAGGTTATGCTCGGCTTTGCCTCCTCGGAACTTTTCAATCGCCTGCACAGCGGTCCCTGCCTCGGCGAATAGGGTATCGGTTACACGGCGCACACTTAGATCAGCGAGACCATTACGCAGCGCGCCCGGCTCGAAAATCGGACGGCTGCCGATTGGACGCTCCTCAATGTCCTCTCTCTTCAATTGTGCGTCCTGCGAAAGTTGGATGAGATCAATGAGGTTGCGAGGGGACTTCACGTCGTTACCATCTCTTATGCGCCGCATCATCCACACCCACGTACCCGGTTTGCGTGTTCCGAAGTCAACTTGGGGAGGAAAAAGTGCATCAAAAATATCGCGGTCATTCAATTCTTCAAGCCCGAATACCTTACAGAACGCATTGTTCTCTCGAATACGTCTAGACAAGAGATTTAATAAATCTGGTTCCCGCCAAGAGATTTCGAGCTTCCGCGCGTGGATATGTGTTAGGTTGACGAATCCACCTGCAGTAATTCGACTGAATAGATCCCTTCGTACAAATAGCTTTATTTTAATTTTATTAAATTCTAATAAATCCAAATAAGTCCTAAGTAATGCCCTTAAGGCAGGCAGTTCTGTATCGGCGTATCCCGCAAAAGCCTCATCAAGCCGATCAAACGCTATCCAGACCGTTATGTTGAGGTGGTCCCGTCCGTTCGGACA
>NZ_LHZA01000046.1 GCF_001580535.1 Acetobacter cerevisiae | reverse complement strand
TAGCCGACTGTCTGTTTCCCCCCCCCATGACTGTCATTCCAAAGAACGCGGTGCTTCGACGCGAGTCAACAGATCATCCGGCAAACGCCACTGAAGGCGCAGAACCTCTACCATCGGCGCGTTCATCCATGCGCCCAACTCGTCCGGTTGCGTCAGAATAACGGGCATAGCCTTCGGATGGATCGCGCCCACTTCCCGGTTGGCCTCTGTGGTCAGAAACTCTCTTTCGCTTAGACTCTCTACCCTGCGCCTGTCGCAGACGCTCAGGTCGAGCATGCAGGGCTAGTCGCAACGGACGTTTCCCGCCGCCCTTGCCCCTTTTTAGCCTGTGGATAACCTTGACTGAGGCCGCTTTCGAACAGTGTTTCGAGAAGGTCAAAAAAAAAGAGGGGGTAGAAAACCGTCATTTTTTTTTCCGGATTCCGTACATGAAATACAGGGCAAGTGGCATTTTCCGCCCCCACCCGGTTGGAGTGGGGTGTTGCGCGTTACGGTATCGCATCGAAAAGGGAGCCGAATTTATTCGGCGATAGAGAGAGAAGAAAAAAGATAAAAAGCGTAGCGATTTCATACGTATACCGGATGGTGCGTATGAAATTGCGGTAGCGTGCCCTCCCAATCGGGAAAATGGGGCGTAGGGAAGAGGAGATGGTGGTGTCGGGCCCTCTTGGAAAAATGTTATCGGGAAGGATGTGAATCTCGGGGAGTGGATGGGCTTATATGAACGGAGATGCCTTTTTTTTGAGGCTGTGGTGGTGTGTAGGAGTTTCCGGTGGGGATGGCTGCGAAGCGGCTTTTTGGCCTCGTTGTGGCCCTGTGTAGTGGGCGGTGGTGTCACAGAGGCTGCTCTATGGGCTGATCTGTACCATTTTAGAGTGTTTCGGCCGGTGTGTGATTAGTACCGCAGTTTGACCGTGTTCTTTGTACCACAAAAACTGAACACTGTTGTAAAAAAGGGCACTTTTGGGATTAAATCCCAAAACGCGTTTTTCGATGTTTAATAATATCAATGACTTAGAGTTTCGGTAATGGAATGAATAGAGCCTAAAAATAGCCTGTTTTTTGGCAACTTCGACCTGTGGATAAGTTTGTTTTGAATTAGCATCAAATTGCCCGGTAGCATCCTTTTCTCTCACCTTCCGCTTCCTCCCCAGAACGATGCAAATTCCACCGCCTGCCGCAGAATATTCTGCAGCGCGTCGTCCGACATGTCGGGCAGGTACGTTCCCAAAATGACGGTCATGAAAGCTCACGCCTCTCACCTCGAAAATCGCGCTCGATGCAGAACCAGTCTGCTACGATGACTCGGCGTCAGATGAAGCGGGGAAATCCAAGTTAAAGAGTAATACCAACCATTGTTTGGCCTGACTCACGGTAAGCGAGGGCTGATCCCCACATAGCATTTGGTCGGTTTATTATTGGATGATGCTGTCGATTTCCACACGGGGGTGACAGCCATGACGCACGATGATCTGGGTGACGACGTTTCTGAGCCAGATATTCCAATGGCAACAGGTATTATTGATAGTCATATGACTGGTCGTAATGACAGTCATATGACCAGTTCTTACGGTGTGTCACCTTGTTGCCATACAGACGCGACTGGAAGCCTTGAGCCAGCAGCTCAAAACAGGCGTGGCGGTAAGTGCAAAAGAGAAAGAAATGCTTCGGGCAGAGGCAAACCGGCTGGCGGCCATGATTGTCGACATTCGCAGCAATCAGACCGTAGTCCAGCAAGCCGGAAACCTTCCAGCATCGTCTCTTACTCCTCTTGAAGAAGTCGACGCAGAAGAAAAGCCTGTGCCTGTTAAACCGTCCTCTCCTCGCCTGACGCCGCTTTCGCACCAGCGGCGCAGACGCCGGTACACGTTTTTCCAGTCCCCGAAACGGGAAGGAAGGTCGCGCCATGGAATGCCCGCGCGATAGCGATAAAGCACCGCCTCCACGAACAGACGGTTGTCCGCCGCAGTGCCGCCGACATAGCCTTCTCGACCGGGAAGAAGATCCTTTATCCGCTCCCACTGGTCATCGCGTAAACTATAGCGCCGCATCTGTCTGTCTCCACCAAAAAACGGGAAAACAGTCAGCACACTCAGACACAAAGTACAACCCTCACGTGCCACACTCAGGGCTTAACTGACGACACGCCGTAAAATAGCAGGCCAATTTCGTGAGAATTTAAGCGGAAGTTACGTCAGCAAAGGGGGGGGGAAACAGACAGTCGGCTA
>NZ_LHZA01000149.1 GCF_001580535.1 Acetobacter cerevisiae | reverse complement strand
ATGGCGGGGAAAAGCCCCTTTTTGAGCAGAGAGGCAGCTGTCCGGTGAGCCTTGAGATGTGTCGCATCAATCATCAGGCGCTTCGAACGGCCTGCCTGCTCTGTCAGGGCGACAAAGATCCTGTCAAAAACACCAAGGCGGCTCCAGCGAATGAACCGGTTATACAAAGTCTTGTGCGGACCATACACTTTCGGAGCGTCTTTCCACTGAAGACCGTTGCGGATCACGTAAACGATCCCGCTCAGAACGCGTCGGTCGTCCACACGCGGAATTCCATGCGCCAGAGGAAAAAATGGACTGATCTGTTCCATCTGGCTCTCCGAAATCAAAAACAACTCACTCACAGCCTCACCTCCATTGGTAAGCCTATGAATCACAACGTCTCGCTCAGTTCAATAAATTAATAGGTCCTGAGCCTAGGAAGTGTCTATTCATAAAATTCATAGAAAACCACTTTTAAAGTTTTAGCTTAACTAAAACTGGAGGTCCGGGCGGGAATCGAACCCACGTACGCGGATTTGCAGTCCGCTGCATCACCATTCTGCCACCGGACCGGCGTGGTGTGAGGGCCTTATCTCTCTTAACGCAGTTTTGGTCAAGCCATTGCGTGCAGGATTTTCAAAATGCCTAAGTGGGAGGAGATAAGGTGTGCCTCCTATTGTTTTTCACCACTATGAACAGGCCGTATGTTCGTTGGTCACCTTTGTGAAGGGCGTCTGATATCTGCGAACAGGTAAACCCACTTGAATATGGGGGGCATTATCCCCCCGCGTGCTCTTTCTGCCCCACATCCAGGCTTTGTAGAATATGCTTGCGCAAAAAGGCTGGCAGCAGGCGCTCTGCAATGCGAAGAACCCGAAACTGCCAGGGGAACATCAGCTCTGCCTGCCCGTTCTTGACCGCTTTCATGATCTTGCGGGCTGCACTTCCTGCGGAGACAAGAAACGGACGAGGCCCTTCCAGTCTCTGGCTCATCGGCGTGTCGACGAAACCCGGTATCACAAGGGTCAGCTGAATATTTTTCGGGCGCCAGGCCAGATTGGCAGCCTGAGCAAAGCAGGCAAGACCAGCCTTGGAACTGCTATAGGATGCCGCGAACGGGAGCTCATAGAAGCCGGCGACCGAGCCAATCAGAACAATTTTTCCGTAACCCTGGCGGAGCATGCTTTGTGCGGCAGCCGTCGCAAGCGTTACCGGCGTTGCATAATTGACCAGCGCGAGCTTCAGAACGCCCGCAGGATCTTCTGTCTGTTGATCGGGGGATTTAATATCGGACAACCCTGCCCCGAGGATGATCAGATCCAGCCCAGAGCGCTCCTGATCTTCCCGGAGGGCGGCAAGAGCGGTTTCACCATTAGAAAGATCAATCTGACGAGGAAAAACCTCAGCTCCGCGGGCACAGCACAGCTTGGCAATTGCGTCCAGCCGCTCTTTATTGCGGCCCCAGAGCATGAGCACGCGACCGGGTTTCGCGTAGCGTTTTGCCAGCTCCATACCGATGCCGCCAGTGGCTCCTGTAATCAGCACAGACCGGAGTTCGTGCCTGCTGGTTGAGACCTTGTTCACACTTCCCCCTTTTCCATTCCGTCGGAATGATGCATCACCTTGCGGTTTCCAGGCCCAGTTTGATGGAGTACCGATGACTACCCCGAACCAGATCGTCGTTTCCGCCGTCTCGGGCGCTCGTCAGCTTTCGCTCTTCATCAAGCTTCCGCGCCTTCTTTACAACGACCAGCCCAGCTATGTCCCACCCCTGGACATGGAGCAGCGCGATATGCTCCATCCGCGCCGGTCGCCGTTCTTCAGCCATGGCACGGCATGTTACTTTCTGGCCTGGCGTGATGGGAAGCCCATCGGGCGAATATCCGCTCAGATTGATACACTTGCTCTTGAGCAGCCCGGCCCCAGAACGGGGTTTTTTGGCGCTCTGGATGCTTTGGATACTGACTGCGTCAAGCCCCTGCTGGATGCCGCGACAAGCTGGCTCAAGGCGCAGGGCATTGAACGGATCAGAGGGCCGTGGACCCTGAATTATCACGGTGAATCGGGCACCATGATTGAGGGGCAAATGGAGCCTCCCATGATTGGCACAGGCTGGCACCCGGCCACGCTTGGGCCAGCCATTGAGCAGGCCGGCTTCTCCAAGGCGATGGATCTGCTGTCCTACAGGATGGAAACCAGCCCCGCAGCCGAGCAGGCCAACCGGATTCCCGCCAATCTGCGACAGCGACTGGGCGGCATCACGGTGCGTGGGCTGCGCAAAGACCATATTGATGAAGACGCGGACATCCTACGGTCGATTTATAACGACGCATGGGAAGGCACGTGGGGCAATGTCCCCATTACGGAAATTGAAATTCGCTCTCTGCTTAAAGCGTTAAAACCTGTCTTGCGGCCGGAGCAGTATGTTCTGGTTGAATTTAAAGGGGAGCCGGTCGCAATTGCGCTGGTCATCCCGAATATTTTTGACCTGAATGGCGATGTTGGTGGCGCGCCTTCCCCGCTTGGGTGGGTCAAGCTGGCATCGCGTCTGATTGCGCACGATTTCTATTCTGCGCGCGTGATTTTGCTGGGCGTGAAGAAAAAGCTGGCTGGTACGGCTCTCAGCGCCATTATTCCCGGGCTGCTGATTGATGAGCTGATGAAGCGAGGTCGCGATCTTCCTTATCGTACGATTGAGCTCGGCTGGGTGCTGGAAACCAACATGCCCATCCGGAACCTGATCGAGCGGATTGTGCCGGTTCCCTACAAACGGCATCGCATGTACGAAAAGCTGCTTTCCTGATGCGGTTAGGTCAGGCTGAAACTGCTCTTTTCAGCCTGATCTGGCCCCCTAAAGATGGCTCCAGCCACCTTTGGTGAACGGCATGGGTTGACCCTCGGCATCAAGAACCTGCACGCCCACTTTTCCTTCATGAAAGTAGCCAATGCGGGTCACCGCAACAGGCCCGTGAAGGGTTTCTAGCACCCCTGCCCGCATGAGCGCGGATTCGTGCGCAGGTGGAACCGCAAACAGAATCTCGTAATCATCCCCACCCGTGAGGCACACATCCAGCCAGTCCGGGCCGCAAGCTCGGGCCGCATCGGACAGAGGAACGGCATCGGCGGTGAGGGTCACGGCCAGTTCATTCTCACGTGCAAGGTGGCCTGCGTCCTGCAGGAGGCCGTCAGAGACATCCATAGCTGCGGAGGCCAGCCCGTAGAGAGACAGGCCTATACGGGGCTGTGGGAGCCTGTAGCGGTTGCTTAAGTGGCTGGATGGGTCAGGTAGGAGGCCTTGCAGGGCGCGCAGACCCAGAGCGCCATCACCAATCGTTCCGGTCACCCAGAGGCCATCACCAGCCCGCGCGCCGACGCGACGGATAGCCTGTCCGCGAAGAACCGAACCCAGAATGGTCAGAGAAAGGACAAGAGGCCCCTGCGTGGAGGTTGTGTCCCCTCCCAGCAGGCTGAGGCCAAAATGCTTCTGGTCGGCCTTCAGGCCGCTGCAGAAGGCTGTAAACCATGCATCGTCCAGACCCGGAGGCCGGGCCAGTGTGAGCAACCACCCCTCGGGCGTCGCGCCCATGGCTGCAAGGTCGGATAGATTACAGCGGAGGAGCTTGCGCCCGATGGTTTCAGGAGGATCGTCTGGCAGGAAATGAACGTTTTCCACCATGGCATCGGCAGCAATGACCAGATCTCTGTCTGCAGGTGGTGTAAAAACGGCAGCATCATCCTTCAGGCCCAGCGCTGCCGGGCCTGCAAGTTCGGAAAAGTGCCGATGGATGAAGCTGAATTCCTGCGGCAGATCAGTCAGCGGGACCACCTTCTTCTTCGTCTTCTTTTTCTGCCGTCGTGCCGTTTGCCAGTCTTTTCATGATGGTGTCGAGCACCCCATTGACCAGCTTGGGTTCATCACCCGAGAAGAAACCGTGTGCGATGTCGATGTATTCGTTAATCAGCACGCGCGCCGGCACACTGGATTCAAGCGCTTCACCCAGAGCGGCCTGAAACAGAGCGCGCAGAACCGGGTCCAGACGCGCCACCGGCCATGTTGCCGGGAGTGTCTGCGTCAACTGCTCCAGAATAACGCCGCGTTCCGCGACACCCTGCCGAACAATGGCGCAGAAAAGCTGCGTGTCGGCCTCAGGAATGCACCCTTCGTCATAAGACGCATTATCCAGTGTGGTGCCAAAACGATGCACCAGAAACTGCTGAATGACGCTTTCCGGGCGATCTTCATTCTGCTCAATCTGAAAAAGAGCCTGAATGGCGGCAACGCGGGCAGCGGTGCGGGGCCGTTGCGCGCCTTTGAGTTCTGAATGGTCCTGCAGCTCTGTCATCCCTATCTCCTGCTACCCGTATGAGGGAGCGGGGTTTCATGGCTTCTTTATGCCACGAGGTCCAGTCTTTTCCTGCGAATCAGGTTCTAATGAGTCCATTGACGTCAGAATTTCCGAAAAATCCCGACCTTCCGTGAAGTCTCTGTACACACTGGCAAAGCGGACATATCCGACGGTATCAACCTCTCTCAGCCCATCCATGGCCAGTTCCCCGATACGCGCTGAAGGCACTTCGGTTTCCCCGGTGGCTTCGAGTTGACGCACCAGCCCTGTGACGATCTGTTCGATTCTGCTTTCCGACACCGGGCGCTTGCGCAGAGCGATCCGGATCGAGCGGGTAATTTTCTCCCGCTCAAACGGCGCGCGGCGTCCATCAGCCTTGACGACAATCAGATCGCGCAGCTGTACGCGTTCGACTGTTGTAAAACGCTGGCCGCAGGACAGACAGGCTCTACGCCGGCGAATGGCCGAGCCTTCCTCATTGGGACGACTGTCCTTGACCTGACTATCCGGGTTCCCACAAAAAGGGCAACGCATCGTGACGTGAGCCTTTCTCACTCTGGCACCGAAAGGGCCGGTGCTTTTTCAAGCTTGGCCTTCTGGCGCGACATTGCGGTATAGTGACCGCAATAAAATTCTTTTGCCCCACCAGTTTATACCGGTCACGGGCTATTAAAAACTGGAGTTACGATGAAAATGCGTTTTCGTGCTGGCTGTGTCGCTGCAATGCTGGCTGGTCTGGCCCTCTCCGCCCCTGTTCTGGCGGAAGATCGGGACCCCGACAAATCTCTGCCTGGCCAGGATAACGCCCAGAACGATATCAGCATTACCAACACCAGCATGCAGTTCATCAAGGGTGAAAACCGCATGGCAGGTGTTTATTTTACAATCGCGAATAATGGCGGCAACGCACATCTGATGACCGATGTCCGGTCTTCAGCATGCCGGACGCTGGTCGGGCACCATTCTGATCAGGAAAGCACGCTGGGCACTTTGTCCCTGTTTACGCATCTTTCCTTACCCGCCCATACAACCCTCGTGTTTCCACGTGGGGGGTATCATCTGCTGTGTCTGGATCCGGACGCCTCTGTCCAGCCGGGACAGGACGTTTCCTTTACCTTCAGCTTTCTGGGTGGCTCATCCAAAAGCGTGACAATTAAGCTGGATCAGGCTGAGTCAACGCCTTGAAGGCAGGATTTCTTTTCCTCCCGGTTATGCCCTCGTAACGAGGTGTTAGCCGGGAGGAAAAGAGAGCGACTTAGAGAGGTTACACTGAGGTCGGGTTTGTCAGGGTCCGTTTCACGGCCTGATGCCAGCCAGCAATCATGGTCTTACGCTGTTCATTCGCCATGGAAGGCTTGAAGAGTGCGCCACGGGCCCATTCAGACGCCAGCGTCTTCTCATTTTCCCAGACACCAGTTGCCAGCCCGGCCAGGAACCCTGCGCCCAGAGCCGTAGTCTCAATGTTGCTCGGACGCTCAACATTGACCTGTAGCATGTCGGCTAGGAACTGACAGAACCAGTCATTCGCAGCCATGCCGCCATCAACGCGCAGAGCCTCAGTTGTGCCTGCTCCGTCCTGCGTCATGGCTGTGACCAGATCCAGAGTCTGATAGGCAACAGATTCCAGAGCGGCACGCGCAATATGGGCGGCAGTTGCATCAAGCGTCAGGCCGCAGATCAGGCCACGGGCATCCGGGTCCCAGTGCGGCGCACCAAGCCCCACAAACCCCGGTACCATGTATACGCCGTGGCTGTGCGGGACGCGCGTTGCCATATCGTCTGTCTGCGACGCATGCGTAATCAGATGCAGGCCATCACGCAGCCATTTGATAGCGGCACCAGCCACAAAGATGGAGCCTTCCAGCGCGTAAGACGTCTTGCCGTTGATGCGGTAAGCAATGGTCGTCAGCATTCGGTTTTTGGAAGTGACGGGTTTTTCACCCGTATTCAGCAACACAAAGCAGCCTGTGCCATAGGTGGCTTTGGCCATGCCCTGAGCAAAACACGCCTGACCGACCACAGCAGCCTGCTGGTCCCCTGCCATGCCGGCAATCGGAATGGCGCGGCCAAACAGAGCCGGATCTGTCTCACCAAAAATGGTGCTGTTGTCCTTCACTTCCGGCAGCAGAGCGGCCGGAATACGGAACAGACGCAGCAGATCATCGTCCCACTTCTGCGTGTGGATATCGAACAGCAGGGTCCGGGCCGCATTGGTAATATCCGTTGCATGCACCTTGCCGCCGGTCAGACGCCAGAGCAGGAAGGAATCAATAGTGCCGAACGCCAGCTCGCCCTTTTCTGCTCTGGCTCGTGCGCCGGATACATTATCAAGCAGCCAGGCCAGTTTGGTGGCGGAAAAATAGGGGTCCAGCAGCAGGCCGGTGCGCTCACGCACAAGAGCCTCAGCCCCTTCATCCCGCAATTTCTGGCACACAGCTGCCGTGCGGCGATCCTGCCAGACAATGGCGCGATGGATCGGCTTACCGGTTGCGCGTTCCCACACAACAATGGTTTCACGCTGGTTGGTGATGCCAATCCCGGCAATGCGGCTGGTGCCACCGGCTTTTTCCAACGCTGCGGTGGCTGTCGCTTTCGCGTCGTTCCAGATATCTTCGGGGCAATGTTCTACCCAGCCAGGTTCAGGATAGTGCTGAGCAAACTCCTGACGGGCGCTTGAAATTTCCTGGGCATTCCGATCGAACACAATACTGCGCGTAGAGGTCGTGCCCTGATCAATCGCCAATACGTAATCTTGCTTGCTCATCGCACGTTATCCTTATGGCTGGAGCAATTAATCTTGAGCAACGTCAGGCTGCCGGGCCCGAACGATCGCTGGCATGAAGGGTTTTACAACCCCCTGATAGAACCCGGCCCCCACTACACCGCCCAGAAGCGGTCCGGCAACCGGCACCCACCAGTAATTTCCGGGAGACGGGAAAGCTGCTTCCCCCCACCCGGCAAAATAACAGAACAGACGCGGCCCGAAATCACGTGCCGGATTAATGGCCCACGCTTCCAGATAGCCAGCGGAAGCGCCAATTGTTGCCACAAGCAGGCCGATAATCAGAGCCCCAGAGTTCGCCTGTGGGGCCTGTGTGTTGTATTCACACGTTACCGCAAAAATCCCCAGGAGCAGCATGGCTGTCAGGATGGTCTCATCCACAAATGCATGCATCGGGGTGATGAAATCGCCCGGATGGGTAAAGAAGACGCCAGCCGCCGCTCCGTCATGCCGCCAGTCCAGATGGTTGACGGCGGCGTAATGCGCGATGACGGGCGAGAAGAGCGTGTAGACAATCACCGCGCCCAGAAAGCCGCCGACAACCTGCGCTGCCCAATAGGGCACAACTTTTTTCCATGAAAAACCACGGTAACAGGCCAGCGCCAGTGTCACTGCGGGGTTGGCGTGTGTGCCGGAGACTGCGCCCGTGACGTAAATGGCAACCGTCACGCCCAGTCCCCAGACAATGCAGACGCCCCAATACGCCATTTTATAGGGGCTGGGGTCGTAGAGCGCATACATCGCTGCTACGGAATCCCCAAAAACAATAATGATAAAGACCGCAATGCATTCAGCGATCAGTTCGCCAATCAAGGCGCGTTGGGTGATTGTCATACTTTCCTCTTTTTATTTTTTATTTGGAAAGAGATGGCTTGGGATTAAAAAATCAGGCTACCTTCTTCTTTACATAGTCTGCAACCGCGTTCTTTTCAGCCTCGTTCAGATGCAGGCCCATTTTGCTGCGGCGCCACAGAACATCTTCCGGTGCGCGGGCCCATTCCTTGCCTATGAGGTAATCAACTTCACGCGTGGTCAAATCGCCACCCAGAAGTTCGCCCATGTCCTGCATGGAGGCAGCCTCACCGATAATCTCATAGGCCCGGCTTCCATAATTGCGCATCAGGCGCCATGCAAGCTGTTCCGGCAGCCAGGGAGCCGCACGACGCAGGCGTGCCAGAGCACCCGCAAAGCCGCCTTCCCCAATATCGCCGCCCGGAAGCACTTCGCTGGCGGTCCAGCTTGCCCCGGCAACGACCGGCAGCACCGGCGCCAGTTTTTCCAGAGCATGCTCCGCCAGCTTGCGGTAGGTGGTGATCTTGCCACCAAAGATGGAGAGCAGCGGGGCGCCGTCTGTGGTGTCCAGATCCAGCACATAATCCCGTGTGACGGCAGACGCGTTGGCGGAGGCATCATCATACAGCGGACGCAGGCCAGCATAGCTCCAGACCACGTCGCTTTCTTTGACCTGCGTCTGGAAATAGCGATTCACGCTTTCACACAGATAGGTCACTTCATCCGGCGCGATGCCGACGGTGCCGGGCGCTTCTTTCCACGGGATATCCGTGGTGCCGATCAGCGTATAATTCTGCTCATACGGGATGGCGAACACGATACGCTTGTCCGGGTTCTGGAAGATATAAGCCTGCGGCCCTTCAAAAACGCGCGGGACAATAATATGACTGCCCTTGACCAGCCGCACGGATTTGGAATTGGGAATTTTTAGGGTTTCAGAGAGCAGTTTGGCAACCCACGGGCCAGCGGCATTCACCAGCGCACGGGCGCGTACCGTGCTGGTCTTGCCGGTGGCACGATCTTCCAGAACGGCTTCCCAGACGCCATTGACCCGGTCCGCCTTGATCAGACGGGTGCGGGTGCGGATCTCAGCGCCACGTTCAGCGGCATCCAGTGCATTCAGCACCACCAGTCGGCTATCCTGCACCCACCCATCTGAATACACGAAGCCTTTGGTGTATTCAGGCTTGAGCGGACGGCCTGAAGAATGTGTGCGGAAATCAACGGCGCGGGACTTGGGCAGCGTCATGTTGGACGCCAGATGATCGTACAGGAACAGCCCGGCCTTAAGCATCCACGCCGGGCGCACCAGTTTGGAATGTGGCAGCACGAAACGCATCGGCCACATAATGTGCGGCGCCATGGCCAGCAGACGCTCACGTTCTGTCAGCGCTTCACGCACCAGACGGAATTCATAATATTCCAGATACCGCAGGCCACCGTGAATCAATTTGGTGCTGGCGGAAGAGGTATAGCTTGCCAGATCATCCTGTTCGACAAGCAGAACCGAAGCCCCGCGTCCAACAGCATCGCGCGCAATACCCGCGCCGTTAACGCCGCCACCAACAATCAGAAGATCATAGGGCTGTGCAGGAGAAGGAGCGGAATCTGACATTTTTTCTTCCAATTACACCAAAACGGGACACTGGCCTTATTCGTATCCGAAAATGTAAGCCAAAAACAATGGCTTTAATGTGACGCAAACCGGCTCAGAAATCCTTTTTTGTTTTCTTTTCCGAAAATTGGCTTTCGTTTGCGATATGCAGACAGACGCCTGCCTCTTTTAGGATGCCGCGGATACCCTCAGGCGGCGCCTGATCTGTATAGAACGCGCTGACTTCGGAAATGTGCCCCACACGGGCCATGGGGCGCCGTCTGAACTTTGTGTGATCAGCCAGCAGAAAGACGGTGCGTGAGTTTCGGATGATGGCCTGTGCTGCGGTGATTTCATCCACATCAAAGTCCAGCAGCGTACCGTCTTCATCAATGCCGCTAATGCCAATGACGCCAAAATCAGCCCGATACTGCTCGATCATGGCCGCAGCAGCCGGGCCGACAATGCCGCCATCCCGCAGCCTGACCGTACCACCCGCAATCACAACATTGCATTCAGGGGCCGGCGTCAGCAGGCTCGCGACGTGAATGTTGTTGGTGATGACGCGCAGGGCCCTGTGCATCCGTAGGGAGCGGGCGAATGCCTCGGTCGTGGTGCCGATATTGATAAACAGAGAGGCTCCATCCGGGATCGCCGCCGCCGCGCGCTCTCCAATGGCCTCTTTCTGTGAGAGATTGAGAATCTGACGATCACAATATGCAATATTTTCTGCAAAAGAGAGCGCACTGGCCCCCCCATGATGCCGCGCCAGAGCCCCTTCCGCCGCCATGCTGTTCACATCGCGCCGGACAGTCTGCACCGTGACATGCAGGGCTTTCGCCAGATCTTCATTCGCCACATAACCCTGCAGCTGCACAAATTGCAGAATACGGGCGCGCCTTTCGTCTACGGAGGCCATTTTATACTCCCTGTGCGGTCTTCAGAACCGCCAGAACGGCTTCCCCATAGCGCTCCAGCTTGGAACGACCAACGCCCTTCACTTCCCCGAGTTCGGCAAGGCTGGTCGGCATGCCCAGCGCAATGTCCCGCAAGGCGGAATCATGGAAGATCACATAAGGCGGAATTTCCTGCTCCCGCGCCTCATCCAGCCGCCAGCTCCGGAGGGCGGCAAATACAGCCTGCTTCTCTTCCGGCAGCTCTGCCTGCGTTTCCGGTGTGCGGGTGCGGCTGGCCGCTTTTTCCAGTTCCTGCGTAGCGTCGGCCCGCAGACTAACAGGTTCTTCCCCGCGCAGAATGGGCCGTGCAACCTCCTGATTGAGAGCAAGGCCGCTATATTGCCCTTCGCTCCGCAAGGCACCGCGCGCAATGAGCTGCCGTCCAACGCCGCGCCAGAACGGCTCGCTCTTATCTTTCCCAATGCCCCAGACAGACAGAGTATCATGATGGTTGCGTTCAACAGCATCCGTCAGCTTGCCACGCAGGACGGCGATGATATGCAGCGCTCCAAATCTCTGACCGGTGCGATAGACAGTGGACAGGAATTTTCTGGCAGCATCCGTGCCATCAAAGGTCACAACGGGATAACGGCAGTTATCGCAATGGCCGCATGGGCTTTCCAGCGTTTCGCCAAAACAATGCAACAAGGCCCGTGTGCGGCAGCCGGTCGTTTCCGTCAGAGCAATCATGGCTTCCAGACGGCTGCGCATAATGCGTTTTTCGCTGTCAGGTGCACTGGACTGGTCCAGCCAGAAGCGGGCGCGAGCCATATCCTCGCCACCATAAAGCAGCACGGTTTCAGACGGCAGGCCATCACGCCCTGCCCGCCCGATCTGCTGATAATAGGCTTCCGGGGAGCAGGGCATGTCGAGGTGAATGACCGCTCGCACATCCGGCCGGTCAATTCCCATCCCGAACGCGACCGTCGCCACAATTACAATCGGCTCGCCTGAGCGGAACCGCAGCAAGGCAGCTCGCTTCTCAATGGCGGAAAGACCGGCATGAAAAGCGAGTGCTGTCCAGCCTTTGTCCCGTAGGGCTGCGGCAATACGCTCAGTTCGGGCACGACTGCCGCAGTAAACAATACAGGCTTCGTCCCTATGCCGTTCAAGAACAGCGGTGAGTTGCCGCATTTCCGAGGCTTTGGGGAGAGCCGCTATATTGAGGTTGGACCGATGGAAGCTGGAAACCAGCACCTCGGCCTGCGGCATATCCAGCGCTGTGAGGATATCTTCCCGCGTGCGTTCGTCGGCTGTCGCAGTAAGCGCAATGCGTGGAACATTGGGAAAATGTTTGGGAAGCGAGGCCAGCGCGCGATATTCCGGGCGGAATTCATGCCCCCACGCAGAAATACAATGGGCTTCGTCAATCGCAATGACGGAAATAGGTTGCCGCGTCAGCCGTTCCAGCGTGCCGGGGGAAAGCAGACGTTCGGGGGATACATACAGCAGGTCAACGCGCCCGGCTGCCAGATCTGAACGGATTTTTGCGGCCTCATCTCCTTCCAGTTCGGAATGGAGTGCGGCGGCGTTAATGCCGAGCTGTCGTAGCCCGGCGACCTGATCATCCATCAGGGCAATCAGGGGAGAAATGACCAGCCCCATGCCGGGGCGGCACAGGGAAGGAACCTGATAACAGACGCTTTTACCGCCACCTGTTGGCATCAGGACAAGGGCGTCCCGGCCTTCCATGACGCACGCGACCGCCTGCCCCTGCAGGCTCCGAAAATCGGGAAAGCCGAAAACGGCGTGTAGAACGTCTTTCGGGCTGGTGCCCACAAACCGGTCACGCCCCCCGGCATCCCGCGGCAGAGCAGGAGCCGGAGGTATCATGTCGGTTTGTATCTCAGTCATCGAAAATCAGGGATTCACCAGTTCAATTTCTACACGACGTGCGCCCACAGTCATGCCTTCGCCATTGGTGGGAGCGCGCGGCGTCTGGCGGATACGGTCTCCGGAGATACCATCATCATGCAGGGTCGCTGCCACGAGTTTGGCGCGCTGAATGGCAATCAGAGCGTCGGCGGAGAGGTCCCCCCCGGCTGCGGCATAGCCTTCAACCTGCACAATACTGCCGGGGTGGCTCTCGGCCTTCCGTGCGGCTTCAGCAATCACGTTTCTGGCTGTGTCATTCAGTTCCACCGACTGATTGGAAAAGAAGACGACATATTTACGCGCGGGCTGGGAGGCGCACGCAGCAAGAATGGAAAGGCCCAGAAGAGGCAGCAGACGACGCATGATGATGATCCCCAACACGATAAAAAGACGCTCAAAGTAATTTTATAAATCTGCCTGTAAAACTTTCGGGAAGCCAACTCTTTTCGCGCTTTGCGACCCGGGAGGCTTCTCCGTCTGCTGCTCAGGCGGCGGCGGCCGTTGCAACCCCGCCGGATAGACGCCAGATCCGATCCAGTGTTTCCACGCCAGTTAGGCGATGTGCAATCAGGATCACGGTGCGACCTTCTGTCACGGTATTAAGCGTGCGCAGGAAGTCCTGCTCCGTTTGTGCATCAAGGCCGGTAGCCGGTTCATCCAGAATCAGAATGGGAGCTTGCGTCAGGAGGGTGCGGGCCAGTGCGATACGCCGCCCCTGCCCGCCAGACAGTTTGATGCCCCCTTCACCCAGCCAGGTATCCAGTCCGTCCGGCAGGGTTTTGACGACGTCCGCAACGGCTGCGTCTTCCAGCGCTTTCCACAAATCATCTTCCGTGGCGTCCGGGCGGCCAAGCAGCAGGTTGGCGCGAATGCTGTCATCAAACAGATGCGTGGCCTGAGAGAGCCACGCCATGCGCCGGCGAAGAGAGTCCGCCTTAATGTGGGAAATTTCTTCTCCGCCGAGCGTGATGCTTCCGGCTTCCGGCACTGCGGCTTTAAGAAGCAGTGCGGCAAGGCTCGATTTCCCAACGCCTGAAGGACCAAGAATGGCGATCCGTGCGCCTGCCGGGATATCCAGCGTCAGTCCATCAAACACCAACGGACGATCTGGAGCCCAGCGGAATTTTACGCCTTCCAGATGAATATGCGTGTCTTCCGGCGCATCGGTCTGCGTCGCGAGTTGTGTGGCGTTAGGTGTGCTGACGGCAACTTCTACTACGCGCCGCGCCGCAGCCCCCATCACACCGGCCTGCAAACCAGCCCGTGTCAGCGCCCCAGCACTTTCAAAAGCAGCAACGGTCAGGAACAGAATGCCAACCGCAGCCAGTGCAGAAATATGAAGGGAAAACGCTCCGGCAGCAGCGAGCAGAACCAGAAAGATTGCAGCCTGCCCACAAAGAAAAGCAGAGGCATTGGCATACGCCGCCCGACGCGCCAGCCGCATCTGGCCAGCAAGCAGGGCAGCATCATCTGCCTGAACATGGGAGAGAATGCGTCCTTCTGCTCCAAAAGCACGGATTTCCCGCAAGCCGCCCACCAGATCAAGCACACCAATGCGCAACGCTGCGAGGTTTTTTCCCAGACGCTCCCCTTCCGCCCGACCAGATTTGGCAATCAGGTAAGGCACGAGGAACGCAGAGCAGGCAAACAGCACACCGACGAGTATGCCCAGAACGACACTCTGCCGCCCAAGCTGAATCACCAGAATGGGCAGCGTCAGGCATGCGCAGGCAAACGGCACCAGAATACGCAGATACAGCCCATCCAGTGTGCCGATGTCAGACACAAGGCGGGAGAGCATGTCGCCCGCGCGCCGGAACCCCAGCCCGGCAGCAGCACCCTGCGCCAGAGAATGGAAAAACCAGACACGTAGATCAGCCAGCGCACGGAACATGGCATCATGCGCAAAAAGCCGCTCGGCATACCGCAGAATAACGCGCCCACCACCAACCCAGCGCAACAGCGCGGTCGTGATAACCACTTCCCCCAGCACGCTGCTGGCCAGCCGAAGCCCGGAAGCCTGCATAAGCACCAGCCCAAGGCAAAGGGCGACCAGCGCCAGCATGACGCCAATAATCAGCCGGGGCGCCTGACGATGCCAGAGGCTCAGAATACGTAAAATGGCCTGGCGGTCCGTCAAAGCCGGGGTGCTGCCGTCTGTCTGGTCTGAAATTTTCATCTCACGCGGCTCCCTGCCGTGCCACAACGCGGCCCATCTGGAGGTCCACACGCCGTCCGTTAAACATATGTACGGCTGCGGAATGGGTAGCGAGAACAACCGTCCGGCGTAGCGCCAGACGTTGCAGGCTTTCAAAAACGCTTTTTTCGGTAGCTGGGTCCAGATGCGCGGTTGGTTCATCCAGCAACAGGATGGGGGCGTTTTTCAGGTAAGCGCGAGCAATGGCAATGCGCTGGGCCTGACCACCAGAAAGACCAAAGCCCCCTTCCCCAATCCGTGTTTCCAATCCATCCGGCAGAGACGGTAAAAACTGGTCCACAGCAGCCGCTTTCACCGCAGCCATCAGGTCTGCCTCATCCGCATCCGGGCGGGCAAACAGAATGTTGTCTTTCAGCGTTCCGGCGAACAGAACGGGCTTCTGGCCAATCCATGAGATCATGCGGGACAGGGAATCCGGAACAATACTGTCCAGCGGTGCCCCGTTGAATCGCACACTCCCGCTATCCGGCTGAATGAAGCCAAGCAGCAGTTCCATAATGGTTGATTTACCAGAACCGGAAGGCCCTGCCAGAATCAGGGTTTCCCCCGCAGGAACGGTAAAGCTGACATGGTCCAGCGCAGGCCCACGGGCGGGGTCCCACGTAAAACAGACATCTTCCAGAGACACCATGACGCCGGAGGCATTCACGGTGCGCGCGCCGTCTGGTGATGGCCGCGGCAGAGCCTCAGGCAGATCCAGAATGGCCGTGGCGGCCCCCTGAGCATGCGCGCGATCCTGATAGGCCAGAGCCAGTCCCCGCAGGGGGGCGAAAAATTCGGGAATAACCAGCAGGACGAACAATCCACTGGTGAGCGTATACGCCAGAGCCGGAGAAACTCCGCCAGACAGCAGCGCCATGGCCTGCTTGCCGTCCATAATGGCGATTAGCACCAGTGCTATGACCATGGCGCAATCAATAGAAGCAGAAGACAGAAATGCAACGCGCAGAATTTTCATGGTGCGCTGCCGCAGTTCTTCGGCGGCCTGCCCCAATCGTTCCGTTTCATCATCGGCGCGGCCTGCCAGCACAATGGTGGCAATCCCTTTCACGCGGTCCAGAAAACGGGCCTGCAGACGGGTCATCGCCAAAAATTGATTGCGGGATGCTACGGCGGCGCCAATGCCAAACAGAGCCTGCCCAAATGGCACAGCTGCGCCGCACAGGCCAAGCACCAAAGCAGCATGTGGCTGAATGAAGGCTACGGGCAGTAAAATCAGCAGGGGTGCAGCAATCCACAGAACTGAAGCAGGCACCCAGCGGCCAAAAAAGCCGTCCAGAGCTTCCACCCGATCGACCGCAATTGTTGCCAGCTCGCCACTATGGGTTTTGCGGAGCAATGCCGGACCGCCGGTCAGGATGGAGGCCAGCACCTCCCCGCGCAGCCTGCGTCGGGCATCAATCCCAGCCTTGGCAGATGCTGTATCGCTCAATGCCATAATAAGGGCACGAAGGAGCGCTAACCCCGCAAAAGCCAAAATGGGCCACAAGACAAGGGTTTGTGCGCCACCACCCGAGACAAGGCCGACGAGGGCATGCCCGAGAACAGTTGCTACACACCACGCCTGCCCAACACCCAGTAGACTGGACAGTAGCCCGAAAACTACAACCGGTCGCGCTGCCTGACGCCCCAGACGCGACTGTGTCCGCGTCCAGCCACGTATCGCTGCTTTGTCACCACTCATAAACTAGGCATTTATACCGGACAGCGAAGGACGCAAACACCTAAGGACGCCGCTCCCTACTGCGGGCAGAGCATAACGCCTATGCCCCGGCGTATGAGTGGCAGGTCTTTTATGCATCAAAAGACACTTTTTTCACTCGCTGATCAGCGGAAATACAAATTTATAGACAGTCCCATTTTCCCCGTTTCGGAAAAGTTGGGCATTGAGCTGCCGGGCAAAGCCGCGGATCAGTTTTCGGCCAATACCGTGTCGTTCGCCAGGTGTGTCGTCATCAAAGCTGCACCCGATTCCATCATCTGCAATCGTCAGGGTGACAATCTGATCTACCAGACGCAGTGCGACGGAGATGGTGCCGTGTCGCCCATCAGGGAAAGCGTATTTGATAGAGTTGGTGACAATTTCGGTCATAATCAGCGCCAGAGGCACGGCCTGATCGGGGTTCATCCGGAAGTCATCAGATTCAACCTTGAGCGTAATCCGCCCGGTCTCCCCCTCCCCCGCAACATGCAAAGTCTGCTCGCACAACTCGCGCAGGAAGCTGGCCATATCCAGACTATCCAGTCGGTCTTCCGCATAAAGCGTTTTGTGCAGAGTGGCCAAAGCCCGCACCCGGTCTCGCGCAAGCGCAAACTCTGCCCGGACCTCAGGGTGAGAGATCCGGCTGGCCTGCAAATTCAGCAGCGAGGCCACAATCTGAAGATTATTTTTCACCCGATGGTGAATTTCACGCATCAGAAGCTCCTGATGCGCCATCGCCTTGTTCAGCCGCGCCTCGTGCCGACTCAGTCTGCGCGTGGCACGGGTAAAGGCTTGCCCGAGACGTTGAAGTTCCAACGGCATAGCGCGGGTAATGCGAGCATCAAAAACCCCTTCCATTTGCCATTTTTGCACAGAATAAGTCAGGCGGCGCAGCGGCCAGACAAGAACAATGTTGGCAGCCAGAGTCACGCCAATCAGGCCCGCCACCAGAAGAATCATTAGCGCCGAGATTTCCAGCACCATCGTGCGCAGCGCATCGGCTTCTCGCGGAGTTCTCTGGGTGGCCACCAGAATATCGGCCCCACCGGCAATAGCTCCCAGTGCATAGCCTCCTTCAGCCGTTGGCATGGAGACCACCGAGCCCTCGCTCGCCTCCAGCCTTTGCTGTAACTGATGCACCACCGCCTCTGCCGGGGGCACCCAACGACAGTCTGTACAGACGGAAGACAGCGTTCCATCCTGATTGATCAGCCAGGCCTGGAGGGGATTGCTCTCATCAGAAAACGCCTGCCAGCCGGCACTATTGGCCAGATAGGCCGCTTTTCTGGAAAGTTGCAGGATGCCGACCAGATAGCCGCGTGTTTCCGGAATGGAGAGGAAAATCGCCGGAACTGTAATCCGCAGAAAAGTCCCTTTAGAGTCCAGATTTCCATCTTCCTGCACGGCTTCCAGCAAGGTTCCCTGGAAGGAAGGCGCGGGGTCTGTAACACCGATATTCTGACACTCGCTCCCCGGCGGTGAGATCGTCTGGATAACCTGTCCATCACTATCCAGAATACCAAGGAAACAGTAGCGCTGCCCGCTCATGGTCTCAGCCAAGCGCAGGGCATGGCCAATCTGCTCCGGGGTCAGCCCCATCCCGCCAATAGTTTCCAGCGCACTCCGCAGGCGATCTGTATCGTGCCGGAACTGCAGGTCCAGCCGGGCAATGGCTGTGGCAGCACGTTGAGCGCTGCCAACCATCAGTTCATTATAATTATGGAGGGCCAGAACGGTGCTGATTGCCAGAACGGGAATACCCGAAAGGCAGATCAGCAACCGCATCCGCGCGCTGGTGGTTGCGAAAATATGGCCCAATCCGGATAGCAGGGAGAGAAGGACATAGCGCACCGAGCGCCATTGCCGCTTCCCCTTCCTCTGCTGATCAGGATTATTCTCCGCGATCTTCTTCAATGAGCTTCAGCAATTTTTCAGGGATAGGCTCGTTCGCCACGTCGTCAAAAAGCTGATGCAGTCCTCGTTTTAACCAGAGATCAAAAGCCTGATCAGACGTTGTCTCTGGTTTTTTTCGTGGCTTTTTATCCATCGTCTTGCCCATCTGGCGGCATTGCTGCACCCGGCCTGATGGAAAGGTCACATCGTCCGCGTAAATCGTCATCTGACATGCCCAAGCCGGCTCAGTCTCTTCCTGCTTCTTCGGTGGGCTTTCAGGCCCACACAGTTCTCTTATCAAACAGCCTTAGAAGCGTTCTGGCTGTCCTGCTGGCTGAGCTTGCGGCGGAGAGCCGCTGCCTGTGCTTTCAGCCGTTCATTCCCAACATGCTCTTCACCCGTCATCCAGGCTTCAAGCTGTCGTCTTGCACGGAATACACGACTTTTGGCGGTACCAACAGCACACCCAGCAATATCAGCAAGTTCCTGATAGCTCATTCCTTCCAGCACACCCAGCACCAAAGCTTCCCGCTGGTCGTCTGGCAGACGTGCAAGGGCTGCATCAAGGTCTTTCAGGACAATCCGGTCTTCATGCGGGGCATTGGTCGCCAGGAAGGAGGCGGGCATATCATCAATGTCAGTCGTGTCGCGCTTCTTACGCAGATCAGAGATAAAGCGGTTACGCAGAATGCGATGCATCCAGGCTGCAAAATTTGTGCCCGGTGCAAAACTGTTCTGGGCAGAAAGCGCATTGCAAACGGCGTCCTGCACCAGATCTTCCGCTGCCGCGCGATTGCGGGTGAGAGCGAGAGCCTGAACGCGCAGTTTAGGGAGAATGCCGATAACCTGATCGTGGAATGAAACTGTCATGATCTTTTTCTCCGCCTTTTGCATTGTCTTGCTAGATGAATGAATGGCGGCGAGGAAAGGTTACACGGTTTTTCAAAAAAAATTTCTGAGAGCTCCCTCTCATGCAGACGGCTCATTCTCTCCGTCCGGATTTTCCAGCAAGGTTTGCAGCTGTGTCCGGGCGCGTGAGACCCGGGTTTTCATGGTGCCAACCGTTACACCGCAGACCATGGCGGCATCCTCATACGTCATTTCCTGCGCGCCAATCAGCACCAGTGCTTCCCTCAGGAGGGGGGAAAGCTGCCACAGAAAATGGTCCAGCTCCCGGATGGTTTCCCGCTCCTGCAAGGAGGAACGGCTTTGCGTCACTCTGTCAGGGCTGGCGGCGTAATCGCTCAGGACTTCTCTCTCCCGGTTGCGATGCCGGGTCTGCTCCAGAAAAAAATTTCGCAAGATGGAAAAAAGCCACGCTTTAAGGTTGGTGCCCGGCGCAAACTGTTCGGACTTGCTGAGAGCCCGCAAAACAGTTTCCTGTACCAGATCATCCGCCAAAGCGGCGTCTCTTGCCAGAAAACGGGAAAATGCGCGCAGCGACGGAACTAACGCTAACAGCTCTGTGCGAGAGAACGATGTAGTGGCAACATTGTCAGAATGTTGTCGATCCCGAATCAGAACACTTCCCCTTTTCTGCAAACGATGACACATGTCGTCGTTACGGTCGTGCTTAATCTAAGCCCTACTCCACGCGAAGGAGCCTTGTCATGCCAGAGTCGCTGCGCAGCGCTTTAATTCAGGCGTTACCCTACGGCAGGCGCTATGCCCGCGCACTGACAGGGAGCCAGCCCCGAGGAGATCTTCTTGTGGCGGAAAGTCTGCGGACACTCACTACGAGCCGCCCAACAGATGATCTGCCCTCTCTTTGCAGGCTTTATCAGGCCATTTCCAGACATTTTGCGACGCAGCCAGAGAATGATGGTCCGGAGCATGGTCTGTCCATCGTGCAGCGCCAGCTGCTTCTGCTGACGACGCTGGAAGAAGTCTCGCTGGACATGGCCGCCCGAATTCTGGGGCTTTCCACCCAGGAAGCGTCTGAAGATCTTGAAACAGCCCACGCCTACCTCAAGACCGGTATTCAGACATCCGTCCTGATTATTGAGGACGAACCGATTATCGCCATGGATATTGAAGATCTTGTGCTGCAATGCGGGCATAAAATCGCAGGGGTTGCCCACACACAGACCGACGCCATTCGTCTGGCGCAGGAAACCCGGCCCGGCCTGATTTTGGCAGATATTAATCTCGGCGCTGGAGGTGATGGCATGCGCGCCGTGGCGGAAATTACCAAAAGCCATTCCGCTCCGGTCATTTACGTTACCGCCTATCCTGAGCGCCTGCTAACAGGCGAAACGTCCGAGCCCAGCTTTGTTATCACCAAGCCATTTGAACCGCTGACACTGGCTGTCGCCACGTATCAGGCTGTTAGTAATTGGGCTGTGGCTCATTCAACAGGGACCGTTTCATAAGATAGCCTCTTGCGTCCGCAGGCGCTCTGCCACAGAAACAGGGAATGGCTCCCCCTCTCCTTCTCCTTCAGGACATTACTCTCACGCTTGGCGGAAATCCTCTGCTTGATAAGGCAGGTTTTTCTGTTTCAGCGGGTGAGAGGCTTTGTCTGGTCGGCCGCAATGGTTCCGGCAAATCCACACTCCTGAAAATTGCGGCAGGCGTCATTCAACCTGACTCCGGCACGCTGTTCCTGCAGCCCGGCGCAACCCTGCGCTATCTGCCGCAGGAACCTGACCTGTCCGGTTACGCCACAACAGCCGATTACGTGCTGGCACAAATTACTGACCCAGCCTCGGAATGGCGGGCTGCGGCCATGCTGGACGCACTGGGTCTGACCGGAAAGGAAAACCCGGCCAACGTATCCGGCGGTGAAGCCCGGCGCTGTGCGATTGCCGGCGCGCTGGCCTCTGCCCCCGATATTCTGCTGCTGGATGAGCCCACCAACCATCTGGACATGCCCACCATTGAATGGCTGGAGCGCGAACTTCTCAGCCTGAACTGCGCCATGGTCATCATCAGCCATGATAGGCGGTTGCTCTCCACCCTCTCCCGTTCGGTTGTCTGGCTGGATCGCGGTATGACCCGACGCCTGGATCAGGGGTTCAGCCGATTTGAAGCCTGGCGCGAAGAAGTGCTGGAGCAGGAAGAGCGCGACGCGCACAAGCTGGACCGGCAGATTGCGCGGGAAGAAGACTGGATGCGGTATGGCGTAACAGCCCGCCGCAAACGGAATGTGCGCCGGGTGGGTGAACTGGCGGCTCTTCGGGCGGCCCGCTGTGATGCTGTTCGCGCACAAGGCACAGTGACCCTAAACGTTCAAAGTGCGTCCACATCCAGCCGTCTGGTTGCTATAGCGGAAAATATTAGCAAATCGTGGGGCGAGCGCTGCGTTGTTCGCAATCTGGATTTGCGCGTGCTGCGTGGAGACCGACTGGCGATTGTCGGGGCTAATGGTGCCGGTAAAACAACCTTGCTGCGGCTTCTTGTCGGGCAGGATCAGCCTGATAGCGGCACGATTACTCTGGGTCCATCACTTTCCATGGTCACGCTGGACCAGCAGCGCCGCACGCTGGACCCGGATAAAACCCTTACCGATACGCTGACGGGCGGCGGCGGTGACATGGTGCAGGTTGGCACCGAAAAGCGCCACGTTATTGGCTATATGAAGGACTTTCTCTTCAAACCCGAGCAGGCACGCACACCTGTGGGCGTTCTTTCTGGTGGGGAAAGAGGTCGCCTGATGCTGGCCTGCGCGCTGGCCCAGTCCTCCAACCTGCTGGTGCTGGACGAACCGACGAACGATCTGGATCTGGAAACTCTCGACCTGCTGCAAGACATGCTGGCCGCTTATGATGGCACTGTCCTGCTGGTAAGCCATGATCGTGATTTTCTGGACCGTGTTGCAACCTCTGTTCTGACCACAGAGAGCGATGGTATCTGGACGGATTACGCCGGTGGATACAGTGACATGCTGGTTCAGAAAAAAGGCGGAGTAGAAGAAGAGATTGCGTCCGAAAAACCTGTTGTTCGCTCAGTTCCGTCTTCCAAAGAGACATCCGGCGTATCCCGCGCTCCAGCTAAAAAGCTGAGCTACAAGGACCAGTTTGCGCTGGATAATCTACCAAAGGAAATGGAAAAGCTGGAGCGGGATGCAGAAGCCCTGCGCACCAAGCTGGCAGATGCGGGCCTGTATAGCCGCGACCCGAAACTCTTCCAGAAATACAGTGCCGACCTTGAGAAGATTGAAGCGAAACTCGCTGAATCTGAAGAAAAATGGCTTGATCTGGAGATGAAGCGGGAAAGTCTGGCTGCCGGGGAAAATTAATTACGTTTCCCCGCTTGCCAAGCCTCTGCTGCTCGGCTAATAGGATCTCCACAAACCGGGTGCGTAGCTCAGCGGTAGAGCATCGCCTTCACACGGCGGGGGTCACAGGTTCAATCCCTGTCGCACCCACCACGATAAACTGCAGTTTTTTGCAGGTCTTGCGTGGTTTCCGGTTGCTTCCGAAAAATACATTGGTCCGATTTGGTACAGAGTGTTGGCCTTTGGCACGAGTAAATCCGTGCCAGGCGCCCACGGCTTTTTAGCTATACTAGTATCTAGAGCGCCCACAAATCGAAGGACCAAGCTTCCATTTATTTTCCACGCCGGACCGTTTGCGAAGGTGCTTATAATCCTTGGCGGTGTGGCGGCTGCTACGCTGTCTTTGCGGCCTGCTTTCGGGTCTGTGGCGCTATAGAGTTCCGCAGTCAGCTCTGTATATTCTGTAATGGTTTCGGCCCGGTGCAACGCATACAGCGCCTCAGCCTAACGATACCTCTTCGGCTGCGGATGTCTCTTCTGCTTTTCAATGTTAAATTTCCATTATCTCGTCTTGGGTATTCCATTTTTTTCTAGTCGCAAGTTTTGTCTGCCCACCCTATAAACTAGCAGCCAAGAATATAGTGCAACGCTCATATTCTTCTCACTCTTGCCAATTCATGCGACGCTTTTTGTAAGCAGGGTGAATTTTCCTGTGCAATCTGCTTTCTTCACAAACGTGAAAACAAAAGGTGTCATAATGAAGCTGTATTACGCGCCAGGCGCATGTTCGCTTGCGGCCCATATCATGCTGAACGAGACGGGCTTGCCGCATGAACTTGTGCAGGTGAACCTAAAAGAGAAGAAAACGGCCGATGGTCGGGACTACACAGCCATCAACCCTCGTGGAGCAGTTCCGGCTCTCGAAGTTTCACCGGGCGTTATTCTGACGCAAAATGTTGCCGTCCTGACCTATATTGGTCAGCAATCTGACAACAAGGCTTTCCACCCCACTCCAGACACCATCGAATTTTACCGTCTGCTTGAGGCAGTGGGCTTCTGTGAGGATGTGCATAGCGCTATTGGTGCGCTCTTCGCGCCGGATGTGCCTGACGTCACGCGGGAGAAGCTGCTGCTCCTCATCAAACGGCGTCTAACGCAGGTCGAAGCGCAACTGGCAAGCGGCACAAATAGCTATCTGCTCCCTGTCGGGTTCACGCAGGCTGATGCCCTTATGGCCGTTATCCTGAACTGGACCGGACCGCTTAAAATAGACATTTCCGCTTACCCCAAAGCCGTGGCGTTGCGAGATAGCGTTTTTGGCCGGCCAGCAGCCCAGAAAGCCCTGAAAGAAGAAGGGTTGATCTGAAAAATTTCAGATCATTTAGACAAAAAAATACGGATCAGACAGAACAGTCTGATCCGTATTAGCGTTCTTATGCCTTAGCTTTTCAGTGCGCAGGAACTGCCGCCACTTCCGGGTTCAGGCGGTAGCCACCCCCTTCTGTAATCAGCAGCGTTGCATTGGCCGGATCGGGTTCGATTTTCTGGCGCAGGCGATAGATGTGCGTTTCCAGCGTATGCGTGGTGACTGCAGCATTGTAGCCCCAGACCTCATTCAGCAGCACCTGGCGCGGCACCGGGCGTGTGCCGGCGCGGTAGAGGAACTTCAGAATGGCCGTTTCTTTTTCCGTCAGACGGATACGGCGGTTCTTCAGCGGTTCCTGAAGCAGCTTGGCAGACGGGCGGAATGTGTATGGCCCGATGCTGAACACTGCGTCTTCACTGTTTTCAAACAGACGCATCTGAGCGCGCAGGCGGGCGAGCAGTTCTGCAATCCGGAAAGGCTTGGCTACGTAATCATTGGCGCCAGCATCCAGTCCGCGCACAATATCCGCTTCATCGTCTGAACCCGTCAGCATGATGATAGGCATGCGCAGACCGTCTTTCCGCAGCTCAGCACAGAAGTCACGTCCATCGCCATCGGGCAGACTGACATCCAGCAGAAGTGCATCAAACCGGCTATCCGGCGCCTTCAGTTTTTCGCGCGCCTCAGCCAGAGACGCTGCTTCCTGAACGGTGAATTCTCCCTCAAGCTGCAGTTGCTCAACAAGGGTCTGGCGAAGTATCCGGTCGTCATCAACAACCAATATTGGACGTGCACCCGTCATTGGGTTTTCATCTCCTCAGTGTCAGCCTTCTGGTCGGGCTGTCTCGTCTGTTCGTCTTCTCATAAACTTGTCACGATTCCGCTCAGACCTCTAGTGTGAGCGTGCTATGCGACCTTCATGAAAAATCTGCGAACGGGCAATCTTTGACTATGATGATACACCTCTTGTCCGCTTCATACAGCGGTTCTGACGCACAACTGCATTGCGGACACAAAGTCATGAGCGCCGTAATTGGAAAGAATGGTCTGACAGAGCAAAAGCAGGAGGGCGATCACGCCACCCCCATTGGTATTTTCGCTCTCAGAAAAGTGTATTACCGGGAAGATCGGCTGTTAAAGCCGAAAACAATACTTCCGGTTGAACCCCTTAGCCCCCAAGATGGGTGGTGTGATGACCCACAAAGTCCTGATTACAATCGCTTTGTCAGGCTCCCTCACCCGGCCCGGCATGAGCAGTTATGGCGTGAAGATCGCGTTTATGATCTCATAGTCGTGATGGGATACAACGATAATCCCGCCGTCTCAGGGCGCGGTTCGGCCATTTTTATGCATTTGCAACGTCCAGATCGCACCCCGACTGAAGGCTGTCTTGCCCTCAGCGAATCAGATTTACGCACCGTTCTGGCTGCCGGAGCGGATGCCGTGCAGGTCCACGCTCCGGGCTAAAGAAGGCTAACCGGCCTTCTCTTCCGGCTCCTCGTGTATGGGCGGAACCAGAGCGATGACGCATTGACCAACTTCAGGCGGAGACAGGGCTTCATCTTCTTCCGAGACAATCGTCATCGAAACCCCCTTCTGCAACACGAGGACCACCAGAAGGTTGCTGCTTTCCTGCAGGAGAGTTTCCTGATTGTCCGCTGTGACCTCAACGCTTCTAAACTGCCAGCCTTCCCGAATGAGTGTGTCCAGAAGCGTGAAATTCCACGAAGGTTCCCCCAGCACCTTGCCACGAGCATCCCGGCTCAAGCCCCGATACAAGTCCAGACGCGCAATACCCGGACTGACCTGATAGACGCGCTGACGGCCAAAATGGGGGGCAAGATGGGCGCAGACCAGTCCATTATAAATAGCGTCAGGTGTTGCCGCGATCAGATAATCACCGGGACGCTCTTCCAGACTTTCCGCCCCTTCTTCTGATAGCACTTCTGCTCTCAGCACAGGAACGCCAGCCTTTTCAGCCCTCTGCAGATCCTGCCGGGAATTATCGACCAGCAGAACAGGAGCCCCTGCCCGATGGACGGCGATGGCGAGACCGGTTGACCAGTCATTCGCCCCCACAATCGCCAGAGCCTGTTCATCCGACAAGGTCAGCTTCAGTTTACGACCAAGCGGACGCAGGGAGAAACCATGCAGGATCATGGTGGAGGCAATCACGGCGAACACGGCGGGCATGACCAGATCGGCCCCCGGATACCCGGCATCCTGCAACCGCAGCCCGGCAATCCCGGCTACAGCAGCCGCAACAATTCCGCGTGGAGCAATCCAGCCTACAAAAATACGTTCTGCCCAGCTCAGGCTGGACCCCATGGTGGCAAGGAAAATACCCAGCGGCCGCACCAGAAACAGAACGGCTAGTGTCAGCGCACCAATGGACCATGAGAGGTTGGAGAGCTGTGTCCGCTGGAGGTCTGCCGTCAGCAGTACAAACAGCACCGAGACAATCAGAACAACCAGAGATTCTTTCATCCGCTGGATTTCGGCCATGCCCGGAATACGTAGATTAACCAGCGCCATGCCGAAGACTGTGGAGGCAATCAGCCCGGCCCCATCCATTGTAAGGGTGCCGAGGGCAAAAAGGACAAGTGCAATGGTGATCAGGATAGAGCTTTTCAGCACTTCCGGCATCAGGTCCCGCACCAGAAGCCAGCGCACGCCCATTGCCGCCCCAATACCCAGTGCGATGGTCAGCCCGGCACTGGCCAGCATATGCGGCAGAATGAAGCCGAAGAAGGTGCCGGACCCCTCACCCGGGCGCATCAGCAGCACTTCCAGCACCAGCGTTGCCAGAATAGCCCCGACCGGATCATTCACAATGGCTTCCCATCGTAGAAAAGCCGCTATTTTAGGCTGGAGCTTGGCACTGCGCAGCAAGGGCAGAACAACTGTTGGCCCGGTGACGACAATTATGGAGCCAAACAGAAACGCCGGGCCCCAGCCCATCCCGCCAATATAATGGGCCGCCAAACTGCCCAGAATGAGATTGAGCGGGAGAGCTACGAGGGTGAGGCGCAGAACCCCTTCCCCGGCTTCTTTCAGTTGCCTGAAGTCCAGTATCAGGCCGCCCTCAAACACGATCAGAGCAACGGCAAGCGAGACCAGGGGATGAAAGGCCGCCCCCATCATCTCAGACGGATGCAGAATTTCCAGTACAGGCCCATAAAGCAGGCCAAGACTAAACAGCAGCACAATGGCTGGCAGGCGGAAGCGCCATGCCGTCCACTGCGCAAGCATGCTGCCGCCCAGAACACAAAAGAGGAAGATCAGTACACTTTCACTCATGGGTATCCATCTTAATAAACCCTGCTTCACGCCTGTGCGTGACACAACGGCAATGAATTATGCACAGGCCTAATAAGTTAGATACTCAATTTTTTGTCGAGCAGATCTACTCTTAAAGCTCTGTTGTCTCAGCGCCCTGTTCCGACTTGCGCTCTAACACGGCAGCAAAAAAACCATCGGTTTCATTCTGATACGGCGTCAGTGAAAACATGGACGTGCCGCGCAAGGATTCAGGCAGCGCCGTGCTATCTGACGGCACAAGCTGGAAATCCGGATGGCGTTTCAGGAAGGCTTCCACCTGACTGGCATTTTCTGCCCGCAACACGGAACAGGTCGCATAAACCATCCGACCGCCCGGTTTGACGAGAGATGAGGCTCTGTCCAGAATTTCGGCCTGCTTGACCAGCAATTCTTCCAGATCCTGTTCCGTCATCCGCAACCGGGCATCAGGATTGCGCCGCCATGTGCCTGTGCCACTGCATGGTGCATCGACCAGCACGCGGTCAAACGACTTCGCGCGACGCTTGGCCCATTTGTCCCCGGTTTTCAGCAGGTGACGTTCTACATTATGCACACCGGCGCGACGCAGGCGGCGCACCGCGCCATCCAGACGGACTTCAGACACATCGCACGCAGCAATATGTCCTTTGTTTTCCATCATCATGGCCATAGCCAGCGTCTTGCCACCGGCCCCGGCGCAATAATCCAGAACGCGCATTTCCGGGGTCACCCCCATGATGGCGGCAACCAGCTGGCTGCCTTCGTCCTGAATTTCGATCCGACCATCCTTGAAGGGCGTGGTGGACGTAACAGGCAGACGCCCGTTCAATCGCAGGCCCCAGGGAGAAAGCGGTGTTAAGATAGCATGTAGCCCTTCACGCCCCAGCGCATTTTGCGCATCTCGCCGGTTTGTGCGGAGGATGTTAACGCGCAGATCCAGCGTTGCAGGCTCAGAAAGGGCTGCCAGTTCGGCATCCAGCTTATCGCCAAACGTTTCTTCCAGACGCGGCAAAAGCCAGTCTGGCAATTCCAGCCGAACCGCACGCGGCATATCCGCGTTATCCAGCGTGCCGCCAGCCAGAGCGGATACAACATCCTGCTCTGCATAGGTCAGCGCACCCGGAGCAAAGCGGCCCTCAGCAAAGAGGTCTGCAATTTCCCGCGCAGGCCAGCCCTTGAGCACAAGGTTGGCGGCGGCAAGAGTGCGCGGGGTAATATCGGCCCCGCACTTGGTCAGCCACCAGCCGAGCCGACGCCAGGCCCGCATGATTTCCCAGACCATGCCGGAAACTGCCCGACGGTCTCCCCCACCGATATAACGCCGTTCACGAAAAAAGCTGTTGGCAACGGCGTCAGCCGGTTTTCTGGGAGCAGCCTCCATAGCTGTCAGAAGATCAATAGAGGCACCCAGCCGAGCAGAAGGAGTCATAGGTAAGGTTCAGTCCCGACGATAGTTAGGGGCTTCACGCGTGATGGACACGTCATGAACATGGCTTTCACGCAGACCCGCACCAGTAATGCGACGGAAACGCGCATTCTGCTGAAGGTCTTTGAGTTCCGGAGACCCGGTATAGCCCATACCGGCTTTCAGGCCACCCACCAGCTGGTGGATAACGGCAGCCATCCCGCCTTTATAAGCAACGCGGCCTTCAATCCCCTCCGGCACCAGCTTCAGAGAGTCCCGCACTTCCTGCTGGAAGTAACGGTCTGCCGAGCCACGCGCCATGGCGCCAAGGCTGCCCATGCCGCGGTAGGATTTGTAGGAACGGCCCTGATACAGGAACACTTCACCCGGAGCTTCTTCCGTGCCTGCCAGCAGAGAGCCCACCATCACGACATTAGCGCCAGCGCCAATCGCCTTTACAATGTCACCCGATGTGCGGATGCCACCATCTGCAATGCAGGGAATGTTCAGCTCACGGCAGGCAACAGACGTTTCCAGCACAGCGGAGAACTGCGGCACGCCCACACCGGCCACGATACGTGTGGTGCAGATGGACCCCGGACCAATGCCGATTTTCACGCAGTCAGCGCCGGATGCAACCAGTGCCTGTGCGGCTTCCGGCGTGGCCACGTTACCGGCAACAATCTGAATGTTGCTATCAAGCGCTTTCAGGCGTTCGACAGCCCGCAGCACGCCAGAGGAATGCCCGTGGGCGGTATCCACCACCAGCACGTCCACCCCGGCTTCCACCAGCAGTTTTGCACGGTTAAACCCGTCATCACCCACACCGGTCGCCGCGGCGCAGCGCAGGCGGCCAAGACTGTCCTTGATAGCCAGCGGGTAAGCAACGGCTTTATCCATGTCCTTGACGGTGATGATCCCGACGCAACGGTCGGCCTCATCCACCACCAGCAGCTTTTCAATGCGGTGTTTGTGCAGGAGCTGGCGGGCTGTATCCGGGTCTGCCCCGTCACGCACCGTTACCAGTCCGTCATGCGTCATCAGCTCGGAAACGCGCTGGTTGGGGTCAACCGCAAAGCGCACGTCACGGTTGGTGATGATGCCGATCAGCTTTTGCGTGCCCGGCTCAACCACCGGCAGACCGCTGATGCCGTTGCGCTGCATGATTTCGCGCACCTCAGCCAGCGTCTGATCCGGGCCGACGGTTACAGGATTAACCACCATGCCCGATTCGAAGCGCTTGACGCGGCGAACATGCTCAGCCTGTTCTTCCGGCGTCAGGTTCTTGTGAATTACGCCAAGGCCGCCCTGCTGCGCCATGGCGATGGCCATCTGATCTTCCGTCACCGTGTCCATGGCGGCAGAAACCAGCGGAATATTGAGCTCAATGGAGCGTGTCAGACGTGTGCGAACGGACGTCTGGTTGGGGACAACCTCAGAAGCAGCGGGAACGACGAGAACGTCATCAAACGCCAAGGCTTCGGTAACACGGCTGTAGGGAGAAGAAGTCATACAACGGGAACCCTTGACCAGATTGCGATTGGGGGCACCCGACAGCAGAGTATCGCCGCAGGTCACCGACCATTGGCGCTTCCTCTTATGGTCTTGCCCGCTTAAAGGCAAGAGAAGAGACACAAAATTGACAGCTTTTTAAAATTGCTTCGGCTTCAGCGTTCCGGTTTTTAACGCCCTGCGGAACGCTTCCAGCGTGGCATCACTCACAAAATGCTCCATGCCCTCGGCATCCAGACGGGCTGTGACGGCATCCACCCCAAGGGCAAGCAGAAACTCTTCCACCAGCTGATGCCGCGCCCGGACAGTTTCCGCCAGCGCAACGCCAGTCTCAGTCAAAAATACGCCGCGATAGGGTTTGCGGGTGACAAACCCCTCCGCTTCCAGACGGACCAGCATTTTGGCGACTGTCGGCTGAGAGACCCCGAGCCGGTCAGCAATATCGACCTGCCGGGCCTCCTGCCCTTCTGTCAGCAGGTCATCAATCAGTTCGACATAGTCCTCAATCAGAACATTGCGTCGTGCCTCCCGTGCATGCCGAAAGCCCTCACTCTGGCTTTCAACATCCGGCATGACGGGCTGGCGTTCTTTCACCTGAGGATCTCCGCGTAACAGCATGGTGAGGGAGCTATAGCGAATTCGGTCCCTCAGCAAAAGCATCTTCACGCCGAGGTGGTTTGGGTTCTGGCGCGCCACAAAAACGCAAAGACTTTACCTTATAACCTATTGCATATTTCTGGAATCCGTTTGTAATGTTCGAAATCACTTTTCGATAAAGCCCTTCATCGCATGCCCGTATCTCCCGCCTCACACCTCCGTACAGCCCTGAGTTCTGTTTTTTCTGCACAGGAGAGCAGGCTAAGTCTGCCCGAAGCACACGCCTCCATTGCGGTGCCGGAAGGTGCGTCCAGACTGCGGCGCTTTCTGGCGTTTGTGGGGCCGGGTTACATGGTGTCCGTCGGCTATATGGATCCTGGCAACTGGGCGACCGACCTGGCCGGTGGGGCGCAGTTTGGCTTTACGCTGCTGTCCGTCATCATGCTGTCCAACCTGATGGCCATTTTGCTGCAATCCCTCGCCGCCCGATTGGGGATTGCGACAGGGCATGATCTTGCGCAGGCTTGCCGGGCTTATTTTCCGCGGAATGTGAACATTCTGCTCTGGCTGGCTTGTGAGGTTGCGATTATCGCATGCGATCTGGCCGAAGTGATTGGGACCGCCATAGCGCTTCAACTGCTCTTCGGCATGCCGCTCCTGCTGGGAGCTTGTCTTTCTGCGCTCGATGCCATTGTGCTGTTGCTGTTGATGCGTCTGGGTTTCCGGTGGCTGGAGGCATTTGTCATGGCGTTGCTCAGCCTGATTGCCGTGTGTTTTGCGTTCCAGATTGCTGCCGCCGCTCCGCCAGTTGCGGCCATTATGAAGGGCTTCATCCCCTCCCCGGTTATTCTGACCAACCCACAAATGCTCTATGTCGCCATCGGCATCGTCGGCGCTACGGTCATGCCGCACAATCTCTATCTGCACTCCGCACTGGTGCAGACCCGTACCTATGCTCGGACATCTGCTGGCAGGCGGGAAGCTATTCGCTGGGCCACGCTGGACAGCACCATCGCCCTGATGCTCGCTCTGTTTGTGAACGCAGGCATCCTGATTGTTGCGGCTGCGGCCTTCCATACTACCGGACATCAGGATGTTGCGGAGATTGATCAGGCTTACAAGCTGATCTCCCCCCTTCTCGGACTTGGTATTGCATCTACGCTATTTGCCGTAGCCCTTCTGGCGGCGGGCACCAATTCGACCGTGACCGGCACGCTGGCCGGGCAGATTGTCATGGAAGGGTTTCTGCACCTCCGCATGGCGCCGTGGGCACGACGGTTGCTGACGCGTGGACTGGCTATTCTGCCGGTTATTCTGGTCACGCTGTTATGGGGCTCTAAAGGGACCGGAGATCTGCTGGTATTCAGTCAGATCGTCCTCTCCATGCAGCTTCCCTTTGCGGTAATCCCGCTCGTCTGGTTTGTGTCGGATCGCCAGAAAATGGGGGAGTTTGCGCTCTCTCGCCCTGCCTCGTTTCTTTCATGGGGTGTGGCAGGTCTGATCCTGATCCTGAATTTCAAACTACTTTATGACACGGTGTGCGGGTAACGCGCTCCCTCTTCTTTCTGTCTGCTTCCTTCTGACTTTTTGCCTGCGAAAGAGACGCACAAGGTGCTTCAGTTTAGCTCTCAATATAGCAAATGCTATGATAAAATGGATCTTGTTAGTTATAACGCAAACGGTAAATCATGTCCGATTTTGCCGCGTGCCGTAAAATCAGTCCCCTATGCTGCGCTGGCGTTATGGTGCGCACTTCCGGTTGCGCAGAGCTATGCGGAAACCCTGCCCGCTCTCCACGTCGGGCATAGTAAAACATCGGAGCATCTGAAAGCTGGCACCCCTCCTCCCGGCGTTCTGCCTGTGTCAGAGCAGCATAAAACGGCACAGGCCAAGCATACGCAGCAGCAAAGGATGGATGTCGCGACAGGTAAAACAGAAGCTGTCACAGTCCATGCAGCGTTCAATTCTGCACGCGCGCGCATTGCGCCGAATCTGGGGGCCGTCGCCTATCGTATGGGGCAGGCGCAGATTAATACGACACCGGGGGGAGAGAACGCAGCCTTTAATCAGGTGCTGCTCCGCATGCCCGGCGTGGTGATGGATTCATTTGGGGAAGAGCATGTTCGGGGCGAGCATGGCGGTCTGACCTACCGGATTAACGGCGTTCTGTTGCCGGAGGGTCTGAACGGGTTTGGGCAGGAGCTGGATACCCGGATTATTGACTCTGTCACACTAATGACCGGCACCCTGCCCGCTCAGTTCGGCTTTCGGACTGCGGGAATTGTGGATGTTACGGCCAAATCAGGCAGTTCTCTGAAGAACCGGGAAATCTCTCTGTATGGCGGTAGCTATAACAGCTTCAACCCGTCTTTTCAGGTTGGCGGCAGCAAGGGGCAATGGGAGTATTTCGTCTCAGGGTCATTCAACCGGAATAACATTGGGATTGAAAACCCTACCCCGGCTTTTCGCGCCACACATGATGTGACTGAGCAGGGAAAAGCCTTTGGCTACGCGTCCTACCATTTTGATGACACAAGCCGCCTCAGTCTGCTAACCAGCGTTTCCGATGCAAATTTTGAAATCCCCAATGCAGCCGGCCTTCCCAAGCTATACGCCATTCAGAATGTAGCCGATGTGCACTCTCAGGACGTGAATGACCGGCAGAATGAACAGAATTACTATGTCGTTCTCTCTTACCAGAAAACCGGGAACAGGCTGAATTACCAGATCTCTCCCTATTTCCGTTACGGCGGCATTCATTACACGCCGGACCCGGTGCGGGATATGGTGTTTCAGGGCGTGGCGGAAAAGGAAAACAATACCTTCACCACAGGCGGCCTTCAGTTTGATGCCTCTTATGAAGCCCTCAAGACGCACACCATCCGTTTTGGCGTGCTGGGCCAATATACGTCTGAAAAATTGTGGACGCGCACGGATGTCCTGCCGGTTGATGAGGCTGGCTTCCAGACCTCCTCGCATCCCACATCCATTCAGGATAATAGCGGCAACTGGGCCGCAGAGGCTGGCGCTTATCTTCAGGATGAATGGAAACTTCTGAAAGGCGTGACACTTAATTATGGCGTGCGTTATGACCGGTTTGAAGCCTCTTTCGACCATGAAGGACAAGCCAGTCCCCGCGCTAATCTGGTCTGGGAGGTTGACCGGTCCACCACCGTGCATTTTGGCTATTCACGCTACTTCGCGCCACCCACAGCCCAGTATATTGGCCAGTCCACTCTGCTGAAATTTGCGGGCACCACCAATTCCCCGGAAAATTTCAACGCGACAGCCACGAAGGTCGAGCGGTCAAATTATTTCGATATTGGTCTGTCTCATCGTTTTGCGCAGGGGCTCTCCATCACAGTAGACGGCTTTTACAAACAGGCCAGAAATCTTGGAGACCTCGGGCAGTTTGGGCGTGCGGTTATTCTCACCCCCTTCAGCTACAGAACAGGCAAGGTTTACGGCGCGGAATTTGGGGGAAATTACCATTACAAAGGCTTGACGGTTTTCGGAAATTTTTCCTTTGTGAATACTGCGGCCAAAGACGTGAACTCCGCGCAGTATCAGTTTCCGGCTGATGAGCTGGCCTATATCAGGACCCACGCCATCAAGCTGGACCATGAAGGCGAATTTACATCCAGCGCAGGCGCCTCTTATGGCTGGACAGGCAACAAAGCCTATGTGGACTTCCTGTATGGCTATGGTCTGCGCTCAGGCTTTGCCAATACTGAAAAGCAGCCCAGCTATCACATCATCAATATCGGGTATGAGCACACCTTCAAAAACATCCGCCCCCTCAAAGGGCTGAAACTGCGCGTGGATGTCATGAACCTGTTTGATGAACGCTACCAGATCCGGAATGGCAGTGGTCTGGGGGTTTTTATGTCGCAATACGGGCAAAGACGGGCTGGATACCTGACTGCTGTGATCCAGTTCTGATCCCACTCAGCGCCGGGGGATGACGTTCCAAGCGCTTGATAATGAGGCTATTTTATTCACCAGACAAAATTTGTTCTGCAAATGTCCCTTACATTTTGTCCCGTCAGGCCCCATAACAACGCCAGAGATTTTTGCGTGGCTTCCGGCCCTGCAAACTGAGTTCTGGAGAGATGACACATGGATTTAGAGCATACGGAAGAGGTTTCCATCGCAACGGAAACACCGCAGCCAGAACCTGTTCCGGCTCCTCCCCCGTCGCCTGTCCTCAAAGTCTCCCTGCAGGATGCCCTGAACGCCTCGTTTTGGGAAAATAGCGTGCCCGTTCTGCTGGAACTGGCTTTGCGGAACGAAACGGACCGTAGCTTTTCCCAGATTGACGTGACAGTCAGCAGTGAACCGCCGGTTATTCGCCCTCGTGTCTGGCATCTTCAACAGGTCGAGCCGGGGCAGTTTCGTACCCTGAAAGACCTTGATCTAAAGCTGGACGGGGCGTTTCTCAGCAGCCAGACCGAAGCCTCTCGCGCCTCTGTCACCTTTGTGGCGACGAATAAGGAAACCGGAGAGGAGCTGACCCGCCACACAGCCGATGTGCGTGTTCTGGCCCGCAATGAATGGGGTGGTCTGTCCGGTATTCCAGATATTCTGGCCGCATTCGTACTGCCGAATGACCCGGCTATTGCCCGTATCCTGCGCAGCGCGACAGATATCCTGAAAAAGGAAGGCCTCTCCCCCTCTCTGGAAGGATATCAGGGCACCAAGGAACGGGTCTGGCAGCAGGCACAGGCGATCTGGTGCGCCGTCTGCCAGCTTGATCTGGCCTATATCAACCCGCCCGCGTCCTTTATCGACCACGGGCAGCGCGTTCGGCTGCCCAGCCAGATTGGGGAAGAACGTCTGGCGACTTGTCTGGATACCACAGTGCTGTTCGCGGCCTGTCTGGAAGCTGTCGGTATTCGCCCGGTTATTGTGCTGACGCAAGGCCACGCTTTTACCGGCTTCTGGCTGGCAAAACTGGATGCCGGGGTTTCCGTCATGCAGGATCTGCCTGCCGTGCGGAACCGCCTGAAATTGCAGGATCTGGCGGTGTTTGAAACAACGCTGGTCACGGCAGGTCGCAAGCCAAGCTTCTCTGTCGCATGTGAAAAAGGAGAAGCCAACCTGCGCCACGCGGGCGAGGACGAGGACAATACCTTCCGCGAGATTATTGACATCCACCGCGCCAGATTGCGCCGCATCCATCCGCTGTCCTGCACTCTGCCCACAGCGCCGACGGAAGACCAGCCCGACGCAGAAGAGCCGGAAGCCGCCCTGCCCGTGTTTGAAGCGGCCCCCGCTCTGCGGGAAGACCCACTGGACGCGGAAGAAGACAAGCCCGCCACGCCAGCGGACCGGCTACAGCGCTGGTGTAACCGCCTGCTGGATATGTCGGGCCGCAATCGCCTGCTTAATCTGCCCCGCTCAGACAAGCAGCTGATTGTTATTGATTGCCCGAACGCGTCCGAGCTTGAAAATCATCTGGCCGCCATGCGGGCGGGCCGGCTGACAAAGCCTCTGCGGTTCTGCCCCCGGCCGGACATGATGGACGAGGACGACCCGCGTCAGGCCAGCCTGCATCATGAACGCTACCATGAAGATGCGGCCCGCGCTTACGCTGAGGAGGCTCTGGAGCGGAATGAACTGCTGGTCTCTCGTAAGGAAAACCAGCTTCAGGCAGCCCTGACAGAGCTTTACCGTCGTGCCCGTGCGGCCGAGCATGAGGGCGGGTCTAACGTGCTGTTCCTGACCATCGGCGCTCTGGCGTGGACGGCAGAAGGACGGGACAAGCCTTTCCTCGCCCCATTGATCCTGATTCCGGTTATTCTGGAACGGCCCAGCATCAAATCCGGCTTTGTTCTGCGTGCGCATCCGGATGAAAGCCGGATTAACGCAACATTGCTGGAAATGCTTCAGGCTGATTACGATCTGCGTTTCCCGGCTTTGGAAGGCCAAACGCTTCCGGAAGATGAGTCCGGTCTGGATGTTGAGCGTATTCTGGAACTCTTCCGTGTTGGCCTGCGCGCCGTGCCCGGCTGGGAAGTGCGGGATTACGTCACACTTACCACGCTCTCCTTCGCCAAGTTCCTGATGTGGAAAGACCTGCAGGAACGCAGTGACAAACTACGGACCAGCGAAGTCGCCACACGCCTGCTGGATGGCATTACCGCAGAAGATACCGAGGCAGCGCCCCTGTCCCGTTTTTTTGAAGTTGATGGCTCTCTTGACGAGGCACTCATCAAGGCGGACCTTATCTGCCCGATGGAAGCAGATTCCTCACAGCTTAAAGCAGTTGCCCGTGCGGCATCCGGGGAAAGCTTTGTGCTGATCGGGCCGCCGGGCACCGGGAAAAGCCAGACCATTGCCAATATTATTGCCAACACACTGGCGCAAAACCGCACCATTCTGTTTGTCGCGGAAAAACGGACGGCGCTGGAAGTGGTGCGCAACCGCCTGAAGCAGATCGGGCTGGCGGAATTCTGTCTGGACCTGTTCTCGCCCAAAGCCAGCAAACTCGCTGTGCTTGGCCAGTTGGAAGCGGCTCAGACCGTGCTGGAAAATTTCAGCCCGGATGAGTGGGCTCACAATCGCCAGCAACTTGACCAGATCCGTGCCGAACTGAACAACTACGTTGTTGTGCTGCATCAGAAATGGCGCAACGGCTGGACGGCCTATCGCGCCATTGGCGTGACGCTCCGCGCGGATGATGCGCAAACGCTCGTCATTCCCCTGTCATGGCCTGATTGTAATGCCCATACCGCGCAGGATTATCAGACGCTGGCCGATACGGCGGAAAATATCGCCAGCCTCTATGAGCGCATTGGCGATGTTGTGCAGTCGCCCAAACTGGCCGGGCTTGAGCATGTTGAATGGTCGCCTATCTGGGAAGGCCGTTTGCTGGATGCCGTCACCGCAGCACTTGCCAGCCTGAGCCGCCTGCGCACCACCGCAGAGGAGGCCGCGCACGCTCTGGGACTGGAGGCGTCAGACTTGTCTCTGCGCCGCCTCCGACAGATGAGCATTCTGTGCACCCGGCTCCTGAAACCGGAAGCCTGTGCATGGGCTTTTCCGGATACCTCTCAACAAACTCTGAATACTCTTCTGGCCGAAAAAACGCCCATTGCACGGCACGCCCAGCTCAAAGGCGAACTCCGTACAGACTGGAAGCCGGAAGTGCTCACCCTGCCGCTGGAAAGCATGGTGCAGGAATGGCAGGAGTCCAAGGAGAAGTGGATTTTTGCCCGGTCTAAAATTCAGAAGACCCTGCGCAAAAAGCTGGAAAACCATACAAGCACCCTGCCAGACGAGTGTGAGGATGATCTGGTCCGTCTGGCGGAAATACAGGCTCTGGAAAAGCGGCTAAAGGACGCGCCGCATCACGCTGTTGTTGGCCCGGTCTGGCAAGGTCTGGATACAGACTTCAGCACCATTGAGGCCATGCATGCATGGGGCGCGGAAACACGCTCGGCACTGGCCGCCTGCGCGGGCGATACGGCTGCCTTGCTCAGCGCCCGGACGCATCTGAACGCTCTTCTGCGCGATGGAATGGATCTGTTGCGCACTGGTGGGCCGGTCAATCATACCCTGAAGGCATTTCAGGACGCTCTGACCGAGTGCCTGACGAGCCTTGAAGCCCTCGGCACCCTGAGTGGGTCAGACGGACTGGCGCTGGTCGAAAGCAGCCAGAAAACTTGGCCGGACGCCATGACAGAAACCCTGCAGGCCTGGAAACAGTCAGCGCGGGATCTGCGCGACTGGTGTTCCTGGAAACATGCCTGTCAGGATGCGGTCCGGCTTGGCCTGACCCCGCTGATTGCCGCCATTGAGCATGGGCTGGTGGCATCACATGATGTCACACGGGTGTTTGAAGCCAATTACGCTCGCTGGTGGGTCCGCTTTGCGATTGATCAGTCGCCCCTGCTACGTGGCTTTGTGGCGGCAACGCACGAAAAGCAGATTGAACGGTTCCGCACACTGGACCGCAACTTGATGGAAATGTCTGTCAAACTAATCCGCTCACAACTGGCCGGGCAGATCCCGGATGCCAGAAGCCGCCAGACAGACCCGGAATATAAGGTTCTGACACGGGAACTGGCCAAGAAAATGCAGCACCTCCCCATCAGGCAGCTGGCAGAAAAAATGCCCACGGCCCTGCGCCGTCTGACACCCTGCCTGATGATGAGCCCGCTCTCCGTCGCGCAATATCTGCCTGCCGATGCCACCGCGTTTGATCTGGTGATTTTCGATGAGGCCTCGCAGATCCCCACATGGGATGCCATCGGGGCGATTGGCCGCGGCAAGCAGGTTATTGTGGTGGGTGACCCCAAACAGCTGCCACCCACAGATTTCTTCAACCGGACAGCCTCCGATACGGATGAGGTGATGGAAACCCAGACCTGTGATCTGGAATCCATTCTGGATGAATGTCTTGGCGCAGGTGTGCCGCCCGTTAATCTCTCGTGGCATTATCGCAGCCGGCATGAGAGCCTGATTGCGTTCTCTAATCAGGCCTATTATGGCGGCCAGCTCATTACTTTCCCGTCGCCCGTCACCAAAGATCAGGCGGTATCCTTTCGCTTTGTACCGGGCGGCGTCTATATGCGCGGCGCTGGCCGCACTAACCCGGTAGAAGCCCGCGCTGTTGTGGCGGAAGCCCTGCGCCTGTTGCAGGATGGCTCCGAGCGTTCTTTGGGCATTGTCACCTTCAATAGTGATCAGCAAACTCTGATTACGGATCTGATGGACAAGGCCCGGAGTGAAGACCCGGCTCTTGAACGGTTCTTCAGTGATGAAGCCGCGGAACCCGTGCTGATCCGCAATCTGGAAAATGTACAGGGTGAGGAGCGTGATATCATGCTGTTTTCCCTGACCTACGGGCCGGATCAGGCTGGCAAGATTACTCTGAATTTTGGTCCGCTGAACCGCGATGGGGGTGAGCGCCGCCTGAACGTCGCCATCACCCGTGCCCGTGAGCGTCTGATCGTGTTCGGCTCCCTACATGGGGATCAGATTGATATTGCCCGCACGCAGGCCGTCGGGGTGCATGATCTGCGCAAATTCCTCACTTTTGCCGAACATGGTGCCACTGCTCTGGCCGGATTGCATGAAGGCTCTGTGGGCGACTTTGATAGTGATTTTGAAAAGGAAGTCGCGGCCCTGCTCCGCCTGAAAGGCTGGCAGGTCGTGCCGCAGATTGGCGTTTCCGGCTTCCGGGTTGATCTGGGTGTTGTGGACCCGGATCGGCCGACCACTTTCCTTGCCGGCGTGGAATGTGATGGCGCAACCTATCATCGCAGCGCCACGGCGCGCGACCGTGACCGGCTGCGGCAGGCTGTTCTGGAAAATCTGGGCTGGACCATCCTCAGAATCTGGTCAACCGACTGGTGGACCAACGCACAGCGTGAATGTGACAGGCTGGACAAAGCCCTGCAGGCCTTGCTGACCCAAACACGGGAAAAGCGTACCGCGCAGGAGGAAGAGGAGCGCGCCCGTGCTGCCCTTCTCCCTGCGGCAACTGATCCTGCTGAGGCACAAGAGGCTGCCTTGTCACAGGATGATGCCGGGAACACGGAGAGAGCCTCAACTCACCCCGACAGTTCTGCAGGCGGTGGAACTCCATCAGACGAGCCGGGTCTTTACGCACGGGCACCGGAGCATGTGTCGTCGCAGACCGCCCCAGTGTTACCCATCATAGAACCTGAGGTCTCTGAACCTCTGCCAGATGCAGTCCCCGATCAGGCTCTGTTCTTCAAGGAAACCTACACACCAACACTGATCCGCCTCATCCAGCAGGAGGCAAACAGGCATGGTCCGGTGCGGGAGGATCTGCTCGTCCAGTCCGTCTCTCGTCAGCATGGCTTTGCGCGGGCTGGGCGAGAAATCCGCGAGCGTGTTCAGGGACTGATCCCCGCCTCTCTCCCGCGCACGCGGGAAGATGTGGGCACCTTCATCTGGCCGGAAAACCTCTCGCCGGATGCACCGCTACCTTTCAAAGCCCCCGCCCCGCAGGAAACGCTGGACCCGGCAACCGTGCCGCTTGCCATGCTCGTCAGTCTGGCAAAAACACTGTTGGTTACCGGGCTGCCCGATGAGGAGCTTATTGCCACTATGCGTAAAGCCTGTGGCATGGGGCGTATGGGAGCCGCCACGCGCGCCCGGTTTGAAGCAGCTTTAGCGCGCAGCCGTGGTGCGGAAGACGGTATCGCCTGACAAAGCCACCTCCATCAGCTTCGTTCAACCCGGCTGCGGAACGCTTGCCCCCTGCATACCGTTCAGACTGAAGAGTTCCTTCTTCTGCACAGGATGCCGGTATGTCCTCTCACGATCCGTTTCCGCTCCGCATTCTTCCCCTCCCTATTGAAGACTATGCCTTGCTGGGGGACTGCCATACTGCGGCACTGACCGGGCGGGATGGCACTATCGACTGGCTCTGTCTGCCGCGTTTTGACAGCCCAGCCTGTCTGGCGGCGTTGCTGGGAACGGCAGAACACGGGCACTGGGCTTTACACCCGGCAGAACCCGTTCTCAGCGTGCAGCGCCGTTATCGTGATGACACCCTGATTTTGGAAACCACATTTACCACCCAAAATGGTGAAGTGATGTTGACGGAGTGCATGCCGGTTGAGCAGGAGCACCGCACGCTCATCCGCCGCGTTATGGCTGTCCGTGGGCAGGTGCATATGCGTTGCAGCCTGCGTCTGCGGTTTGATTACGGGCAAACCATCCCCTGGGTTACCAAACTGCCTGATGGAAGCGGCCTTTGCGCCATCGCAGGGCCGGATCAGGTAATTTTACGATCCACAGTGCCGCTCCAGGGACGACATCTGACGACAGAAGCCTTTTTCAAGCTGAAAGAAGGTCAGACAGAAACCTTTGTCCTGCAACATGCCCTCTCGCACGAGCCTCTTCCTTCCGCATTGGATACGGAGGCAGCGTTGGCCTACACCGAGCAATGGTGGCGGAACTGGTGCGCACACTGCACTTATAAAGGGCCATGGCGAGAGGCCGTTCTCCGCTCTCTGATTGTCCTCAAGGCCCTCACCTACGCGCCAACCGGCGGGATTATTGCCGCCCCCACAACGTCTTTGCCAGAAGATCCCGGCGGTATCCGGAACTGGGACTATCGCTATTGCTGGTTGCGGGATGCAGCCCTGACCCTCTCCGCATTTATTTCCTGCGGGTATCACACGGAGGCTCAGGCCTGGCGCAACTGGCTCCATCGCAGCATTGCGGGAGAAGCCAGCCAGATTCAGATCATGTATGGCCTGTGCGGAGAGTGGAGTTTGCGGGAATGGACTGTTGAAAGCCTGCCCGGCTACCACAAGGCTTATCCTGTTCGTATTGGCAATGCAGCAGCGGATCAGGTGCAGCTGGATATTTACGGCATCATGGCGCATGTCGCCCAGCTTGGACGGGCTGCAAGGCTGCACAACCGCCACTCTGCCTGGGCTCTGCAAACAAAGGTCGTCAACTGGCTACAGCATATCTGGAGGCAGCCTGATCAGGGCATCTGGGAAGTGCGAGGAGGCCCGAGGCAGTTCGTGCATTCCAAAGTAATGGCCTGGTTCACGTTTCAGGTCTCTTTACAGGACATGGAACGCTACGGCCTCCCCGGCCCCAAGGAAAGCTGGACCCGGACCCGCGATGCGCTGCACGCCGATATTTGTAAAAATGGTTTTAACAAAAATCTTGGCAGCTTTGTGCAGTTTTACGGGGGCGATACTCTGGATGCCGCTTTACTACTCCTCCCCCGCGTGGGTTTTCTGCCGTATGATGACCCCCGTATTCAGAAAACCATTGCGATGATTGAAAAAAATCTTCTCAGGAATGGTTTTTTGCAAAGATACAAAACTTACAACAATGTTGATGGCCTGAATTCCACGGAAGGAGCCTTTCTGGCCTGCACCTTCTGGCTGGCCGATGCCTATGCGCTGACAGGCCGGCGAGAGGAGGCTGTGGCCTTATTTGAAAAACTGCTAAGCCTGCGAAACGATGTCGGCCTGCTGGCCGAGGAGTATGATCCGCAAAACAACACGCAACTTGGTAATTTTCCGCAAGGCTTTTCCCATCTGGCGCTTATTCATACAGCATTAACGCTTTCCGCTTAGCGTAATGGGGCCTCTGTCCTTTCAGGCGGTCTACTTTAACTGAAAATTAACACGGATTAGTGATAATAAACAGATCGTATCCTTCTCTCTTCAAATGTTGCCTATCCGGCACATGAATGCGATGATACGTTTACGTTAACCGATACGCAGATCCTGTTGCCTGTTTTTAAAACCATGCGGGACCCTCTGGCGTAGTCTTTTCCAGATGGTGCGAGGTCCGGCATGACACAAAGCTCACGTCGTTTTTTTCTGCGGGACAGAACACATCACGAACATACAGAGCTGGATCAGCTCATTGGCCCTCTGACATCTGAGACGGCGTATCGCCGCTATCTGAAAAGCCTTGCCGCGTTCCGGATCGGTGCAGAGCAAGCCATGAGCAGGGTCAGATGGCCAGAGAGCCTGTCTGGATGGGCCCCGGTATCCCTGAGTGTCATGATGCAGGCGGACCTGCAAGACCTGCAGGAACCCCATAGTCCTATACCTGCTTTTCCCCCTCCGGCGTCCATCCCAGCGCTGCTGGGGGTGCTGTATGTTCTGGAAGGCTCGTCCCTCGGCGCACGCTTTCTGGCCAGACAGGTTTCCGCTCTGGGTTACACGCAGGATTTTGGGGCACGGCATCTGGCAATCCAGACAGCGTCTCCCGATAACTGGCAGCATTTTCTTCGCCTTCTGGAGAGCGCTTCTGAGTGGGATGCAGACGTCGCTGCAGGTGCTGCCCACAGTCTTTTTCGCTATGCCATTGATGCCGTAAGGCACACAGATCGTCTTACGGAAACATCTCATGGTTGAATTCGGTCAGGCAGACCTTACCAGCTGCGATAAAGAACCGATCCATATCCCCGGCAGTATTCAGCCGCATGGCTGTTTACTGGCCTGTGAGGGTGATACATTCCGGGTGCGACGTGTTTCTGCCAATGCTGCCACCATGCTGGGGTTCGCCGGGCTGGCTCCGGGTGTCTTGCTCTCGGATTATCTGAGCGCCGCTACACTGCACGCCCTGCGCAATGGTCTGGCGCATAGCCTCTCCCTTGGGCGGCCGGCCTATATGTTTGGCGTGCATCTTGCCGGGGCGACTGCGTTCGATCTCTCCATTCATGTCTCTGGCGAAGATATTGTCATTGAGTGTGAGCCGGAAGGCGCGCCGGAAGATAACAGCCAGTCCGTCGCCGGTCTGCGGATGATGCTGGACCGCCTGCGGAACATGTCGGACATGGAAACCCTCTTCAGGGCCGTCGTGCGGCTGATGCGGGGGATGCTGCATTATGACCGCGTGATGATCTATCGCTTTGACCCCGACTGGTCCGGCAAGATCGTGGCGGAAGCGCGTTCTTCGGTTCTTGAGAGCTTTCTGGGCCAGCATTTCCCCAGCGCTGACATTCCAGCTCAGGCCAGAGATCTGTATCAGCGCGCCCTGATCCGCATGATCGGGGATGTCAGCTACACCCCGATCCCTGTGCAGGGAATGCCGGGGCTTGGGCCGCTGGATATGTCTCTCTCCCAGTTGCGCAGCGTCTCACCCATTCATTGTGAATATCTGACCAATATGGGCGTGGGCGCGTCCATGTCCATTTCCCTGATCGTGGATGGGAAGTTGTGGGGCATGATTGCCTGCCACAACTATTCTCCCAAAATCCTGACATTGGGCGAGCGTACAATCGTCAAGATTTTTGGTGAGTTTGTGGCGCTGCGGATTGTGGTGCTGCTTAGAACCAGCCGCCTGCAGGTGACTCAGCAGACCCATACCCTGATTGAAAATTTTTTGAGAGAGGCTGTCCCGATGTCGGACATGCCTTCTTACCTGCGCCAGCATATTGCGGATCTGGCCCCCCTCATCCCCTGCGATGGGATCGGGTTATGGATCAATGGTCAGTGGACCACACACGGAGCGGCTCCCTCCGCGCCGGATGTTGTGCTGGAGCTGGTTTCCATCGCGCATGAACGCGCCGGGCACCATATCTGGCATACGGATCATCTGACGGGCCTCACCCCGGATGCGGCAGCCTTCCTGCCTGATGTCGCTGGCGTGATGATTATCCCCATCTCAGCCCAACCAAAGGATTACGTCTTCCTCTTCCGGCGAGAAATTCTCCAAACCCTGAACTGGGGCGGTGACCCGAACAAAACCTATACAAGCGGCCCGCTCGGCCCCCGTCTTACCCCGCGCACCAGCTTTTCCATCTGGAAGGAAGAGGTGCAGGAAAAATGCCTTCCCTGGACGGATAATAATATGGAAGCCGCCGGACTGGTCCGCTCCGGCCTGATTGAGGTCATGGGGGCCTACCATCAGCAGCAATTAAAGGAACGCTCTCAGGCCGACACGCGCCAGCGTATGCTGAATGAAGAACTCAGTCACCGGGTGAAGAATATTCTCGCTGTAGTGCAATCCCTCATGGCGCGGCCCGTGCCAGAAGGCCGCACGATGCAGGAACATTTCGTTATTCTGCAAGGTCGCGTGAAGGCTCTGGCGACAGCGCATGATCAGGTGGTCCGCACCGATGGCGGCGGCCTGCTTTACCAGCTTCTGGAAGCCGAACTGGCCCCGTATCGGCTCCTGCCCGATACCATTACGCTTTCTGGCCCGCAGATCTGGCTGACAGGGCGCGCCTTGTCCGTCATGGCATTGATTGTGCATGAACTCGCAACCAATGCCGCCAAATATGGGGCGTTTTCCAACCGTGAAGGCCGTTTGCATGTCTCATGGTGGCAAGATCAGACAACGCAGGACTGGGTGATCACCTGGCAGGAAGTCGGTGGCCCACCCATCAACGAGCCTGAGAGCAAAGGCTTTGGTTCCATTTTGCTGGATCGGGCTGTTCCGCATGAGTTGCATGGCAAAACAATAAAAGAATTTCGAACGGAAGGGCTTTTCATCCGTTTTACTCTTCCCAGCCACCATGCTGAGGTGATCACACAGGAGAACAGCATCATGCAGGAACCCCTGAAAGCAGAAGTCATGCAGGCAGACCGCATGCGGCTGCAGGACAAGAGTATCCTGATTGTGGAAGATCAGCTGCTGATTGCGATGGATGTTGAGCAGGCTCTGGCGGACCACGGGCTTTCTGATGTGCGTACAGTGTCTTCTGTTTATGAAGCCCTGCAGGCCATACGGACCCACCACCCTGATCTTGCTCTGCTGGACTTTAATCTGGGCGATGAAACCTCGACCGATGTGGCCCGCACGCTGCGGGAGCGAGGCATCCCCTTCCTGTTTGCTACGGGCTATGCTGACCGCTCCATGATCCCCACAGAATTTCATGACGTACCGGTCGTGCGTAAGCCCTACTCACCCGCGACCCTCATCCGGGAAATGGAAAAACTCATCGGCTGAGAGGTTTTTTTTCAGGGACAGAGATCCCACGGCACGGGGATTGTTCCAATCCGCCGCGTCGTGACCTGATACACATCCCGCACCAACGTTTCCGCCAGTACGTCCTCCGGCAGGCCGTGAGCACGGATTGCCCCATCCTGCATCAGCACGAGCTGGTCGCAAAAGCGGGCTGCCAGCGCCAGATCATGCAGCACGACCACCACGGCCTTGCCGTCCTGATGCGCGGCTTTCTGAAAAAGTGACATCACCATCAGCGCATGCGCCGGGTCCAGTGCCGCAACAGGCTCATCAGCCAGCAGAACTGGCGCGTCCACACAGAGCATCCGGCAAAGTGACAACCGCGCCAGTTCACCGCCGGAAAGACGATGGGCGGGACGGTCTGCACTCTGCAACAACCCCGTTTGCTCAAGAGCTTCCGTCACTTTGGGATGATGAAACGCCACGGAACCGCTTTCTCCATGCGCCAGCCTGCCCAGGGCCGCGACATGGCGCACGCTCATGGGCGGTGGACGCACAACCTCTTGTGGCATGAACGCAATCTGGCGGGCACGCCAGTGTGCCGGGGCTGAGGCAAGGTTGTGGTCATCAAGTAGAAGACACCCCGTATCCGGAGCCTTTAACCCGGCGAGCAGACGCAACAGGCTGCTTTTCCCTGCTCCGTTCGGGCCAATCAGCCCTACCACAGCGCCGCTCTGCACAGACATGGTGACAGACCGCAGGATATGCCGGCCACCGAGGGAAAGAGAAACATCTGATGCGAGCAGGCAGGTCATACGCCATCCTTCCGCAGCTTCAACACCCGATGGAAGAAGACCGGAGAACCGACCAAAGCAGTCAGAACACCAAGCTGAAGTTCCGGCCCGGATGCCGTCATCCGGACAACATTATCAGCCACCAGCAACAAAGCAGCTCCGCCCCAGAATGACGGCCAGAGCAGGCGAGAGGGCTGATAGCCCGTCAAACCGCGCAAGACATGCGGTACCACCAGCCCCACAAACCCGATCGCGCCGGATACTGCCACACAGGACCCAACCGCCAGAGCCGTTCCCAGTACAACCCGCATCTGCACGCCCCGCCAGCCGGTGAGGACAAAACCCATACTGGTGGCGACCTCTTCCCCCAATGTCAGGGCATCCAGCGCCCGACCTGTTGTCAGCATCAGAGCACTTCCCAGAACGGCTCCGGGCAGGCAAATGGCGACATCCGTAAAGGTCCGGTCTGTCAGGGACCCCATCAGCCAGTGCATGATTTCAAAAGAGGCATAAGGGCTTGGGACCAGATTCAACGTCAGCGCTGTCAGGGCTGCCGTAAAGCCGCTTAAGGCTGCACCAGCCAGCAGGAGCACCAGCACACCTCCGTCCCCGACCAGCAGCATCAGCAGCGCGACTGCTGCAAAAGCACCAATCAACCCACCAAGCGGAAGGGCCACAAGCGAGATCTGCATCAACCCGGTATAAAAGACGCATACGGCCCCCAGTGCCGCGCCCCCTGATACGCCCAGAATACCCGGATCTGCCAGCGGGTTGCGCATGTAGCCCTGCAAGGTTGCGCCGGAAAGACCGAGCACACCGCCCACCAGAATACCCAGAAGCGTGCGCGGCAGGCGTAGCTGCTCAAGAATAATAGTTCCGGGCGTAGAATGGCCTGCCAGAACATCCTGCACAGCCTGCACGCCAGCAATGGAGCTTTCCCCGTGCCAGAGGGACACAACAAACAGCACACCTACGCAGGCGGCCAGATAAAAAGAGAGGCCTCGTCCCTGTTGACCTGTGATCATCGGAGAGCCTCCAGTGCGGCACGATTAACTTGAAGGCGACTGATAACGTCCAGTGTTTGCGGCAAGCCACATAGCCATAATCTGGCAGGAATATCGGCCTTATGCGCTTCGGGAAAAGCGTTCTGCAGAACCGGATTATCGAGCATGGCCTGAGCGATGGAGTAGCCTTGCCCGGAGCGATCAAGAATAAGCAGATCAGGCGGATGAGCGATCAGGGTTTCCAGAGGGAGCTTGCGCATATGACTCATCCCCTTCTGGCCCGTATAGTTCTGAAAACCGGCATGGCGCAGGACATCGTCCGGTAGACTTCCCGGCTGCGTTACAAAGCCATTGGCAGCATAGATGGCCCCGACGGGCCCCTTTGGGTCTGTCACGCTCAGTTCAGCCAGACGCGCGCGAAATGCCGCTACAAGCTGCCTGCCACGCTCAGGCTCGCCAATAGCGTTCGCAACCATCATGATCTGTAGGGGAATATCGTCCAGCTTATCCGCTGGTCTGAGCGCCACCACGGGCAACCCTAACGATCTGGCGACCTGCATGGCAACGCGTGCCGTATACGTGCCACCCAGCACAATATCCGGTTGATGCGCCACAACGGCTTCGGCTGAAACGCGCACAGTGGGCACTGCACGGGCCTGTTCGCACAGCACCGCGTTCTGGCAATCCCGCACCATAGGACTGAGCCCCACAATGTTTTCAGGGTTTGCCAGCATCAGTACCAGCTGATCGGTACACAGATTGAGCGAGGCTATCCGGTGCTTTGGCTCGGCCAGAGCCACATGCGCCCCAGAACACAGAACCAGCCCCAGCAGGAACCGTCGCCACATCAGCACGTCAGATGGCTAAAGGAACATTGGAAACAGAGGGGCATAGCGGCCTTCATCCCGTGACACATCACTCTTGTCACCAGACCATATCCCTACAAAGCCGCATAGACCGCACCAGATGGCGGCCCCTGCCCTGTAAACATACCCGCCAGATCCCCCGTCCGACAGTATCCAGTCACGCCTGCCTCAAAAACCCGCAAAAATGAGGTCTGTCAAGCAGGCGGCGGAAACGGCTCATGCAAGGCACGCCGTCGGACGCAACGAGGCAGCAGCGTTTGCAGCATGCTCAGGGTTGCGGTGTCAGAAAGCCCGGTTTCATTGGAAAACTGGGTCAGTTCCTCAGGCGTGAAGAATTGCTTGATTTCAGCTTCCGTCGCAGGCGGCGCGTTATCCTGTGCCTGCCAGTCACGAATGACGTCAATCATCCCGGCAGCACTGGCGCGCTGCTCCAGTTTGCTGGGCGCATCGGGCTGGGGGACCGGGCCAAGCAGATCATTCAGGACAGAAAGCATGCCGGAGACATCCTTGCTGGCCAGAGTCATGAAATCCCCAACCTGGGTGACGGCAGATGTGAGTTGTTCTGTAATTTTCATAGGAACCACCTTGCCTAGGGCCCAGAGAACGTCCGCTGTGACTGTCTTCCCGCCTTATCGGATCATCCTGCTCAACCGGATAAGCTCTCTTCGTGGAAAGGGAGCTATCCATCCAACGCCGGCCAGGCTGGACACGTTGCGGCCTCGTCCGCATCCTCACTGAAATGTGTTGGCAACCGTTTAAAGTCAGGCAGCCAGACGGCTTACAGCCCTAGCGTCCTGCACCATAGGGAAATGACATGATCTCGGCTGAATAGAGCCATCCGGTCTTTCCCCTCTCTGGAAAAAGCCAGACGTTTTTCCGGGTTTGCCATCAGGTTTAAAAGCCCTTCAGCCAGCCCCGCCACATCATTCTGCGGCACCAGAATTCCTGTCTGATCGGGGATAATAATTTCAGCAGGCCCGGTTTCACAATCAAACGCCACAATCGGTACACCAAAAGCAACTGCCTCTAGCAGCACCATGGGCAGCCCCTCAAACCGCGAGGACGACACCATGAGGCCTGCCTGAGCAAATAGCGCGGCAACATCCTTTTGCGCCGGCCCAACACTGGCACGTTCAAGGGTGGCAGCCTGTTCTGTCAGCCGGGTCTTTTGAGGTCCCTCACCCACAATCGTCAGCTTCCAGCCCGCAGAGCGAGGATCCTCTTCAACCAGCTTCCAGGCCTGCAGGAGCCGGTCGAACCCTTTTTGCGGGCTTAACCGCCCCAATGCCAGCACCGTGCGGGCCGCGATATCATAGGGCTTTTCAGAAACGGAGGGAGCCATATTGGGAATACAGTGCACCTGCGCTTTGGGGCGTGCCTTTTGTTGCCAGATGCTCTGGTCCCGATGAGTCAGCGTGACAATATCATTCGCCCATTTTGCAGCGATAAGACGCCCCCAGCGTCTCTTCTTTTTCCCCAGATCGACGTTGTAATTGAAATGTTCCCACACAATACACCGCACGCCGGCCAGTCTGGCCGCCGCAACCGCGTAGAGTGCATGCGTTGCTTCCACAACAACCAGTGCTTCCAGCTTTTTACGTTTGATAAGATGATAGAGGCGCATGATCAGCTTAGGCGCGAACCACAAAAGCGAGACATGCTGTGCTGATAAAACAGCCCGCTTGATGCGCTCATCCACAGGATAGGCAGGCGGCCCTTCTGAGAGAACTTCTATCAGCGTGATGTCCGCATAGTCAGCCAGACCATTCATCACAGCGCAGCACGTACGCTCTGTACCGCCCATCAGGCCTATTGTGTGGATAACAAACCCGACGCGCATCTCTGCTCCTCTTTAACCAATGCACCAAAGCGCATCTCAAACACTGACCTAATGTTTTTTTGCCGTTTCAAGCAAAGTGGACATCAGGTGAAGGTAGGCCAGCCCACCATAATCAATTGAAAAAGGCCTTACAGCCTCAGCCAGCCTTTGACTATCCGGGGCAGGTTTTTCCAACACTGCAATCATGGCCCGCGCAAGAGCGCCACTGTCTCCCACTGGCACAACATGCACAGCTTCAGAACACCCCACAAAATCACGGGCAGCAGGAGTGCAATCGGTTGTGATGACCTGACGGCCGGCCGCAAGCGCTTCTAAAACAACGGCGCCATATCCTTCCCGTCGGGATGAAAGGACAAACAGACGAGCGTCATCCAGATAGGGCCGGATATCTGTGACATAGCCTGTGAGCCGAACCTTGTCCTGCACGCCCTTGCAGGCAGCGAGATCAAGGAGAGCCTTCTGATCAGGCCCTGCCCCGCAAATCGTCAAAGTTGCGGCGGGATAGTGTGTGGCGACGGATGCGAAGGCCTCAATTAGCAAATCAAACCCTTTTGCGTGCGTCAGTCTGCCTGCTGCCAGAATATTAAAATTGCCTGCGTCTGGCATCCGGGCCGCCGGAAGACTTCCGCAGAGCGCGGGTAACGGAATAACATCCGCGACAGGCCGCCTGAATAAGCAGTTGGCTTCCTCTGCCGTAGTGTGGTCAAGCGCCACCAGTTTGTCAGATTTCCTCAACAGAAAACGCATTCGTATGTTGAAGATTTTTTGCGCCCAGACAGAACGCCCCGGTTTATAAATTGGAGAACTGATTTGCGTCAGAATAACAGGGCGTACCTTCGGGGGCAGTTTCCCCAGTGTATAAGCCACAGGCCAATGATAATTCCCTGGCACAAAGCATGCTTTTACCGGGTTTTTCTGGAAATACTTCGCCGCCTTTTTGGCGAGCTCTGCCATGGATGACCGGGAACGGCAAATCGGTTTAGGGGCAATAACCAGCCTGACTACCGGGGCCAGCAGATCCCGCATCTCGCCCGCTTCTGCCCCGGCGAACACAACAACAGGATAGCCCTGCAAAGACCAGTAATTGGCAAGCCGAATAGCAATCCGCTCGGACCCACCAAACACAAAGTCATGGATAACAATGCCGATTGAAAAAAGGTCTTTGTTTTTCAGCATTTTTTTTGCAGAAACTTCTTAGACTCTCGAATAAGTTCAATAGACAATCCATGGGCAGATAGTTCTGTCCGTTTGACATCAAACACCGTGACAGGCCCTGCGGCTGAAAGCGTATGCATGCCTTCTGTATACGGTGCAAACTGTGCCGGGATCCTGATCCTGGCACCAGCATGTGTCACGACCCGATCAGGGGTCAGCACTTCAAACCATAACGGCCGAATAGCCCCGCCATAGGTCCATGAACAATCCTGCACCGGCAACATGACCCGTCCATTCAGAACACGCGGCGTTCCGCCGGGCCGTGTACTGGCTGAGTCAAACCGGACAGGGTTCCGGGGGTGGCGTGTCCACGGCCCCTTTAACTGCTCGGCAAAAGCCAGATGCAGTTCCCCCACAGGCTTGGGCGGCTTGCTGGCCGGTATATAAAAAAGCCACCATAGACCGTCATGGAAAAAGGGAGTGGCATCCACAGCCACATCGGGCCCGAGATCAATCACGCAGGCAGGCTCCCATACGTCGGGGAATGATGCCGCGCGATACAGGGTCAGCTTTCCTGAGTGATACGCTTCCGGCAGCATCCAGATCTCACCGTCTGCTTCAAACACATACGGATAGGATAAATGCCAGGGCTCAGAAAGTGCAACACGCCGCCCCAAAAACTTGAAGTGCGCGTCATAAATAAAGACTTCTATAATTCCATGACGGGTTCGATAGTCAAAAGTTTCAACAAAGATATAGAGCGTGTTGTCTTTCCAGAACCCGAAGGGATCGGCCATAAACTGGAAAGACTTCATCTCAGGAAGCCAGGTGACAGGTTCTGCCTTTACACCGGCTTCTTCAATAATGGCATCCAGAGGCGTAGAAGAAATACCGACACGCCATATATCTTTACGGAGACCCAATTAAGAAACCTTTTACATTCATAAAAATTAACACAAGAACGTTTCTGTTCTTGGAAAGTCATAATGAGCACTTAAATTTTTATCAAGGTCAACAACCCGGAAAGCAGAGCAGATCCGCATCTTATTAAAGCCTGTTGGCCTGCCCCGTTTCCCCCGCCCAGCCATCTGTCAGTGTTTGCAGGAATGCAATAATGGCCTGCCGTTCTGCCCTGGTCAAAGCGGGAGCCTGCCCAGCCTTGCGGTCAAACGGCGCATCGGTTGTATCGATGTTGCCCCGATAAGCCGCCGGAATATCATTATAGGTCTGAACCTTGCCATCCGGCCCTTTAGGGTAAAAGCGCTCCGGATCAAGATCCCGCAACACATAAAAATCCATGACATCTTCTAAGAAATGAAAAACACCATTGTGGAAAAAACTATGCCGGGTTGCGGCATTCCGCAAAGTTGGTGTCGCAAACATCCCGCAATAAGGTGCAAGGTCTTTCCGGCCTCCCGGCTTCTGATCACATACCCCAAGATCATAATATGCCGGATCATGCGTATGCTGGAGGGCAAAATTACGAGGCGCAGCAAGCGCTTCGTATTGATGGTCCGTAAAAAGAGGCGGTAAACCGTCGCTCCGCACCGTATCGACATGACACGCCGCACAGTTTCCCTTCTTAGGGTCATTGAACAAAAGATACCCTTCCCGCTCCATAGGAGAGAAGCGGGCTTTGCCTTGCAGCCAGGCATCAAACTTGCTGCTATACGGATGAAAATTCTGGTCCTCAATCTGATAGCGCGCCAACGCAAACAGGCCTTCGGAAAGCAGAAAATCAGAAGATACCTTACCGCGAACACCAGCCAGATCCCGCAAAGGTGCAGCATAATCCACGGTTTGCAGGCGCGCGCTGACTTTCTCCGGTGTAGCCGCCATTTCATCCGGGTCAAACATGGGGCCGCTGGCCTGCTGGTGCAGGGTATCGGCCCGACCATCCAGAAAAAGACCGCCCTGCGGCACCAGATTGGCTGCTGAGCTTGCCGTGTTCACGGCACTTTTTGCAGCATGGACACCTCCTGTCACGGGTACCGCGATTGTGGGGGCAATATCATCAGCAACAGCATCATCAGGCCCAATGCTGAACGGCGGTTGACGCTCCAGATAGGTCAGGCTGGGGATTGCGCGTCGCCCCTCACGGTTGCCCGTAGCGCCCCCTTTGAAAACCGGAGCGTTCCCAGATGGACCATAATGCAGGCTGGGCACATGGCAGGAGGCGCAGGATAACTTGCCGGAACCAGACAAGGCCAGATCAAAAAACATCGCCTTGCCCACTGTCGCCATCATGGACAAAGGTTGCTGCTTTTCCAGACGCAGGCTCCGGGGACACGGGTTGCCCCCATCTGCAGCAGGGTTACAGGCTGCACCAGTCGCAGGTTCAGCTTTAGCAGCCTGCCCGCTCAGGCCCAGTGCCAGCAGGACAGCACATCCTGTCACCAGAAATGTTGATTGCAGCAGCCTGAAAGAGCGCACGAATGAGAACCTTCTTTTAAACTGGCCGCCCCCAAGCAAGGCCACCGCTTCCCCTTGTCTACAAAAGCCAGGAAAGCGGTTCAATGCGAGGTTTTTAGCCGGTCTGCAAGCCTCCCATTGCGATATCCGTCTTCCCAGGCAGCTTCGTTTCGACCCGACCGGCAAAATGATACAGGAATTCAGGCTCCTCTGCAGCCGACACCATAATATCATACCACATGGCACTTGCGGCCAGATCAAACGGAACAGCCAGCGTCTGCCCGGCAAGCAGACGCACGGTGCGGTTTATCTGTCCGGCTTTGGAAATGCAGGTGAGTTCAACCTTTTTCTTTCCATGATTGCTCAGACTCAGCACCAGATCTTTTTTCTTACCGGCCAGATAACGGCAAGACGCTTCTATCCGTAGGCCATCCTGCTGGCCCTTGTAGCGCCGGTAAAAACCATTGGGAGCATGAACACCAACGTCATAATGCCCCTGAGAAAACGAGGCCATCTCGAATGACGCATCCAGCGTATCGCCTGCTGCCACAGCATAGGTAGCCGCCTGCATGCTGTTGCTTTCCGGGCTGGTGTAGCAATGCACGTTAAACGGCAAACCTGCGGCCTGCCGACCATACAAAGCCTTACCTGCTTTCATATGCAGTTGAATGCTCCGGCCATCCGCGCTTACACCGCCGTCACAATAGGGTTCATAAGGCAGCGCACAGGCTGGCCGGACACCCGGCTCCTGCCTTACGGTCTGCTGTATTTTTTCCGGATTGTTCCGCAACTCCGTAATTTCGGCCGCTTCAAGCGCCTTGAAACCGCTGGGCATTGGGCGATCTTTAGCATCTTCAATCATATGCAGATGGGCGTCACGATTCAGATAAGGCAATCCTGGCACAGACCCATCATAGGGCCGGAAGCAGGATGTCAGATCACCGCTGATCGCACGACGCCATGGAGAAATATTAGCCTCAGAAATCTTTTTCCCAAACTTTTCCTGAACAAACCTCTCCAGAAAACGCAGTGTGGAGGTGTGTTCAAACAGCTGTGAATTCACCCACCCCCCTCGGCTCCAGGGAGACGCAATAATCATCGGCACGCGAAACCCCAGCCCAATCGGGCCGCTGCGCGCCTGATGTTCTGGCACGCCACGGGCAATTTCATCTTGCGCCGTTGTATATTCCAGCCCCTCCCCGCCAATGCTGCGAGAAAAGCGTCCTGTTTCAGGGCGTTTGGGGTCTGGTGCGACGTAGGAACAGCAGTGGTCGAAATAACCGTCATTTTCATCATAGGTGATGATGAAAATCGTCTTTTTCCACACATCCGGATTTTCTGTCAGAATATCCATCACTTCCGAGACGTACCACGCCCCATACCAGGGGGACGTCGGGTGATCGGAAAAATGCCCGGGCGCTGAAAGCCAGGAGACGGCAGGCAGCTTACCCTCTTTCACATCCTGTCGGAACTGATACAGGATGTCGCCCTTCGGAGCCTTCATGCTGATGGATTTTTCTCCATCATGGAACGTCAGCTTTTCAAGCTCCCGATAATGTTTGTCGCCCTTGTTGGTCACAAAGGCTTTTTCAAACAAGCTACGCTCTTCAGCCGTCAGTTTCTCCAATGGCCGGCCGGACTGTGCCTTGCGACGTGTCAGAACAGCCATCAACTCCCGCGCTTCAGCCACCTTTTCTGCCTGTGTTTCTGACACCAGCATTTCCCGGCTATTGAGCCGGTCCAGATGGTTCTGGCAATCACTGATGCGGGCATCAAGCCAGTCATCATAGCCCGGATTGGCAGACACCACGTACTGATCAAAGCATTCCAGCACATTGGTGCTGAAATTGCTCAGCCAGCCCCGTTCTGCATCACTCATGCCACCGGTTTGAGACAGCTCGTTCTGATAATATTTCCAGGAGACACCGACACTCTCAAGTCGTTCAGGAAACGTATCCCACGTCATCCCACCTTCAAGAATTTCGCCATTACGCATGTAAACATTGGATGACGGGTCCTGACGATCCCGCACAGTTCCCGTCATGAACAACAGACGGTTAGGCGTCGTGCTGGTCATCGCGCCACAGTAATTCTGGTCACAGACCGTAAACGCGTCAGCCAGTGCATAATAGAACGGCAGATCTTCTCGCGTGTAATATCCCATTGTCAGGGGATAGCGGTCATACCCTTTATGGTGGGACTTTTTTGCATCAATCCAACGATCATGGCCGCCATCATGCCAGGCATCAACCTGACTATCACGAGAATGCGGGATAGACCCCATCCACGTTACCCGCGTATCCCGAATATTCAGCCGCCAGGGCAGATAGGTCTCCCCTGACTGGCTCGACTGCAGAAAGACTGAATTACCGTTTGGCTGACGCATGGCACGCGGGTCATTAAACCCCCGCACGCCCTGCAACGTGCCAAAAACATGATCAAAAGAACGGTTCTCCTGCATCAGGATTACCACATGCTCCGCATCTTTCCACGTAGAGCCGGCATCTGGCGCAATGGCAAAGGCGCGACGGACGGATTCAGGTAAGACTGCGCTGGAACCGGCAGCCGCCCCGGACATAAGCGCGTATTTCAGGAAGTCTCTGCGTGTTGCCATGATCTGTGTATCGTCCAACTCAGTTACAAGAATACCATCGATCCTGCTCAGCACAGGGTCGTTTTTTTATGTCATCAAAAATCGGCTGAAATGGTCGCCATCACCACAAAGGGAGACGCAATGACATAGGTTGGCTGCGAGCCCGAAAACGCCTTCCCTGTCACAATACCATGCTGGGTCTGTGCATTGGTTGTATAGCCATACATTGAAGACAAATAGTGATTATTCCCAAGATTAACCAGATTGAGCCTGATTTTCGGGCGTACCCGACCAATCTTGGGTAATTGTCTGCCAACGGCCAGATTTGCACTGACATAACTTGGAATACTCTGGTCATTCATCAGTGTGGAATACTGAGAGTCTGTATATTGCAGCGTGAAATTCCCAAACCATAGACCGTCATTATAGGTCAGACCGAGTGAACCGGAGAATTTGGGTGCCCCGACTTCCTGCTTGCCCTTTGTCGCCAGGTAATCCCCTTCATAAGCAATATTGTTGCCGTTTTTAGTGTGCATATACTGGCCAGAAGCATAGAAACTCAGATGATGCCAGGGATGTGTCGCCAGCTCTGCCTGAATCCCATAAGCCTCCATTCCGCCCGCATTGATCAGCTGAGAAATGGTGGAGGTTGAGCCCGGCTCATAGCTTTCAGCCGAAACCTGATGGTTGGTCACGTTGTAATGGAAACCGGCCACGTTGGCTGTCAGAAGCCCGCTGTAGCGATACCCCACTTCCTCGGTAATCATATATTCCGGTTTATAATCCGACATGGGGAGCGAGGTCGCCTTGCCAGTTGAATAGCTGTAAGACGAAAGCTGCGAGCTTAATGATGCAGGCAGATGGTAACCCGTTGTTCCGTTAACATAAATCTGATGCTGCGGGTTAAACCGATAGCTGATAAGGACCTGAGGGGCCGGAACAAAAACGTTCTTGATGGATTTGTAATTGCTTCCCGTCACGCCCGGCAAATCCTGCGTATATTGACGGTTGGCCATCGCCATTCTGATGCCGCCATCAATCGTCAGGCGGCCATTCAGGAAGACCATCTTGTCATCCACAGCAAAGCTATTGAGCTGCTGCAAACCGTTTTCGTTATCTTCACTAATAAGCTGACCACCGTTCGCCGTTAACGGCGCACCATGAGCACTCCATTCCCCCTTACCGTTCACAGGATAGAAATTCTGGCTCGCCGCTTCCTGCGCGTAGGAATACCAGTAGGTCAGGCTCAGGGTATTGAATTTATGCTTCCAGCGCCCTGTCAGCGTCAGGCCGGAAGACAGCGTATACCAATCCGACACCTCAACAGATGTCAGCTTGCTGACAGCCGGGTCATAGCCCGGAAGATCCTTATAATTATCAAGATGTTTATATTTTTCCGCCCCGGCATAGCCATTTGAAACAGGCACCGTTTCGCCATACGTGTAGGGACCATGAAATTCTACGGAATAAGCTTCTGCATCAAGACTGAGGCCATGACCAAACGTGAAATGATTTTTCAATGCCCCATAAATGGCACCGGTATTTTTGGCATTTAAACCGGAATAATGGGTATCCCCATTGTAATACTGCTTATTCAAACCATAATCGACGCCATATTTGTTCCAGTTCGCAAGAGAGGGATAGAGCCACTCCCCCTGCTGCGCCTTGGTAAATCCAAAAATAACTTCAGAGTCACTGTGGTCTGCCCAGCTCTTTGTAACGGCTGCATCGACATGCCACTTTCTGATATTCCCATCCCCACGCCACATATCACTCCGTGCGTAGGAGCCAGAGGCAAAAGCTCTGACACCGGAATTTCCAATCTCCCCTGTATCGTAGCGGATGAAATCCTTATTGGTCCCATAAGAACCGCCGGAGCCTGCCACATGAATATTCTGCCGATCCGTCGGGCGGCGTATTGTCGCGGATATTTCAGCGCCGGTCGCATTGTAGGTAGGAGAATTGATATCAACCGCCCCCTGCATCACATTCACCTGCCCCATATTCTCACTGTCCACCAGCGAGGGCGTGTAGGTGCTATAGGTAAACGGGTTGGCGGCTGGCATCCCCTCAAACGTGACGCCAATTTCAGGCTGCGACATACCTCGAATATGGATAGTTGAAAAAGACGTTGTCAGCGGGCCTTCGCTGGCCGACACCACACCCGGCAGCGTCTGGATAAGAGATTCAATGGTTGAGGTCGGAGATTGCATTTCGATATAGGCGTGAGACAGAGAACTCACCGTCCTCGGCGTGGTATGCCTTACCATCATACCGCCACCATCTGACTTGCGACGTTCTACGACATCCACATTTTCACCGCTTGCCCTGGCTTCCCGCGGCAGTTTTCTTTCGACAATAACAAAGTGAGAGCCCTGATTCTGCCGGCTGACCTGCAGGGTTGTGCCAGACAGCAGCTTTTGCAGCGCAACCTGATCATCCATCATGCCATGCACAGAGGACACTCTGACATTCCGGAAGTCTTTGGCTTTGGCAATTACCCCGGACCCGGACTGCTTCTGGAAAACAGAAAGGGCTTCCGGGACTGTGCCCGCAGGAATGTTGAACATGTGCGTCGCACCAAACGCCATGTTGCACGTGACGGTAGAGGACAGCAGTGTAAGTGTGCTGATTGTCTTAACTGAACGCATGAGAGGACCATTACCTTCGGACACGGTGCAAAATTCACTCTCTAAGATGAACCACCGCCCGCATTTCCCCCCTCATGGAGGCCAGAAATTCTGTTAAGGTTTTATGACGAAAGGAAACTTTCCTTTCCGGCGAAACCAAAATTCGTTTTGGAACAGCGTGTTACAACACGTTCTCCGGAACCCCCGGTCAACTTGCTTTAGCCCCTGAGCGCGGTGTAAGTCACTCCCACACCCGCCCCTCCCCTGATGGTAAGACGGCCTCATGCTCATGGATGCATCCCTAGATTGTGATACAGGTGAGCACAGCACGCACGATCTCTCATCACCACAGTGTGATGCACTGCCCCTCCTCCCGGATGCAGACCGCATGACATGGATCACGCAGAACGTCATGCCGTATGAACCCGCAATACGGGGCTGGCTCAACCGGACAACTCTGCCCGGCATGACGGCAGATGACATTATTCAGGAGTGTTACGCCCGCTTCTGTTCAGCGCCCTATCAGGAGATCCAGAACGGTCGGGCTTACTTTTTCTCCTGCGCCCGAAATCTGGTTTTTGAACACGCCAGACGCGCAAAAATTGTTTATATTGATACAAGTTTAGGTCTGGAAGCGCATAACGTGGCGGATAGCCAGCCGAACCCGGAGCAGAATTTCTCCTCTCGTCAGCGGCTTGACTGGCTTAAAGAGCAGATGATGACACTCCCCAGTCCCTGCAAGGATGTTTTTATTCTTCGGAAAATCTACAATTACAGTCATGCCACGATCGCCCAGAAACTCGGCCTTTCACTACGGGCGGTTGAGCGACACGTTAGCCGCGGCCTGCAGAGGCTGATAGAAGCCGGGCAAAGCCTCGAGTAACGTATTTTGCTTTGCATGATCCTCTTGATAATAGAATGAGAGTGCCTTGCTGTATTCTTCTCCCGTAGCAGACGGCAAGACGCGCCAGACAGACGCAACGCACTGGGTTGCTCTCGCTGATGCTCGAGACCTCTCTCCAAGCGAACAGCAGGACCTTGCAGCATGGCTCAACGCCGATGCCCGCAACCTTGGCGCTTACGTACAGGCAAAAAGTGTTTATCAGGCTCTAAACTATAGAACTACTGCACAGAACGAACGATCGACCGCTCATCGTTCGACTCCAGCCACCACCCGCCGACTGTTTATGGGGTCGGCAGTTGCTGCAGGATTGGTCGGCCTATGCATGCCGGAAAAAATGCATGACCATTTTGTTATGCGCCATAGGGGGCGACAGGCACCTCAACAGTATGTCTGGAACGGCAATCGCGTCACCGTAGACGCGCGCTCAGGCGCCTATTTCTCGTCATCAAAAACAAAAAATATCATGCAGGTTGCCGATGGGCGTATTGGGATGGAGATCCGGCGCAATCAAACGTGGATTTCCGCAGGCGCGTTAAAGCTTGCTGGAAAAAACGCTAATTTTGATATTAAATTACAGGGGCAGACCATTATTCTGTCTCTCTATGCCGGAACGATGAACTGGCTTAGGGAGGCACAACACCACGCCATCACATCTCCGCAGGTTTTCCATTTTTCCAAGACAAAAAGTGATAGTTCAGAGCTTATTAAAAGCCATCCACTCACCCGAGATGCATCACTCGTGCAGCAAGCATGGCGCAACGGGCAGATTATTTTAAATAATTCCACACTTCAGGTCGCTGTCGAGGAATTCAATCAGTATTCCGACACACAATGTCTGATTTCCAGCAACAGTCTGAACCAACGCAAAATTTCAGGCAGCTTTGATTTATTGAAAATAAAGGATTTTGCGCAGGCAGTCTCATTTTTGCTTGGATGCAAAACAAAATACGAAAAAGGGAAAATAGTGTTTTATGTTTGATTGCCTTTTCCTAGTGGATAAGGAGCAGACACTCCCCGACCACCTGCCGATAAGCAGATGGTCATAGTCAAAAAGCTAAGCTCGCTCAGCACCCAACATCCTGCCATTCATCTCCCTGCAACTCTGGCGTGTTGAACTGCTCCAGGTTGCTATAATGAATAGCCCGATCTTCAACAAACAAGCTGCTGACAATCCCCTTAGCCAGTCTGTCTGCGCCGTCACTAATAGCCGGAATATCCCCACTCACCTTTCCATGGGAAAGCGTTGCCGGGAAACAGAAGCAGTGAATTTTTTCTAGCGCCGGACACACAACGCCGTCTTTCGGCTGAAACTCAAACGCTGGCCCCAGATCGGGGGAAAATTCCAGTTCAGGATTCAGACAGCCCGAAGGATTATCTTCCGGTGCAGGCGTAAAGCGATCTTTCCAGAAGCGAATGCTCGGTGCGATTGATTTTAGTTCCGGTCTCTGGCCAATATCAACCGCAAAGCCCGTCGCCGCGATAAGGAAATCTGTTTCAAACACGCCGCGAGGCGTTGTCACACGCAGATGATCGCCCTCCACCGCAACAGCCTCCACCGGGCAACCAAGATGGAAAAACGCATTAGGGTGTTTTGAAACACGCAAGGTGCTGGGCCGTGGCGGCGGTGTTTGTGCCGCAAGGGTATAATCCAGAAAACGCCATTTCCACGCATCAGGCAACGCCTGAAAACCGTGAACAACGCCCTGACTCCCAATGCCCGTAAACTTGTTAATCCGCGGAATATCCTTCCGGCGTATCAGCATATCCACACGGGCTGCTCCGGCCTCAAGTGCGGCGGCTGCATTATCCATTGCAGAGGCGCCAGCCCCAATAACAGTCACTCTGCGGCCCCGGAGTGCTTCAAAATCAATCGCATCTTCCGAGTGCGCACGGAACGCCGGCGGCAAGGCTTTGAAAATTTCCGGCATATAGCCGCCACCCAGACCATCGCGGCCGGTGGCCAGCACAAGGTGCCGCGCCAGAACACTTTCTTCCCGCCCCTGCTGGCGCAGGAGAAGATCCAGAAGACCATCGTCCCGATAGCGGATATCCAGAAGCTCTGTCTCGTTTTCAACAGGAAGATCGAGAACCTTTCTAAACCAGCGAAGATATTCCATCCACATTTCGCGCGGGATAAAGCCTAACTCTGCCCAGGCATCCACACCAAAGCGGGACTCATACCATGCACGGAAGGTTAGCGCAGGCAGACCAAGGCAGGGGCCAGTCAGCGTTTTGGGGGAACGTAAGGTTTCCATGCGGGCATATGTCACCCATGGCCCTTCACGCCCTGCGGGAGCGCGATCATACACAACATGATTTCGCACCCCATAGCGCGTCAGCATGCCGGACGCTGTCAGCCCTGCCATCCCCCCACCGATAATAACCACATCGCGCACAGTGCGATTGTCGACACACCGTTCCGGCACCCAGCTTTTCGCCGGCAGTTCCAGCCAGGACAGATCCTGCTTCAGCCGTTCCTCAAGCTTTTCAAGGCCGCCGGGTAATTCAGAGGGGGAGGAAAGCGTCATACCTGCCAGTCTCCGGGCAATGGGGATGAGGAAGGGCCACCCAGACCATGCAGGGCCTCTTCCGTAATTTCAGCGCTGACACGTTCATGCAGCACAAAGTCTGGTAATTGTGCCGCGGATGCTGTGCGCAAAGCATCCACGACGGCCTCCAGACCCGGCGTAAGCGGACGACCGGAGGCCTTCACAATGCCAAAAAAGAAAGGAATAGCCGTATCCAGCGGCCTGACCACCGTATCCTGCAACAGCAGGCCGCACGCTGTGGCTGGCTCTACAATAGCAACCCCCAGCTGGGCCCGCACCATGGCCAGAGCCGTGACACTGGTGTTCGTGTCAATAATGGACGCAGGGAAAGCGCCTATTTTCAAAAACGCTTTTTCCACGCGGTTGCGAAGGCGATACGGGTTAGCAATTGTCACCAGTCTGCGGGAAACCAGATCCGCCAGCCTTACAACCGGACAGGACACCAGCGGATCTGCACGATCCAGCACAGCCACGCAACGGGACTGCCCCACCCACAACACATCGAGTTCCGGATGACTGACCGGAAAGCTCGCCGCGCCCAGATCTGCCCGGCGCTCCATAACAGACTGCACAACCTGTTCAGCACTGACTGACTGAACATGGATCGCGTCCGGCAGAAGATTGGCAGGCAGTTGCGCCAGCGCATAGGGGATTAACCCAGTAGCCAGCGCGGGAATTGCGGCAATCTCAAAGGACGCGGTCTGATTTTGCGCAATGGCTTCCACGCGTTCATGCAGACGGCGGACATTCGCCAGAAGCCTCTCGGCATCCACATGAAACTGCATCCCCTGCTCTGTGGGCACAATGCGCGGCCCATTACGATGAAACAGCGCAAAGCCGAGGGATGCTTCCAGATCCTGAATAAGCCGCGTCATGGCCGGTTGCGAGCGCTCCAGAAGACGCGCAGCCCCCGTCAGACTGCCTACGGCGACCACTGCACAGAAGGCTTCTAGCTGTTTGAGATCCGGAAGATCAGTTTTCATGACTCAGGACTGTATGCGCGCAGCGAACGGCCAGCAAGAAAGAATTTGGAAAATGAATGATAATCTTCTTGCTATGCGCAATCAGGATCAATATCGTGCGGAATAGAAACGATTATGGACCCGCTTCTGCATGCATATCTCGTCATTCCTGTCTGCCATTGCGGCATCTGCGCGCACCGGGGCTCAAAGAAATGAGCTGGCCGACGTCGTAAGGATGCGCTCTGATATTCTGAGCATGAGCGCACAGGCGAACGCTACTGTCGTTTCTCCGCAGAAGCCGGGTCGCCTCACACACAGCATCCGCACGGCTCTGGCCGCCCGTATGGCACGCCAGTCTTGCGCACCCACACTGGCCTCTGTTTACCTAGAAGCGTTGGAAACGCTTGCGCCGCCCCCTGCCCTGACTGCGCTGGCGCATGAAGAAGCCGCTTCAGAGCAGGATGTATTTCTGGCAGCCCTTACCCAGTATGCAGACCTCGTCACGCTGCGCCCAAAAGACGCAACCCGCGCCGATATTCTGAGCCTCCGAAATGCCGGACTGACGGATGCGGAAATAGTACATCTGGCTGAATTGATTGCTTGCGTTTGCTATCTGGCTCGCATCACGCTTGGTATGCAGGCCATGGCAGGCACATTGCCCCCTGCACAGACGGCTGAACCTGAAGCAGTTATCGGTTCGGAGAGCGTCGGCTTTACAGCCGAACCACTGGAATGGGTCCCCTACCTTCAGCCCGTGCGACTGGAAGACGCAACCGAAGAACAGCGGGCCGCAATGAAAATCACGCCCTCTAATACAAAAATTTCGGATTATGTACTGACTTTGGCACATGACCCGGAAAGCCTTGCCGTGCGCTCTCCCTTGTTCAACGCCATTATGTACGGGCGGGATGGCCTTTCTCGCGCAGGCCGTGAAATGGGTGCGCTGGGCTGCTCTCTCATCAATCACTGCCTGTATTGCGCCTCTGTTCATGCCCGGCGCTTTATCCAGCTGACAAAAAGACCGGAACTGGTGGAAATCATTTTTGCAGAAGGCCCGGAGGCCTGCCTAAATGATGAATACTGGCAGCCGATTTTTGATTTTTCTGTCAAACTGACCCGATCCCCCGGAACATTTGCGTGCTCTGATGTCGCCTTTCTAAGAGACCACGGTCTATCTGATCTGGAAATTTTTGATCTGATTTGCGCCGTCGGCATTTTTGGCTGGGCCAATCGCCTGATGCATACGCTGGGCCACTCCATCTTAGCCCCCTGAGAATGGCATTTGCCTCAACGGCGTTTTTGAAAGACACCGACATGACGGACAGACCGCATACAGCCCGAACACGCTGGGGTGCCATTATCGGATCAATCGGCGGCAATGCGCTGGAATGGTACGATTTTACCATTTTTTCGTACATGATCCCTATTATCAGCACACTGTTCTTTCCAAAGTCTGCCGGAAGCGTCTCAGCTATTCTTATGTCTACGGCCCTGTTTGGCGTGGGCTTTTTCACCCGTCCGCTAGGCGGCATTTGCCTTGGGTTATATGCAGACCGCCGCAGCAGGCAGGAAGCCATGACACTCGGCATGGGCTTAATGGCCGTTGCCGTAGCCCTTATCACCTGCGCCCCCACTTATGAACAGGCCGGGATAACAGGCGCGATCATGATTGCCGTCGCCAGACTGTTGCAGGGATTTTCCGTTGGCGGAGAGTTTGCAACGTCCACGACCTTTCTGGTGGAAATGGCGCCTGCTGGCCGTAAAGGTTTTTTCGGATCCTGGCAGATTACGGGCCAGATTATTGCGCAGGTTCTCGGCGGCAGCGTTGGTTATCTGATGACAACATGGTGCACGCCGGAACAGGTGCATGCCTGGGCCTGGCGGCTTCCATTTGCTTTTGGCCTCTTCATCATTCCCCTCATCCTGACAGTTCGCCTTAAAATGTCAGGCACCGCTGCGGGCAAACATAAATCTGCACAATCCCCAGGCATGATGAAAAGCCTGACAACGCAATGGCGTGAAATTCTGACAGGGATGGGACTGGTTACTGCCAGCACGGTCTCTTTCTACATTATTTACGGATATGTCGTGACATACGCGACAAAAATTCTGCATCTCTCCCTCACCGGCTCTTACCTTGTGCAGATGTCAGCTGCTGCGTCCATGCTCCTTGTGGTTCCTTTCAGCGGATATCTTTCTGATTTTCTAAACAAGAAGCTCATTATTTTCGTAAGCCTTGCGACCTACCTTGCTATCCTCTGGCCTCTTTACGCATGGCTCGTGGCCGCCCCTTCCATTACCCGCCTGATTATCATGCAGGTCAGTCTTTCTTTTGTCAGCGGGATGTTTCTCGGATCTTACTGCACACTCATCACGCAGATTCTCTCTCCTGCGTCCCGCACCACCATGCTTGCCATTGTGAATAACATGGTGGTTTTGGTAGTCGGCGGTTTTTCTCAGCTGATCGTAACATGGCTTATCAGTATCAGCGGAAAAGCCATGGCTCCTGCTATCTTTGTCATGTGTGGCGTTGCCATCGGTCTGATTGCTGCAACCTACCTGCTTTTTAGCTCAATTTCCGAGAAATTTCCTGAAAGAGTAAGTTGATAGAAAGAGATTTCCTATCCTTTTATATTTCACTGTATATTTTAGTTGTATAATTATTTTACTAAATTTAATGAGTTTTTGTTTGTCGTTTTGAAATCATTCCATATAATCAGAAATTATTCGATTCACCCCTTTTTCTGGTATGGCACATGATGAAGAAAAACCTTGCTCTTGGTGTTATTGCCAGTCTGGATCTGGCGGGATCAGCTTACGCAGCGACCAGCACCACAACAAAAACACAGGTTGCTGAGCCGGAATCCGTTCTGGTCTCCGGCGCTGTAACAACCGGTATTGGCGCACTTTCCAACAACACGCGGCGACATAGCACCACGCATGTGGACGTTGTGACTGCCAAGGAACTCATGGCTACCGGGCAGACCAATGTTATTGCCGCGCTGGCGCAGATGGCCCCTGCCATTAACTCCCCCCCGGCAGGCGGCATTGGTTCAAACAACGTGGCCCGACTGATGATCCTGCGAAATCTGGGGCCGGATGAAACCCTTGTGCTGGTGAATGGTAAACGGCGGCATCTGGGAGCAAATTTCAATTTCAATACTGGACCTGCCACGGGCTCTCAGCCCACAGATATCAGCCTGATTCCCATCAGTGCGATCGACCATGTTGAAATTATCATGGATGGCGCAACAGCCCTGTATGGGCAGGAAGCCATTGGTGGAGCGGTCAATATCGTTTTGAAATCCACGCCGGGTAAAGGTTCTATCAACCTGCAGGATAGTGGGTACTATGCTGGCGATGGCGTCGGCATTGACGGCTACGGGGATTATAATTTTGCGCTTGGCCACCACGGGGGCTTTCTAGACCTTGCGACGCAAATAACCCATCAGCAGCCCACTAATCGTTCCGGGTTAAATACGACTCAGAAGTATTTCAGCCTGCCCGATGGCTCTCTGGATCCGCGAGAACAGAAAATCGGGAATGACGTTAACCGTATTCAGGGTATCAGCCGTTCGCTGTCCGAACTTTTCAGCGCAAACGGCTCTCTGCCGCTGACAGATAAAATTTCGCTCTACACCACCACCACCTATAGTCACCGGGATGTTGATGCTCCCGGCTTTTTCCGCACAGCCAATAATGATGCAAATGTCCGGGCAATTTTTCCCAACGGATTTTCCCCGCATCTGACAACGGAAGAAAACGACTTTCAAGTCAACGGTGGTATTCGTGGCCGGGATTTCTATGGCTGGAACTGGGATGCTTATGTGCTGTATGGGCGCGACCAGCTTCGCTATGGCGCGTATGATACCATCAGCCCCACTTACGGCCTGAACAGTCAGACGAAATTCTATAATGGCACCAATATTGCGTCTGACCTGACCGCAGGTTTCAAAATGTCCCGCGATATCCCCTCCGCCCTTCTGGCAAAACCGCTGGGTGTGGAACTGGGGGGAGAATACCGGCACGATACCTTCCAGATGACGCAGGGCGATACACAATCCTGGGGTGATGGCGGCGTTGCCATTCTCGACGGCCCTGATGCAGGACAGGCTGCGGCTCCCGGTGCGTCAGCCTATTCTGGCACTCCGCCTTCCGCTGCCGGCAACCATTACCGTGATATTTTTGATGGTCACATCAATCTTGATTTATGGGCCACCAAAAAATGGGAATGGACGCTCGGTGGCCATGCCACAAACTATTCGGATACGATCACGGCGTTTACCGGGTCTATCGGCACACGCTACAATTTTAACAAACGCTGGGCCATCCGCGCCAACATCAATACCGGATATCGACCACCGACCCTCGCGGGACTGTATTACAGCACTATTTTCTCCACGCCGGGGTATCAGTCTGCCTACGCCTCTTCTACCAGTCAGATTGCCCGCCTATTGGGTGCAGAAGGCCGCAAGGGCGAATATTCACGCAGTTACAGTGTAGGGATAGACGCAACCCCGGTTGATAACTTCCATATTACAGCCAATCTTTACCGCATTGGTATTAATGACCGCCTGGAAAGCACGTCCAACTTTGGTGGTGCGTCTATTGAAGGACTGCTGGAAAGCGCTGGCATCTCTGGCGTTCGGTATGTGCAATATTACACCAATCCCGTTGACACCGTGACCAATGGCGGGGATGTCAACGCAACTTATCTGCTGAATTTGCCGCAGGGCCACAGCTTGCAGTTCGGTGTTAATGTTAATATCGCTGATACGCAGATTTCCCGTTATCGCAAGACGCCGGAAATTCTGGCTGCTTACGGACAGGATTATTACAATAAATTCTCCCAGAACGATCTTCTGCATACCTCTCCCAAGAACCGGGAAACACTGTCTCTGGTCTGGCACAAGGGCCGTTATACGCTGAGCATTCAGGAGCAGCGTTATGGCAGTGTGACATTTATTGTCAGCCCGTCTCAGCCCTCATCCACCTGGACCAAGGTTCGCCCGCAATGGAATACGGATATCAATCTGGATGTCGGCATTACAGAGCGTGCGCATGTTTCTGTCGGCGCCAACAACCTGTTTAACAAATACCCTACACAGGTAAGCCGCTCGGCTGCTGCCCCAACAGGCTCTTACCGATACGCTACATATTCTCCGTCCGGATTTATGGGCGGTTACTACTATGTGCGTGGGTCCTTTAATTTCTAACGTGCGAAGCAACACCAGCGCGATAACGAATACCGGCTGACCGCCAGAGAAGGGTGGGCAGCCGGTGCCGGTGCCCCTCCCCCTACAGCGCCTTTGTTAACGGCCCTTAATTCCCCACTGCTGTTTTGAGATCAACCAGATTGGTCAAAAGCTCGGCATGTGTCCGAGCCAGATTTTCTGCACTATCACTTTCAGGAAAAGAGGCCGTCAGCAGATCTTCTTGTGAAATATCACCATGCTGATAGCGTTTCTGAAGAACGGCAATACGTGTTTTTTCACTATCAAGTAGGGAACGCTGTCTCTTATACTGTGATCTAAACACGTTCTCGCGGGATAAGAGATTTTCAATTTCGACCCACGCATTCAGAACAACGCTCTGATAAAATATACCCGCACTCCGCTGCTCGGAATGGCGGAGTTCAAGCTGGCGAGACAGCCGCCCGCCATTAAAAATCGGGAGTGAAAGCGTGGGACCAAAAGATGTATTGCGTGCATTCCACCCCAGTTCGGCAACAGTCAGGGCATCAAGGCTGATCTGCCCCGTCAGGGTAATCTGCGGGTAGAAATCGGCCTGTGCCATGCCAATCGTTGCCGTGGCGGCATGAAGGCGGGCCTCTGCCGCCCGAATATCCGGACGTTTTCTGGCCATATCGGAAGGAATTCCAGCAGAAACTTCTGGAATTTTCATATCAAGAAGGCTTGCGGACTTTGCCAGTTCGGGTATTTCCGCATCCGGCCGCCCTGCGGCAAGCACGGCCAGAGCCCGATGGAGGGAAGCCTGTTGCGCGGCAAGAGCCTCTTTTTCACCGAGAGCCGTCTGGTAGAAATTTTGCTGTTTTTCCAGATCGACACTCGCAAGAAGTCCCCGTGCGCGAACCGCCTCCGCTATAGTGAGGAGCTGCTTCGCACGGTCCACCGCTTTGTCTGCTCTGTTCAGACGATCAGAAACCCATAGCCATTGGAAATAGGTCCTTGCCAGTTCTGCCTGTGTCGAGAGATGCATGGCGTCCATATCGGCCTGCACAGCAGAGTATTCCGCCTTTGCTGCTTCCCGCAAGCGGCGCTGCCGCCCCCAAAGGTCAAGTTCCCATGACGCAACCGCGCCAATACTATAATTCGTATAGGAAACGCCCTCCGGTTCGTGTAACCCTGCTTCCGGAGAAAGCCCCAAAAGAGGCTGCAAAACCTGCCCTACCCCCGCTGTTCCAAGGCGCTCATGTGTATAGGATGCCTGCCCATTTAGTGACGGCAGGCTTTCAGCCGAGGCAGCGCGGCGTTGTATTCTGGCAGTCCTGATCCGCTCACGCGCCAGCGCCATATCAAGATTGCCGTTTTCCGCACGACGCATGAGGCTATCCAGCACGGGATCGTTAAAAATCCCCCACCACGGCGCAGAGGAAGGTTGAGAAGCCGCATTGTTCACTGCATTTTGCCAGTGGTCCGGTAGCACCGGTTTAGGCTGCACGAAATCTGGCCCCATGGCGCACCCTGCCACCGCGAACAACGCTGGAAACAGGAACATGCCTATTCTGCAAGAAGGAAAGCGCTTTTCAGACATGAGCGGATACGTCCTGAGCCGACACGTTACGGTCAAACAACACAGCATAAAATGCCGGCACAGCAATCAATGTCAGCACCGTTCCGCCAACAAGACCGCCAATCATGACAATGGCCATTGGCCCCCAAAACACATTGAAGCTGAGGGGAATAAAAGCCAGAACAGCAGCTACAGCCGTCAGGCAGACTGGGCGTGCACGCGTTAGGGCCTGTTAGATCTTGAATTTCTTCCCATATTGTAGGGATGGAAGAAGGAGACAGAACAGGCACCTTTACGGACGAGACATGGGCGATCTGGGAACCTCTGATTGAGGAGGTTCGCCCGAGGGGCAAGACGCCGCCACATGATCTGCGGCGGACGATAGCAGCGATTTTCTGGCGTCATGAGAATGGCGCGAAATGGCGGAGTATCCCCGCTGAACTGGGTCCGTGGTGGCGGGCTGCGCAGCTTTTCATCCGCTGGGCGAAGCTCGGCGTATGGGAGCGGCTGCTCGCACTGGTTCAGGAACAACAGGGAGTGGCATTCGGAATGACTTTTCTGGATGGCACGAACATCAGGGCTCACCACAAGGCGGCGGGAGCCCCAAAAAAAGGGGCCTCTTTTGAAGAGCGAGACCATCGTGAAGCACTTGGCCGCTCTCGCGGCGGCTATGGCACAAAAGTCTGCGTGATCGCTGATGGACATGGAAAAGCCTTCGGTTTTGCGCTGGCCCCTGGACAGGCTCATGAACTGCCTCTGGCACCAGCCATGCTCGACAGCCTTCCCGCCACTCCCCTGTGGGTAGTAGCGGACAAGGGCTACGCGTCGAACGCCATGCGTGAACGGATATGGGACATGGGAGCACGGCCAGCCATTCCCGCGAAACGACGCGATGGCCCGGTCGCCTGCCCCAAATGGGCCTATCGGTGTCGGCATCTCGTTGAGAACCTCTGGGCTCGCCTCAAGGAGTGGCGCGCTGTCGCAACCAGATATGAAAAAACAGCAACGTCGTTCCTCGCGGTCATCCACATCGCTGCCGCAGCAGACTGGATCAAGCCCTAACAGGCCCTAAAGTCGCATCAATAATGGCATCGTGGAGTGACACGCTGTTGCTGTGATTGAACTGGATCTGGTCAACCAGCAGGATCGTATTACGCATGATCATGCCAGCCAGCGCAATCAGACCCAGCAACGCCACAAAGCCAAATGGAGCACCGGTCATCAGCAACCCAGACACCATCCCAATCAGGCCAAGGGGCGCCGAAAACAGCACAAGCAGAGAACGGCTGAAGCTTTGCAACTGGATCATCAAAACCAGCAGCATCAGCCCTCCAGTCAGCGGAAGAAACGCGAAAATCGCATTATCGGCCGTAGAGGAAAGCTCGACGTCTCCCCCCGTTTCAAGTCTGTAGCCTGCCGGCAGTCTCTTCCGCAGAGCTTCTATCGCTGGGGTTGCACGTTCCACCACTGTCGCGGGCTGGATGCCGGTGGCGACACCTGACTGCACGGTCATGCAGAGTTCGCCCTTTCTCTGCCAGAGAATGGGAAAATCGTTCGTCACCCTTAGAGTTCCAAGCTGACTGAGCGGCACGACGGCGGCTCCCGTTACGATGGGAAGGTTCCTCCACACTCCCGGATCAGCGCGCACAGCACGGGAGGCGCGCACAAGGACCGGAATATGATGGTGACCATCGGGAATATCGCCGGCAACTTCTCCGGAAATAGCAGCCTGTAGCTGTGCGGCGACGCTGACGCGATCTGTTTCAAAATATGCCAGTTTCTCAGCATCAGCATCCAAAGTCAGGCTAGGTGTCCGGTTTCCCCAGTCTGCCTGCACGGAAACGGCCCCCTCGGTATCCCGCAAAATGGCATCAACCTCCTGAGCAAGTGAACGCAACGTCTCCGGGTCCGGTCCTACAATGCGATATTGCACCGGGAAGTCCGCCGTTGGCCCCAGCGACAAACGCTGGACATGCAGATGCACGCCGACGGGAAGAGACAGCCCTTCAATCTGGTGAATAAGGTCTTCTCGCGCTGTCAGGTCCTGTGCGACCAGAAGAAGTGTGGCGTGCGCAGCGCTCGGCGTGGCAGGGGCATAGGGAAGATAAAAGCGCGGGGCGCCATCACCAATATGCGCTTCCATATGCCGCAGCGCAGGGCTCCCCATAAGACGCTTTTCCAGAATGCGCACCGCCTTGTTGGTTTCCCCCAGACCCGTCCCCGGTGGCATGGCAACGTCCACAATCACTTCCGGGCGATCTGACTGAGGGAAAAACTGCTGGTCAACAAACAGGAAACCACCACATGACAAGACCAGTAAAAGCACAGTCCCGCCTGCCACGGTTTTCTTGTAACGCAGGCTCGTTCCCAGAATAAGGCGCAGGAGTGTCGTCACCCCATGCTCATAAGAGACCGACCTATGCTTTTTGGACTCAGGGAGAAGATGAACACCCAGAAAAGGGATGAAAACCACCGCGACAATCCAGCTGAAGAGCAGCGCCGCGCCACTCACCCAGAAAATCTCCCCGGCATATTCACCTGTTGTCGACTGAGCCAGGCCCACCGGCAGAAAGCTGATGACCGTCAGCACTGTGCCTGTCAGCATCGGAAAGGCCGTATGGCTCCATGCGAAGGATGCCGCTTCTTCCCGGCTACGCCCCAGTTCCAGCTGCACAACCATGGCTTCGATACTGATAATGGCATCGTCCACCAGTAGCCCGAGCGAGAGGATGAGTGCGCCAAGCGAGATACGGTCCAGCCCGATGTGCTCCATACCCATGTAGAGGCTGACGCCGGACAAGGTCAGCGGCACGGAGCAGGCCACAATAATCCCGGCTTTCCAACCCAGACTGACAAAGGCCACCAGAAGAACAACACTCAGAGCCACGACAAACTTGATCAGGAACGTATTCACCGCCTTGGACTTGTAACGGTTTTGTGCCGG
>NZ_LHZA01000152.1 GCF_001580535.1 Acetobacter cerevisiae | reverse complement strand
ACCACGGCCCCAGCCGCCGCCTCCACGATAAAAGCCGCCGCCCGGTCTGCCGCCCCAACCGGGACCACCACCACGAAAGCCGCCCCCACCAAAGCCGGGACCACCGTGAAACCCGCCTCCCGGGCCACCAAAGCCCCCGCCGGGTCTGCCACCGCCCCCGAAACCACCGGGGCCTCCTCCATGGAAGCCACCGCCTCCACCGCCAAAACCACCACCGCCATGCATTCCGCCGCCACCTCCCCCACCGGGATGTGCCAGAGCTACGGGAGACAGCGCGCAGGCAAGAAGCAGGCTCGCGGCCAGCCGTCCGTAATGAAGTGAGTTGCGTGTCATCCTCTGCCCCCTCTTATGGCCAGATTGTCCGGCCTGTTCTGGCACCTGTTCCTGTGCGGAACACATCACTCTCTGATGAAGAAATGGGAAACCGTTCAACGGATTTCTACAGAAAGCCGTCGGATGGTTCATACATGTCAGCTCTGACATAAGACTCAGATTTCCCGCCATTTCCAAGAGAGAATGGCATAATCCTACGGCAATCTGATGGCTGAAGCAGGCATACAGGCCCCTTCTGCTCTGCGTAAAACGCAAAACATGCGGAGGGGGAAAGGCCTGATTACCCATCATCTGACGGGCTGGAGCCCAGTATACTATTTCTATTTTCAGGGGAAAAGTCTGGTCGGAGTGAGAGGATTCGAACCTCCGGCCCCTGCGTCCCGAACACAGTGCTCTACCAGGCTGAGCTACACTCCGATGACCGTGAGCGGGCTATACCCCTCTCAGGCCATCTTAGCAAGAGCTGAAACGCAGAGAAGTGTAATTCTCTGCCAGATCAAAGCTGTTCGACAGCTACGCGGTCTGTTTTTTCTGCGCTTTGAGAATGCGCCAGAGCTGTTTCAACGTCCGGCACGCACTCAATCATGGCTCGGGCTGTGGATGCGGCAAAGCCCTGCTCCACGGCAGCATCCAGCGCAGCAAGAAGCGTATCGGCCCATTTTTCCACGTTAATCAGAATAATCGGCTTGCTGTGTCGCCCCAGTTGCTTCCACGTCAGGATTTCCATCATCTCATCAAACGTGCCAAAGCCGCCGGGCAGAATCCAGAACGCGTCCGCCCGTGAGAACATGATCTGCTTCCGGGTGTGCATGGAATCCGTAACAATCAGTTCCGCCACGCCCTCATGCATTTTCTCCCGACTTTCCAGAAAGTCGGGGATTACGCCGGTTACCGCGCCACCTGCGGACAAGGTGGCATCCGCCACAACGCCCATCAGCCCATGCGCCCCACCGCCATACACCAGACGGATGCCAGCCTGTGCCAATGTATGGCCCACATTTTGTGCGGCCTGTTTGTAGAGCGGGCTTTTCCCAAAGCGAGAGCCACAGAAAACGGCAACGGCGTTCAGGGTAGAGGGCATGCGGTCCTTCTCCTTCTTTCTCAGTAAGCAAAAAACCATACCGTGTTTTCACGGCGGATGCAGGACGGAAAATCTTTACGAGACTGTTTCAGCGAGCAAGCCGGGTTTGTTTTTTGAGCAGAACACACAGCACGACGCCGACAAGACTGATGAGAGCGGCGGCCTGAAAAACGGCTCCGTAGCCCCAAAGCGGGATCATCAGCCCCAGCAGAGGCCCTGAAACACCAATGGCGATGTCCAGACAGACCGAAAAGGCACCAATAGCCGCCCCTTTGTTCTCCGGCCCGGTCTGCGCCACAGCGCCTACACCCAGAGCAGGAAACACCAGAGAGAACCCGGCCCCGGTCAAAGCCGCCCCCGCATCTGCCCATGCTGCACTCTGGCCAAAGGCCAGCACAAACAGGCCCAGAGCCTCTACAAACAGGGAGACAATCGCCACACTGTTTCCGCCATGTTTGGCAATCTGCCGCGTGAAAACAAAGCGCGTCAGCACGAAGGTAAGCCCGAACAGGGCCAGCGCAAAAGCAGCGCCGCTCCAGTTCTGGTCAGAAAAATACAGGGCCAGCAAAGCAGAAATGGCCCCAAAGCCGACTGACCCGGCCGCAAGCGCCAGCCCGTAGGGCAGCACAAGCCCTAGCACGGTGAAAAACGATGGCTGCTTGCCCGCCGCCAGAGGGGGCACAGAAGGCTGCCGCAGAGCCAATGGGATACCAACCCCCATCAGCACGGCAGAGAGCAACCCCACATCCGCAAAACCGCCCAGAATGGGCAAAGACACGCCGTGGTAGATCATCGTAGCAATGGGAGCGCCTAAGGCTATACCCCCATAAGAACACACACCGTTCCAGGAAATGACCTGAGCTGTTCTACTGACCCCTGCCCTGCGGATGTTCCAGACAATGACCGCCGTTGCCACCCAGCTTTCAGCCACCCCCAGCGCAATCCGGCCTGCCAGCACAAACAGCAAGGAAAGAAGCGGCCAGGACACGAGCAGGGCAGCTACAACCAGCAAAAAGCCGGACAGGACACCCGTGCTCAGGCCCATCAGCACCACACGCTTGGGGCCACCTGTATCAATCCGTTTGCCTGCCCCAATGCGCGAGGCAAAGGTCGCCAGATACTGAACAGAGACGGCAAACCCGGCCATAGCGGAACTGAAGCCGAGTTTTTCCCGCACAAACAGTGGCACCACCGCCATTTGCAGGCCGATATCCGTGTAACAAAATAACGTAAAAACCACGACGGCCAGAATGACAAACGTAACCGAGGACGTGCGGACAGCCCCTTCCGACATGAAACATTCCTCAAAAAATGATGCTATAAATCGCGCTTAAGACCCCATTTCCAGATGAAAGACCCGTTTGATGACGAAGCCTCTTCCTGACGCTGGCGGATATGTCACGCTTTCTTCCCGTATTGCCTATGAAAACCCATGGACCCGCGTAAGGGAAGACATCATTCGGCGGCCCAATGGCAAAGATGGGCTCTATGGGGTGGTCGAGCGCGGTCAATTTGTTGTTATCCTGCCGCTGGGAGAGACCGAAGACGGACGCCGCACCGTGACACTGGTCAACCAGTATCGGTATCCGATTGGCAAGCGCCTGTGGGAATTACCCATGGGCATGTGGGAAGACCGGCCCGATGCTGCCCCGGAGGCTCTGGCTGCTGGCGAATTACAGGAAGAAACAGGGCTGATTGCCAAAACCCTGCATCATGCCGGCATCATGTATCAGGGAGCCGGTTTCACCACGCAAAAAGGGCACGTCTATCTGGCGACCGGCCTGACGCAAGGCCCCTGTGCGCGGGAAGAAACGGAACAGGATATGACCTGCCATACGCTTTTCCTGGAAGAGGTCGAAGAGATGATCCGTAAGAACGAGATCACCTGCATGGTTACACTTTCAGCCTTCGGCCTGCTGCGTGCTCAGGGATTGATTTAAAAAGAGAATAACCCAGAGAATGCTGGCTTTCTGAATTTATTCAGAAATATTATATATGGAAATTTCTATTTAATTTTAAAGGATTTTTATGAATGTATCGTTCTAAATCCATAAAAAATCCTGGTCTATAACGATCATTTTTGTCAGAAATTTTACCGTATCTGGCTCCTGAATCTGTTTATTGAAGTCGCAATTTTCTGCCCTTCGCAAAGCAGCCTCAGGAGCCATTTTTGATTATTCAGAATGGGCGAACAATAACCATGATGACAATGATCATCATCAGGACTGTCGGCACTTCATTCGCCATACGGTAAAACCGTTCAGCATGCTGGTTCCGGTCTTCCGCAAACTCTCGCCGCCAGCGGGAACAAAACCCATGAAATGCAAACATACCGATAACGGCTGTAAGTTTGGAATGCCACCAGCCAGCCTGCCAGTCCACACTTCCGGGCGTTAACACCAGAAGCACCCCAAACAGCAGGCTGGCAAACATGGCCGGGTTCATGATGGCCCGCAGTAATCTGCGCTCCATGATCTTGAACCGCTCACTCTCTTCTGACCCGATCTGCACCTGACAATGGTAGACAAACAAACGCGGCAGATAGAAAAGCCCGGCCATCCACGCCATGACAGACATGACATGAAAAGCCAGAATCCAGCGTACCCAGGGCAGAAGAGCGTCAAAGGTCATGATTTTTATCCCTGACTCTGCAAGGCTTTTTGCAAAAGCGGTACAAATTCTGAAAGATGGCGAATGCGGACAAGATTAGGCCAGTCCGGTACAGGCTCAGTTCCAGGACGGAGCAGAACACACATCATCCCGGCATCGACAGCAGCTCGTGCCCCGGTATTGCTATCTTCCAGCACAACACAGTTTGCAGGAGAAACGCCTTCCTGCTCGGCAGCATGCAGATACACATCAGGGCGCGGTTTTGGCACACCCATATCCCGCGCAGAATGGACGCGGTTTGTAAAATAGTGCGTCATATCAGTCGCTATGAATTTTGCATCCATTTCCTCAACGGAGGAATTGGAGCCAACACGCACCGGCAAACCGAGTTTTTTCACACCATCCAGCATGGCGTGGACGCCATCAATCGGTTCCACACCCTTCTTCATGGCCTCTACAAAACGTTTCTGAACGCGATTAGCCCAGTCTGGCCCAAGAGATTTTCCGGTTTTCTTTTCAATATCTTTTTGAATTTCCGGCAGCGCCATGCCGGAAAATTCATCAACCGCGTTTTCTGCCGGAATATTCAGGCCGACAGCGCGGGCTTCTTCCGCGCTGATCCGGCAACAGGTCTGCTCGCTATCAACCAGCACACCATCACAATCAAAAATGACAAGTTTCAGCTGCCCTTCAGGAGAAAGTGCTAAAGCCTGTGTCATAGTTCTGTCTCCCGAACTGTTTTGACCAGATCCGCCACATGCTCAACCGGTGTTTGCGGCAGAACGCCATGACCCAGATTGAAAACATGCGCCCGGCCACGGCCAGCATTCCGCACAGCCAGGGCCTCACGCCGCATGGCTTCACCGCCAGCCAGAACAGCAACAGGGTCGAGATTACCCTGCAAAGCAACATGCTCCGGCACCATGCTTCGCACGGTCGCAAAATCTGCTCCGGTATCGAGTGCCAGAACATCCACGCCGGTTTCACGCGCATATTCAGCAACCATCACGCCAGCAAGACGCGGGAAACCGATCACGCGCACGGAGGGGTAGCGGGCTTTGATGGTCTGCACGATCTGCCGTGTTGGGGCGATGACATGTTTGCGGAATTCTGCTGGTGAGAGCAGGCCCGCCCAGGAATCAAACAGCATGACGGCTTCAGCGCCCGCTTCAATCTGTGCACACAGATAGGTTGCGGTCTGTTCCGTCAGCAGCGCCATCAGCCGATCAAACAAAGCGGGTTCGGAAAATGCCATGGTGCGCGTAATGGCGAACTCACGCGATCCGCCACCTTCAACCATGTAACAGGCGACGGTAAAGGGAGAGCCGGTAAAACCTAGCAGTGTTGTGGCGCCACCTTTTGCAACGCCAATATCGTCAGGCCCGTTCAGAATAGCTTTCAGGCGGGACAATGTTTCCAGAACAGGGGCTGTCACCTCTGCAATGCGTTCCGGGTCAAGTTTTGCGAGATCCGCTTCACTGCGGATAGCGCCCAGAACCGGGCCTGTGCCTTCAACAAACTCAAGGGACTGTCCCATAGCCCAGGGCAGAATGAGAATATCGGAGAACAGAATGGCACCATCCATCCCGAAGCGACGGATGGGCTGCAAGGTCAGCTCTGTCGCAATATCCGGTGTCATGCAGCGTGTCAGGAAATCTGCTCTGGCACGCATGGCCCGGAATTCGGGAAGGAAACGTCCTGCCTGTCGCATCAGCCACATTGGCGGTGGCCAGACAGCCTCACCGTTCAATGTTCTGAGCAGGCGTTTGGAGGGGGGGATATCTGTCTTGCTGGTCATGGCCTGAAGTCCTGCACGTCTTTGTCCAACCTGTCCACGGTCCTAAAATATAAAATAAAAGAATAGAAATGGATTTAGAGGTTAAGGGGTACTGTGGATGACGGGGTACCCACCATTCCAAAAATGTACCCCATCTTTCCCACACTGTGTACAGATTACAGACCGTTGGAAATGCTAAGGTTTTTGGAGTTATCCAGATTGTACCCAAATGAGGCTGTGTACAACTCACCGGTTCATGACTCTTGCGAGTTGTGCACGGTACTCGGTACGTGCTTGTCATGATCGCCGTACAATCCACATGTACCCCGGTACTCAGGAGATTACTCACAGCCCCCTTATTGCTTAGTACCTGAAAGAGACTCGCTTTCGTGCCAGATTTAGTAATCAAACCGACTCCAATACAGGACTCGCGCCATAAACTGGTTCTGGCGAGTGGTTCAGCCATTCGTCGCACGCTTCTGGAAAATGCCGGACTGACGTTTTCCGTCCTCTCATCCTCCGTTGATGAAGAGCCTCTTAAAAGAGCAGGCCGTGCGGAAGGTGCTGCGGCCCAAACCGTTGCCCTCCGTCTGGCAGAAGCCAAAGCGCTTTCCGTCTCCTGTCCCGATGCCTTTGTGATTGGTGCGGACCAGATGCTCTCCTGCAAGGGGGACTGGTATGACAAACCTGCGGACCTGAACGCGGCCCGGCAGCAGCTTCTTTCTTTAAGGGGGCAAACGCATATGCTGCATACGGCGGTGGTGGTCTGCCGGAACGGCCAGGTGCTGTGGCAGCATGTCTCTGAGCCCAACCTGACCATGCGGCCCTTTTCTGATGCATTTCTGGAGGCCTATCTGGCGGAGGAAGGGGAAGAGTGCCTCTATTCCGTGGGTGCCTACCGGATTGAAGGGCCGGGCCTGCATCTGTTTGCCCGGATGGAGGGGGATCAGACAGCCATTCTCGGCCTGCCCCTTTTGCCGCTGCTGGAAGGGTTGCGGGAGATGGGTGTACTGTTTTCGTAAAATAGGGACTTGTCAGTCTTGGAATCGTCTTGTATCAGGCGTGCACAAGCAAGCCACGTCACCGTGGCCTGACTGGAACAGTGTGGGGCCATAGCTCAGTTGGGAGAGCGCCTGAATGGCATTCAGGAGGTCGTCGGTTCGATCCCGATTGGCTCCACCAGTTTCCTTCTCCTTCAAAATTCCCAATTTAAAACGGCTTCAGGCCAAATTGTCTCAGCATTCTTGTGTTTGTGCTGTAAGCAAAGTGTTCTCGCATTATGTGCTAGTGCTCTTGAGACAGGCGCATTAGTTAGTGTGTCAGCAGGAGTGAAGCATGGCCGAGGATAACTGGACGGAACAAACCCCTGAGGACGCAGAAGCGGATGCCCGGGCAGACCAGCTTTTTCAACAAGCCGGCATTGCTGAACCAGCCGAGCCCAAAGGCAGTTTTCTGCTAACGATCCTCCTCCCCGTTCTGATAGCAGGGGCGCTACTGATTGCCGGCCTCTGGATGTTTTCTGGCTGGCTGGGAATTTAACAGGCTGGGACTTTACAAAACATGCCGCGTTTTTCGCCTGCCCCTTTTGTGCCGGGAAGCGGCTTTACGCCCTGGCTGATCGTCCTGCTTGGTCTGGTGACGGCCATCGGGCCCGTAGCCACAGACATGTATCTTCCGGCCTTTCCGGAGGTGGAGCAGGATCTGGGGGGCGGGAAAGGGTCAGCTCAGTTCACGCTGGCCGCCTGGTTTTTAGGTCTGGCGCTGGGGCAGTTTTCTCAGGGGCCTCTGTCTGACCGGTTTGGGCGCCGTGTGCCGCTTATGCTTGGCCTGCTGATTTTTGCCATCGCCTCGGCTGGTTGTGCGGTTGTGCAGGATTACCACCTGTTTTGTGTATGCCGGTTTGTAGCGGCTGTCGGTGGCTCCGCCAGTGCCGTGATTCCGCGCGCGATTGTGCGTGATGTGGCAACGGGCAAAAAAGGTGCGAAGCTGATGTCTCAGCTCACACTGGTGTTTGGCGTCATGCCGGTTCTGGCTCCCAGCTTTGGCAGTCTGGTTTTGCAGTTTGGCAACTGGCGGTGGATCTTCTGGATTGGCACGCTGTATGCGTTGGCCGCCATTGTCGGGCTGTTCTGCTGCCTGCCTGATACCCTGCGGCCTGAGCGGCGGGTTGCACTTTCACCTGTTAAAATTCTGACCCGTTACATCACAATCAGTCAGGAGCCGCTTTTTCTCTCCAATGCTTTGATTGCCACGTTCTCAACCTTTGTGATGTTTGCCTATCTCGGCAGTGCGCCCGTGCTGTTTGAGCAGGTGCTGCATTTCACGCCCGGTCAGTTCGGGGCATTTTTTGGCGTGAATGCGGCAGCCTTTATTCTGGGCACACAGATCAATGGCCGACTGGTGCATCGGGTTGCCATGCCGGTCCTGCTGGAAACGGGTCTGTTCTGGGCGCTGGGGGCCGGGGCGCTGTTCACGGTGCTGGCTCTGACCGGCATTGCCGGCGAACATCACGCAATTCTGACCTGTGCGCTGATTGCCAGCATTACCGGAGCATTGGGCTTTATCGGGCCGAATGCTACGGTGATGTCCTTCTACCATCACGGTCAGCACGCTGGCAGCGCCTCGGCTCTGCTGGGAACCATGCAGTTTGGCATCAGTTCTTTGAGTAGTGTTCTGGTGGGTCTGCTGCCCGGCGGCAGCGCAATACCAACTGCCATTGGCATGATGGTGGGCATTCTGGGAATGGCAGGTGCGGACCTCATGCGGCGGCATGCACCGGAAATTGGCGCCGACGAGGATTAAGCACCGTCTGATAGAAAAGGACGGGTCATGGCGTGGCGTTTAGAGAAGAAACAGCGGTGCGGGGGCTTTCCCGCCTGCTGCTGGCGGGTGTTGCAGGGGGTATCGTCAGTCTGGGGTTCTTTGGAGCACAGGCACATGCGCAGACCCCCTCCGCCGTTTTGCTGAAGCATGTGCGTCTGTTTGACGGCACCGGGGCGGCAGAACAGGACGATATGGCTGTTCTGGTTCAGGGACCACGGATTGCCTCGGTTGGCCACAGCGGGCACGTTAAGGCCCCTAAAGGCGCGCAGCGGATTGATCTGTCCGGTAAAACGCTGATCCCCGGTCTGATTACCGACCACAGCCATGTGGGTGTGGTCTCCGGTACCTCCGTAGGGGCTGAAAACTTTACGGTGCCTGTCATCAAGGCCGCACTGGACCAGTATGAACGCTACGGCGTGACGACCGTCACCGCGCTGGGTCTGACAAAATCCCCTCTGTTTGATGACCTCCGCCGTGCGCAGCATGCAGATGGGGCAACGGGCGCGGATCTGTTCGGGGTCGATCAGGGGATTGGCGTGCCGGGCGGAATGCCGCCGGAGGGGATGGTCAAGGTCGGGAAAGATCAGATTTTCCGTCCGGCAACCGTTGCGGAAGCACAGCAGGTCGTGCGCACCATGGCCAGTGAGCATACGGACCTTGTGAAGCTCTGGGTGGATGATTTCCGCAATGGGGTAGCCAGCCAGAAGCCCCTGCCCGTCATGAAGCCGGAAATCTGGCAGGCAGTGATTACTGAAGCGCATAGCCAGAATCTGCGTGTGGCTGTGCATATTCATGATCTGGATTACGGCAAACGGCTTGTGGCCGCCGGAGCCGACATTATCGCGCATGGTGTGCGGGATGAGCCAGTGGATGGTCGGTTCATCACCGCCATGAAAGACCGGGGTGTGTGGTATATCCCCACCATCAGTCTGGATGAGGCGACCTATCTGTTTGCCGAGCAGCCCGAGATTCTGAACGACCCGGTTCTGAAAGCCGGACTGAATGCGGACCTGCAAAAACAGTTTTCAGACCCCGCATGGCGGCAGAAAGTCGCGACGTCTCCGTTGGCTAAAGCCTCCCACGCCGCCGTCGCCATGAACCAGAAAAATCTGCTCACGCTCTATCAAGCCGGTGTGAAAATTGGTTTTGGCACGGATTCTGGCGCTGCTCCCGTTCGTATTCCCGGTTTTGCGGAACACAGGGAATTACGTCTTCTGGTGGAAGCCGGGCTGACGCCGTTGCAGGCGCTGACACTGGCGACCAGTCAGGCGGCGGCTCTGCTGAATTTGTCGGATCGCGGGGTGATTGCACCCGGAAAGCGGGCGGATTTTGTTGTTCTGGAAGCTGATCCGGCTGAAAATATTGCTGCGGTGGATCAGATTGCCGCTGTCTGGCGTGGCGGTGTGCGGGCTGCCGGGCCGCTGGTGCCACGCTAACATCGCTTAATGCTGTTGCGGGGCTGACTGCTGGGGTTGTTCCCGCTTGCCGTAAATGGCCTGTGTTTCCGGAATAACGCTGTGACCGTCGCCTGCTTCCAGCGGGCCGGTTGCAGCATCGGACGGAGCCAGCGGTTCATAGCGGTCTTTAAGCTGGTTCTTGTCAGGGTTCTGGCCATTATTGCGCGCCATATCCTCACGCCGTTCCTGTTCCTGTGCCGCGCGGGCTTCCGCGGGGGCGGCTTCGGGCAGGAAGCGGCCCGGCCTTTCTGGCGGGATATCGATATTCTCGCCCTCAATGTCCACATGGCATCCGGCCAGCAGAGGGGCAGCCAGAACCAGCGCTCCCAGCATGATGCGGGGGCGCTGTCTGGTTTTGAGCTGAGGGGCGCAGCGTTTCACGGCAGAGCGTTATCCAGGCCTTGCTATGCTGAAAAACTCAGCCTTCGAGATGGCGGGCTTCTTCCGGCAGCATGATGGGAATCCCATCACGGATGGGGAAGGCCAGTTTGGCCTGCGCGCTGATCAGCTCATTGGTGGTGGCATCATAGGTCAGCGGGCCTTTGGTCACCGGGCAAACCAGAACGGAAAGAAGCCGCGGGTCGAGCGGAGGAGAAATGTCAGCACCAGACATGAATGTCACCCATAAAAAATGTTCAGGAAGGCGGGCCTTCCTCTTCAGGACCAGACAGGTCTACCAGCATCTGCAGCACGCGCACACGGTCTGTCAGGCTGCCTGCGTCAAGCAATGCCTGTTTTTCTGCCGGAGGAAAAGGACAGATCATGGGAAGAGTGACCAGCAGGGTATCATCTTCCATCTGTTCAATGATGGACCAGCGGGCCGATAACCCCTTCTGCCGGAAATAACGGCGCAGAGAGTCCAGCAGTTTTTCGCGGTTGAACGGTTCTGAAGGGATTTCGCTCAGATCGCCCACAAAGGATGAGACATCAATCCGCGCCTGCCGATATCCTCTGTGCAGACCTGTCTCCCGCAGCACCCGGAACCGGGCCACGCCACTCAGGGTGACGGCAAACGTGCCATCGGCCCGTTCCGTAAAGGAGGTAATGCGGCCCAGACACCCGATGGTGTAGAGGGGCGGTATCTTGCCTTCTTCCTCTTCATCTTCTTCCCCCCACAGAGGCTGGATCATGCCGATCAGCCTCTGGGATGCCAGCGCATCTTCCACCAGCGCCACGTAACGCGGCTCAAACACGTTCAGCGGCAGTTTCCCCCGAGGCAGCAGCAAAACACCGCTCAGGGGAAACAGGCCGATTTCCGCAGGGATATCGGCCATGGTGAGGTCTGAAACTCTGGGGACGTGCCGCAGAATCTCGTCGTCAGGCAGGTAGGAAGCCAAGCTCGACCTTATCAGGAAAACAGAAGAGAGGAGAGGCGACGGCGGGCCGCCAGTGTAGCCGGGTCATCATGGCCCCAGGCTTCAAAAAAGCGGAAAAGCTGCTGTTTTGCGGCACCCTCGTTCCAGTTCGGGTCGGCTTTGATCACACGGAGCAGTTCGTCCGCGGCCTCTTCCCGCTTGCCAGCTACGTTCAGGCCGGTCGCCAGCTCACACCGGGCGGCGTAGTCATCCGGGTTGGCGGCAAGGCGGGCGTGAACCTCTTCCATTTCCTGCGCGGCTTTGCGACCTTCCTTCTTAAGTTCAAGGGCTGCGCGTGCCCCGGCAACTTCCGGTGCGTCCTTGATTTTTTCAGGCACGTCCGCAAGGGCTGCGTCTGCTGCCTCTTCATCATCCAGAGCCAGCATGGCGCGGATCAGCCCGCCCCATGCCTTCGGGTTTTCCGGTTCTTCGCCCAGAACACCAGAGAACAGTTCCGCAGCGTGTGCGGGCTGGTTGGTTTCCATGGCCACAGCGGCTTCCTGCAACAGTTCCGTTGCGGGCAGCGGGCCGCCGCCAGCGGCTTTCAGCACGCCTTCAACAAATTTCTTGATCTCACTTTCCGGCAAAGCGCCCTGGAACAGATCCAGAATCTGGCCTTTCCAGAATACCGCCACCATCGGGATGGACTGCAACGGCAGGCCAATCTGCGTCAGCTGGGCAGCGAGAGCACGGTTGGCTTCAATATCAATTTTAACAAGCCGGACCTTGCCGCGAGCCGCCGTGACGACCTTTTCCAGCACCGGAGCCAGCTGCTTGCACGGGCCACACCAGTCTGCCCAGAAATCAACCAGAACGGGAATGGAACGGCTGGCTTCAATCACATCCTGCATGAAGGTGGCCTGTGAGCCATCCATAATCAGGGGTGCTGATGCCTGAGGGGCGGCGGCCTGCCCCTGTGCCAGCGGGTCCTGCATCAGACTGCCGGAAGCCTGAGGGGCTTGCTGGCCAATAATATGGTCCATCTGGTGTCATCCTTAGCTCAAAACGATGGTGGATGGCGTGGGGTCCACCCGGCGGCACACACCGCATTATCTTTCTAAATGGTCAATCATGTGCCCCGGTGCAATGGGAATTGGCGAGAGACGTCCCATATCAACACAGAAGAGGTGTCGGGCGGCCATTCCCTGATTGCATGGAGGGCGGCAAAGGCGGCATACAGGACAAAACAGGAACGGCAGCGGTATTTTATGGACAATCCATCTTTTCCCAGTGCTCAGAAACTCAGTGTGCGCGGGGCACGGGCGCACAACCTCAAAAATGTTGATATCGATATCCCGCGTGACTGTCTGACGGTGGTGACGGGCCTTTCCGGCTCCGGCAAATCGTCACTGGCGTTTGACACGATCTACGCCGAAGGCCAGCGCCGGTATGTGGAAAGCCTGTCTGCCTATGCCCGCCAGTTTCTGGAACTGATGGGCAAGCCGGATGTGGATTCCATAGAAGGACTTTCCCCGGCCATTTCCATCGAGCAGAAGACGACGTCCAAAAATCCGCGTTCCACCGTGGGCACCGTGACGGAAATCTATGACTATATGCGTCTGCTCTGGGCGCGTGCTGGTGTGCCTTATTCTCCCGCGACCGGCCTGCCGATTGAAGCCCAGACCGTCAGCCAGATGGTGGACCGTGTGATGGCTCTGCCGGAGGGCACGCGCCTCCTGCTGCTCTCCCCCGTGATCCGTGACCGCAAGGGCGAATACCGCAAGGAACTGGGAGAATTGCAGCGCAAGGGTTTCACCCGTGTGAAAGTGGATGGCGAGCTGTATGAAATTGCCGACGTCCCGGCCCTGAACCGCAAACTGCGCCATACGGTGGAAGTCGTGGTGGACCGCGTGGTGGTCAAAGAGGGGATAGAATCCCGTCTGGCGGACAGTTTTGAAACCGCTCTCGGCCTGTCTGACGGCATTGCCTACACAGAAGAAGTGTTGAAGGACAAAGACGCCGAGCCGGAACGGCTGGTCTTTTCTTCACGCTTTTCCTGCCCGGTGAGCGGGTTTACGCTGGAAGAAATTGAACCACGCCTGTTTTCCTTCAACGCGCCGCAGGGGGCGTGTCCGTCCTGTGATGGTCTGGGGTCTGAAACCTTCTTCAACCCGGCGCTTGTCGTGCCGGATGAGTCAAAGTCTCTGCGCAAAGGCGCTATTGCACCTTGGAAAGATGCAAAATCGCCTTTGCTGGAACAGACGCTGACCAGTCTGGCTGCCCATTTTGGCGTCAGCATGGACACGCCCTGGAAAGACCTGCCAGAAGCTGCTCAGGATGGAATTCTGAACGGCGTTGATGAGAACATCGAGTTTACGTATCAGGACGGCCGGAAAAGCTACACGGTCAGCAAACCGTTTGAAGGCGTTCTGGCCAGTCTGGCCCGGCGTCTGGCCAACACGGACAGCATGTGGGTGCGGGAAGAACTTTCCCGCTATCAGTCCGAAAAGCCGTGCCACGTCTGCCATGGTGCGCGTCTGCGGCCCGAGGCGCTGTCTGTGCGCGTGGCGGATAAAACCATTGCGCAGGCCTGTGACCTGCCAATTGGTAAGGCACTGGACTGGTTTGAGACCGTCATGCCAACCCTGACCCCGCAAAAAGCCGAGATTGCCCGGCGCATTTTGCGTGAAATTCAGGAACGCCTGACCTTTCTGGATGATGTCGGGCTGGATTACCTGACCCTTTCCCGGAGTTCCGCCACGCTGTCTGGCGGGGAAAGCCAGCGTATCCGTCTGGCAAGCCAGATTGGCTCCGGCCTGACCGGGGTTCTGTATGTGCTGGATGAACCCTCTATTGGTCTGCATCAGCGCGATAATGAACGGCTTCTGGGCACGCTGGAGCGTTTAAAAAAACTGGGTAATACTCTGATTGTTGTTGAACATGATGAGGACGCCATCAGGAGTGCAGACTGGCTGGTGGATATGGGGCCGGGAGCCGGTGTGAATGGCGGCAGGGTGATTGCTGCGGGCACGCCGGAAGAAGTTGCCAAAGTCCCGGAAAGCCTGACAGGGGCGTATCTGTCCGGGCGCAAGAGCATTCCCGTTCCGGAACACAGACGCCCGTATGACAAGAAAAAAGTCCTGACGGTAGAAGGGGCAACCGGCCATAACCTGAAGAACGTTACAGCACATTTCCCCTTGGGAACCTTTACGTGTGTGACAGGGGTTTCCGGCAGCGGGAAATCCACACTGGTGATTGATACGCTTTATAAAGCGTTGTCCCGCCAGTTGATGGGGTCTTCTCAGTCTCCTGAAGCTTATAAAGCGATCAAAGGGATAGAACTGCTCGATAAGATTATTGATATCGACCAGTCTCCTATTGGACGCACACCTCGCTCCAACCCGGCCACCTATACGGATCTGTTCACCCCTATCCGGGACTGGTTTGCCGAACTGCCGGAGAGCAAGGCGCGCGGCTACAAGCCGGGGCGGTTCTCCTTTAACGTGAAGGGCGGACGGTGTGAGGCGTGTCAGGGGGATGGTGTTCTCAAGATCGAGATGCACTTCCTACCGGATGTGTTTGTCACCTGCGATACCTGTAAGGGCACGCGCTACAACCGCGAGACGCTGGACATCAAGTTCCGTGGCAAATCCATTGCCGATGTGCTGGCCATGAGCGTGGATGAAGCCCTGCCCTACTTCTCAGCGCAGACGCGTATCCGGGATCGACTGGCCATTTTGCAAAAAGTTGGTCTGGGTTATGTCGCCCTCGGACAGCAGGCGACAACCCTGTCGGGTGGGGAAGCGCAGCGCGTGAAGCTCTCCAAGGAGCTGGCGCGCCGTGCAACTGGTCGCACGGTTTATATTCTGGATGAGCCCACAACCGGTTTGCATACGGAAGATGTCAGAAAACTTCTGGAAGTTCTGCATGCGCTGGTTGATCAGGGCAATACGGTAATTGTCATTGAGCATAATCTGGAAGTGATCAAAACCGCGGACTGGATTGTGGACGTTGGCCCGGAAGGCGGCGATGGCGGTGGCCGTATTGTTGCGGAAGGGACGCCGGAAGATATTGCGGCCTGTAAGGAGAGCTATACAGGCCAGTTTCTGGCTCCCCTGCTCAAACGTGCTCCGGCAAAAACCAGAAAAAAGAAGAAGTAAAACTGTGTCCGTAAAAAAGAAAAAAAGCATTATTTTTCGGTCAGTTTTATCTGCTCTTGTTCTGGTAGGAGGCTTATTTTCCGCACCGGCCTTTGCGCAGAGTGCGGGAAGCGTGCAGCCTGACAGCGCGGCTAATGCGGTGCTCTTTGAAAAATACACCTGGACAGAAATTCAGTCCGGTGTGGCGGCAGGGGTGACGACCATTATCATCCCTGTGGGCGGCACGGAACAGAGTGGCCCGTATATTGCTGTTGGCAAGCATAATGAGCGGGCTACGTATCTGGCAGAACAGATTGCCGGGAAGACCGGAAAAACATTGGTGGCGCCCGTTGTGGCCTATGTGCCGGAGGGAGGCACGTCTCCCCGTTCCTCCCATATGCGCTTTCCCGGCACCATTACCGTGCCGCCGGATGTTTTTGAAAAACTCCTTGTCTCCGCCGGGGAGAGTTTTCAGGTGCAGGGTTTCAGGCTGATTGTCTTTGTGGGGGACCATGGAGGCTACCAGAAGTATATGGAAAAAGCCGCTGCGGTGCTCAACCAGAAATGGCACGGCACGGGTGCGAAGGCGCTCTATGTCAGCGGATTTTATACCGTTATTGCACATCAGTATGCAGACTGGCTGAAGCAGCAGGGCTACGGGAAGGATGTGGGGCAGCATGCAGACATTAGCGATACCTCGCTGATGCTGGCGGTTGATCCTTCCATGGTGCGGCAGGATGCGTTGCGTCATTCTGGTGCGCCTTCTGCGCAGGAAGGTATTTATGGGGGTGATCCGCGCAGGGCGTCTGCCTCGCTTGGGCAGGCTGGTCTTGCGATGCAGATCAATGCCGCAGTGCAGGCTATTCAGTCTGCCCGAGGGTTTTGAACACAATCTCTAAGAATAAGTCTCAATAAAAAAAGCCGAGTTGCCAGAAAGTCAAAAATAGACGCCTAATCACCCATGTGCTAAAGCCTCATCGCATGATGATGACAGCACAAGAAAGGGATGGGCTGTAATATTATGGTAGTAAAAAGACATCTGGCAGCCGCTACGGCTGTGTTTGTCGCTTTAGGTGCGGGGACCAGTCTGGCCGTTGCGCAGGAAGCCAGTCAGTCCCCTGTGCAGACAACAGCGCCGTCTGCTGCCCCGCAGCCCGCCCCGGCGCAGGTGCCTGCTTCGCAGGGTTCTTCCACTCAGCCGGTAGTATCCGCGCCGGCAGCCCCGACTGCCGTGCAGACCATTCCGGGCATGCCGCCGGTTATCAACCCGGCCAATCTGTATAGTGAGACTGCGCCGGATCATATCAATCCGGAAGTGGCACAGGACCCGGCCCGTGTTTACGTGCCCAACCTGCGCTCTAACGATGTCTCTGTGATTGACCCGGCCACATCCAAGGTTGTGGACCGCTTCCCGGTTGGCAAAAGCCCGCAGCATGTTGTGCCGTCCTGGGATCTGCGCACCCTGTGGGTGACGAACAATGCGGAAGGCACCACAAATGGCAGCCTGACCCCCATTGATGCCCGCACCGGCAAGCCCGGTCCGGCTGTTGCCGTGGATGATCCCTACAACATGTATTTCACGCCCGATGGTAAATCCGCCATTGTGGTGGCCGAAGCCCGTAAGCGGCTGGACTTCCGTGACCCGCACACCATGGCGCTCCAGCAGTCAGTGGAAACGCCGGACTGTAAAGGCGTGAACCACGCAGACTTCTCCATTGATGGACGCTACGCCATTTTCACCTGTGAATTTGGTGGCCATCTGGTGAAGGTCGATACCGTTAACAAAACTGTGCTGGGCTACCTGAAGCTTTCCAGCGGTGGCATGCCGCAGGATATTCTGATCTCCCCCAACGGTAAGACGTTCTATGTGGCCGACATGATGGCCGATGGTGTCTTTATGGTGGATGGCGACAGCTTCAAGGAAATCGGGTTTATCCCGACGGGTGTCGGCACACATGGCCTGTATCCCAGCCGTGACGGCACAAAAATGTATGTCGCGAACCGTGGGTCTCATAAAATTCATGGTAAACCGCATAGCAAGGCGGGTGGCGTGACGGTTATCGATTTTGCAACCAACAAGATTGTCGCCAACTGGCCCATTCCGGAAGGCGGCAGCCCGGACATGGGCAATGTGAGCGCAGACGGTAAAACCCTCTGGCTTTCAGGCCGTTTTGACGATGTTGCCTATCAGATCAACACGGAAGACGGCTCTATGAAGAAAATTCCGGTGGGTGCAGAACCACACGGTCTGACCGTCTGGCCGCAGCCGGGCCGCTATTCCATCGGGCACACCGGCATTCTCCGCTAAGCCTGATCAATACGTCTGACAGCATGAAAAAAGCCCTTCCTCATAACGAGGAAGGGCTTTTTTATTAAGAGCGTTCAGGCATCAGGCGTTCAGGTAAATTGTCTTGGTTTGCACATAGGCCTCAAGACCGTATTTGCCATCTTCCCCACCAAGGCCACTATCCTTGTAGCCGTGGTGGAAGCCCTGCGGTGCTTCGCCACCTTCACGGTTCACATAGACCTCACCGAAGTTCAGATCAGTGCTGATGCGCATGATCTTTTTCAGATCCTGCGTAAAGACATAGGCGGACAGGCCATAGCGGCAGTCATTGGCCTGACGCAGGGCGTCCTCAAAGTCCGTCACTTTGGTCAGCAGCATGACCGGGCCAAAGACTTCATTCTGAACAATATCCATGTCTTCCTTAACGTCGGTCAGCAGGGTAGGCGCGTAGAAGAAGCCTTTATCATACACGCCACCCTTCAGGCGCTCGCCACCAGTTTCCAGTTTGGCACCCTGAGAGACAGCTTTTTCAACCATGGCATGAACTTTTTCCAGTTCCTGCTCACTGACTTTTGGCCCCATATCGGTTGCGGCGTCCAGCGGGTTCCCGACTTTCAGAGCGGAAATTTTCTTTCTGACCAGATCAGCAAATTTGTCATACACGGTAGCATGCACATAGGTGCGTTCATTACTGGTGCAGACCTGGCCGCCATTGGTAAAGCGCGCCAGAACGGCGGCGGTAGCGGCTTTGTTCAGATCAGCATCATCCATGACAATAAACGGTGCCTTGCCGCCCAGTTCCAGCCGGACTTCTTTCAACGTATCTGCTGCGGCCGCCATGATTTTCTTCCCGGTCGCTGTGCTGCCGGTCATGGTGATCAGCCGCACATCCGGATGTTCCACCAGCGGGGTACCAACGCCTTTGCCGTCACCGGGAACAACATTGAGAACGCCTGCCGGGAAAACCCCAGCCTCTTCTGCCAGCCGGGTCGCTTCCAGCGCTGCCAGAGGTGCCAGTTCATGCGGTTTGATAACGATGGTGTTGCCTGCCGCCAGAGCCGGACCAACTTTGCGGGCGAACAGGGCCAGCGGGAAGTTCCATGCAGAAATACCGCCAATGACACCGTGTGGAATTTTCTCAATCAGGATTTTCTCACCCGGACGGCTGCCCGGAATAATGTCGCCTTCCAGCCTGCGGGTGTTTTCTGCAGCAAAGCGCAGCAGTCCTGCGGCAAAGCCCACTTCCGTTTTGGCTTCCTTCAGCGGCTTACCCATTTCACTGGTAATAAGATGCGCGAGACGATCAGCATTTTTTTCAATCAGTGCCTTAAAGGCATAAAGCGCATCCGCCCGTTCTTCCGCCGTTTTGCGGCTCCATGCCGGAAAGGCTTTGGAGGCCGCCGCAACGGCAGCTTTCACGTCCTGTTCCGCACCGTTGGCGACCACAGCAACAATCTCGCCGGTTGCCGGATTGCGAATTTCCAGCGTTTCGCCGCCGCTGGCTTTGGTCCATGCTCCATTGATAAACAGATTATAATGTGGCGTGTTTTGTGAAGTTGGCATTGAAAATCACCTTTTTGAAGCAGTTGGAAACATCAGACGCTCAGTTCATCCTGTTTCCAGAAGTTACTGATAAAAACGTCTGTGCTGTTGATGGTTCCATCCTTCCACAGGTCGTCACGCAATGAAAAGTGATTATGAAAGAGTGAAATGCTCACATAAAGTGATGATACTATGTATGTGCCAAAACTCTCTCATCTCCGGTTTTTCTGTGCCATTGTCGAAGCAGGTTCCATTGCGGCGGCTGCACGCCGTATGCACTGTGTGGCATCCAATCTCACCATGCGGTTGAAGGAACTGGAAGCTGACCTGGGGCAGGATCTTTTTATCCGGGACCGTAAAAAACTGCTGATCACACCAGCAGGACGCCTTTTTTATAAGGAAGCAAAAGACATTGTCAGCCGGGCGGATCGCTTACCGGAATTATGGTCTCAGGGACAGCCTCGCGGCATTCTGAATGTAGGGGCGCTGGATGTAGCGTTTCTCAGTCTGTTACCCCACTGCGTGCCACGTTTTATGCGCGAGCATCCGGGAATTCAGCTTAATATCCTGAAAAAACCCAGCTTTAGTCTGGAAAGAATGCTGATGAGTGATGAAATTGATCTGGCACTGACGGATGGCCCGGTTGAAAATACGCTGCTGGAAGGCACATTTGCCTTTTCCGAAACGCTGCATCTTGTTGTGCCTGAGCATGTCAAAAAAATCACGCCAGAGCTGATTGAGCAATCAGATATTTATCTGTTCAACAAAGACTGCTTTTACAGGCGCCGTGCTGAACAATGGCTCGACGAGAAAGCCTATCATCCCCATTCAATCCTGACGCTGGAATCCTATGATCTGATTCTTGAATGTCTCGGCACGGGAGCTGGCCTGTCCTGCATGCCCGAGAGTGTCATTCGTCAGTTCCGTGAAAGAGGGCAGTCCCTGAAGACGTTCAGGCTGGATGGGATGGGCCCGACAGATGTGTATTTTGTCTGGAGAAAACACGCAAAAAGCCAGATTATTGAGACATTTATTGAAATGGCGCAGAACGGCGTGAGGGGAGAGGTTTTTCAGGCCTCGACAGAGGCTGGCCAGAGTGCTTCATAAGCGTAATGAAATATGCACATGGTCTGACGTCAGAAGGCCGTCAGGGTGTGATGTATCCGTTGGGAGAACTGGCTATGTCGTTACGGAACCGCTTTTTATCCAGCGTTGGGCTGACTGCTCCGTGCCTTGCTCTGATGGCGCTGGCGTGTGCCCCACAGGGGCTGGCGGCTGAGGCGTCTGCTCAGCCGCAGCCCATGCCGCTGCCCCTCCCCCCAGCTGTGCCTGCGCCGCAGGATGTGCCTTTTGGCAGCACAATTGCTCTTGCTGTGGATGGCACGGATCTTGCCCGGCATATCCTGAGCATGAAGGAGACAATCCCCCTTCCGACCCGTATCGCGCAGAAGGGTGGCGATTTTGTTCTGCTTTATCCGATGTGGCTGCCGGGTAACCACTCCCCCAGCGGCACGATTGATCAGCTGGGCGGCCTGACAGTAAAGGCCGATGGGAAGATCATTCCCTGGCTGCGGGATACGGTAACGGTCAGCGCTTTCCACATTGATGTGCCGCAGGGTACAAAGCAGCTTGAAGTCTCTTATCAGTTGCTCACGCCGGTTTCTCCCAAAGTGGGGCGTGTGGTCATGACGGATACGATGGAGAACGTGCAGTGGTCTGCTGTTTCTCTCTATCCGGCAGGGTATTTCACCCGGCAGATTATGGTGCATCCGAGTGTGACGTTCCCGGCTGGCTGGTCCTACGGTACCGCCCTGCGGTCTGATGGCACAGGCGCAGGCAGCAAGGTTTCCTTCCAGCCGGTTTCGTTCAACACGCTGGTGGATTCTCCCATTTTTGCAGGGAAATATTTCCGAAAATTTGACCTGACACAGGATGACAAGGTTTCTGTCACGCTGAATGTCATGGCGGATCAGCCGCAGGATCTGGCTGCGACGGATGCGCAGATTCAGGCCCATAAAAATCTTGTAAAGCAGGCAAACCTCCTGTTTGGGTCATATCATTACGCGCATTATGACTTCCTTCTGGCTTTGACGAACAAGCTGGGTGGCATCGGTCTGGAACATCACCAGTCCAGTGAAAATAGTGGCCCCAGGGGCTATTTTACACATTGGGATAAGACCTTCGGGATGCGTGACCTGCTGGCGCATGAATTCACCCATTCCTGGAATGGGAAATATAGCCGCCCGGATGGCTTGTGGGCACCCGATTTCAACACGCCTCAGCGTGGCACCGGTCTGTGGGTCTATGAAGGGCAAACACAATACTGGGGCTATATTCTGGCTGCTCGCGCAGGGCTGATGACGGTGCCGCAGGTGAAAGATGCGCTGGCTGAAGTGGCTGCTGTGTATGATAACCGGCAGGGCCGGCAGTGGCGTCCGCTGATTGATACGACGAATGACCCGATTATTGCCCAGCGCTCCCCTGAGTCCTGGAGAAGCTGGCAGCGGAGCGAGGATTACTATTCTGAAGGTCAGCTGGTCTGGCTGGACGCGGATACACTCATTCGCAAACTCTCTGGCAATACAAAGAGCCTGAACGATTTTGCCAAGGCGTTTTTTGGGACCAACAATGGCAGCGTTGTCACCAGCACCTATAATTTTGATGAGATTGTAAAAACGCTGAATGCTGTCCAGCCTTATGACTGGGCGAAGTTCCTGCATGAGCGTCTGTACAACACCAGCACACATGCCCCGCTGGATGGGTTTACGCGTGGCGGTGCAAACGTTGTCTATACTGAAAAACCGTCAGACTATGTGAAATCCTATTCTGATCTGCGGCATGTTTCAGACTTCATGTTCTCTCTCGGCCTGACTGTGAGCAAGAAAGGCTCCGTGAGTGAAGTGCTGTGGGGTAGCCCGGCCTGGCAGGCCGGGGTCACGCGGGATCAGGACCTGGTGGCTGTGAATGGTGTATCATATGATCCTGATGCGCTGCAGGATGAGATCACCAATGCAAAAAACAAGGATGCAGCCCCGATAGAGTTGCTGCTGCGGGATGGTGAGCGCTATCATACAGTGTCTGTCACCTATCATGGTGGCCTGCGTTACCCGCATCTGGACGGCAATACGCAGCTTCTGGATACGGTGCTTGCACCGTTGGGTGCGCAGAACGATGCCGCGGGGTCTGCCGCGGGAAAATAATCTGATGCATAAGGACCGGAAGAGGTTTCAGAAAAAGCCTCTTCTGGTCCGCTGCAAGGGGGACGTGTGAAAGAGTCTGGTTTGCCTGATCGTTATGAAAACGATGCAGCGGAGAAATTATCTCCTGAAAAACAGCTTTCTCCGGAACAGCAGGACCTGAAAAACGCCATCAAGGCGTTCTGTGTTGCGCATCAGCATGATGAGCATGCCGTTTTTCTGATTGAAGGTGACGCAGGAACCGGAAAAAGTATCGTTATCAATTCGATTTTTAACGAGATACAGTCTCTTTCACGCTCATCTGATAAAAGCAGTCCATTCTGGAAGACGGACAACTACCTTGTTGTCAATCATCCGGAAATGATGAAGCTTTATAAAAATATTTCAGAATCCTATCCGGTGCTAAAAAAGAAAGATTTTGAGCGTCCGACAACATTTATCAATAGAATGCATAAGTCTGGAAAACGGGCCGATATTATCTTTGTGGATGAAGCCCATCTTCTTCTGACAAAAAGCGATAAATACAACCATTTTAAGCAGAACAACCATCTGGAAGAACTAATTAAACTCTCCAGAATTACGGTTCTGGTGTTTGATGAAAAACAGGTTTTGAAATTCAAGAGCTGCTGGAGTCAGGGGCTTCTGGAATCTCTGGTGAAAGGACTCCCCTGCCAGACATATCATCTCAAGACGCAGTTTCGCGTTCATGCCAATCAGGATGTGCTCGACTGGATTGAGGGGTTTTATCAGAAAAAAATCCTCCCGATGCCGCAAAAACAGGCGTTCGATTTCCGGTTTTTTGCGGATGCGCAGGATCTCTATGACGCCATCAAAAAGGAAAATGCCCGTTACGGGCTGTCCCGCATGATTGCGACATATGACTATCCCTATCGGCTGGATGGGGAAGACCACTTCATCCACGAGGGCCGCTTTACCCTCCGTTGGGACCGCTCCAAACCGGATGAAAAGCTGCCATGGGCAGAACGGCCCGACACGATTGATGAAGTCGGGTCCGTTTACACCGTGCAGGGGTTCGACCTGAATTATGTCGGGCTGATTTTAGGCCCCTCCGTGCTGTATGACCCGGCAACGGACGGCATCCGCATTGATACCAGCCGGTATGAAGATGGCGCGGCCTTTGCCGGGCGAGACGGGCTTCAGGACCCGGAAGGTACAAAAGAGCGCATCATGCTGAATGCCATCAATGTGCTGATGACGCGGGCCGTGCATGGGCTGTTTATTTATGCGAGCGATCCTGCCCTGAGAAAACGGCTCCTGCAGATGCAGGCGAGCCGGGACGCTGCGTAAAAAGGCTGGAAGGCGGAAGCTGGCAGTATGCATGGCAGCTCGGCGCATCCGGGCAGAGCGGCTTTGCAAAGGGTTTTTCCGCGTCATGCAGGTCAGTTTTCTTATGCGTGGCAGAAAAACCTGAGTGAATTCTCTGCAAACCGGGGGTTTCTTACAATACAGGACTTGTCCTGTCCGCATTGTGATGCCACCTGAGGACACAGAAAGACACGTAGCAGACGATCAGGATCAGGTTGCCATGTTTATTGAAACTGAAGACACCCCTAACCCCGCCACGCTGAAATTCCTCCCGGGCCGTGCCGTGATGGGCGATGCCGGGACGATTGATTTTATTGATGCCGATGCCGTCTCCGGACGTTCCCCGCTGGCGGAAGCGCTGTTTGGGCTGCCCGGCGTGTCCCGCGTGTTTCTGGGGAATGACTTTGTGTCCGTCACCAAGTCCGATCAGGAAGACTGGGCAGAACTGCGCCCGTTGGTACTGACAGCCCTGATGGACCACTTCGTGGCTGGTGCGCCGGTTGTGGCGGAAGGCGTTGGCATTATGGAAGAACCCATCGCGCCGGAAGATCAGGAGATCGTCACCCAGATCAAGGAACTGCTGGACACGCGCGTGCGCCCGGCTGTGGCGGGTGATGGTGGGGACATTGTGTTCCGTGGCTACAAGGACGGCATTGTCCGTCTGACCATGCAGGGTGCCTGCTCTGGCTGCCCCTCTTCCCGCGCTACTCTGAAGCACGGTGTGGAAAACATGCTGCGGCATTATGTGCCGGAAGTTGTGTCCGTGGAGCAGGTTGAAGACTAAGGCAGCTCTCAGCATCTTCCCGTCTCCGGGTCTGTGACCTAAAAGGGGGAGCAGACACTAGGTAAGCCCCCGCAACAGCGGGGCAGCGGAGGCAGGACAGAAATGCTGGATGATAGCGGGCTGGATCTTCTTTTCCAAAAGGCGCGCACGCCGCGGCGCTGGATGGCCCGCCCGGTGGAGCCTGCCCTGTTGCGCCGCCTGTATAGTCTGGTGAGCCTCGGGCCAACCTCCGGCAACTGTAGCCCGGCGCGGTTTGTGTTTATTACCGCGTCCGAAGGCCGGGAGCGCCTGCGCCCCGCCCTTTCCGCAGGTAATGTGAACCGCGTGATGGGGGCCCCCGTTATCGCCATTGTGGCGTATGATCCCCTGTTTTTTGATGAACTGCCACGTCTGGCCCCCAATGAGGAGCTGCGCTCCTGGTTTGCTGCGGATGTCGGGCTGGCGGAAGAAACCGCTTTCCGTAATGGCACGCTGGAAGGCGCCTATATGATTATGGCGGCCCGGGCGCTGGGGCTGGATGCGTTGCCGATTTCCGGCTTTGATCAGAACATGGTGGAAGATACCTTTCTGGCCGAAGATGGCTGGCGGGCGAACTTCCTGCTCTGTCTCGGGTATGGGGACATTGAGCAACTGCCGCCTCGTGCGCCGCGCTTAGGCTTTGATGAAGCATGCCGCTTCCTGTGATGAAACCTGAACGTCTTTTAGTGCTGGATGGCAGCCCGGCCGGAGAGGCCGCCTGTGGTACTGCGGCCTGTGTCACGCCTTCTCCCGAGGGCGGCTATACGGTTCTCTCCCACGTCTCTGCTGCGGGGAAACAGGCGGCGGAAGGCATTGGTCTTCTGGCTGCTGAGGCTTTGCAACAGGTAGGCTGGGGGGCTGGCCAGCCTGTGCAGCCTGATCTGGTGGCCGTGGTCACTGGTCCCGGTTCCTTTACCGGTCTGCGGGCTTCCTGCGCTATGGCGGCAGGCTATGCGCTTGGGGCTGGGTGCCCGCTGGTTGGGGTGACGCGAGGCGAAGCGCTGCGTCCGCAGCTTGATGCCGAGTGTGCTCGCTATGGGGATCTGGACGGCTGGCTGCTTGTCACGGCAGCGCGGCGTGGGCGCGTGTTTGTGGAACGGGCCGACGGGGTGCAGGCTGTGGCTCTGGCAAGCTGGTCTGCCCTGCCCGGTCGCTGGCTGGTGGCGGGGGATGCTGCGGCGTCGCTCCCGGTGGCAGAGCCCGTCTTCTCTGACCTGACACAACCCACGGCCAGCCAGATTGCGGAAGCTGCTCTTGCCCGGTTAACAGGCCAGCTCGCGCCGCGGGATGCTTTGCCTTTGTATGTCGATCCGCCAGAAGCCAAGCTCCCGGCTGCTGGTTTACGGTCTGCACCCGTTTGAGCCAGACACTCTCTCAGGCCGTGGCCGTGGACATTATTGAGGCCAGTCAGGCGCATGGCGCGGTGCTGGCTGCCCTCCATGCTCAAAGCTTTTCTGTAGACGATTTGTGGGATGAGGCGGCTTTAAAACAGCTTTTGCCCATGCCCGGCGTAGTGACAGCTCTTGCCATGCAGGGCGACCAGCCCGCAGGGTTTTTGATGATCCGGTGTGTGGCAGATGAGGCTGAGGTTTTGACACTCTGTGTCGCGAAGGCCTTCCGCCAGCAGGGCATCGCCAGACAGCTTTTGACATGGGGTGTGATGGAAGCGCAGGACCGGGGCGCAGACCACATGTTCCTTGAGGTCTCCGTCCATAATGCAGCGGCACAGGCGCTTTATGCTGGTGCAGGGTTTGTGCAGGCTGGAAAACGGCGGGCTTATTACCCGGATGGCTCGGATGCTTTGGTGCTGATGCACAGCTGGGGCGCGTAAGCCGCGGGCTCGTCTGGGATCTTCTTTCGCGTGAAATAGATCAGCTCTCGGAGCCTATAGGCTGAGAAAAAGCATGTGATGCTGAGTAAAAATCCAGCATCACATAGCGCCATAAAAACTGTTCTGAAAATCCGTTATCAATTCAGATGACAAAGACTGATGCCGGTGCGTTCAGGGGTTGGAGAACCGAGCGTCTTAAAGAGCCCGCGCCCCAATATCCGTGCGCCAGGCAGCACCCTCCCACGAAATCGCTTTCACACCGGCATAGGCCCGGTCCCGTGCTTCCTGCACGGTGTCTCCAAGCGCACAGACGGACAGGACGCGACCGCCGGCCACAACCAGTTCGCGGGACGCATTTTCTTTGGTGCCAGCCTGAAAGACGCGCACGCCTTCCAGCGCTTCGGCATCGGCAATGCCGGAAATAACCGCACCCGTTTCAGGTTTTGCCGGATAGCCCCGTGCGGCCATAACAACGCTGATGGCGGCCTGATCCGAGAACGTGACAGGGGTTGTGTCCAGTCTATCTTCCGCAAGGGCGGCCAGTGCAGGCAGCAGGTCGGAGGTCAGGCGGAGCAGCAGAGCCTGTGCTTCCGGGTCCCCAAAGCGAACATTGTATTCAATCAGTTGCGGGCCGGTTTCTGTCAGCATCAGGCCTGCAAAAATCACGCCTCGGAATGGGGTGCCCCGCCGGACCATTTCTTTCAGCATGGGGCGCACAACCAGATCGAGTGCCGCTTCCTGCGCGGCGCGATCAAACCCACGCGGCGGGGAGACAGCGCCCATGCCGCCGGTGTTGGGGCCGGTGTCATTATCGCCAATGCGTTTGTGGTCCTGTGCGGCGCCAATCAGCATGGCGGTCTCACCCGAGCAGAAGGCAAAGAGAGAAACTTCTTCACCCACAAGGCAATCTTCAATCACCACGCTGCGGCCAGCCTCACCCATGCTGCCCTGCGTCATCATCTCCCGCACGGCATCCTGCGCTTCGGCCACTGTCTGCGCGACCACCACGCCTTTGCCTGCCGCCAGACCGTCGGCCTTCACCACAATCGGGGCGCCGCGTTCTGCAATGTAAGTGATGGCGGCGTCTGCACTGGTAAAGCGTTCGCCACGGGCGGTGGGTACGCCTGCGGCGTAGCAGACTTCCTTGCTGAAGCTCTTGCTGCCTTCCAGACGGGCAGCGGCCTGCGTGGGGCCGGCACAGGCCAGACCGGCAGCGGCGCAGGCATCGGCCAGACCAGCCACCAGTGGGGCTTCCGGGCCGGGAACAATCAGGTCAACCTGCTGTTCTTTGGCAAAGGTAATCAGGGCCGGCACATCGCTTGCACCAATGGCCACGTTGGTGCCCAGCTCTGCCGTGCCGGGGTTGCCGGGGGCAATGAACAAAGCCGTCAGTTTGGGGGAACGTGCAAGTGTTGCGGCCAGTGCATGTTCACGGCCGCCGGATCCAACCAGAAGTACCCGCATATTTTTCTCTCTCACTCTGTCAGCTCTGCTCTTTCAGGGCGAGCGTCTGTAGCATAGGTTGGGCAAATGATCGAAGGGCTTGCAGCAGGGGCACCTCCCGGTGGGAATGTGCCGGAATATAGTGTCTCCGAAATTTCCGGGGCTATCAGGCGCACGCTTGAGGGCACGTTTGGCCGTGTGCGGGTGCGCGGTGAGATTACCGAATTCAAGCGCTACCCCTCCGGCCACCTCTATTTTTCCCTCAAAGATGAGCGCGGCAAAATTTCCGGCGTCGTGTGGCGCGGCTCGGTCTCTCGCCTTGGGCTGGTGCCGGAAAACGGGCTGGAAATCATCGCAACCGGCAAGATCTCCGCTTACGGCGAACGCTCAAGCTATCAGCTTGTGGTGGAGCGGATGGAGTATGCGGGGGAAGGTGCCCTGCTGGCCCGCATTGAACGCCTGCGGCTGAAACTGGCGGAAGAAGGCCTGTTTGACGCTGAGCGCAAACGCCGCCTGCCCCTGCTGCCGCGTGTGATCGGGGTGGTGACCTCGGCGCAGGGCGCGGTGCTCCATGATATTTGCACGACCCTTCTGCGTCGCTTCCCGCGCCCGGTGCTGGTGTGGCCTGTGGCTGTGCAGGGGGAAGGCGCTGCCGCGCAGATTACGGCGGCTATTAACGGGTTTTCTGCGCTGGATGGCAGCGGCAACGTGCCGCGCCCGGATGTGCTGATTGTGGCGCGTGGTGGCGGGTCTCTGGAAGACCTGATGGCGTTTAATGATGAAGCCGTGGTGCGTGCCGCTGCTGCGTCCAGCATCCCGCTGATTTCCGCCGTGGGGCATGAGACCGATACCACCCTGATTGATTTTGCCTCGGACCGGCGTGCGCCGACACCGACTGCCGCGGCAGAACTGGCCGTGCCGGTCCGTACGGAAATGCTGGCGGAGCTTGAGCATCGGGGGGCACGCGCGCTTGGGGCGCTGTCCCGCCTATTGCAGACGGCCCGGCTGCGGCTGGACCGGGCTGCGGCGGCCCTGCCCGATCTGCCCGGCCTGCTGGGCACGGCGCGGATGATGCTGGATGACCGGGGCCGCAGGCTGGACGTCGCCCTGCCCGGCTTTGTGCAGGGGCGACGCGTGGCACTGGTGGCGGTGGAGCGGCATATGCCCGCAGTGGAAACGCTGCTCTCGGGCCGCCGTACCCGTATGGCCTTACTGGGGAGTGCGTTGCAGACAGGTCTGCGGCATGGTTTGCAAACGCGGGAAGCCCGGCTGGGGCGGTTGCGGATTTCTCCGGCTCCGCTGGCGGCGCTGGTGCGGGAACGGCGCGCAGCACTGGTGGGTGTTGGTGGGCAACTGGAAGCAGTGTCTCCACAGGCGGTGCTGGCGCGGGGCTATGCATTGGTGACGGTCGGTGGCCAGCCTGTAACCTCTGCGCGCAAGCTGAAGGTGGGGGAAGATGTTGTGCTGACCTTTGGTGATGGCCAGCGTGACGCCGTGATTGCCCGTAAAAAGCCAGCAAAAGCTGAGCAGACGACTTTGGAACTGTAAGGGGCTATAGAAGCCCGGTTGAGGTTGAATTCTGATCCTGTCTATGGTGTCAGGCAGTGCAGAATGCACACAGAGAAACGGGGGCTGTGAGGCCCAACCTGCTTTTAGGGGACTGTCCGCATGTCTACGCGTTTTCTTCGCCCGCTGGGTTATTGCCTTGCTCTGGGGCTTCTTGCGGGCTGTGCTGCCCAGCCCGCCGCACAGCAGAAGGTGCCGTTACAGACCTTCCCGCCAAACATGGCCATCCAGCAGGGGAACCCTGTGGATGAAAGCCATCTGACGAACGATCCCTCCGCCCCGGCCAACACGCCGCTGTGCGGCACAGCCGCGCGGGAAAGTCAGGCCATGGCGACGCAGAACTATCCGCAGCCGCTCACCAGCGGGAACAGTTGTGTGCAGAATGCCTGCTTTAATACCCAGACGGGCACCTATATTGCTGCAGATGGGTCTGCCCGCGTCTGCCGCTAATCCTGAGTGGCCTTTTCTGCCAGCCTTTTTGCTGGTAGTGAGGGCCCTGCCGCGAGAGTGACGGAATCGGTAGACGTAGTCGGCTCAAAATCGACCGCCGCAAGGCATAGGGGTTCGAGTCCCCTCTCTCGCACCACAATTTGTCTCACTTCCTTGAAACCGGACAGGGTGATGACCTCCACACATTCCGAAAATTCCTCCCGTCCGGCTTGCCGTCCTGCCAATCCGTGTTTTTCCTCCGGCCCCTGCGCCAAGCGCCCGGGGTGGGATGTTTCTGCGCTGAGCAATGCGCTGACGGGCCGTTCCCACCGCTCTGCGGAAGGTCGGGCCCGACTGGCGGAGGTGATTGACCGCTCCGCAGCCATTCTGGGTATTCCTGAAGGCTGGCGTGTAGGGATTGTCCCGGCGTCTGATACCGGCGCTGTGGAAATGGCTCTGTGGTCCCTGCTGGGGGCCCGGCCTGTGGATGTGCTGGCGTTTGAAAGTTTCTCCTCGCTCTGGGCGCAGGACATTGTCTCTCAGCTCAAGCTGGACCATGCACGCGTTCTGAAAGCCGATTACGGTCAACTGCCTGATCTTGCTCAGGTGGACTGGACGCATGATGTGGTTCTGGCGTGGAACGGCACCACGTCCGGTGTGCGCCTGCCGTCTGCTAACGCCATTCCGGCGAAGCATGAGGGGCTGGTCATTTGCGATGCGACGTCCGCCGCCTTTGCGATGGACTTGCCGTGGGACCGACTGGATGTGGTCACATGGTCCTGGCAGAAAGCGCTGGGAGGTGAGGCTGCGCACGGCATGCTCGCGCTTTCCCCTCGTGCTGTGGAGCGGCTGGAAAGTTTTGAAGCGCCGCGGCCCCTGCCCAAGATTTTCCGTCTGATGGGCAAAGGCAAGCTGATTGAAGGCATCTTCCGGGGTGACACCATCAACACGCCCTCCATGCTGTGTGTGGAAGATGCGCTGGATAGCCTGAAATGGGCTGAGTCCGTTGGTGGTCTTGGCGGGTTGAAGGCGCGCAGTCAGGCCAATCTGGCAGCAGTGACGGCTTGGGAAGCCAAAACGGACTGGGTGGAATTTCTGGCTCGTAACGAGGCAGAGCGTTCCTCCACCGCGATCTGCCTGCGCATTGTGGCCCCGTGGTTTTTGGCACTGGAGCGCTCCGAGCAGATGAAGACTGTCAAACAGATGGTCGCTCTGCTGGATAAGGAAGGCGTGGCGTTTGACATTGCCAGCTATCGTGATGCCCCGCCGGGTCTGCGGATCTGGGGTGGCGCGACGGTGGAAGCCTCCGACGTCAGCGCGCTTCTGCCCTGGCTGGACTGGGCTTTTGCACAGGTTGCGCCGGTAGCCTGCCCGGCCTGAGTGCATCGCGTTTCAAGAGGGCTTCGGTGGTAGGGAGCGAAGCCAGAGGCGCCGGGAAAGCGCTGTCTTTCCCCCGGTGATTTTCACACGGTTCGTGCCGCCCGGACTGTATCGCCTGAGAATCGTTTTCTACGAAAAACAGGGTGGACGAACCGCCTGATCCAACGCATCGTCTGAGCACCAGCTTAAAAAGCAAAAACCAGACAGAAGTGCAGGATCATGGTGGGACAGATTACCCTTTCAAAACAGAAATCCGTTTTGCAAAAAAAGAGCCTGTGGGCGAGCGTTGCTCTGTCCGGGGTGTTGCTGGCGGCAACCCTTCCGGTCGCGCAGGCCGCAGCTCCGGCAGCGGATGCTGCTCAGGCGCATGATCCGCTAAGCGTGCAAACCGGTAGCGATATTCCGGCCAGTGTGCATATGCCAACAGACCAGCAGCGTGATTACATCAAGCGCGAGGTTATGGTCCCCATGCGGGACGGCGTGAAGCTTTATACGGTTATTGTTATTCCGAAAAACGCCCGTAATGCTCCAATTCTTTTGACACGTACCCCCTATAACGCCAAAGGCCGGGCTAACCGTGTGCCCAATGCCCTGACCATGCGGGAGGTTCTGCCGCAGGGGGATGATGTGTTTGTAGAGGGCGGCTATATCCGCGTGTTTCAGGATATTCGCGGGAAATATGGCTCTCAGGGCGATTATGTGATGACGCGACCCCCGCACGGCCCGCTGAACCCCACCAAAACGGATGAAACCACCGACGCGTGGGATACGGTGGACTGGCTGGTGCATAATGTGCCGGAGTCCAATGGCCGTGTGGGTATGACAGGTTCGTCCTATGAGGGCTTTACTGTTGTCATGGCGTTGCTGGATCCGCACCCTGCCCTGAAAGTCGCCGCACCGGAAAGCCCGATGGTGGATGGCTGGATGGGAGATGACTGGTTCCATTATGGCGCGTTTCGTCAGGGGGCGTTTGACTATTTTGTCAGCCAGATGACAGCGCGCGGCGGAGGGAATGATATTCCCCGCAGAGATGCTGATGACTACACCAATTTTCTGAAAGCCGGATCTGCCGGGAGTTTTGCGACACAGGCCGGTCTGGACCAGTATCCATTCTGGCAGCGTATGCACGCACACCCGGCGTATGATGCGTTCTGGCAGGGGCAGGCGCTGGATAAAATTCTGGCTCAGCGCAAGCCGACAGTTCCGATGCTGTGGGAACAGGGCTTGTGGGATCAGGAAGATATGTGGGGGGCCATTCATGCCTGGCAGGCGCTGAAGGATGCGGATGTTAAAGCGCCCAATACGCTGGTGATGGGCCCATGGCGGCATAGTGGGGTGAACTATAACGGCTCCACACTTGGCCCGCTGGAATTTGAAGGGGATACAGCCCACCAGTATCGGCGGGATGTCTTCCGGCCCTTCTTTGATGAATATCTGAAACCGGGCAGCGCGTCTGTGCATCTGCCTGACGCCATCATCTACAATACAGGGGACCAGAAATGGGATTATTACCGTTCCTGGCCGTCTGTGTGTGAAAGCAACTGCACCGGCGGTCTGACCCCGCTTTATCTGGCAGACGGGCACGGGCTGAGCTTTACACACCCGGCAGCAGATGGGGCGGACAGCTATGTGTCTGACCCGGCGCATCCGGTTCCGTTTATCTCGCGTCCCTTTGCCTTTGCGCAGAGCAGCCGGTGGAAGCCCTGGCTGGTGCAGGACCAGCGGGAAGCAGAATCCCGCCCGGATGTGGTGACCTATGAAACGGAGGTGCTGGACGAACCTGTGCGGGTGAGCGGTGTGCCGGTAGCGGACCTGTTTGCCGCGACAAGTGGCACGGATTCAGACTGGGTGGTGAAGCTGATTGACGTACAGCCTGCCATGACGCCGGATGATCCCAAAATGGGCGGGTATGAGCTGCCTGTTTCCATGGATGTCTTCCGCGGCCGTTACCGCAAGGACTTTGCCAAACCGGAAGCACTCCAGCCGGATGCAACGCTGCATTATCACTTCACGCTTCCTGCTGTGAACCATGTGTTTGCAAAAGGGCATCGGATTATGGTGCAGATCCAGTCGTCCTGGTTCCCGCTTTATGACCGGAATCCGCAGAAGTTCGTGCCGAACATTTTTGATGCAAAACCGGTAGATTATACCGTGGCGACGCAGAGTATCCATCATGGTGGCAAGGAGGCGACCTCCATTCTGCTCCCGGTTGTGAAACAGTAAGAGGCCGGTATGGTTCAGACCAAATTCCAGATGGCGCATTTAACCGCATCTGAAATGCGGGAGGCCGTAGCGCGCTCCCCTGTTATTCTTTTGCCATTCGGCAGTTTTGAAGATCAGGGGCCGCATATGCCGATGGGGGACTACCTTCTGGCAGATGACATGGCGGAGAAAATCGCCAGAAAGGCCTCTGCTGCCGGGCATGAGGTGTATGTTGCGCCTGTTCTGCCTTTTGGTGGCGCTGATTTTTTTGGATACATGCCGGGTGGGATTGCGCTTTCCCAAAGTACTTTGCAGGCTGTCTTGCGGGATATGCTGGACAGTCTGCTTCGGCATGGTCTTACCCGACTTATTATTCTGAACGGGCATGGTGGAAACTGCACCATGATTCATGATGTCACGCGCAGCATCTGGCTGCGGGATAATGTTGTGGTCCCCAGCTTTTATCTGTGGCGTGTTGCTGCCAGTTTCTTGCCCCAGATTGTTGGCGCAGAGCAGGCCGCACAGTCCGGCGGCCATGGTGCAAACCCGTTGACAAGCATCGGGATGCATGTGCTGCCTGATCTGGTTCGGGAGGATCGTATTCCTCAAAAGCATGCAGATAAAACAGCATGGGGTCTGAATGTTTCAGATTTTGGCACGCTCGATCTGGATGGCGCTCTGATTTCTGTGCCGCTGGAGGGGGATTGCACAGCATCGAATGGGGTTGGACGCAGAGACCCGCGTCTCTGCTCCGTAGAAACGGGTGCGCTCCTGACAGAAAAGCTGGTGGAAACAGGCGTGAAACTGGTTGAGCATGTGGTGAAGCAGGACGTGCAAGAGGTCTCCAACAAAGAAGACTGAAAGTCTTTTACGGATAGAAAAGTATTTTGCTCTGTAAGGAGCTTATAAAAAAGGCGACAGAGAGAACTCTGTCGCCTTTTGTGTCTTTAGAAAAATGCGGGCTCAGGCTGGAGCATCAATAGGCACGACGTTGATGAGCTTCTTGTTAACGAACTCTTCAATCCCCAGCATGGCGAGTTCACGCCCATAGCCGGAGCGTTTGACGCCGCCAAAGGGCAGATCTGGCCGGGTCCATGTCGGGTGGTTGATATAGACCATGCCGGTGTAAATCTGCTTGGCAACCTCAACACCGCGTTTGGTATCTTCTGTAAACACGGAGCCACCTAGCCCGTAAGGTGTGTCATTGGCCAGTTCAATGGCTTCCTGCTCGTCCTTAACGGTAAAGAAGAGTGCCACGGGTCCAAAAAATTCCTGATGGAAAGCAGGATTATCGCGCGTCAGGTTGGTCAGGATCGTGGTCTGAACAAAGGCGCCCTTGTTGGGTGGGGTCGGGCCGACCCGGTGCGCTTTGGCCCCATTTTTCACCGCGTCTTCAACCTGCTGATTCAGCTGATCTGCTGCAGACTGGGAGGACATGGGCGGTACGCCGGTTGCGTCATCAGACGGATCTCCGGGCGCAAGTTTTGCAAGTTCTTCACTAAAGCGTTTGAAAAACTGGTCAGCAAGGCTCTCCTGCACAATAATGCGCTTGGACGCCACACAGCATTGGCCACCATTATTCATGCGGCCCCAGACAGCCCATTTAACGGACTTTTCAAGATCTGCATCATCCAGAACAATGAAGGCATCACTGCCGCCCAGTTCCATGGTGGTTTTTTTCAGGTTCTTGCCAGCCTGTGCCGCAACAGTGGCCCCTGCCCCTTCGCTCCCCGTCAGGGCGATGCCCTGAATGCGTGGGTCATCAATCAGCTTTTCCAACTGCTGACGTGTGGCGAACAGGTTTGTGTAAAGCCCTGCGGGAGCGCCTGCGTCATGGAAGAGTTTTTCAAAAGCAGCGGCGCATTGCGGAACAATGGAGGCGTGTTTCACCACAACCACGTTCCCTGCCATCAGATGCGGCCCGGCGACGCGGGCCAGCTGGTAGTAGGGGAAGTTCCACGGCTCAATGGCCAGCAGGATACCGAGCGGCTGGCTGATGAGCATGGCGTCATCACCGCGCTCGCTGCCGCCGGGCACTTTCTGTGGTGCCAGAAATTTTTCAGCGTTGTCGGCATAATAATCAAGAATATCAGCAGAAAGAGCAACTTCTCCTAATGCTTCACGCTTGAGTTTGCCCATCTCCAGCGTCAGCAGCTTTGCATACTCTTCGCTTTGCTCGCGCAGCAGGCTGGCAGCTTTATGCAGGATGCTGGCGCGGTCAGCAAAGGGTTTTCCACGCCAGCTTTTATAGGTTTTCTCTGCCTGTGACAGCAGAGAATCCAGTTCGGCATCTTTCAGGTCAGGAAAAGTGGCGATCGTCTCGTTGGTGTACGGATTGACAGTCTTGTAAGCCATATTCGTGAGCCTTTCCGAATGCCTCGGAAGTATCAGGCCCGAAAGTCGATTACGATCCGGCCTTCCACCTTACCTTCCTCGAGGCGTTCAAAAATAGAGTTTATATTCTCCAGCCGGTCTGTCTGCGTTACCGATTTCACTTTCCCATCGGCAAAGAAGGACAGAGCCTCAATCATATCAAGGCGTGTCCCGACAATGGATCCGCGGATGGTGGTGCCATTCATCACCATATCGAAGATCGAAATAGGAAAATCGCCCGGTGGCAGGCCATTCAGAACAAGTGTTCCCCCAGCCCGGACATACCCCATGGCCTGCGAAAAAGCCTTGGTGGAAACAGCCGTAATCAGGCCGCCATGAACACCACCAACTTCCTTTTGCATAAAAGCCGCCGGGTCTGTCTCTCTGGCATTAACGGTCAGAGCCGCGCCGAGTTTCCGGGCGATGGCAAGTTTTTCATCGTCAATATCAACAGCCACCACATTCAGGCCCATGGCGACGCCATATTGCACAGCCATTTGTCCCAGTCCGCCAACGCCGGAAATGGCCACCCAGTTCCCGGCCTTTGTGTCGGTCATTTTCAGACCTTTATAGACCGTCAGGCCGGCGCACAGCACGGGGGCGACCTGCACAGGGTCTATGCTTTTGGGGAGGAGGGCGACGTAGTTGGGGTCTGCCACCACATATTCTGCAAAACACCCATTGACGGAATAGCCGGTATCTTCCTGTTTGGCGCACAGAGTTTCCCAGCCGCCAAGGCAGTGTTCACAATGGCCGCAGGCGGAATACAGCCAGGGCACACCCACTTCATCCCCTACCTTCACATGCGTGACAGCACTGCCTGTTTTTACAACAGTGCCAACGCCTTCATGGCCGGGAATAAACGGAAGGGTCGGTTTTTTCGGCCAGTCCCCATCAGCGGCATGCAGGTCTGTATGGCAGACACCGCAGGCAATCATTTTGACCAGAATTTCGTTCGGACGGATATCAGGAATATCCAGTTCTTCAATGCTCAGAGGTTTGCCGAATTCGCGCACCACTGCCGCTTTCATTTTTCCTGACATTGTCTCAGTCCCTTTTTGTTTTCGTTGCTGGAAATACATTCCAGAGAGCCCCGTCTTTTTTATATGCGTGGCGCGGCTCTGTTATCAGGAATTTCCTCCTCTCACTAGGCAGAGTGTGATGAAAAACTGCATTGACATGCATCAAAAAAATCCTGTCACGGCAGGGTTTCCATGACAGGACGCGGGAATGGGAATTTTTAAAGACTGTCCTGAGGTCAGCTATCTTTTTTAAGCTGGCCAAACGGTGCCCAGCAGCGGCCATCGCGGGCCAGAAGAGCATCTGCTCCAGCGGGGCCGGTGCTGCCTGCCTCATAAAATTCCGGCGCAGTGGTGGCTTTGCTCCAGGCTTGCAGAACCGGATCCACGGCCCGCCAGCCGGCCTCGATATTATCGGCGCGCTGGAAGAGCGTGGCGTTGCCCTGCAGGCAGTCATACAACAGGGTTTCATAGCCTACATTGGGGATGGCCCCGAAGGCATTCTGGTAGCGGAACTGGGAGACCACTTCTTCCACCACTGTTTCCGGGCCGGGATGCTTGGCGTTGAAATGCAGGTCCGCTCCCTTTTCGGGCCGGATATTATAAACAAACCGATTAGGCGCTTGCGGCGTGCCGTCGGCTGTATGGAACAGGGGGTGCGGTGTCTGTTTGAACTGCACCACAATTTCCGTCACGTTGGAACTCAGGGCTTTGCCGGTGCGTAAATAGAAGGGCACCCCGGCCCAGCGCCAGGTATCAATTTCAATTTTCAAAGCCGCGTAGGTTTCTGTTGTGCTGGTTGGGCTTACGCCGGGGCTGGCGCGATAGGCGTCAATGTCATGCCCGGCGACTGTTCCTGCGGTATATTGTCCGCGCACGGCATTTTCCGGCGTGATGGGCCGAATGGCGTCAAATACCTGCTGCTTGGCATTGCGGATGGCTTCAGCCTTCAGGGATGAGGGCGGTTCCATAGCGACCAGCGCGAGTAACTGGAACAGGTGGTTGGGCACCATATCCCGCAATGCGCCTGTGGCATCGTAAAACAGGCCGCGTCCTTCAACGGAGAGTGTTTCTGCTGCGGTAATCTGAATGTGGTCGATATAGTCACGCCGCCAGAGCGGGTCGAACAGCAGATTACTGAAGCGGAGCGCCAGCAGGTTCTGCACGGTCTCCTTCCCCAGAAAATGGTCCACCCGGTAAATCTGCGTTTCCTTGAGGAAAGACAGCAGATGCGCATTCAACGCCTGTGCGGAATGCAGGTCTGTGCCGAACGGTTTTTCTACCACCAGCCGCCGGAAGCGGTCGGGCGCTTCCTCCATTAATCCGGCGCGCGCCAGACTTTCCGCAGCCGTGCCGAAGAAGCGCGGCGGTGTGGCGAGGTAGAAGACGGCGTTGCCCTCGCCGATATCTGGGGCCAGCTCCTTTAGCGCCTCAACAGATGTAAAATCCAGCGCACGGTAGGACATCCGGCTGGCAAGCCAGGACCACGCTTCTTCATTGATGCTGACAGTATAAAATTCAGCATGTCTGTCCTGCGTGAAGCTTTCCATCTTGCTGCGTAGGGAGGCCACCCAGCTTTCCGTCGTCTCCTTCTCAAGACTGACGCCGATAATCCGGAAATCATCTGGCAGAAAACCGTTGCAGGTCAGGTCATACAGCGCGGGCACCAGCAGCCGATGAGTCAGGTCTCCCGCCGCTCCGAGGATCACCAGTGTCCCGGCCGGGGCCGGATGGGTGGCCGCAGGGGCGACAACCGGGGTGGGAATGCCGGGAGATGCGGGGGCTGAAGTCATATTTCATTTCTCCTTGCGCGACGGAAGGGCATGCTCCGCAATTCCATTTTTACCCGGTTTGGTCTAGGTTTCCTGCCCGGTCAGGCTTTGGCAGGAATGAGTAAGGGATAGAGTTATGGGGTATCGGGTTGCAGTTGTAGGCGCCACCGGAGCAGTAGGGCGTGAAATTTTAAAGACACTGGCCGAGCGGGAGTTCCCCGTTGACGATATTGTTGCGCTGGCGTCACCACGGTCTGCCGGGCGTGAAATCTCGTTTGGGGATCGTACGCTCAAGGTCCGGAATCTTGAAACCTTTGATTTCAAAGGCTGGGATGTTGGTCTGTTCTCCCCCGGGGGTGAGGTCTCGGCCAAATATGCTCCCATTGCTGCCAAAGCAGGCTGTGTGGTGATTGATAACACCTCCCACTTCCGCATGGACCCGGATGTGCCGCTGGTGGTGCCGGAAGTAAACCCGGATGCGCTCAAGCGCATGAAGCGCAACATTATTGCGAACCCGAATTGCTCGACCATTCAGATGGTTGTGGCCCTCAAGCCGCTGCATGACCTGTTCACGCTCAAGCGCGTTGTGGTCTCCACCTATCAGGCGGTGTCCGGTGCGGGCAAAGACGGCATGGACGAGCTGTTTTCCCAGACGCGCGGCAGCTTTGTGACTGACCCGCCGAAGATCGAGCAGTTTCAGAAGCAGATTGCCTTTAACTGCATCCCGCAGATTGACCGCTTCATGGATGATGGGGCGACCAAGGAAGAATGGAAAATGGCCGTGGAGACGAGAAAAATTCTCGATCCCGACGTGTCCGTGATTGCCACCTGCGTCCGCGTGCCGGTGTTTATCGGCCATTCTGAAGCCGTTGTGGCGGAATTTGCAGAGCCTGTGGATCTGGCCCGTGCGCGTGAAGTTCTGCGTGAAGCAGAAGGCGTGATTCTGCGCGATGAGCGTGAAGATGGCGGCTATGTGACTCCGATTGAGTGCGTGGGTGAAGATGCAACCTATGTCTCACGCCTTCGTGTCGATCCGACGGTTCCCAACGGCCTCGCGTTCTGGTGCGTGTCCGATAATCTGCGGAAAGGTGCGGCTTTGAACGCAGTGCAGATTGCCGAGACGATGATTGCCCTGGACCTCCTGCCCAGACACGGCTGAGTGAGGTCGCCCCGGCTCGCGGGCTCGTGTTGGCTGGCTGAATTGACCGGTCTGCGGGTTGGGGCGTAGGACAAATTTCGATGCAGAAACGCCGGTCTGAGCCGGTGTAAGGGATAGACGGACAGGATACGAGGCTGACAATGCAGGATATCCGCAAGGCCCTCTACGTAGGGACCCGAAGTGACGGCAGACTCATTCAGCGGCCCATGTCGCCGCATCTGCAAATTTACCGCTATCGCCTGTCCATGGTTCTTTCAATTTCGAACCGCCTGACGGGCGTTGCCGCAACCGGCGGCGCTGCTCTGGGCGTGTTCTGGCTGGCTGCTGCCGCCAAAGGACCGAAAGCGTTTGCTACAGCGCGCAAGGTGACAGGCAACCCCGCAGGGCAGTTGCTGCTGGTGGGGTGGCTGGCTTCCGTTGTGTATCACACGGTGGGTGGCATCCGGCATCTGATCTGGGATAGCGGCAAGCGCTATGACAAGGAAGAGCTGAACAAGGATGGCCCGGTTGCCGTGGGTGTGACCGCCGGTGTCAGCACTGTGCTGGCTGCGGGCCTTCTGGGCGTTGCCGCCAAACGGGCGCGCGCTCTGGCCAAAGCAGGAAAGGCATCCTGATATGACTGATTCCGCTCCTCATATTGAGGTGATGCGCTCACAGCTGAGCCGTGCCCGCGGACTTGGAGCCGGTGGCTCCGGCACAGGGCACTGGTGGGCCGAGCGCGTGACGGCGGCGTCTCTTCTGCCGCTTTCAACATGGTTTATCATCCAGATGTTCCGCCTTGGCGGCGCAGACCATGCAGAAGTTGTGAAGTGGGGCGGCAAGCCGGTGAACGCCACCATGCTGACCGCGCTGATCATCACGACCTTCTACCACGCGCAGCTCGGCCTGCAGGTGATTGTGGATGACTATGTTCACGGCAAGGCGCATCTGCCAACCCGTATTCTGGTCAAGCTCGTTACCTCCCTGCTGGGGCTTCTGGGCGTGTTTGCCGTAATCAAGCTTGTGGCTGCCGGTAGCCGGCGGTCCTGACCAGACCTGAACGCTGTGCCGCCTGTTTGCGCCACATGTCGCGGCGGCACGAAATCTGAAGACATGACAGGCCGAACGCACATGGGAGCGCCGTCACGATGAATGCCAATACCTCTCCGTCCCGGGGAGCTTACCGGATTGTCGATCACGCTTATGATGTCGTGGTTGTTGGAGCAGGCGGTTCCGGCCTGCGCGCCACGCTGGGCATGGGGGCTGCTGGCCTCAAAACCGCCTGCGTGACCAAGGTTTTTCCCACACGAAGCCACACGGTGGCCGCTCAGGGCGGCATCGGGGCCTCTTTGGGGAACATGGCCGAGGATAACTGGCGCTGGCATATGTATGACACCGTAAAAGGGTCAGACTGGCTGGGTGATCAGGACGCCATTGAATTCATGTGCCGCGAGGCTGTGCCCGCCGTGCAGGAACTGGAACATTTCGGTGTGCCGTTCTCCCGCACGGAAGATGGCAAGATCTACCAGCGCCCCTTTGGCGGCCATATGAGCGAATACGGCAAGGCCCCTGTGCCCCGTGCCTGCGCTGCGGCTGACCGGACAGGCCATGCCATTCTGCACACGCTGTATCAGCAGTGCCTGAAGCATAACGTCGAATTCTTTGTCGAATACTTCGCTATTGACCTGATTATGGACGATAAAGGCGAGTGTCGTGGCGTTATGGCCTGGTGTCAGGATGACGGCACGATCCATCGCTTCAACGCCAAGATGGTGGTGCTGGCAACGGGCGGTTATGGCCGTGCTTACCAGTCCTGCACCTCGGCCCATACCTGCACGGGTGATGGCAATGCCATGGCCATGCGGGCCGGCCTGCCGACGCAGGATATGGAATTTGTGCAGTTCCACCCGACAGGTATTTACCCCGCAGGCTGCCTGCTGACTGAAGGGTGCCGTGGTGAAGGTGGGTATCTGACCAACTCCGAAGGCGAACGCTTCATGGAGCGTTATGCGCCGACGGCGAAGGATCTTGCATCGCGTGACGTGGTCTCCCGCGCCATGACGATCGAGATCAAGGAAGGTCGTGGCTGTGGACCGAAGAAAGACCATATCATGATGCATCTTGAGCATCTTGGGTCTGACCTTCTGCACCAGCGTCTGCCGGGCATTCTGGAAACGGCGCGTATTTTTGCCGGTGTGGATGTCACCAAGGAGCCGGTGCCGGTTCTGCCGACGGTGCATTACAATATGGGCGGGATTCCGACCAATATTCATGGTGAAGTCATTCGCCCGACGCCGGATAACCCGGATGCCGTTGTTCCCGGCCTGATGGCTGTGGGTGAGGCCGCCTGTGTGTCCGTGCATGGCGCGAACCGCCTTGGCACAAACTCCTTGCTGGATCTGATTGTGTTTGGTCGCGCTGCGTCCAAACGGGCTGCGGAAATTGTTAAACCGAGCGACTTTATCAGACCGCTGCCGCCGGGTGCCGGGGATGCTGCGCTCGACCGTCTGGACAAGCTGCGTTACGCCAAGGGTGGCACGAAAGTTTCCGCCATGCGGGACCGTTTGCAGCGTGACATGCAGACGCATGCAGCTGTTTTCCGCACAGAGGAAAGCCTGCAGGAAGGCGTGGATAAAATCCACCAGATCTGGGACGACCTTGGAGATATTTCCGTCTCTGACTCGTCACTCATCTGGAACAGTGACCTGATGGAAGCACTGGAATTTGAAAACCTTCTGGCTAATGCAACCGCTACGCTGGAAAGCGGGCTTGCCCGGCACGAAAGCCGCGGCGCGCATGCACGGGATGACTTCCCCAAACGCGATGACAAGGAGTGGATGAAGCACTCCGTTTCCTGGCTGGATGAAAAGGGCGGCATCAAGCTGACCTATCGTCCGGTGCATTTGAAGACCCTGACGGATGACGTTCAGGTCTTCCCACCCAAAGAGCGCGTTTACTGAGCCGACGGGAAGAACGGGCGAAAAAGGGAGGCGAACATGGTCGAACTCAGACTGCCGCGCAACAGCGAGATCGGGAAAGGTAAAACCTATCCCGCGCCAGCCGGGGCTAAAAACGTCAGGACGTTCAGGGTTTATCGCTGGACGCCGGATGATGACAGAAATCCGGTAGTGGATTCCTATGAAGTGGATCTGGATACCATCGGGCCGATGGTGCTGGACGCCATTATCCACATCAAGAATGATATGGACCCGACGCTGACATTCCGCAGGTCCTGCCGTGAAGGGATTTGCGGCTCCTGCGCGATGAACATTGACGGTGAAAACACGCTGGCGTGCCTGAAGCCGATCAAAGACATCAAGGGCGATGTGCGCATCTATCCGCTGCCGCACATGCCGATTGTCAAAGATCTGGTTTCCAATCTGGATGGCGCCTATGCGCAGCTGCGGGCCATTAACCCGTGGTTGCAGTCAGACAGTGCGCCGCCGCCGGATGCCGAGCGCAAGCAGAGCATTGAAGAACGCGCCAAGCTGGATGGTATGTGGGAGTGCATTCTGTGCTTCTGCTGCACAACATCCTGCCCGTCTTACTGGTGGAATGGCGATAAGTATCTGGGGCCAGCTGTGCTGCTGGCGGCGTATCGCTGGATTGCGGACAGCCGTGATGAGCATACGGGTGACCGGCTGGATGGGCTGGAAGATACCTTCAAGCTCTATGCCTGCCGTACCATCATGAACTGCACGCAGACTTGTCCCAAAGGTCTGAATCCTGCCAAGGCGATTGGCCGGATTAAAGAGTTGCAGATTGAACGGAAAGTCTGAGAACCGCTCTTTACTCTGATCGGTTATTGGTCTTCCAGCCCGTAAGGGTTTTTTAGAAGACAAGAGAAACCCGGTGCGTCATTCAGACGTTCCGGGTTTTTTGTTTTGAAATTAAAAATGCATCAAAACTGATGCTTGAGATCATAGTTAAAAAATAGTCTCAAAACATAAGGAAAACGGTGTGCAAGAGAGAGATAGCAGGATTAGTCTGTTTTTCTCAGAAATGATGCCCCGGATGGTTTCTCCGAGGCTTGCCGTAGGATTGAAATATTTCCTGATCGGCCTTGTTGTTGTGTATACGCTGAGCTATTGCGTCGTTCCGTTTTCGGACGGGGATCCGGCGTATTACGTGCTGATTGGCCGAGGCCTGCTCCGAGACCACCTTCTGCCCTACGACTATGCTTTTGATCACAAGCCCTTTGGCGTTTATCTGTTTTATGGGCTTTGGGACAGGATCGGCCCTTTTACGCCAGGAAAATTTACGCTTCTGGCGGTGCTGTTAAGTGGGGCTTTTGTCACCATCAGCCGGGCGTTCGGAGTCTTTAATCGCACTGTTGCCTTTGTCATCCTGACTGTAGGCGGCGCGATTTTTGACGTGCTATCCGGCAATACGGAACTTGTTCTGGTGGTGGGTGAAGCGCTGATTCTGGCGTTGATGCTCAAAGGGATAGAGACACACAAAACGGCTCTGTTTTTTCTGGCAGGCTGTCTTGCAGCTTTGACCGTCAATGTGAATTATCTGGCGGGCGTCTGTCTTCTGGGGCCTATGGCTCTGCTTCTGTTTTCTCCGGGCTGGTTCCGTCTTTCCCGCTGTGTGGTGATGGGGCTGGGAGGCGTGGTCGGTCTGATCATTCTGTTTTTGCCCTATCTGATTGTTGGGCATGGCGCGTTGCAGACCTATTTTTCCATGCAGAGAAGTTTTCTGCATATGTATGGTGGCGCGCTTTCCGACCGGTTGCAGTGCGTCTTCTGGATGACGTTTTATCTGGGACTGATGTTGCCCATCATACTTGGTTGGATCAGGCGTTTTCCATTTGATCTGGCGGATGAAGCCTCACGTCGCAGCATGATTTTGCCTGTCTGGCTTGCCTCATCCTTTCCGGCAACGCTGCTGTCCGGGCATCCGTACCAGCATTATTTCATTCTCTGTTTTGCACCTGCCACCATCATGCTGGCGATTTTGTTCCGGGACGGCGCATTGCCTTCTCGTCTTGCTCTTCTGCCTCTTTGGATCTCTTCCGTGTTTTTTATGGGGACAGCAGTGAAGAGGAATGTGACGGTCGCTCTCTACACGTCGCGCGTGGATTATGCAGAGATTGCCCGGCAGGTTGGGCATGCCAAAGTTCTGGATATCAGAACGTTCCATGCTGTTTTCTACCTGTCTGATTTAAAGCCCTTTGATGTGTATCTGTTTAGTGACCATATCGATATTTTCTTCCGGCAGAATGCCTGGAAGCGTTATATGCAGGACCTCCGGCAGCAGCCGTTATATGTCGTGGCCCCTTATATGGGCTGCGAAAGACATGCGGTTGAGGCTCCCGTTTGCCAGTGGCTGCACGACCATTACACCCAGACTTACGCGGTGAATGTTCGGCATATTCATAAGAACAGGCCGAATAAGTTTTCGTTGTCGCTCTACAAGCTTCGGCCTCAGACAGAACCGGACGCACCGAAGCTTCTGCCCGGCCGGTAAAATAACCGTTTCGGTTTGCCTTGCGCACGAAGCATCCCGCATAAAAGGCGGATGATGATGCTTCGCGACGCCTGCCCGGCGGATATTCCCCGGATTACCAGTATTTATAACCACGCCGTGCTGCATACGACGGCGATCTGGAACGAGACGGTCGTTGATGAGGCCAATCGTCTGGCGTGGTTACAGGAGCGGCAGAAGGCCGGGTATCCGGTGCTGGTGGCTGTCTCGCAGGACGGGGCAGTTACGGGTTATGCCACCTTTGGTCCCTGGCGGGCGTTTGATGGTTACCGGCATACGGTGGAGCATTCAGTGTATGTGCACCCTGATGCGCAGCGGCAGGGCGTGGGGCTGACTCTGATGAAGGCGCTGATCGAGCAGGCCCGTGCGCAGGGAAAGCATGTGATGGTGGCCGGGATTGATGCTGAGAATGCCGGATCTGTTGCGCTGCATCAGCAACTTGGGTTTGAAGCCACAGGTGTGATGAAAGAGGTTGGCTGCAAATTTGGGCGCTGGCTGGATCTGACGTTTTTCTGCCTGAAGCTGGATGCCCGGCCCGGGCCGTAACAGTCGGCCTCTGTTGAAAAGATTGACGCTGAGGAAGCAGGGTGAGACACCAGTCCTTTCTATGAGAACGGGAGCAGTTCGTGTTTGACGGCCATCTTTCCTCCGTTGCCGGTCGTACGCGGGCATGGACAGACAGTTTGTTTGTGGACCACGCTATTTTCCGGCTGGTCTGGACAAATTTTCATGCTGTGGTGCCGGGCAAGGTTTACCGCTGCAATCATCCAACCCCGGCCCGTCTGAAATGGGCCATGCGGCGTTTTAACCTGCGCACGCTGGTTAATCTGCGTGGGCACCGGAAATGCGGGTCGGATGCGCTCTCCCGCAATGCTGCCGCTCGCCTTGGGCTGGCGCACGTGGATATGGCGTTTGAAAGCCGGGGGGCCCCGCACCGGGACCGTATCCTGCGTTTTGCCGGACTGTATCAGCAGATTGCTTTCCCAATGCTGATGCATTGCAAATCCGGCGCCGACCGGGCTGGTCTGGCATCCGGGCTGGTGATCCTGTTTGAAGGCGGCACGGCAGAGCGGGCGCTTAAGGAACTCTCCTGGCGGTATGGGCATTTTCGCCAGTCCCGCACCGGCATTCTGGATGCGTTTTTCCTGCGTTATCAGGCCGAGGCCGAAGGGCGCATTCCGTTTCTGGACTGGGTGCGCGATGAGTATGACGAAGCCGCATTGAAGCGGGACTTCGTTGCCGGGAAAATTGCCTCTTTCATGACAGACCAGGTTTTACGCAGAGAGTAACAGACCCATGGATGCACAGCCTGCTCCGGCCTCGTCGGTTCATTCGTTGCCTGCATCCCACCCGCCTGTGCCGGTTTTTGCGGCGGCTCTGGCCATTTTATCGTGGGCCAGCGCCTATCCTGTTGTGCGTCTGGCGTTGCAGGTCCTTCCCCCTATTCCGCTGGCAGCCGCGCGTTATGCGTTAGCGGCGGTTATTGCGCTGGTCTGGGTTGGCTGGACGCGCCCCCGGTTGCCGCGTGTGCAGGACCTGCCGCGCTTTGTGGTGTGCGGGGCGATTGGCATTTCCCTTTATAATATCCTGTTCAATCTGGGCGAGCAGACGGTTTCCGCCGGGGCGGCCAGCCTGTTGATCAGCTTTTCGCCGCTAATCGCTGCACTTCTTGCTGTTGGGGTGATGGGAGAGCTGCTGTCTGTCTGGGGCTGGATTGGGTCACTGGTCAGCTTCTGTGGTGTTGTTCTGGTGGCACAGGGACAACCGGGCGGCCTGACATTTGGCTCTGGTGCGGCTGATGTGCTGGGGGCAGCCTTTTCTGCCGCCGTCTATAATGCGGTGCAGAAAAAACTTGTGGCGGTGTATGGGGCTTTGGCGACGACGGCGTATGTGCTGATTATTGGCGCTGTGCTGCTCATCCCATGGCTTCCGCAGGCGGTGCAGAGCTTGCAGACTGCGCCTGTTACCGGCTGGATTCTGGTTGTGCAGCTTGCGGTGTTTCCGGCTATTCTGGGCTACGCGGCATGGGCGCATGTTGTGGGCAGGATTGGTGTGGCCCGGTCTTCCGGCTTTATCTATCTGCTCTCCCCCGCGACTTTGTTGCTGGCGTTTCTGATCACCGCCGAGGTGCCCAGCGTGCGTATGCTGGTGGGCGGGGCCATTATTCTGGCCGGTGTCGGGCTGATGAATACGCTGGGGCGTGTAAGGCCGCCGGCAATCCAAGAAAAAACGCCGGAGGTCTGAGACCCCCGGCGCATTCTGTCTTCTCAGAAAAAGTCTCTGAAATCAGAGTGTTTTTCAGATGGGAATGGTCCGTTCCAGCGTAGAGCTGAGTGCCGTCAGGCCCGGCAGAACCTTGCCTTCCAGCCACTCCAGGAAAGCGCCGCCTGCGGTGGAGACATACGTCATGTCATGCAGCACACCGGCGTGACGCAGGGCGGAAACAGTGTCCCCCCCTCCGGCAATGGTTTTCAGGCTGCCAGCCTTGGTCAGGCGAGCGGCTTCCTGTGCGACGGCATTGGTGCCTTCATCAAACGGCGGCAGTTCGAACACGCCCAGAGGGCCGTTCCATACCAGCGTTTTCAGGCCAGCTAGTTTGGCTTTCAGCAGTGCAACCGTTTCCGGGCCCACATCCAGCACCATCCAGCCATCGGGAATTTCCGTCACCGGGGCGACCAGCGTGGGCGCACCGGCCATGAAGTCCTCAGAGAGAACAACATCCACCGGCAGAACCAGATCGCAGTTCTTTTCCTTCGCCTTGGCGATGATCTGCCGGGCGGTATCCAGCATCTCTTCTTCCTTGAGCGATTTGCCGACGCTCAGCCCTTTGGCCGCAAGGAAGGTGTTGGCCATGGCACCACCCACAACCAGAACGTCGACACGTTCCAGCATGTTTTCCAGCAGGGCGAGTTTGGTGGAGACTTTCGCCCCGCCCACAATCGCGCCAACCGGATGCTCAGGGTTTTCAAGAGCGGCATCCAGAGCGGACAGTTCCGCTTCCATCAGACGCCCGGCATAGGCTGGCAGATGCTCGGCCACACCGGCGGTGGAGGCATGTGCCCGGTGCGCTGCGGAGAACGCATCGTTCACATACACATCGCCCAGTCTGGCCAGTTCTGCGGCCAGATCCGGCGCGTTGGCTTCCTCGCCGGGGTAGAAGCGGGTGTTTTCCAGCAGCAGCACTTCCCCGTCCTTCAGGGAGCGGGCTGCCGTTTCTGCCTGCGGGCCGATGCAGTCATGCATGAAGCTGACTGGTTTACCCAGTGCCGTGGCCAGAGCCTCGGCCATGGGTTCCAGAGACAGGCCGGGCACAACCTTGCCCTTCGGGCGGTCAAAATGGCTGAGCACAATCACGCGCCCGCCTTTGTCCGCCAGTTCCCGGATGGTGGGCACAATGCGCTCAATGCGCGTCATGTCCGAAATCTTTCCGTCCTGCATGGGGACGTTCAGATCGGCTCTCAGCAGGATACGCTTGCCCTTCGGGTCAAGCTTATCCAGCGTGTTGAAGGGAAGAATGGCCATCAGAGTGAGCCGAACAGCGCCGCAGTGTCGGACATGCGGTTGGAGAAGCCCCACTCATTGTCATACCAGGAGCAGATGCGCACCAGCTTGCCGCCATCGACCAGAGAGGTCTGCGTGGCGTCAAAGGTGGAGGATGCCAGCGCATGGTTGAAGTCGGAGCTGACCAGCGGGGCGTCGGAGTATGCCAGAACGCCTTTCAGCGCGCCTTCGGATGCGGCCTTGATGGCAGCGTTCACCTCTTCCACGGAGCCCGGCACCTTTTTCGGCACGAAGTCGAGCGAGACGAGGGAGACGTTGGCCGTCGGCACACGAATGGCCGTGCCATCCAGCTTGCCTTTAAGCTGCGGCAGAACCAGACCAACGGCGCGGGCAGCGCCTGTGGAGGTCGGGATCATGTTCAGGCCGGCAGCGCGGGCGCGGCGCAGGTCTTTATGCAGCGTGTCCACCGTGCGCTGGTCACCCGTGTAGGAGTGGATGGTGACCATGTAGCCGCGTTCAATGCCAAACGTATCTTCCAGCACCTTGGCGACCGGGGCCAGACAGTTGGTGGTGCAGGAGGCGTTGGAAATCACCGTCATGTCCGGCGTCAGCACATCCTGGTTCACACCGTAAACGATGGTGGCATCAGCATCCGTGCCCGGAGCGGAAATAATCACCTTGCGGGCACCGGCTGCCAGAAGCTGGCCAGCTTTTTCCTTGGAGGTGAACAGGCCGGTGCATTCCATGGCCACATCCACGCCCTGGAACGGCACCTTGGAGGGGTCACGCTCGGCAGAAACGGTAATCGGGTCCCATGTGCGGCCATGCGCCGTGATGATCAGCTTGTTGCCATCAACTTTGACGTCAGCCGGCAGGCGACCATGCACACTGTCATAGCTCAGCAGGTGGGCGTTATCCTCAACGCTGCCGAGATCGTTAATGGCCACCGGCACAACGTCCGTGCGTCCGCTTTCAATAATACCGCGCAGCACAAGCCGGCCAATACGCCCGAATCCGTTGATTGCAATTTTGACTGCCATGGTTTTTTAAGCTCCGTTTTTTATTCTATGGTCTGGTCGTTAACGGTCCCCGAACGCGGGTCCGGGGCTGGTCCGGCGTGCGCAGGGAAGGCCCCCGTTCACCGCCTGAGGTCAGAAGGCGCGCGCGCACCTTCTCGCAGATCGCTTCAACAGTAATGCCGAAGCGCTCATACAATGCGTTGGCCGGGGCGGACGTGCCGAAATCATCCATGCCAACAAAAACTCCTTCTTCACCAAGCCAGCGTTCCCAGCCAAAGCTGGAAGCGGCCTCAACCCCCACGCGCAGCCCGGACGTGCCGAGCACGGTCTTACGGTAGCTGGCAGGCTGTTCGGCAAACAGTTCCCAGCAGGGGATGGAGACCACGGTGGCCCGAATATCCTGTCGGGCCAGATGGTGCGACGCTTTCAGCGCGATGGCAACCTCTGGGCCAGAGGCAATCAGCGTCACCTGCCTGTTGTCTTCCTGCTTCACCACATACCCCCCGCGGGAGGGGGTGCCGAACGCTGGCGGAGGGAGCGGACCGTACTGGTTTTCATACGGGCAGAGCAGCAACATGGCTGGTCCTTCCTGCCAGTTGAGAGCGGCCTCCCAGCAGGCTGTGGTCTCTCGTGCGTCACACGGGCGGAAAACGGCCAGATGCGGCATGGCGCGCAGGCTGGCGAGCTGTTCCACCGGCTGCCAGCCCCCGCCGCCATCACCCAGAGCCAGCCCGTCACCCGTCAGCAGATACAGCACTTTGCGGCGCATGAGGGCGGCCATGCGCAGGGCGGAGCGCATGCGATCCACCGTCATCATGCTCGCGGCACAGATGGGAAGCAGCCCCCCATGCAAGGCAATACCGTTGAGCATACCAGCCATGCCATGATCCTGAATACCGCAGGACTGCTCCGCCGGCAGCAGGCGCGTGCGGGCCCGGAATGTGGCAGGCAGGGCGACCGGGGCTGCCAGATCCAGCCGATAGGCGGAGGAGGCCGTCAGGCAGACCAGCTCAGGCAGAATTTCGGAAAGGGCGCGGAGTCCGGCAAAACCGGCATCCTGCGTGGCGTGTCCGGTTGCAGCGCGCAGTTGCCAGCGGCAGGCGCGCTGCCAGTCCTCATCAAACAGGGCGGGACGCTGGCCCTGCATCTCCCGCTCAAACGCATTGCGTAGGCGATGGCGGGCAAAGCGGCGTAGCCAGGAGCGCCGGGTGGTCGCCCCGCGTCGGGCGGTAGGACTCCACGGGCCGGTCAGCTCTTCTTCCGGTGGGAGCTGGGGGCCGGGCAGAACCTCCGGGGCACTGGAGGGGAGGCAGGCAATCAGGGTCGGTTTGCGGGCCCGGAGCGTGGCAGCAAGGGCGGAACTGATGGCCGCAGCACTGCCAGCGTCCACCCGGCGCACCGTCCAGCCAGAGGCGCTGAAGCGGGCGAGCGAATCGGCAAAGTCCCCGTTATCCGGGCCTGCCGGCGGGGAGACAAGAACGGCCAGCCTGTCCAGCCCAAAGCGGCCAGCCAGTTGCGCGGCTTCCATGGCGACACCGGTTGCGAGGTCCGTATCCTGTGCCAGCACCCACGTGCGGTGATTGACCAGTGAGCGGCCAAAGCGGCGGGCAAGAGTCTGTTCTGCAAAGGCCATGCCCACGGCTGCGGCGACCCCCTGCCCGGCCAGACCCGGAGCGACTTCTACGGCCGGGTGACGACCATATTCCAAGGGGATGGTGTTTGCCGTGGGGGAGCCCGTCAGGCGCAGCATGGCGCGCAGAAGAGGCAGCATGGTGGTGGAGGGCACCACAAACCGGTCCCGGTCCGGCCAGTTAGGGGCGCTGGGGTCAAACCGCAGCACCCGGCACCAGAGTGCTGTCACCGGCAGGCACATTCTGTTCAGCAGGGTGCGGGCGTGGGGCGGGAGGGGTTCATCATTCAGCAGCACGCGTGCGGCGCGGCTCATTCTGGCCACGGCACTTTGCTGGGCGGAGAGGGTAGCCTCTTCCCGCAGTTCGGTCGGGTCTGTCGAAGGGACTGCTGCCATTCGCCTGCCTTCCGTGATGGGCCTGCCCTTGCGGCAGGTCTTCATCTTCGTGCCCCGCTCAATAAAGGTGGCCAGAGGTGAGAGCAAGTTTTGAGGGCCTCGCGCGGAGCTTAACCTTGCGTCTGCCGTAAAGGAGCGCGAAAGAGGATGGCAAGAGTCGCCTCATCCTGTTTGACCCGGAGATCTGCCCGTTATGCTGTCTGTTTCCCGTTTTATAGAAAAGGGGCCGTTTTTCCGGGTGGCGTTTGTGGCCAGTGTTGCGCTGTGCCTGAGTGGATGCAAGCTGGTTGACCAGAAAACCTTCAATGCCGGGGCAGGCAAACCGCCTGTGCCGTATATTCCACCGCCGCCGCCCGGCCCGCCGCCGGTGCCGCCGTTGATTGAGCTTGTGGCGGGTACCTCCCCGGCTGAGTGGAGCGGGCCGGTTGCGCAGATTGTGCATAAGGCGCTGGCCAGCAAGCCTGACATTCTGTTTGTGGTGCAGTGTCTGGTGCCGCCGGGTACGGATTCTGCAACAGATCAGCAGGCTCTTGTGCAGCTTGTGCAGGGCGATGGGCAGGCCGTGACACAGGCTATCATCAAGGATGGGGCCTCCCCGGCACAGGTGGAAATGGCCGCTATGCCGGATTCGACCGTGACGAACTCAGTCATCAGAGTGTATGTGAAGTAACTCTAACAAGTTTATGTGAAGACCGGCCAGACGGCCGACGGGCCCTGTGCCGAGCCCCGACCGTTTCTGACGACGCGAGGAGAGTAGAAGCGTGGGATCAATCAAAAACGCCCGGCATCCGTTTTATGAGCACTGTCACACGGCGTTGAATGATATCAGGCAGCAGGGGCGTTACCGCACATTTACCCCGCTGGCACGTCTTGCAGACCGTTTCCCTCTATATGAGGAAGAACTGCCTGCCCTGCCGGAAGGCCGGGAAGTGATTGTCTGGTCCACCAATGACTATCTGGGCATGGGTGTTGTGCCGGAAGTGCAGGAAGCCGCGATTGCCGCCATCCGCGAGCATGGGGCTGGTGCCGGTGGCACCCGCAACATTGCCGGAACCAGCCCGCTGCATACAGCGCTCGAAGCTGAAGTCGCTGCGTTGCACGGTAAGGAAGCGGGGCTTCTGTTCGTCTCCGGGTATGTGTCCAATCAGGCCAGCCTGCAGACCATTCTGACCTCCATGCCCGGCTGGATCTGTTTTTCAGACCGCCTGAACCATGCCTCCATGATTGCAGGCATCAAGGGCGCGCGTGGATCTCAGACGGTTATTTTCGAGCATAATGATCTGGCGGACCTTGAGGCTAAACTGGCCGCTGCTCCAGTTGATGCGCCCAAGCTGATCGCGTTTGAGAGCGTCTATTCCATGGACGGCGATATTTCCGACATCGCCGGGACCTGCGCGCTGGCCCGCAAATATAACGCCCTGACCTATCTGGATGAGGTGCATGCGGTCGGCCTCTATGGTGAGGAAGGCGGCGGGATTTCGCAGCGCGATGGCGTGGCCGATCAGGTCGATATTATTGAAGGCACGCTCGCCAAGGGCTTTGGCGTGCATGGCGGCTACATCACGGCGACTGCCGAGATTGTTGATTTCCTGCGCTCCACGGCGTCCGGCTTTATCTTCACCACGGCTCTGCCGCCGCCGGTTGTGGGTGCTGCGCTGACCAGCGTGCGCAAGGTGCGGGCTGAAAACTGGCGTCGTGAGAAGATGTTTGAGCGGGTGAATACCTTCCGCGCCCGCCTGCGGGCTGCCGGGGTGCCGTTCACCATGACGCCCAGCCACATCGTGCCCATTCCGGTGGGGGATGCGGAGCGTTGCAAGCGCATCAGCCGCCGCCTGCTGGTGGAATATGGGCAGTATGCCACGCCCATCAACTATCCCACGGTGCCGCAGGGCACGGAGCGCCTGCGGCTTACGCCCGGGCCGTTCCATACGGATGAGATGATGGATGAAATGGTGCGCGCTCTGGCGCATCTGCTGCGGGAAGAAGGTGTGATGCCTGCCCGCCAGACCGAAGACTCGGCCTGAAAAAACGGATCTCTCAGCCCGTCCCCGGTTGTATGAACCGGGGACGGGCCGGAGGGGTCAGCGCGCTTTGCGCAGCCGGTCGAGGGCTGCTTTCAGGTCACTCTCCGACGCAGCGCCGGGAATAATTTCACGGTCGCCAATAATGAAGGTCGGCGTGCCTTCCAGATCAATGGCCTTTGCCAGCTCAAGATTCTTGCTCAGTGCTGTGGTGACAGCCGGGCTCTTCATGTCTTTCAGCAGGCGGTCAGCATCCAGCCCGACATTCTGTGCAAGACGACGAATGCGATCCAGCGACGGTGCTGAGGAATCGGTCATCAGCGCTTTCTGGAACGGGATGTATTTGCCCTGAAGGCCAGCGGCCATAATGGCTTCCGCGTCAATCACGCTGTTCGGCCCCAGAACCGGGATGATCTTTTCAACCAGCCGGAGGTCGGGTTCTGACCCGATCAGGTGGTCCACATCGCCCAGCACCTTGCGGCAATACTGGCAGCGGGGATCATAAAACTCGACCACTTCCAGCTTGCCGTTCTTATTGCCCAGCACAACGTCCGTCGTGCTTTCTCCATACTGCGCCTTGTTCCGGCGCACCGTCTCCAGCGCGGAGGACGCTTTTCTGGCGGAGGCCTGCGCCTGCAGGGAGGAGATGGCATCAGACAGAATGGTAGGGTCTGTCTTCAGCGCATTGCGCACGATTTCAACAATTTCTGCCCGTTGTGCGGGGCTGAAACTGCCGTCCGCAGCATGAGCGGAGACCGCCCCGCCGCAGAGCAGGAGGAGGCTTGCGGCTCCGGCCAGAGCGGCGCGCCTGAAAGAAAAGGTTATCAGCTTTTTCATCGTGCCTTTATGTCTAAAGCAGAACCGTTGGGATGGAAATGGCGTGCGCGTGTTGCTGCCTGCCCGGAAGAGCGGTAATTCAGAGTAGATATTCAGACGCCCGGTATGCGGGCAGACCAGCGAAATGGAGACATCAAGGCGTGCCCGAGCATTTCATGAAGACCTGTTCAGCCCGGCTTGCGCCGTTATTTTCAGGTCCTGCCCGGATGGCAGCTCTGCTGATGGCCTGTTCACTGACTGCCTGTGGCAGCGAGCATAATGGCCCTGCCCAACCTGCCGTAACTGGGTTTGTGGGTGAGGTTGTGGCGGACGAACCGCAGGCGGCTCTGGTGGCGCGGGATGTGCTGGCACAGGGTGGCAACGCGGCAGATGCTGCTGCGGCTCTCGGTCTGGCGCTCTCTGTCACCCTGCCCTCCCGTGCGTCTCTCGGGGCTGGCGGGGCCTGTCTGGCCTGGCGTCCGGGTGATGCGCAGGGGCAGGCTTTCCTCTTCCTGCCGCATGCAGGCCAGACCGATGCGCAGACTGACCGCCCTGCCGCGGTGCCCATGCTGGCCCGTGGCCTGTATCTGATGCAGCTGCGCTACGGCAGTGTCGATTTTGCTGATGTCATCGTCCCGGCCCGCAATCTGGCGACCGATGGTGTGCCGGTGGGTGGTCTTCTGGCGTCCGATCTGGCCGCTGTGCAGGCTCCCCTGCTGGCGGACGAAAAAACCCGTGCCATTTTTGCCAATAGTAATGGCACCGTCATGGCCGCGAATGACCTGATGGTGCAGCCCCGTCTGGCGGGTGCGCTGGAGCGTCTGCGTATTGCTGGTGTGGGCGATCTTTATAACGGTTCACTGGCGCAGAGCTTCACGCAGGCGTCTCAGGCAGCGGGTGCTGGTCTGACAACAGCAGACATGCGCGGCAGTCTGGCTGTGGCGGAACAGCCTCTCACGGTGCGTTCGGGTGGGCTGGATATCAGCTTCCTGCCGCCGCCGGCGGATGGTGGTCTGGGCACGGCTGCGGCCTATCTCTCTATGGATGACCATGGCCATGCCAGTGCACGCGGGGAAGCTGTTGTCTCTGGCTGGCGGAACCGGCAGTCCGGCAAGGGAGCCGCTGTGAGCGTTGCGGATGCGGAGGCTCTGCTGAAGAGCGGGCATCTGCCGTCCGGGTCTGCTCTGCCGCCCCTGCCCGCCTCCACCTCCTTTGTGGTGACGGATCGCACGGGTGAGACGGTGAGTTGTGGTCTGACCATGAACAATCTTTTCGGCACCGGCCGCGTAGCGGGTTCCACTGGCATTGTGCTGGCGGCATCTCCGGTTCGGCGTCCTTTGCCGTTGCTGACGGCGGCTATTGCGCATCAGGGTACTACGCAGTTCCGGGCGGCAGCTACGGCTTCCGGCCAGAACGTGGCGGCGGACACAGCTGCGGTCGCGCTGCGGGCTGCTGTGGCTGGCCAGCGCCCGACAGTCACACAGGGTGTGGGGCGTGCCAACTTCGTCTCCTGCCCGGCGGGGCTGCCGGGAGATTCCGGAAAATGCTTCGGCTGGACCGATCCGCGTGGGTCGGGCCTTGCGGTCTCGTCCGGCCATACCAAATAAGGTCTGTCGCGTTGGCGGCAGGAGGCAAGGCGGCTTTGGGCCGCCTGTTTCCGGCTTGAAGCGTTCTTGTTTTGTTTCTATAAGAACAAATAGAAATCAAATTCTTAAGGTGCCTGAGCGGACTCTGGGGCTTGATGCCGGTCATTGCCCGGTGCGCGGCTTTTATGGCACGTCTTAGAACAGTGTAGCACTCCCGGCCTCAGTCGAGGGCCACAGGAAAGGTGAATGATGGATAAGGCAAAAGCTCTTGAAGGCGCGCTCGGGCAGATTGAACGGGCTTTTGGGAAAGGTTCTGTCATGCGGCTGGGGCAGCGCCCGAAGGAACAGGCGGATGTGGTTCCCAGCGGGTCTCTGGGGCTGGATATTGCTCTGGGGATTGGTGGCCTTCCGCGTGGCCGTGTGGTTGAAATTTACGGGCCTGAAAGCTCCGGTAAAACCACGCTGGCCCTGCATGCTATTGCAGAAGCCCAGAAGCGGGGTGGCACCTGCGCGTTTATTGACGCCGAGCATGCTCTGGACCCCGGCTACGCCAAGAAGCTGGGCGTGGATATTGATAACCTGCTGATCAGCCAGCCCGATGCGGGTGAGCAGGCTCTGGAAATTGCTGACACACTGGTGCGCTCCGGCGCGATTGATGTGCTGGTGGTGGATAGTGTGGCCGCTCTGGTGCCGCGTGCGGAACTGGAAGGCGATATGGGCGATAGCCATGTCGGCCTGCATGCCCGCCTGATGAGCCAGGCGCTGCGTAAGCTGACCGGCTCCGTTGCGCGTTCCAACACCATGATGATCTTCCTCAACCAGATCCGTCTGAAGATCGGCGTGATGTTCGGGAACCCCGAAACGACCACCGGCGGTAACGCGCTGAAGTTCTATGCTTCTGTTCGTCTTGATATCCGCCGCATCGGGTCCATCAAGGACAAGGATGAAGTGGTGGGCAACCAAACGCGCGTGAAGGTGGTCAAGAACAAGATGGCCCCGCCGTTCCGTCAGGTTGAGTTCGACATCATGTACGGCGAAGGCATCAGTAAGGTCGGCGAGCTGATCGATCTGGGCGTGAAGGCCGGTGTGGTGGAGAAATCCGGCGCATGGTTCTCTTACGACAGCCAGCGGATTGGTCAGGGGCGTGAAAACTCCAAGCAGTTCCTGCGCGACCACCCGGAAATGGCCGCCGAGATTGAACGCAAGGTGCGTGAGCATTCCGGGATTGTGGCGGAAGCCATGATGCTGGCTCCCGAACACCACACAGAAGACTAAGACCTACTCCCGGCCTGATACGGGCCGGGAGAGAAAGCTGGCTTCGGGATCGTACGAAGCCAGCACAGCTTTTTCAGCCTCTGAAATCTCTTCCGGCATAAAGCCCTGCCGCAGCCAGAAGGTGCGGGCCGGGCCGGTTGCCGTCAGGCTGAGCACGGGCAGATGTGCTGCGCGGGCGGCCTTTTCGGCCAGTGCAATGGCGTCTTTGGCCCTGCGCTGCCCCCTTACCGTTTCATCCAGCGCAAGATCATGCAGATACCAACTGTCTGGCCGGGCTGGCAGGCTGCCCAGAAGGCAGTTCAGGCGTGGGGAGAGGTGCCCCGCCCATGGGTGGCTGATCAGATAGCCATGAACCCCAAGCACATTGGCCAGCACAAAGCAGCCCTCCGGCGCTAAAGCCAGCCGTTCTCTGAAAATATCGTCATCTTCCGGGTAATCGGGATGAATGCGCGCCGCCAGTGTAATGGTGGCGGCAAGATCGTCTGGCCTCATGGATCGCCAGATGGTATCTGCGTTGGAGTATGTCATGAGAACATCGCCGGGGCGTGGCCCTTGGTAAGAAGAGACATGATGCTTCATGATATCACGCATAAAATGACAACGCGAACGCGGGCAGGCGAATGACAGAGCGGCTAAGACTGACCTTGCGGGTGGATGCGGACAAAAAGCCCGCCCTTGGGCATGGGAAAATCCGCCTGCTTGAGCAACTGGCAGAAACAGGGTCCATTTCTGCGGCAGGACGCGCCATGGGCATGTCCTACCGTCGGACATGGTTATTGGTGGATAGCCTCAACCAACTGTTCCGGGAGCCTCTGGTGGTTACGCGCCCCGGCGGCGGTGGAGGCGCTTTTCTGACAGCCGAAGGCGAGGCCGTGGTCCGCTGCTATCGGGATATCGAAAAAGAGGCTGCACAGGCTGCGGAAGCCAATCTGGCAAAACTTGAAAAACTCTTAACACCACAAGTGGGGTAATGCCCTTAAAAAGCCGTATCGCACGGCAATTTTGTCATTAAAGAAATTTTTAGCCCTTAACTCTATAGGGAATTCGGGAGTCTGGAGTGTCTTCATCTGTACAGCGACGAGACTTAATTCGGATTGGCGCGGGGGCGACACTCGCTACTCTGGCCAGCGGCGTTGCCCGTAAGGCCAGAGCAGAAGGGCTTGAAGGGGCAACGGGTACATTTGACGATATGACGGTCCGGCAGATTGCCCGGCGTCTGGCCAGTGCACCGTATCATGGTCCGTCTCAGACTCTGCCCAAAGCGCTGGATAATCTCAATTTCGACCAGTTCCGCAGCATTGCCTATCGGGAAGATAAAACCCTGTGGCATGACGACAATCTGGCTTTTGATGTCGCGTTTTTTCCACGTGGTTTCCTCTACCGCCCGCGGATCGATATTTTTGAAATTACGGACGGCAAGTCTGAGGCCGTTCCCTATTCCCCGGACCTCTTCACCTATGGTGATCCGTCTCTGAGGGTGGACGATAATCTCGGCTTTGCGGGGCTGCGGTTGCGCACTCCCATCAACACGCCGGGCGTGATGGAAGAATTCTGCGTCTTTCTGGGCGCATCCTATTTCCGTGCCGTTGCCAAGGGGCAGAGCTACGGCCTCTCCGCACGCGGCTTTGCGGACGGGACTGGTGACCCCAAAGGGGAGGAGTTTGCACTCTTCCGCGCCTTCTGGCTGGAAAAACCCCAGCCGGGTGTGAAGGCCGTGGTGGTGCATGCCCTGCTGGACAGCCCCTCCGTTGCCGGGGCCTTCCGCTTTACCATCCGCCCGGGTGATGCGACGGTGTTTGATGTTCAGTCCACCCTTTACCCGCGCACCAAAATTGACCAGTCCGGCATCGCACCGTTGACAGGCATGTTCTACTTCGACGCCAATGACCGCACCCATGTGGATGACTGGCGTCCGGCTGCGCATGATAGTGAAGCGCTGCAGATGTGGACGGGGGCCGGGCAGGAACTGTTCCGCCCGCTGCGTAACCCGCTCGATTTGCAGTTCTCGGCGTTTTCAGATGATTCCCCGCGCGGTTTCGGCCTGATGCAGCGCCGCCGAAACTTCCATGATTTTGAAGATCTGGCCCTGAATTATGAAAAACGTCCGTCCCTGTGGATTGAACCCATTGGGGACTGGGGTCAGGGCTGGGTGGATCTGGTGGAAATCCCGACCCCGAATGAAGTGAATGACAACATTGTTTCCTTCTGGCGGCCCAAGACTCCGCTCGAAGCGGGGAAGGAATACAGCTTTACCTACCGGATGTACTGGGGGTGGGATGCCCCCTTCCCCACACCGCTGGCCCGCGTAGGAGCCACCCGCGTTGGCGCGGTGGTGGATGATAAAAACGCCCGCTTCTTTGCGATCGATTTCATGGGTGTGCCGTTTGAACGACTGCCAAAGGACACGAAGTTCCATCTGGAACCGCAGTCTTCTGGTGGCAAGATCCGGAACGTGGTGGTCGAGCCAAACCCGAATATCAATGGCTGGCGCACAACCTTTGAATTCGTTCCCGGTGATGAAAAGGTTGTGGAGCTCCGCTGTGTTCTGGCAGCGGATAGTGGCCCGGTTTCAGAAGAATGGGTGTACCGTTGGACGCCGTAATGACGCAGCCTGTAAAACAGACCGTGCCGTTTCAGGCTCTTCCGCCAGAAGCCCCGCTGGCCATGCCGGTGCAGGACCTGCATGCCGTGCCGGATATGGAAGGGCGAGCCAGAACGCCTTCAACTTCTCCGGCCACCATCGGGCTGCGGCGGTTTCTGGTTATCGGGTCCGCACTGGCCCTGACAGCCTTTGGCGCATGGCGCACGCATAAGGTGCTGGATGCCAACGGCACTTCCATCCTCGGGGTGGTGATGCTGGTGCTGTTTGTTGCCCTGTTCCTGTGGATTGCACTGGCCTTTACGTCGTCACTGGCCGGGTTTGTCTCGCTGATCACACGTGGCGGTCTGGGGCTGGGGATTACGCGGTCAGGCCCGCTCCCTACCCTGCGCTCCCGCACAGCTTTGTTGCTGCCCACGTATAATGAACCCCCGCACCGCGTGATGGCGGGGCTGAAAGCCATTTATACCAGCCTGTGTGAAACGGGTCAGGTGGATGCGTTTGATGTATTCATCCTCTCCGACACAACCAACCCGGATGTGTGGGTAGAAGAGGAAGCGGCTTTTCTCGCTCTGCGTGCGCAGACGGGTGGAGAAAACCGGATCTTCTATCGCCGCCGCCATAACAATGTGGAACGCAAGGCTGGGAATGTCGGGGAATGGGTGCGTCGCTTTGGCGGGGCCTATGACCAGATGGTTACGCTGGATGCGGACTCCGTCATGTCTGGTGAGACACTGGTGCGCATGGCCGGGGCCATGGAGCGCAACCCCGGTGTGGGGCTGATCCAGACTCTTCCGGTGATTGTCGGCGGCACCACGCTGTTTGCTCGCCTGCAGCAATTTGCGGGCCGTGTGTATGGGCCGGTGATTGCGCATGGCATTGCCTGGTGGCACGGCTCTGAAGGCAATTACTGGGGCCATAACGCCATTATCCGCACCAAGGCCTTTGCCGGGCAGGCCGGCCTGCCGCATGTGCCGGGACGCAAGCCGTTTGGCGGCCACATTCTGAGCCATGACTTTGTGGAAGCGGCCCTCATGCGTCGCGGTGGCTGGGCCATTCACATGGTGCCGGGGCTGGATGGATCGTATGAAGAAAGCCCGCCGTCTCTGACGGATGTGGCTATTCGTGACCGGCGCTGGTGCCAGGGCAACTTGCAGCATGTGAAGGTGCTGCCTACCAAAAAGCTGCACTGGATCAGCCGGATGCATATGGTGGTGGGGATTGGTGCTTACGTCACCTCTCCGCTCTGGCTGGTGTTCCTGCTGACCGGGATTTTGATTTCCCTGCAGGCGCATTTTGAACATCCCGAATATTTTGGGGATACAAAACTCCTTTACCCGCACTGGCCGCATGTGGACCCGGTGCAGGCGAAGTATGTGTTTATTGGTACCATGGCCATTCTGCTGGCACCCAAGCTGCTGGCCTATATTGCCCTGATATTTGACCGCGCGACCTGCAAGGGCTGCGGCGGTGCAATTCGGGCCGCGGCGTCTGTGGTGGTGGAAACGCTGATTGGTGGCCTGATTGCCCCCATCGCCATGCTGATCCAGACGTCTGGTGTGCAGTCCATTCTGTCCGGGCATGATTCCGGCTGGAACACGCAAAAGCGTGATGATGGCGGCGTGCCGTTTATGATAGTTGTTCGGCAGTACGCCAAATTTACAATTTTTGGTTTGTTGCTGGGAGCTGGCGCGTGGGTTGTCTCCCCGTCCCTGTTCTTCTGGATGACGCCTGTGCTGCTCGGGTTGGTCTTTTCCATTCCGCTGGTTGTCATGACCAGCAGCCGGGATGTCGGCCAAAGCTTTAAAAAAGCTGGTCTGCTTCTGGTGCCGGAAGAAACGCATCCGCCAGATGTTCTGCTGAAGACTGAGCAGGCTGTGGAAGAGGATCACGGTCCCTCCCTGCCTCATGACGCCTTGCGTGCTTTGCGCGCCGATGCCGGTCTGTTGCAGGTCCATGCCGCCATGCTTCCGGCACCTCGCAAAGCGGGCGATCCGATTAACCCCGATCAATTGGTCGGGTTGCTGAAAGTCTCGGAAGCACCCAGTCTCTCGGTTCTGGAAAAGCAGCTGACCCCCAAGGAAAAAGCTGCCGTTCTGGGTTGTGCAGAAGGTGTTGCTGCCATAAGCCGCCTGCCAGCCTGAGTTTTTTCAGGGGTTTTCAAATACCCTGAAAAAGAGAGTGTTTATAAAAAAGGGAAGAAGGCCGGATACTCCGATCTTCTTCCCTTTTTTGTTGGGGCTGATGCCGTTGCGTCAGGCGCTGGCGGCATCCAGCTCTGCACGGTCTTCTGCAGAGAGGTTCAGCTGAACGGCTTTTGCAAAACTCTCGATATGTTCACGCCGGGTTGCGCTGGCGATGGGGGCTGTGACCCCTTCCCGCCCAATCAGCCAGGCCAGAGCAACTTCAGCCTGTTTGGCATCATGCCGGGCAGCAACGGCATCAAGGGCTGCCAGAATTTTCAGGCCACGTGGGTTGAGATATTTGCCAATGCCAGACCCGCGCGCGCTTTGGGAAAGATCATCCTGCGTGCGGTATTTTCCGGATAGGAAACCCGATGCAAGGCTGTAATAGGGCACCACGCCGAGCTTCTCTTTGATGCACAGATCCCGCAGTGCGCCATCATAGGAATTGCGGTCATACAGGTTATATTCGGGCTGAATGACTTCATAGCGCGGCAGGTTGTGGGTTTTGGCCACATCCAGTGCAGAACTGAGCTGGCTGGCATCCAGATTAGAGGCCCCGATGGCGCGGATTTTTCCGGCTTTCAGCAGTTTGTCAAAAGCGCCGAGCGTTTCTTCATAGGGCGTTTCCGGGTCAGCCCTGTGGGAGAAATAGAGATCAATCCGTTCAACGCCCAGACGTTTGAGTGAGCGTTCGGCCGCTTCCATAATCCAGCGTTCGGAAAGCCCTTTCTCGCCCGGCTTTTCCAGATCCCACCCGACCTTTGTGAAAATGAAAACCTGATCCCGCTTGCCCGGATTGGCCTTGAGCCAGTTGCCAATAATGGTTTCAGACTCGCCACCCTCGTTCCCCGGGGCCCAGACGGAATAGACATCAGCTGTGTCGATGGCGTTAAAGCCGTGGTCAACAAATGCATCCAGAATGCTGAAGCTGGTTTTTTCATCAAGGGTCCAGCCGAACACATTGCCACCAAAAACAATGGGGGCAATCTGGAAGCCGGTGGTGCCGAGGGGGCGAAAATCCATAGTTCATCTCTCTTTGTTTGTGTCAGGTGTCTGGGTATCTGCATAACGTAACGCGCACGCTGCCTGTTCCCGGAGAGCAGGTCTGCGTGGCTTTAGTGAATGCGTTCCCCGCCCACCCAGACTTCCTCAACCATAAAGGCGGAATCCAGCACGACAAAATCAGCGCGCTTGCCTGACTCCAGTGCGCCCCGGTCTGTCAGGCCTAAATAGCGGGCCGGATTGGTGCTGAGTAGAGCAGCAGCTTCCTGCAAGGGTGTGCCAGCCTGAAGAGCGTTGCGCAGGGCCTGATCCAGCGTCAGCACGCTGCCTGCCAGACTGCCATCGGGCAGGCGGGCGGTGCCGTCTTTCACCATAACTTCCTGCCCACCCAACTGGCTGGGGCCTTCGGGCAGGCCGGTGGCCCGCATGGCGTCTGTGACAAAAACCAGCCTGCCTCCCATCACGCGATGCGCCAGCCGGAAGGTGGCGGGGTGAACATGATGGGTGTCAAAAATCATTTCGGCGTAAGCATCACTGCACATCAGGGCCGTGACGGGACCGGGCTTACGGCTGGTAATGGGAGCCATGGCGTTGAACAGATGCGTGCCCCCGGCAACGCCACCCGCTGCGCAGATATGGCAAATGGCAGCATTGGCCTCTTCATAGTCTGCAACGGTATGACCAAGGCTGACGCGAACGCCTGCATCTGCAAATTGCTGAATGGCCGTTTGCGCGTGGGGGAGTTCGGGAGCAAGTGTCACAACACGCACGCACTCAGTGGCAAGTGCTTCAGCCACGCGGTCTGCTGTAGGGGGAATGGAGTAAGGCGGTTGGGCACCCAGCTTGTGCGGGCTGACAAACGGGCCTTCCAGATGCGCGCCATGCACAACCGGTCCGCCAGCGATTTGTGTGCGTACCACTTCTGCAACGGCACGCAGGGCTTCCATTACATCTGCCCAGGGGCGTGTAATGGTGGTGGGCAAAATGGTGGTGGTGCCATGCTGCGCGTGAAAGCGGGAAAGGGTGTGGATGGCCTCTACACCATCCATAGTGTCTGCCCCGTTGCCGCCATGCACATGGCCATCAATAAAGCCCGGCAGAATATAACGGTCTGGCACCGCGCTCCGGGCTTCAGTGCTCTCAATCTTTCCGGAAAAAGAGAGGCGTCCGGGCATGATCCGGTCAGGAAGAACAAGATGTCCGTCAAGGTCTGACATGGGTGAGGCTCCTGTTTGCAAAGGCTTTATACGGTGGCAGGATGTTATGGAAATTCTTTGAAGAAAGCGTGTTGTGTCGGTGCTCCTGTTTCCAAAGGGATGGTGTCCATAGTGTTTTATGAAAAATCAGTGATTTTTTCTGGATTTGTTAAGTATCCAGCGCATGTGCAAGGCGTGCAATCCATGCGGCGTCAATTGGCCAGCCGGCCAGTCTGGCGGCTTGTATAATCCCGCCACCAACAGGCGGCAGGCGCGGAGGCTGAGGGGCACTGCATAATTCTGTTAAAGTCTCGCGCAGCAAGCGACTTTTGAAAACGCTCCCCGCATAACTCCAGGGCAGAGTGTGTTCAGAAAAGCGCGCACGCGCTGTCTGGACAAGGGTGGCAAGATGCTGCGCAGCCTGTGTGATGAGGGCCTGAGCCTCCGGGCAGCCGGCTTCCGCCATCTGATCAATCAGGCGGGCGCAGTGGGCCACGGCGGGGCGGGGGCGTTCCTGCTGGTTGTACCAGCCAAGCAGGGCGTCGAGGGCTGCCGGGTTTTCATCGGGCCAGTTCATGGTGGCGCAGATCTTCCGGGCAAAGTCTTTTGCGTCCGGGGCACGACCGTCCATGGCCTGACACACACGTTGCAGGGCTTTGCGGCCAATCCAGTAGGCGCTGCCCTCATCACCAAAAACCGGTCCCCATCCCCCGACGCGGGCTGTCTGGCCTGCGCCGTCTGACGCCCAGGCCATGGACCCCGTGCCGGAGAGCAGGAGAACACCAGCCTCGCCCGCAAAGGCACCGATGCAGGCCATATCAACATCATTGGTCAGGCTGAGCAGGGAGACGGGGCAGAGCTGGTGCATATGGGTGCGGAGCAGGCGGCCCGTCTCCCGGTTTTCACCATAGCCTGCAATCCCAAAGGCTGCGGCCTGTAAGCCAGACGCAAGAGGGGTGACGAGGTTTGTAAGACTATTTTGCCAGTCGGGCTGGTCAAACGGATTGCAGCCTTTGGTGATCTGCATTGCCTGAACGGTGGCATCCGGGCCAACACGCACGGCCAGCGTTTTTGTGCCGCCACCATCCACTGCCAGAATAGCCGGGCCCTGCGGCAGGTGAGGGGGCACAAAAGGCTCAGGCATGGTCACGGGCTTTGGTCAAAAGGACGCTCTTTGCAAAAGGAAGCTGGTTGCAGAGCGTCAAGATTATATCGTTTTCAAAACGTGCGCTATGGGCAAAACTCTACAGTGTGTCACTCGGCCGCAGAGGTGGACTGAGGGCCATCCGGAATGCTGCCCAGCCGTTCACAGGCCAGTGCCAGCGTTTTTTCCGGGTTGGGTGTTTCACAAAGCTGCCGGACGTCGGGCGAGCAGAGTTCGATGGAATTTTCAAAATCGGATTCCAGCACGTCCTGCGCGATCGCCAGATCCTGATCATTCGTGCGGGTCTGTTCTTCCTGCAGCTGGGCCTGTGTTTTATGCAGTTCCTTCAGGGAGTCGATACAGGCGGGGCTGGCAGCCTCGGGCTTGTATTGCAGAACGGCCAGTTCCTTCTGGAGCTGTGCGTTCGGCACCGTGCTGCGCACGGAGGATTTGTCCTCTTCCTCGTCAGCATGAGCATACAGAGGGGCGACGGTCAGGGCGGAAGCCAGCAGGACCATGGCGGCATGGGGGAACAGGCTGAATTTGGACACGCTCAGACTCTCTGAAGGGGCAAGGAATGGCTCAGACCTTATACCTCCTAGCCCGGCCCTTCCCGCAAGGCAAAGAGGGAAAAGGGCAGGGTTGGCAGGCGTGGCGGTTTGGTGCTATCTCTCTCCTCGGAAAGTCGGCAGTGGACGAGCGCCTTGCTAACCTGGTCAGGTCCGGAAGGAAGCAGCCCTAGTGAGTTTCGAGCGGGTCATTGTTCGGCTTTCCACCTTTTTCCGCTCAGAGCCTCAGGCCACAGGAGCGTGAGTTTTTTTCCTCGGAACTGTCATGACCGATAAGACCGATGCGCACCACTCCCGGGATGACGGGCTGCCCGATCCTGTGATGGAAGGCCCCGGTCTGTTTGGCGACGCCGCTCCAGCAGTCCCCGCCCCGGCCTCTCCGCCTCAGAACACCTCTCCCTACCGTGTTCTGGCGCGCAAATATCGCCCCACGACGTTTGATGACCTGATTGGTCAGGAAGCCATGGTCCGCACCTTGCGGAACGCTTTCGCGCTTGGGCGCGTGGCGCATGCCTTCATGCTGACAGGCGTGCGCGGGGTCGGCAAAACCACCACCGCCCGTATTATTGCCCGTGCGCTCAACTGTATTGGCCCGGATGGCAACGGTGGTCCCACGGCAGACCCGTGCGGCGTGTGCACCAACTGTGTGGCTATTCTGAATGACCGGCACCCCGACGTGCTGGAAATGGACGCAGCCTCCCGCACCGGCGTAGATGACGTGCGCGAGATTATTGAGGCCACGCGGTTCCGCCCCATGCAGGGCCGCATGAAAGTCTTCATCATTGATGAAGTGCACATGCTCTCGCGCAACGCCTTCAATGCGTTGCTCAAGACGCTGGAAGAGCCGCCGGCACAGGTCACCTTCATTTTTGCCACCACGGAACTGCGCAAAGTGCCGGTTACGGTGCTGTCCCGCTGCCAGCGGTTTGACCTGCGCCGCGTGCCGCAGGCCGATCTGGCCGCACTCTTTGCCCGTATTGCTGAAAAAGAACATGTCCGGCTGTCCGAAGATGCACTGGCGCTGATTGCCCGTGCAGCGGATGGCTCCGTGCGTGACGGACTGTCCCTGCTGGATCAGGCCATTGCGCAGGGTGAGGATGAAGCCGAAATCGGTGCCTCCGTCGTCAGTGACATGCTGGGGCTGGCTGACCGGCAGGTAGTGTTTGACCTGCTGGACGCCGCCATGACTGGCAAGCCCGATCAGGCTCTGGCGCTGGCCGATGCGGCGCATGCTCGCGGGGCTGATCTGGGGCTGGTTCTGGGCGATATGCTGGATCTGATCCACACCATCTCCCGCCTGCGGGCCGTGCCGTCCCTGCGGGATTCGGCCGAAATGCCGGAAGCCGAGCGGGTGCGCGGCACCGAGATGGCCGAAGCTTTTCCCGTGCCGGTGCTGATGCGCGCCTGGCAGATGTTGGTGAAGGGCCTGAAGGAAGTGGAAATGGCATCAGACCGCCGCGCTGCGGCGGATATGGTGCTGATCCGGTTGTGTTACGTGGCGGATCTGCCCTCGCCGGAAGATCTGGTGCGGCGGCTGTCCGGGCAGGGGGGCGCTCCGGCTCCCTCTGGAGCCCAGGGCGGGGCTGCAGGGCCGGAGGGGAATGCGCCCTCCGCTCTGAGTGAGGCCCGGTCTGACGGCGGCAGATCGGGCGGACAGGAAGGCCCGCCACCCCTGCGGATGGTCGCAGGAACGTCGGTTACGACCAGCGCGCCCGCTGTTGCGTCTGCCGTTGCCGTGCAGGAGCCAGAGGCTGACGCAACGCCATCCCCCGAGCCGGAAGTTGTGGCCGCGCCCGAACCGCAAGGGCCGGTGGTGCCGCGCACATGGCGTGAGGCAGTTGCTTTGGTCAAAGGCCGGCGCGAGGCTCTGCTCCACGGGAATTTGCGCAACGGCGTGCATGTGGTGTCCTTCGCGCCCGGTGCCATTACCATGCGGATGCAGCCCGGCCTGCCTGCGGATTTGCCGCGCCAGTTTCAGAAAGTGCTGGAAAGCGCGTCTGAGATGCCCTGGCGTATTCGCCTCTCTCAGGAGGAAGGCGAGCCGACGCTGGATGAGCAGGGCGCGGAAATTATCCAGTTCCAGCGGCGCACCGCACAGGCGCATCCGCTGGTAAAGGCCATTCTGGCTGTCTTCCCGGATGCTGAACTGGGAGACGTGCAGGATCATGCTCTGGATGAGTATGGTCTGCCGCCGGAAGAGCCCCCGGAACTTGTCTTTGCTCCGCTTGACGCTGAGCTGCTGGACGAGGATGAACGACCTTCCGACCCGGGGCTGTCGATAGACTAGACCGAACAAACAGGCTGCACTGGTGCAGCCAGATAGGAGAGATGCTGTGAAAAATCTTGCCGGACTGATGAAGCAGGCCACTCAGATGCAGGCCAAAATGGAAGCCATGCAGAGCTCGCTGGAAGCCATGAACATTGAAGGCTCCGCAGGTGCGGGCATGGTGAAAGTTGTGCTGAGCGGCAAGGGCGACATGCGCTCCATCCAGATCGATCCCAAGCTGGCTGACCCGGCAGAAATGGAAATGCTGCAGGACCTGATTATGGCGGCCTGCGCTGATGCCCGCACCAAGCTGGACGCAACAGCAGCGGAAGAAATGCAGAAAGTCACCGGCGGCCTGAACCTGCCTGCTGGTATGAAACTCCCGTTCTGACCAGACGTAGCGCGGCATGGGCGGGCATGAAATAGAGCAGCTGATCAGGCTTTTGGGGCGGTTGCCGGGCTTTGGCCCGCGCTCTGCCCGCCGCATTGCCCTGTTTCTGCTACGTGACCCGCAGGCGCGCCTTGTGCCGCTGGCCCGTGCGCTGGAGCGTGCGGGAGAGGCCGTAAAAACCTGTTCCACCTGCGGCAATCTGGACACGGTTGACCCCTGCCATATCTGCACGGACCCCTTGCGGGACCCGAGCGTGGTGTGTGTGGTGGAAACGGTGGGAGACCTCTGGGCGCTGGAGCGCGCGGGAGTGCACCGTGGCGTGTATCAGGTGCTGGGGGGCACGCTTTCCCCTCTGGCCGGGATCGGCCCGGAAGATCTGAATATCAGCCCGCTGCTGGAGCGGCTGGAGCAGGGCAGCGTGCGGGAAGTCATTCTCGCCCTTGGCGCGACAGTAGAGGGAGCGACAACCATGCACTGGCTGATGGACAAACTGGCTTTTTACGAGGGCGTGACTGTAAGCCGCGTGGCGCAGGGTATGCCAGTGGGTGGTGCGCTGGATGTGCTGGATGATGGCACGCTGGCCGCAGCCCTTGGCGCACGGAGGCCAGCATGAACGCGCCCGAGACCAATGCCTTTGTGCCGCTGAGCGTGTTCCCCATTTCCCCCGCTATGCCGCGCCGTGCTCTGGTGACGGGCGGCAAAGCGCGTCTGGGGCGGGCTATTGTGCTGGCTCTGGCTGAGGCCGGGTTTGATGTCGCTATCCATTACCGGGGAGACCGGGATGGGGCAGAAGAAACGCTGAAAGCTGTCGAGGCCCGTGGGCGCAAAGGCTGCCTGCTGCAAGGCGATCTGGCGCGGGAGGAAGAGGTGACCCCGCTGATCCCCGGTGCCATGGAGGCTCTGGGCGGCCCGCTGGGTGTGCTGGTGAATAATGCCTCCACTTTTGAGCGTGATGAGTGGGACAACACCACGCGGGAGAGCTGGGTGGGGCATATGAAGCCCAACCTGCGCGCGCCGTTTGTGCTGATGCAGGCTTTTGCCAAAGCCCTTCCGGCTCAGGCGGAGGGGATGATTCTGAACATGCTGGATGAGCGCGTGTGGTCTCTCACGCCGCATTTCATCAGCTATACCGTCTCCAAAAGCGCCTTGTGGACGTTGACGCAAACCATGGCGCTGGCGCTGGCACCTAAAAAAATCCGGGTGAATGCCGTCGGCCCCGGCCCGGCGTTGCCCAGCCCGCGCCAGACCGAAGAGCAGTTTGCAAAGCAATGCGCCTCGGTGCCGCTGGGGCATGGGACCTCACCGGAGGAAGTGGCGCGGGCGGCGCTGGCCCTGCTGGCCCTGCCGTCTGTCACCGGCCAGATGCTGGCGCTGGATGGCGGGCAGCATCTGCAATGGTCACCGGCTCTCCCGCCCGGTGCGGTGCTGGAAGAATAGGACACATGACAATTTTTGCTCCCTGGGCGGACCAGCCGCCGTTGCGCCATCTGTTTTTGAAAAACATGGTGCTGGATGCCCATATCGGCGTGTTCCCGCACGAGCAGGGGGTCACGCAGCGTATTCGCGTGTCCGTCTCCTTCGGTGTGGTGGACAGGAATGATCTGGAAGTCGGCGCAGATGACCTGAGTCGCACAGTTTCTTACGAGGACGTCGTGCTGCTGGTGCGTCGTATTGTGCAGGAAGGCCATGTGCAGCTGGTGGAAACGCTGGCTGAGCGTATTGCCGCAGGCGTGCTGGCGGATACCCGCGTGCGCGTTGTGCGTGTGCTGATTGAAAAGCTGGATGTGTTTGAAGAAATTGAAGCCGTGGGCGTGGAAATAGAACGCCGCGCGTAAAAGCCGGGCACAAAAAAAGCCCGGCAGAAGCGGGCTTTTAAAGGCACATCACGATAGCGTGATGTCTGGCTGAGCAGGGGCCGGGGAAAGCCCGACGCCCTGAGGCGAATCAGGAATCGTGTTCGTCCGAATCCGTGCTGACGTCGATGTCAGAGCTGATGTCATCATCATCATCGTCCAGATCGGACGTGTCTTCCATCACATCATCGCCATCGGTATCGGCATCTGTGTCGATATCGATATCTTCATCTTCTTTCTTGGCCGGAGCCGGTGTGTCTGCATGCGGTGTCAGACTGTCCGTGCTGCGACGCAGGCGGGAGACGAGTTCCGGCTGTTCCGTGCCACATTTCGGGCAAACGGCGGGAGACCTGTGCAGGTCATAGAAGCGGGCACCGCAGGACACGCAGACGCGTTTGGTGCCGAGATCGGGCTGGGACATCTTGCTACCTGTCGATCCTGGTCAGACATTGGGACAAAGCGTGTCCCGGAAAAGGACGATTCCCTTCAAACCGCGGCGCGGAAGGAAAACGATCCAGACGTATTAAGGCGAGGCCACATGCCATTGCACAGGTGTCCTGTCAAACCCTGAAGCACCGGTTACGCATATTTTTACGCAAAAAAGACGCCGTTTTCCCGCGTGCCGGATTGACTTACGGCAGGACAAGCCGGAATGAAATGACCATGACACAGCCTTCTGCTTCCCCCTCCAGCGCTCTGCGTGTTTCCCGCCCAGCTTCGTCCCTCAGCGGCAAAATTGCCGTGCCGGGTGACAAATCCATCAGCCACCGCGCCCTGATGTTTGCAGCGCTTGCCAAAGGTGAGACGCGCATTGTGGGCCTGCTGGAAGGCGAGGATGTGCTGCGCACTGCCGCCGCCATGCGGGCGCTTGGCGCAAAAATTTCCCGGGAAGATGATGGTCGCTGGCATGTGCATGGCTGCGGGCTTGGTGAGTTGCAGGAACCCGCAGATGTGCTGGACATGGGCAATTCCGGCACGGCGGCGCGTCTGCTGTCCGGCCTGCTGGCCAGCCACGGCATTATGTCCGTCATGACCGGGGATGCCAGTCTCCGCCGCCGCCCGATGAAGCGCGTGATGGACCCGCTGGCAGGCACAGGGGCGACGTTCCTTGCGCGGGAAGGCGGGCGTCTGCCGCTGGCCATTCAGGGTAACGCGCAGCCGGCACCACTGTCCTACCGTCTGCCGGTGGCGTCCGCGCAGGTGAAATCCGCAGTTCTGCTGGCGGGCCTGAATGCGGAAGGTGTGACGCAGGTGGAAGAACCTGTGCCGACCCGTGATCATACCGAAAACATGCTGCGGCACTTTGGCGCGCACGTCACGGTGGACGAAACGCCGGACGGTGGGCGCATTATCCGGCTGGAAGGCAAGCCGCGTCTGGTGGCGCGGGATGTAACTGTGCCGGGTGACCCGTCTTCTGCCGCTTTTGTGCTGGTGGCGGCCCTGCTGGTGCCGGGGTCTGATGTGTTGATTTCCAATGTGGGGCTGAACCTGCTCCGCACCGGCCTGTTCACCACCTTGCGGGAAATGGGCGGGCGTCTGGATATTCTGGATGAGCGCACCGAGGGTGGCGAGCCGGTGGGTGACCTGCATGTGCGGGCCTCCTCGCTTCAGGCCGTGGATGTCCCGGCAGATCGCGCACCGTCCATGATTGATGAATACCCCATTCTCGCCGTGGCCGCGGCGTATGCCTCGGGCATTTCCCGCCTGCGCGGGCTGGCTGAACTGCGGGTGAAGGAAAGCGACCGTCTGGCGTCCACGGTAGCGCTGCTGGAAAATAACGGCGTGCGCACCCGCATTGATGGGGATGACCTGATTATCCATGGCACTGGCGGCCATATTCCCGGCGGCGGTCTGGTGGAAACCCATATGGACCATCGTCTGGCCATGAGTGCCTCTGTGCTGGGACTGGTGACGGAAAAGCCGGTGGATATTGATGATACCGCGTTTATTGACACCAGCTTCCCCGGCTATTTCACGCTGATGAACAGCCTTGGTGCAGGGTTTTCAGCATGATGCGCGGCGGTCCGGTTCTTGCGGTTGATGGCCCGGCAGCGGCAGGTAAAGGCACGCTGGCCAAGCGTCTGGCAGCAGAACTGAACCTGCCATATTTGGATACAGGCCTGCTCTATCGGGCTGTGGGGCGTCTGGTGCTGGATGCCGGGCAGGACCCGGCAGCTCCGGCAGAAGAGTTTGCCCGCACGCTGAAGGCGGAAGATACCCAGCGTAAAGACCTGCGCACGCAGGAAGTAGCGCGTGCCGCCAGTCAGGTTGCATCCCAGCCCGCAGTGCGTAGTGCACTGGTGGAAACGCAGCGTCGGTTTGCGCAGGCGCGTGGCGGGGTGCTGGATGGCCGGGATATTGGCACGGCCATTTTCCCGGATGCGGACGTCAAACTGTTCATCACGGCCTCTCCGGCTACGCGGGCGCTCCGCCGCTTTTTGCAGTTGGGGGAAGACCCGAAGGTGGAGGGTGCGGAGGCGCGTCTGGCCGAGATGGCAGCGGCTTTAAAAGCACGGGACGCGGCAGATGCCGGGCGCGAAGCGGCCCCCATGCAGGTGGCTGCCGATGCGGTGGTAATTGAGACCGACACACTCAGCGCGGATGCCGTTCTGGCCGAAGCGCTGCGGGTTGTGCGGGAGCGACTCGGCACCCACGCAGGCTGAGGTCTTGCGAGGGCTGCAAAAAGAAGTTCTCGCGAAATCAATAATTTTACCGCCACCCTCCATCAAAATCCGCCGGATTGTGTTGACAAGCCGCCGGTGGTGGGTGTCTCTGCCCTCAGATGCCTGTTGTTTGCAGCGGGTTTCCTTTTCAGTCAGGGTCGCGGGAACCAGACGGGCCAGAGGGTCCGTTCCCTTTTCCGCGGCAAGTCGTGCTGCCGGCAGGCGGTGCGCAGGAAGTGTCGGCTGCATTTTTCGGGCCGACGCAGGATTTACAGTTACACATGGCTTCAGCCGCAACCCCGGCCACGGATCATTTCCGTGGCGAAGATTTTGCTTCCCTTCTTGGCGAGACCCTCGGCCGCGATACCGGCTTTGACGGGTCCGTTGTGCGTGGGCGCATTGTCCGCCTGACCGACGAATTCGCGATTGTCGATGTTGGTCTGAAGAGCGAAGGCCGCGTTTCCCTGCGCGAATTTGCTCCTCAGGGTGTTACACCCGATGTCAAACCGGGTGACGTTGTTGAGCTGTATGTTGAGCGTTACGAAGACCGTGACGGCAGCATCGTGCTCTCTCGTGAAAAAGCCCGCCGTGAAGAAGCCTGGACGAACCTTGAAAAAGCGTTCGAAGCAAACCAGCGCGTCAACGGCACCATCTATGGCCGCGTTAAAGGTGGCTTCACGGTTGATCTGGGTGGCGCCATGGCGTTCCTGCCCGGCAGCCAGGTTGATATCCGCCCCGTGCGTGACGTCAGCCCGCTGATGGGTGTTCCGCAGCCGTTCCAGATCCTGAAAATGGATCGTGCACGAGGCAACATCGTTGTCTCCCGTCGTGCTGTTCTGGAAGAAACCCGCGCAGAACAGCGCAGCGAACTGATCCAGGGCCTGACTGAAGGCATGATCCTGGACGGCGTTGTGAAGAACATCACCGATTACGGTGCGTTCGTTGACCTCGGCGGCGTTGACGGCCTGCTGCATGTGACCGACATCGCATGGAAGCGCATCAACCACCCGTCCGAAGCTCTGCAGATCGGCCAGCCGGTACGCGTGCAGGTTATCCGCTTCAACCCGGATACGCAGCGCATCTCCCTGGGCATGAAGCAGCTTGAAGCTGATCCGTGGGAAAATGTTGCCCTGAAGTACCCGCCGGGTGCGCGTTACACGGGCCGCGTGACCAACATCACCGATTACGGCGCATTTGTTGAGCTGGAGCCGGGCGTTGAAGGTCTGGTGCACGTTTCCGAAATGTCCTGGACGAAGAAGAACGTCCATCCGGGCAAGATCGTTGCGACTTCTCAGGAAGTCGACGTGATGGTTCTGGATGTGGACAGCGCGAAGCGCCGCATCTCTCTGGGCCTCAAGCAGGTTCAGCGCAACCCGTGGGAGCAGTTCGCGGAAGAGCACAAGATCGGCTCCACCGTAGAAGGCGAAATCCGCAACATCACCGAGTTCGGTCTGTTTGTTGGTCTGTCTGCAGACATCGACGGCATGGTTCACATGTCCGACCTGTCCTGGGACGAAACCGGCGAAGAAGCCATGAAGCACTACGAAAAGGGCCAGGTTGTCAAAGCCAAGGTTCTGGACGTGGATGTCGAGAAAGAACGTATCTCTCTCGGTATCAAGCAGCTTCAGGAAGATCCGGCAGCTGACGTTCTGACGAGCGTTCAGAAAGGTGCCATCGTGACCTGCACCGTCACCGCAGTTCAGTCCAACGGGATTGAAGTGAAGGTTGACGACGTTCTGACCGGCTTCATCCGTCGTGCTGAACTGGCCCGTGACAAGGCTGAGCAGCGTCCGGAACGCTTTGCGGTTGGTGAACGCGTTGATGCGAAGGTGGTCTCTGTTGACCGTGCCGCTCGCAAGCTTGCGCTGACCATCAAAGGTCGCGAAGTTGAAGAAGACAAGCAGGCTATCAACGAATACGGCTCATCTGACAGCGGTGCGTCTCTCGGTGATATTCTGGGTGCGGCAATTCGTCGTCGTAACACGGATAGCTAAGACAGTCGGACCTGAGGGTGGAGCGGCCTTCTGGCCCGCCTCGCCTGATGGAAGAGTGTTAAAGCAAGCCTCGAAAAAGGCGGTGTCGGAAACGACGCCGCCTTTTTTGTGTTCTGCTGCCGGGGAGTGCTCATCCTCGGATTTGTGACTAGCAGGCACAGAAGACGGGGTTGTCTGGTTGGGGCGTGCGTGAGAGCGTGGACCACCCTTCAGGCAGGAGTGATGCTTCCATGACGTCTCGCCCGTTTTCTGGCCCTTCGCTTCCCTCTTCTTCCCTGGCGCTTTCGGCCCGGAGTCCGACGCGGGACACACAAAGCGCTGTGGGAAGAGAGTTGGATGGCGGAAAGAACTCTGGGTTGGAGCGGTCAGGAGGCTCTGAAATGGCAGGGCAGGGTGAGGGGCGGCCTCTCAGACGCAGGCGGCTTTTACAGTCCGTGATGCTGGGTGGCTGTGCCCTTCCTGTTGCGGCAGGTCTGCTCCGGCCGTCTGCGGCGCGGGCTGCGCAGGAGGCAGGGAGCGGTGGCGGTACGCCAACAACCGGCGTGAATGGTGATCAGGGTTATGAACCTGCCGGGTCCTTTGAAATTGTCGCGGATTTTTATGGGCCGGGTCCCTCCGGTGTGGTGGTCACGGATTCCGGGCGCATTTTTGTGGGCTTTCCGCGGCATGCGGTGAACCATAAAGGGGCAACGCTGGGAGAGCTGGTGCAGGGGCGTGTTGTGCCCTGGCCAAGCGCTGACCTCAGCCTCCCCTCAGCGGCGGCCCCGGCAGACCGGCTGATGTCGATCCATGGCATGACCATGGATACGCAAGGCCGGGTCTGGGCGATTGATGATGGCAAACTGGCTGGCCAGCCCTTGCAGCCGGGGGCGGCGAAACTGGTCTGCTTTGACCCGCAAACCAACCGGCTGGTCCATAAAATTGTTCTCAAGGCTCCGGCTCTGCTGCCGGACAGCCATATGAATGATCTGCGCGTGGACATGACGCACGGGCCAGCGGGCACAGCCTTTGTGACCGATAGCTCCTTTGGGCACAGTCCTGCTCTGGTGGTGGTGGATATTGCCTCAGGGCGTCAGCGCCGTGTGTTAGCGACGCATCCCTCCACGCAGGCGGAGCCGGGGTTCATGGCGGTCGTGGAAGGAGTGCCGCTGGTCTACACCCCGGGCAAGCCGCTGCGCTTTGTGGTTGGCGGGGCGGATGGCGTCACGCTGAGCCCGAACAGTGACCGCCTGTTTTACGCACCTCTTACCAGCCGTCGGCTGTATAGCCTGCCCACCGCTTTGCTGGCCGATCCGACTGTGAGTGAGGCCGCGCTGGCGGCAGCCGTCAAAGATGAAGGGGAGAAGGGCACGGCTGACGGGCTGGCGACCGATGCGCAGGGGCGGATTTATACAACCAATTTTGAGCAGGATTGTATCTTGCGGCGCAATACGGATGGCTCATTTGACCTGATGGTGCATGACCCGCGTATTCTCTCGCCTGATGGGATTTTCTGCACCAAAACGCATGTTTATTGCACCTTGGGGCAATGGAACCGTCTGGCCAGCTTTAACGGTGGGCAGGACAAAAGAAAGCCGCCCTACCACCTGATCCGTTTCCCGATTGAGCCGGTGCCTGCGTATAATACAGAACAGAAAATCTGATTTCTTCCGATCAGTTCATCTGTTTGCGGTTTTGACTATGCCGGGTTTCAGAAATCCATTCCCGTGCCGCTTTGTTGTGCGGCTTACAGCGCGGACATGTGCAGGTAGAGAAGCTCAAGAAAATCAGCCAGAGGTTTCAGGGGTTTTTTCTGTTCAAGGCAGTCTTTTGCAAAAAGAAGCGCTGCCTTCTGGCGTGTGGTGCGGGTTGGCTGGTCTGTCAGGACAGAGAAATCTGCAACATGCGCGTAGCCAATGCTGCGGCGGATGATTTCAGCGGCACAGAATCCTGCCATATCCTGAAAAATGTTTTGTATAAAAAGAGACTTTTCAAAATTCTGTGTCGATTTGTCTGTGGTTGCGTAATAGAGGGTTGAACGATCCTCTGCCCATTCTCTCTCCTGCCACAAGGCAAGGAAGCGTTTTTTGAAACTTGTCCAGAATGTCTGGATCATATCCAGATGCAAAGCCTGACCGGCACGATCGGATGTGGCGAAAAGACTGAGAATAAGATTGCCGACAAACAGTCCCGCATCAAACCCGATAGGTCCATAGGTGGCAAATTCCCCGTCAATAATCCGGGTGTCAGTGCCCGTCGTCATGATGGAGCCTGTATGCAGGTCCCCATGCAGAAGAGCCTGCGGAGTGCATAAAAAGCGCAGACGGAGACTATCAATACGGGCTTGCACTGCCGGACTGGTGCGCAGGGCGGCAACAATCGGGGTGAGTTGCGGGTCTGCCCAGTGGTTGCGCGGGTGGTCGTGGTATGGGTCCGTCAGAACCAGATCGACCGTAATGCGGGTCAGGGTCTGGTTGCGGGCAAAACAGATCCGCCGATCCATAATGCGTTCAAACGGTTCCGCCAGCAGGGATGTCGCGAACGTGCTGCGGGCGACAAAATCACCAACCTGCGCCGCAACAGCAGGGTGATAATGTCCGGCCATCATGGCGGTCCGCATCACCGTGTGTCCGGACAGGCTGGGGACAATCAGAATGAACTGCTCAGGGTCAAAATGCAGACACTCTGTGGTCAGGTCTGGCACATGTGGAAAGACGGCGCGCAGATAGGCGGCTTCAAAAAACGTACGGTCCAGCGGCATTTTCCAGGATGGGTCAACCCGCACATGCGGCAACGCCTGCTTGAGGCAGACACCGCCCTCCGGGCCTTCTGCCACAAACACCATGTTGAGGTTGCCATCACTGACTTCCCACACGCGCCATTCGGCTGGTGTGCCGCCAAGGCGCGCTGCAAGAGGGGGGAGGGAGGCAATAACCGTCCGGACGCCTTCAAGGTCCAGAGTGGTGTAGGGAGAAGCCTGCTGCAATTCTGGCGTCGTCATGATGACTCTGTTTTTCCGGGCTTAGTCATGCCGTGTGGATGAAGGCTGCCCACACAGCAAAGGAAATGCACGGACAGGGCGTGTCACCCTGTCCGAAAAACACCTTAATCCAGACAGGCCTGTTTGAAAGCCTTAAACGCGTGAGCACGGTGGCTGATGGCGTTTTTCTCGGCTTCTTCCATTTCGGCAAAGGTCCGGCTTTCCCCCGTGGGGGTAAAAATCGGGTCATAGCCATGGCCTTTTTCACCGCGCGGTGGCCAGGTGATGCTGCCATCCACACGGCCTTCAAAGCTGTGGGTGGTGCCGTCGGGCCAGGCAAGGCACAGCACGCAGATAAACCACGCATCGCGTTCGTCCGAGCCAATGCCTTCTTCAATGCGCGCCATGGCGGCAGGGAAGTCCTTGTTCGGGCCAGCCCAGCGGGCGGAGTAAATGCCCGGAGCGCCGCCGAGTGCGCTGACGCACAGGCCGGAATCATCTGCCAGAGCGGGCAGGCCGGTGGCTTTGGCCGCAGCCAGAGCCTTAAGCGCCGCATTGCCGGCAAACGTGGTGGCGGTTTCTTCCGGTTCTGGCAGATTGAGGTCCCCGGCAGACAGCACGGTGACTCCAAAATCCGCCAGCAGCGTGGAAAATTCTGCCAGCTTGCCGGTATTATGGCTGGCCAGAACCAGTTTGCTGCCAGCCTCCAGTTTGCCGTGCGTCATGTTAGCGGTTCTCCGCCGTTTCAACGGCCAGTGTCTGGGCGTCAAACAGAACGGACACGCCGGTGCGGGCCAGAGCAAACAGCTCGTTGAAGGCATCTTCCGTGAACGGTGCCTCTTCTGCGGTGCCCTGAATTTCCACAATGCGGCGGTCGGCGGTCAGCACGAAATTGGTGTCGGCTGCGGCAGCGCTGTCTTCTTCATAATCCAGATCCAGAACCGGGCCGGCTTTGGTCAGGCCGCAGGACACAGCGGCAACCTGTCCGCGCAGCGGCATGTGGCTCAGCACGTTTTTGGCCACCAGCTGGCCAAGGGCCAGACGCAGGGCGACCCATGCGCCGGTAATGGAGGCGCAGCGCGTGCCGCCATCGGCGTTCAGCACGTCACAATCCAGCGTGATGCTCATTTCACCCAGAGCGGCCAGATCCACTACGGAGCGCAGGGAGCGGCCAATAAGGCGCTGGATTTCCTGCGTGCGGCCAGACTGCTTGCCCTTGGCGGCTTCACGGTTGCCACGGGTGTGGGTGGCGCGGGGCAGCATGCCGTATTCTGCCGTGACCCAGCCGGTGCCTTTGCCGCGCAGGAAGGGCGGAACCCGGCTTTCAACACTGGCGACGCAGAGAACTTCCGTCCCCCCGACGCGGATCAGCGCCGAGCCTTCCGCGTGGCGGGCAAAGCCGGTTTCAATGGTGACGGGGCGCATCTGGTTGGGCTGGCGGCCGGAGGGACGCATGGGAAGCTCCTTAAGAAAGATTATTCTCTGCACATAAAGTGCTTTTGGCGGGAGCGAAACCATGGAGCCGTTTCATTGTTTTTCTTGTCATGCAGGACGGAGATGCGCAGAAGCAGAAGAGTCCTGTTGTGAAGGAGGAGCCTGACCCTCATGAAACGTGGTCTGCGACCTGCAAAACCCGTTCTGCCGCCGGGGCTGGATTCCCGGTCCGCCACCATTCTGCGTGAAATTGTGGAGGAATATGTGGCCAGCGGGGAGCCTGTGGGGTCCCGCACGCTGTCCCGTCGGCTCGGGTTGCCGTTGTCTCCGGCCACCATTCGCAATGTCATGGCGTCTCTGACCGAAGCAGGCTTGCTGTTCTCCCCCCATACGTCCGCCGGACGCCTGCCGACGGAAGCCGGGCTGCGCCTGTTCGTGGATGGTTTGTTGCAGTTTGGCAGTCTCTCGGAAGAGGAATGTCGCGCCATCGGGCAGTCGCTGGAAGCGCGGGGGCGGTCCTTGCAGGATACGCTAACGGAAGCATCCTCCCTGTTGTCCGGCATGTCTGATGCGGCCGGGCTGGTGATTGCGCCAAAAGGTGAGGGTGGCGTCAAACATATTGAATTTGTGGCGTTGGGCGGAAACCGGGCGCTGGTTGTGCTGGTGGGCACGGATGGGCATGTGGAAAACAGGGTGATTGAAACACCCGTTGGCATGCCGCCCTCTGCACTGGTGGAGGCCGCAAACTATCTGAATGCCCACACGATTGGGGCGACCCTCCCGGACCTGCGGGAGCGGGTCGGGGCGGATATTGCCGAAAATCGCAGCGCTTTGGATCAACTGACAGCCGACGTGGTGGAAAGCGGTCTGGCGATCTGGGGGGGCGGCGGAGATGAACGCGGCGGCACCCTGATTATTCGCGGGCAGGGCAAATTACTGTCGGATGTAGACGGGCAGGAGCGACTGCTGGCCATTCAGGCCTTGTTTGACCGGCTGGAGCGGCAGGAAACTATGCTGCGTCTCTTGGAATTGGCGGAACATTCAGAGGGCGTGCGTATCTTTATTGGTGCGGAAAGCGGGCTGTTTGGCGGCACCGGCATGTCGATGGTCGTGGCCCCGGCCCGGAATGAGGCCAATCGGATTGTTGGCGCGATTGGTGTCATTGGCCCCACACGCATCAATTACGGTCGGATTGTCCCGGTTGTGGATTATACGGCGCGTTTTTTGGGTGAAATGCTCGGTTAAGGGCAAAATTCGCCATCATCTGGTCAGGAAGGGCGACGAGACTGAAGACGGCAGCGCATGAGAATGGTAAAGGACCAGCATGACAAGAACTCCGTCTTCTGGTGAACCCGGGTCTTCTTCCAATAAAAATGAGGGAAGAGACGCATCTTCCCGACATGGTCCCGCATGGCGCAGGCCGCGTTTCCGCCAGTGGCGAGGGCTGCTTGGTACCGTCGCGGCTCTGGCGCTGGTGGGTACCACGGGGGCGGTCGTCCTCATCTGGACCCAGTACGAAGGGATTGTGGCCGATCTGCCAACGGTTGAAGGGCTGCGCACCTATCAGCCGCCGGTGATGAGCCGCCTTTATGCGTCGGATGACCGGCTGATTGCCGAACTGGCCGATGAGCGCCGCGTGTTTGTGCCCTCCAGCGCCATCCCGGACCGGGTGAAAAACGCCTTTATTGCTGCGGAAGACCAGAAGTTCTGGACCCACAAGGGCGTGGACCCCATGGCGATTGCCCGTGCTGGTCTGACGGATCTGACGCGCGGCAAGGGACGCAGGCCGATTGGTGCGTCCACCATCACGCAGCAGGTGGCGCGCGTCATGCTGCTGGGCAGTAATGCAGTCTCCATGAAGCGAAAGGCCAAGGAAGCCTTCCTCGCCATGCGGATTGAGCAGGTTCTGCCCAAGGAAAAAATTCTCGAAATCTATCTGAATGAAATCTATCTGGGCAGCGGTGCTTACGGGATTGGCGCTGCGGCGCAGACCTACTTCAATAAACCGCTGGATCAGCTGGATGATGCGGAAGCGGCCTTCCTGGGTGCGCTGCCCAAATCGCCCACCAATTACAATCCGGTTCGTTTCCCTGAGGCCGCCCGTGGCCGGCGGAACTGGGTGCTGGAGCGTATGGCCGAAACCGGCGCGCTGACGCATGAAGCAGCGCGCGCTGCCGAGGCTGAACCGCTGATCCCGCATACGTTTGTGCGCCCCGGTCCGGCTCCTGGCTCCGAGTGGTTTGCTGAGGAAGTGCGCCGCCAGCTGCTGGAAAAATACGGTCAGGACATGACCATGCAGGGCGGACTGGATGTGCATACCAGTCTGGACCCCGCCCTTCAGCTGACAGCGCAGACCGTGCTGCGGCAGGGGCTGATGGCGTATGACCGTGCGCATGGTGGCTGGCGTGGTCCGGTGAAGCATCTGCAAACCGTCAGTGCCTCTTCATCTGAGGCAGAATGGGTTGCTGCCCTGAATGCGGAAGCTGTGCCGCTGGGCATGCTGGACCAGTGGCGTCTGGCCGTCGTGCTGGACCCGGCGCATGGTCGTGTTGGCTGGCTGGAAGGTGCTGTTGTGCGCCGTGGAGCCGCCATGCAGGGCGGCACACCGCAGACGGGTGCGATTCAGGATCGTGATCTGTCCTGGACCCGGCGTTTCCGGCTACTGAAAGCGGGCGATCTGGTGATGATCGAACCGCAGGCCGGAAGCAGCCGCGTGGCCTTGATGCAGGTGCCGCATGTAGAAGGTGCCGTGGTGACGCTGAATGCCCGCACCGGGCGTGTTATGGCGCTGGTAGGCGGCTGGTCGTTCCAGACCTCGCAGTTTGACCGTGCCACGCAGGCGCTGCGTCAGCCCGGTTCGTCCTTCAAGCCGTTTGTCTATTTGCAGGCCATGGAACAGGGCATTTCGCCCTCGCAGTCGTTTGATGATTCGCCGGTGTCTTATGGCACCTGGCACCCGAACAACTACGAGAAAGATTTCTGGGGGCCGACCTCTCTGCATGACGCCCTGCGGGAATCCCGCAATCTGGTGACCATCCGTCTGGCAGCCCATATCGGCATCAAGAACGTGGCGGATCTGGCGACCCGAATCGGGCTGGTGGATTCCATGCCGCACGTGCTGCCCGCAGCGCTGGGGGCCGTGGAAACCACAGTGCTGAAGGAAGCAGGAGCCTACGCTTCCCTTGCGGCAGGTGGCCGGAAAGTCACTCCTACCCTGATTGATGATGTGCAGGACCGTGAAGGCCATGTGATCTGGCGGCCGGAGGGCATTTCTCTGGTGTCCGCGTCTGCGCAGACAGGGGATGCTGCGGCCACGCCGCCCGTACCCGGCCAGCCTTCGGATGCCGATGCCATCTTCCCTGATGCGCCCAAGGGGCAGGACGCAGGCAAGGTTCCCGCACCGGCCGCAGCGCCTGTGCAGGATAATGCCGTCAAGATCATCATGCCGGGGCAGGATGAGATTCCGGAAGTGCAGGATAATCGCCCGCGTGTGGCCTCGGAGCAGAGCGCATTCCAGATTACGACCATGCTGCAGGACGTCATCCGGCGTGGAACCGGCGTGCAGGCCGGGAAGGGGATTGATAACCCCGTGGCTGGCAAAACCGGCACCAGCCAGAACTTTAATGACGCATGGTTTGCAGGTTATTCGCCTGATCTGGTGACGGTGGTGTGGATCGGATTTGATACGCCGGAGTCACTGGGTAAGAACGAAACCGGCGGGGCTATTGCCGGGCCGATCTGGAACAAGGTGATGAAAACAGCACTTGAAGGGCGGCCGAAGCTGGATTTTGCCGCGCCGGAGGGGGTCACGCTGGTGCGGTATGATACGGGTCGGGGTGTGGCGATTGATGCCTTTAAACCGGGCCAGATTCCGGGTGTGAGCGTCAGTCTGGCGGATAACGGCGCCTCGCATGAGCTGACGGCGGCGGATACGGGTGCGGAAAACATGCCGGATTCGGAAAGTGATATGGCGGCCGGTGCCGGTCAGTCTGGCACAGGCGCCGCCAGCCCCGGTCAGACTGCAACACCGGGTGCAGCAAAAGCGCCCCCTGCCGCGTCCGGGGGTGACATTGGCATGGGCGGCCTTTATTGAGGCCGTTCACACGTAAGAATTTTATAAAGACCTGATGGAGAGACGGCCCGATGTCGGCTGAGACAGAAGCCCTTAATGACCAGATCAAGCAGTCGGTTGCACTGCTGAGGAGGCATCTTTAACTGGGATGTCGCCCAGGCTCGACTTGCCGAACTGAACAACCGGGCAGAAGACCCGGATTTGTGGAATGATTCCGACGCCGCCCAGAAGCTGATGCGTGAACGCACCCTGCTGGCCGGGCAGGTGGAAGGCGTGCAGAAGCTGGAAACCAGCGTGCAGGACGCCTGTGAACTGGTGGAACTGGCGGAAGCTGAAGGGGATGCGGAGATTGTGGCGGAAGCTACAGCAGCCCTGAAGGCGCTGGCGGAAGAAGCCAAACGCCGTGAGACCGAAAGCCTGTTGTCTGGCGAAGCGGATAGCAACGACTGCTATCTGGAAGTCAACGCCGGTGCCGGGGGTACGGAAGCGCAGGACTGGGCAGAAATGATGCTGCGCATGTACACCCGCTGGGCGGAAGCTCATGGGTACAAAGTCACGCTGATGGAAAGCTCGGAAGGTGAACAGGCCGGGTTGAAGTCCGCCACCATTCTGGTTTCCGGCCCGAATGCCTACGGCTGGCTGAAAACTGAGGCCGGGGTGCATCGTCTGGTGCGTATCTCCCCGTTTGATGCCGCGGCACGCCGCCAGACGTCCTTTGCATCCGTCTGGGTCTATCCGGTGATTGACGATTCGATCGAGATCGAAGTGAACGATTCCGACCTTAAGGTCGATACGTTCCGCGCTTCTGGCGCGGGTGGTCAGCACGTTAACAAGACCGATTCGGCCATTCGTATTACCCATATGCCCACGGGTATTGTGGTGGCGTGTCAGACCGACCGTTCCCAGCATCGCAACCGCGCAACGGCTATGCAGATGCTGCGGGCCCGTCTGTATGAGGCGGAACTGCAGAAGCGTGAAGCTGCGGCAGCGGCAACAGAAGCCGCCAAGACAGACATTGGTTGGGGGCACCAGATCCGCTCTTACGTTCTGGCCCCGTACCAGATGGTGAAGGATCTGCGCACCAACGTGGAAACAGGGAACCCCAGCGCTGTGCTGGATGGGGATCTGGATGCGTTCATGGCAGCGGCCCTTGCGGCCCGGGTTGGGGCAACGCGTTCTGAAGCGAGTGCCAACGCGCAATAAACTGCACGTTTATGAAGTGTTAAAAAACGGGCCTCTTCGGGGCCCGTTTTTTTATATTGCGTGGATATGGGGAACCACGACAGATTCATGAACGTTACAAAGAATTTTTTTTTAAATAAGACTGGGCTCAAAACAGGCAGAGAGGCGTCTGTTTTCGAGGCATCCTGACAGAAAGTGGCTTTTTTCTGCCGATTTGTGCGCGGTGCCTGTTTTATGAGCCTTCTGCTCCCAAACAAGGCAGCGTTCATTTTCGATCAAGAACATTCTTGACATATTTGCTGTCAAATTGCCCAATCAGGGTCAGGAAGATGGCAGCCATGCAGCTCTGTCAGTCTATTCCAGTGCTGAGGCACGAAATGTTGGTGCAGGGCCATCAGTTTTTGATGCCATAGATCAGGTGATGGCGCTGGCCAGTGTTTCTTTGGCTGGCGTGGAAGAAGGAGGATGTAGAAATATGAAGGACCACGCGCAACAGCAACAGAGTCCGGTGCGCTTTGTCATCGGAACAGGAGCTGTTGTCGGTGTTGTTGCTCTGCTGGTTGTGATTCTGCTGCATCTCTTGGCGGTTATGGGACTTATGTACGGCATGGGAACGTCTGCGAGCGTTCCGGTTACGCATCCGCCGATCAAGACCAGAATTCTGCCACCACCGCCACC
>NZ_LHZA01000147.1 GCF_001580535.1 Acetobacter cerevisiae | reverse complement strand
CTGCCTCAGCCACCACTTCGCCGGTTTCTGCGTCAACCAGCGGTGCCAGCAGCTTCAGACCACGGAAAGAGTCCGCATCGAACGGACGCGCCCAGCCTTTAGCCGTTTTGGTGAAGGTGACGGTATCATAGAAGTAGGAGAGGATTTCATTATCATCCATCCCCTTGATATCCAGAGCGTCGACGTCACCGCCTTCAGCCATTTTCGCCTTACGGGCAGCGGCAGATGCCTCGCCTTCCAGCGCATACAGCAGCGTGGTAACAGGCAGCTTACGCTTCCGGTCGATACGCACATAGATCAGATCTTTGGCGTCGAACTCGAAGTCCAGCCAGGACCCGCGATACGGAATGACGCGCGCGGCAAACAGATATTTGCCGGAAGAGTGCGTCTTGCCCTTATCGTGGTCAAAGAACACACCGGGAGACCGGTGCATCTGGCTGACGATAACACGCTCGGTGCCATTGATAATGAAGGTCCCGTTGTCGGTCATCAGGGGCATGTCGCCCATATAGACCGGCTGCTCCTTGATATCCCGGATGGAGCGGGAACCCGTATCTTCATCCACGTCCCATACAATGAGACGCAGGATCACTTTCAGCGGAGCGGAATAGGTCAACCCGCGCTGAATGCATTCTTCAACATCATACTTCGGCTCTTCGAATTCGTAGCTAACGAATTCCAGCCGCCCGCGACCTGCAAAGTCATTAATCGGGAATACAGACCGGAAAACCTCCTGCAAACCTGTCGGCGTGCGCGCATCGGGCGACACATTCGCCTGAAGAAACGTCTCGTAAGACGCCCGCTGCACGTCAATCAGGTTCGGCATCGGAGCGATTTCGGGGATCCGCCCGAAACTCTTGCGAATCCGCTTCCGTCCTGTGAACGATTTGGTGATTGCGTTCATCGTCGCTCCTGCCCTGCCCTTTGTCTCGGACCATCAGGCCCGCCGCGCTCTACCGCGAGCCTGATGGTCCGATCTGTAGTAACCGGCCTTCACTGATACCGGGAAGACCCCGGCCTCTATACCTGCTCCGAACCGGATCCGAAACAGGCAAACGGGCAGAGGCAACATACCCCCACCCGAAAACCTTTTCCATTACCCCGCCACCCTGAGGCAGCGGGACTTTGGCAAACTTATTTAATTTCGACGCTGGCGCCGTTGTCTTCAAGAGCTTTCTTGATTTTTTCGGCTTCGTCTTTGCTAGCGCCTTCTTTAACGGTCTTCGGTGCGCCTTCAACCAGGTCTTTGGCTTCTTTCAGGCCCAGACCCGTGATGCCACGGATTTCCTTAATGACGTTGATTTTCTTGTCGCCAGCTTTGGTCAGAACGACGTCAAATTCGGTCTTTTCTTCAGCCGGAGCAGCGGCAGCAGCCGGACCAGCAGCAGCAACAGCAACCGGAGCAGCGGCGGAAACGCCCCACTTTTCTTCCAGCAGCTTGGAGAGTTCAGCAGCTTCGAGAACGGTCAGAGCAGACAGTTCGTCAACGAGCTTGTTCAGATCAGCCATGATTAGACTTCCTAATATAAACACTGGTTTGCAAAGCACAACCTCCCCGGTGGAAGGCCATGCGATTTCTTGAACACGTCTTCAGATGAAGGCGTGCTTTAGGCGGCTTCCGCCTCACCCGTTTTGGCATAGGCCCCAAAAACCCGGGCAAGCTGCCCTGCCGGTGCCTGAACAACACCTGCGATACGCGTAGCGGGCGTGGAGATAAGACCCACGAGCTGCGCGCGCAGTGCATCCAGAGACGGCAGTTCGGCCAGAGCCTTCAGTCCGTTGGCGTCAAGCACCTGCGAACCAAGAGAACCCCCGACCAGCACAAGCTTGTCATTGGTTTTGGCGAACTCGACGATCACCTTTGCCACTGCTACCGGATCAGCTGCCCATGCAAGAGCAGTCGGTCCTTTAAGCATCGGCTTAATGCCGTCGAACTGGGTCCCATCCAGGGCGAGAGTTGCCAGCCGGTTTTTTGCGACCTTGTAAGTTGCACCCGCTGCACGCACTTTGCGTCGCAGATCCGTCACATCAGCTACGGTCAACCCAGCATTCTGGGTCACCACAACCATGGACGTTTCGGCGAACACGGCGGCAAGGGCGGCAACAGCGGCCTGCTTTTCCGTACGGTTCAAATCCCGTCTCCGTCTTGCTTCATCCAGCCTTGGCCGAATAAAGCGGGTTGCCCTCAGGATTTCACAAAAACAGTGTGAAATCCGCTCGCCTGTCCTTCAAACGGAATACCCGGAGCCTGCCGAAAAACAGCCTGCAACCAGCATCCCCGTCTTACACGCGCAAACCTGTAAGGTTTTTTACGGCACAAGGCCACGTGTGATCTCGGACAGGATCGGGAAGCAACCCGAAGGCACTTCCCTTAATGTGCCGCACCAGACCGAAGCCCGGCACAGCAGCATCTCAAACTCAGCCTGCGAAAGCTGAGATATCGACCTGAACGCCCGGGCCCATGGTGGATGCAAGAGCGATCTTTTTCAGATACGTGCCCTTTGCACCCGTCGGGCGAGCTTTCTGCACGGCATCAATGAATGCGCGAGCATTTTCAATCAGCTTCGCTTCATCGAAAGAAGCCTTGCCGATGCCAGCATGCACGATACCGGCTTTTTCAGCGCGGTATTCGACCTGACCGGACTTGGCTGCCGTGATAGCACCCTTAACGTCCATGGTCACGGTGCCCAGCTTCGGGTTCGGCATCAGACCACGCGGACCGAGGATCTTACCGAGACGACCGACGAGAGCCATCATGTCCGGAGTTGCAATGCAGCGATCGAATTCGATTTCGCCAGCCTGCACTTTTTCCATCAGGTCTTCAGCGCCAACAACATCGGCACCGGCAGCGGTTGCTTCTTCAGCTTTCGCGCCACGAGCAAACACGCCAACGCGCAGCGTCTTACCCGTGCCGTTCGGCAGGGAAACGAAACCGCGGACCATCTGGTCAGCATGACGCGGGTCGATGCCCAGGTTGAGGGAGATTTCAACCGTTTCGTCAAGCTTGGCCGTTGCATTGCCCTTTACCAGGGAAATAGCTTCGTCCAGACCGTAAGACTGACCGTGAGTGACTTTGCTGCGTGCAGCGGCAATACGCTTGTTCTTAGCCATGCTCTCAGCCCTCCACCGTCAGACCCATGGAGCGGGCAGAACCTGCCAGCATCCGCACAGCGCCATCGATATCGTTAGCGTTCATGTCTTTGAACTTCTGCTCTGCGATTTCCTGCAACTGACCCATGGTCACCTTGCCAACAGCAGCAGACTTACCAACCGTCTGGCTGCCTTTGGAAATTTTGGCAGCTTTCAGCAGGAAGTAGGTGTTCGGCGGCGTCTTGGTGATGAAGCTGAACGTGCGGTCTGCATAAGCGGTGATGACGACCGGGATCGGCATACCTGGCTCAAGACCCTGGGTCTTGGCGTTGAACTCTTTACAGAACTGCATGATGTTCAGACCACGCTGACCGAGCGCGGGACCAACCGGCGGCGAAGGATTCGCTTTGCCAGCAGGAATCTGAAGCTTGATGTAGCCAACAACTTTTTTGGCCATATCCGGGACTCCTCATTATTGAACCCGGACCGCGGTTCTCACGACTCCTCTGAGCCATGGTTATGGCACAGGACGAGCCTCCCGCGTTCCGATAGGAAAGGCGCGCTTACCGGTGCGCGCCGCTTGTGTCAAGAGGCTGACGCATATTTGCACTACCCGATGTCAGGTCAGAAGCAGCCGGATCAGTCTGTGTGCTGATGCCACCAAGTGGGGCTGCATGGCGCAGATTACCATACTGCAGCGGGTGGAACGGCATGATTTTATCAGACTGCGGCAGCTCTGCCCGAGACCAGCCACCACCCAGCGCGCGAATCAGCTCCACACGCGCATCAACAGCACGCGTCTGCACCTGCACAAGAGCAATACGCGCGTTCAGCGCCGCCACCTGTGCCACCACCACATCAAGGTAGTTGGTCAGGCCGCCGGTATAGAGCGCCATGGTCATAGTCTGGGTATGCAGGGCGGCATCCACTGCGCTGCTCTGCTGCTGCGCTTCCGTCTTCAGGCGGCTGGTGCGCGTCAGGTTATCTTCCACCTCCTGAAACGCATCCAGCACTGTGCTGCGATACAGGTCTTCCTGCTCCCGGTATTGCGACCAGTTGCGTTGCAGCTCGGCACGCCGCAGGCCGCCCTGGAACAACGGCAGCAGCGCCTGCACGCCAAACTGGTACATGGAGTTGGAAAGAGACGCGAGGTCAAACCCGTTATCCATGAAGCCCGTCATGGCGTTGAAGGTAATATGCGGATAGAACGCCGCGCGTGAAACACCAATCGCCCGGTTGGCCTGCGCCATACGCCGCTCGGCCTCCGCAATATCCGGTCGCCGTTCCAGCAACGTGGATGGCAGAGCAACCGGCGGTTGTGCTTCAGCAAACCCCAGACGCGTGACCGGCGCGATATGGAACGAGGCCGGAGCCTGATTCACCAGTACCGCAATGGCATGCTCCATCACATCCCGCTGGGAGCGCACTTCGGTTTCCTGCGCCTGCGTGGTGTAGAGCTGGGTTTCTGCACGTGAGACGTCCATCCCCGGCGCAATTGCCCCCGCCAGACGCATTTTGGTGACCTGCACCGCAGTCTGATAGTAGCGGATGGAATCCCGATACACTGCATCCTGCGCATCCAGACCACGCAGCGTCACATAATCACTCGCCAGTTCGGCCTGCAGGCTCAGGCGTGCCAGCGCATAGGCTGCGGCCTCAGCCTGCGTGCCCTGCTTGGCCATGCGCACCTTGTTGCGGATGGCCGACCAGAAATCCGGCTCCCATGTTGCTGTGCCTGAATATTGCTCGGACGACATATAGACCGGCCCAGCGGACCCTGCCCCGCGCCACAGCCTGTGGCGCGAGCCCTTATATTTCTCACCGCTCGCAGCACCATTGACCTGCGGATACAGGTGGGACTTCGCTTCCATCGCCACATCACGCGCCTGCATGAAGGCTTCCGCCTGCGCCTGAAGGCTCGGGTTCAGGCGCATGGCCTGCTCTTCCAGCTGGTTGAGTTGCGGGTCTCCCAGCATGGTCCACCAGTCCGGGCGGATCGCATCATCCGCCGGCTGACCGGGCTGAAGAACCCCGTGATTCTGCCCTTCCCACTGGGCAGGCAGCTTCAGTTTTGTCGGGTTGTAGCGCGGGGCCATGTCACACCCCGAGAGGATGGTGGCCAGCGAAAGACCAACCAGAAAACTCCGCTTCAGTCGCAGCGTCACGGCGCGCCCTGTCATGGGCGGCCTCCTTCTTCTGCCGCTGGCTGATTATCTTCCGGCATGGCACGGATATCATCGTTGCCCTGCTCGGCTTTTTCAGCCGGAGCCTTCTGCTCTGCCTTAGGTGGGGTCGGCTTTTTGGGGGCGACGTTGTAGCCCGGCGTGCCTTTGACAATCCTTACGCTCTGGCCATCCAGCAAGCCGGCAGAGGGGCTGTTCACCACGCGGTCCGTTTTCTTCACACCGCGCAGGATCTGCACCGTCGTGCCCAGATTGGTCCCGACCGTTACACCCACCAGATGCACATGGTTGGAATCATCCACCAGCGCGACCTGTGTGCCTTCTGCGCGGAAAATAATCGCACCTTCCGGCAGGATCAGCATATCGGGGTCACCCGGTGCCTTGAAGTTGGCGGTAGCGTAGGAGTTCGGCCAGAGTTCGCCAGATTTGTTGTCCAGCGTGAGTTCCGTCGTCACCGTACGGGTCGACGCATTGAAGGCGGTCGCGGTCGCCAGGAATTTCGCCTTGAAGGTGCGGTCCGGATATTGCGGGATGCTCAGATCGGCTTCCAGACGCGGGGAGATAATGTCCGCATAGTCCTGCGGCACAGCGACGAACACGCGCATGGCATGGACATCCGCCACGCTGAACAGTTCCGTGGCATTCCCGTGAGAGTCCACATCCCCGCGCCCGGCGTTGACGTAATCGCCCACGTCCGCAAAACGCGACGTCACGATGCCATCAAACGGTGCGACGATTTTCTTGAAGCCTTCAAGTGCGGCAAACCGTTCCACGTCATGACGTGCGGCTTCCACCTGTGCCTGCTGGGCCTCGGCGTTGGCTGCCTGCACGTCCACTTCCTGCTGAGAGACAGCCTGCGTGCCCTGCAATGCCTTCCAGCGCCGCGCCGTAATCTGCGCCAGCTTGTAGCGGGCCTGAGCCACATCCAGATTGGCCTTGGCGGCGGCATACTGGGCATCCAGTCCCGGCGTGTCGATTTCCGCCAGAACGTCGCCGGTTTTCACCACGGCACCAAAGTCCTTGTACCACATTTTCACGTAGCCAGAGACCTGCGCGTAAATGGGAGCCTGATACCATGCGGCGATATTGGCTGGCAGCGAGAGCGTGCGGACAGACGGCCCCGGCTGCGGGTAGATGACCTGCACGGCGGGTATCGCGTTTTCCTGCGTTTCCCTGGCCAGATGCATGTAATGCGCCTGCCGCTGCACAATGCCGACGACCGCCAGAATAATGGCGACTATCGCGACAATGATGATCCCGATCGTCCTTTTGCGGGAAGACGCCGCATCATGCTGTGTGGTCTGCTCCGGCTGGCCACCGTCTTCATGATACCCGCTCATGCGCCTTCTCCCTGTTCCGTCGTCGTGGTCGGCTTTTTTCGATTATGCAGCATGGCGAAAACACATGGCACAAATAGCAAGGTTGCAACTGTTGCCACCAGCAGGCCGCCCATGACGGCTTTGCCCAGTGGCGCGTTCTGAGAATTACTGAGGGACATTGGCAACATCCCGATAATCATGGCGGAGGCCGTCATCAGCACGGGGCGAATACGCTCAAACCCGGATTCAATGGCGGCCTTAATGGCGTCGCCATGCTCTTCCAGCCGCTCCCGCGCAAAGGACACCACCAGAATGGCGTTGGCGGTTGCCGTGCCCATGCACATGATGGCCCCTGTCAGCGCAGGCACCGAAAGTGTGGTGTGCGTCAGGAACAGGCTCCAGGAAATCCCGGCCAGTGCGCCCGGAAGGGCTGTGATGATGATGAACGGGTCCAGCCAGGACTGAAAGTTGACCACAATCAGCAGGTAGACCAGCAGCACGGACATGGCGAGGCCACCGAGCAGCTGTGCATAGGCGCTGTTCATGGTGACCGCCTGCCCGCGCACTTCCAGTGCGGAGCCATGCGGCAGGTCCGGGCGGACCTCATCCACAATACGCTCCACCTCACGGGAGACCGTGCCGAGGTCAATGCCCTCGTTGGAGGCGTAAATGTCGAACACCGGCAGAATGTTATAGTGCGAGACTTCACCCGGCGTGCCGGTCTGGACGATCTGGCTCAGACCACCCAGAATCTGAGGCGTCTGGCCGGTCGGGTTGCCGTCACCCTTATCAATGGGCGTGATTTCCAGATCATTCATGGTCTGCAGGAAGGTCGCTGGCGTCTGGATATCAATCAGATGCGAAACACCCGTCTTGGTATCCAGCCAGTAGACCTGCCCCACCTGAGAGCTACCGGAGAGCGAAACCAGCGCGTTGTTCGCCACGTCGGATTCCGTAATGCCGGTGCCCAGCGCGTAGGTTCGCCGCGTGTTGACCCGCAGGGTGGGCGTTGTCATCGGCTGCTGGACAGATACATCTGTCAGCCCCGTGACGTGCCGCAGGCGGTCGGCCAGACGGTTAGCAAAGCGGAAATTCTCCGCAAGGTTGCGGCCCGTAATCTGCACATCAATCGGCGACGGCAGACCAAAGTTCAGGATCTTGGCAGTCAGATCGCCCGGCAGGAAGGAAATCTGCGTACCGGGGAATTTCTCACCCAGATTATGGCGGATCATCCGGCGATACTCTGCCACCGGGGAGTCCGGGTCTTTCAGCGAGACCGTGAGGTCACAATCCTGCGTGCCGACCGTGGGGGTGGGAATATAGGCCTGATTCAGCGGGCTGAACGGCAGACCGCAGTTATCGACAATACTTTCCACCTGCCCCGGCAGCGTGCGTTCAATTTCGTCATTCACCAGCTGGGAAATTTTGCCGGCTTCCGAGAGCTTGGTGCCCAGCGGCGCGCGCATGTGAATGGCCATGGTGTCGGAATTGATTTCCGGGAAGAAGTCCTGCCCCACAAAGAACAGCAGCCCCAGAGACCCAAGCGAACACACCACAAACACCGGGATGAAGGTGCCGCGCGTCGCGACCAGATGGGTCAGCAGGTTCTGGTATCTATGCCGGAACTGCTCGAACTTGTGCTCAAACCCCCTCTGGAACCGGCCGAAAATGGTTTTTGGCGCGACCGGGCCATGGGCATGCGCAGCCACCTGAGCGGCCAGCATGTATTTCGCCATGGTCGGCACGAGGGTCCGGGAGAGAATGAAAGAGGCGATCATCGCGAAGATGATGGCTTCAGCCATCGGCATGAACAGCCAGCCCGCAACGCCGGTCAACTGGAACAGCGGCATCCAGACGATACAGATACACAGCGTGGAGACGAAGGTCGGGATTACGATCTGATTGGCGGCATCGATAATCGCGGTCTCGAGATCCTTGTCCATCTCGAGATGCGCATCGATGTTTTCAATCATCACGGTGGCATCATCCACCAGAATACCCACGGCCAGCGCCAGCCCGCCGAGGGTCATGACGTTAATGGTCTGCCCGGCCCAGCCCAGCCCGATAATGGAGCACAGCATGGCCAGCGGAATGGAGGTGGCGATAATGACAGTCGAGCGCCAGGAACCGAGGAACAGCAGCACCACAAGCCCGGTCAGACAGGCAGCGGTCAGCATTTCCCGCAGCACGTCCTGCACGGATTCCTTCACGAAAGTGGACGCGTCATTCAACACCTTGATGTTGACGCCTTCGGGCAGGGTTTTGACGATCCCGGGAAGCAGCTTTTTCACGCCCGCCACAACTTCAAGTGTCGAGGCGTCACCACTCTTCATGACCACAATCAGAACGCCCTGCTGGCCTTTAACCAGCACGAGGTTGGTCTGCGGCGGTCCGCCCTGATGCACCCACGCCACGTCCTGCAGGCGGACCACAGCATTCCCCACCTGCTTGATGGGCAGCATGTTGAGGTCATCCATATCCCGCGGCGAGGCGTTGGTCTGCACCATCCAGTCAAACGCGCCAATCCGCTGGTCACCCGCGGGCAGCACAATGTTCTGACTGTTAAGGGCTTTGGACACATCGATGGGCGAGAGCCGGTGGGCCAGCAGTTTGACGGGATCCAGATCGACCATCACGTTACCGGGCTGGCCGCCATACGGGTTCGGGATGGCCGCCCCCGCAACAGACACCAGCGCCGGTCGAATGAGGTTGGACGACATATCGTAGATCTGTGAGGCCGTCATGGAGGTCGAGGAGACCTGCAACGTGATGACCGGCACAGAGGAGGCATTATAGGCCAGCACCAGCGGTGGCGTGGAGCCGGTGGGCATCTGCTTGATCACGGTCTGGGAGACCGAGGTGATCTGCGTCTGCGCCACGGCGGTATCCGTGCCGGGCTGGAAGAAGATTTTGACAATCCCGCGGCCGTAATAGGACTGGCTTTCAATATGCTCGATATTGTTCACCGTCGCGGTCAGCGCGCGCTCGTAGTAGTAAACCACACGGCCGGACATATCCTCCGGCATCAGGCCGGTATAGGTCCAGACCACGGCCACTACCGGGATCTTGATACTGGGGAAGACGTCAGTCGGTGTCGTGAAGACACCTCTGATACCAAACACCAGAATAAGAATGGAGAGTACCACAAAGGTATACGGCTTTTTAAGCGCCGTTACGACAATCTCATTCATACGTGACAGCCCCTGCCGACACGTCTAAACGCCAGCATCCAGATAAATCGCTCATACAAACTGAGATACAGACATCCCCTCTCAGCGCCAATAAAAATGCTTTTAATCTGGGCGTTTCAGGAATGTTGTAACACAAATATAACAGTGAAGCGGGTTCCACGCCCTTCCGGCCCCGCATCGATCTGCACCGTCGCGTCATGCAGGTGGGCAATGGCGGAAACAAGGCTGAGGCCCAGCCCGCTGCCCGGCACATGGCGGCTCTTGTCCGAGCGGTAAAAGCGGGACAGCACCGCGCCACGTTCTTCCGGAGCAATACCAATGCCGGTGTCGGTCACGGTCAGACAGACCGCGCCGGCCTGACGGCTTACACTCACCGTCACTTCCCCACCCTCCGGGGTGAATTTGATGGCATTATCCACCAGATTGACCAGCAGTTCGATCAGCAGATGCCGGTCCCCGTCCAGACAGACCGGCACGGTGGTCGGCTGCATAACCAGCGTCACCCCCTCCGTTTCCGCAATCGGTTCGTAGAGATCAACCACGTCAGCGCCCAGATCGTTCAGATTCACCATTGCAAACCCGGCACGGCGACGGCTGCTTTCCAGCTCCGCAATCCGCAACAGGGCGGTGATAATGCCCAGACACTGGTCCAGATTGCCGACTGCCCCGCTGACGGCATCTTCCAGCGCCTCGCGCTCGCCACCAGAGGCCAAGGCCCGCTCCAGCTTGGCGCGCACGCGGGAAAGCGGTGTGCGCAGGTCATGCGCAATATCGTTGCCGACCTCCCGCATTCCGTCCATCAGGTGCTCCAGACGGTCCAGCATGCGGTTCACGCTCCCTGCCAGACGCTCCAGATCATCCCGTTCCTTCCCGGCAGGCAGACGCTCGTGGATATCCCCCGCCATGATCAGGTCAATGGCCTCGTGCATTTCCTTCACCCGGAACAGGGCGCGGCGGCTCAGCACCATGCCCAGCAGCAGGGCGAATAACAGGGTGGGAATGGCCGCCACCACCGTGGCATGCCGCAGCATCAGCTTCTGCTCAGCCAGCAGGTGAAAGCTGCGCCCCAGCACCAGAATGGTGCCATCCGGCAGAGTTTCCGCCAGCAGGCGCAGCGGATAGGCAGCGCCCTCCTCCGGGTAGATTTCGATATTATGCGGTTTGCCGTCCGCTACGAGCCCTTTGGGCCATGCGTGCAGATCCCCGGCAATCAGGGCATGGCTGGCGTCAAACAGTCCGGCACTGCTGATAACCAGCCGCAGATCATCCGTTGCGCGTTTGCGGATGACATATTCCAGATGTTCCGGCGTCATTTGTGCCAGTAAATGGGCCTCGCCACGCAGCAGTTCGGTCGAGCGACGGGATTCCACCGCTTCCATCTGGGTATAAACCAGCCCGAACTGCATCACCATCACGCCTGCCATGGCCGCCAGAGCAGCCAGTGTGAGGCGGAAGGTTGCGGTGCGGAAAAGCTCAGTCAGGAACACGCAGCAGGAATCCTGTGCCGCGAATGCTGCGGATCAGCGGCTCTTCTCCGGGCACATCCACCTTGCGGCGCAGCTTACCGATATGCACATCCACCAGATTGGTGCGCGGAATAAAGCGATACTGCCAGACATCTTCCAGCATCATGGAGCGGGTCAGCACCTGTCCGGGCCTGCGCATGAGATATTCCAGCAACCGAAACTCGCGCGGCAGCAGTTCAATCTCCCGGCCATCCCGCCAGACGCGGCGCTCGATCAGATCCATGGAGAGCGGCCCTACCCGCAACTGGGTGCTGCGCGTATCATCCGGGCGGCGCAGCAGCGCTTCCACCCGGGCCATCAGCTCTTCCATGGCGAAGGGCTTGGTCAGGTAATCATCGCCGCCTGCTTTCAGACCGGTCACGCGGTCATCCACAGCGGAGAGAGCGGACAGCACCAGAACCGGCGTCCGGATGCCGCGCTGGCGCACCGCCTCAATCACGCTCAGGCCATCCATCCCCGGCAGCAGGCGATCCACCACCATGACGTGCGCCTCACCCGTGAGGGCTGCCGTAAGACCAGCATCGCCGGTTTCCTCGTGCCGCACCTCAAAACCATGGGCCGTCAGTTCGCCCACAATTTCTTCAGCAATCGCGCTGTCATCTTCTATCAGCAGCACAACGCCTCGGGACTGCTCGGGGCCTCGGGGCTGGCCGAGCTGTGCTGTATCCGGATCTGTGTTCAGTGCTGTCTCTTCCGTCATAACTGTCCTGATGCTGTTTTCCCCGGTTCAGGGCCAGTAAATTCCATTTCAGGATTAAGTGCTACGTCTTCCGTCTCCGGGGCATCCAGTTCCCGCAATCGGCGGCTGACCACGCGGGTGCGCCTGCGGGCTTCCTCAATGGATGTTGACATAGCCTGCGCATTCCGCGCCAGTTTTTCCAGCACGCCATCCATGCGGATCATTTCCTGTCGGGTTGCGCCCAGCAGGCGGGCAATGGTTTCCGTCCGGTCTTCCAGCGCCAGCGTGACATAACCCAGATGCACAGTGCGCAGCAGAGCGGGCATGAGAGCGGGCCCCATAATCATCACCCGGCAGGTCCGGCCAATTTCATCAATCAGGCCGGGGATGCGGGCCGCTTCCGCATAGAGGCCGTCGGTTGGCAGATACAGCACGGCAAATTCCACCGTGCGCGGAGGGTGGATATATTTGGTCGCAATTTTTCGTGCTGCCAGCCGCAAAGTGCTTTCCAGAGACTTGCGAGCGGCTTTCTCAGCCACCGCATCGCCGTCCTCCACGGCGTTCAGCAAACGCTCATAGGCTTCGGTCGGGAACTTGCTATCCACCGGCAGCACCGGCGGTGTGCTGGAACGCACCGGCATGCGGATGGCAAATTCCACCACATCATTCCCCGGCCCCAGCCGCACGTTCGATTCGTATGACCCTTCCGGCAGCACATCATCCAGAATGGCCTTGAGCTGCGCTTCTCCCCAGCCGCCACGGGTCTTCACGTTGCCGAACAGGCGCTTGAGGTCGCTGATCTGCGCCGTCATGGCCCGCACTTCGCCCATGGCCTTCTGCATCGCGCTGAACTGCTCCAGCACACGCTGGAAGGAGGTCTGCATCTGCCGCTCCACGGCCTCATGCAGCTGATCCGTCACCGCCACACGAATGGCGGACAACTGGCGGGCGGAGGTTTCCGCCATCTCCCGCAAGGCTTCAGCCTGCGCAGCCCGCACTTCGGCCTGCTCCCGCCCCATGTTGCCAACCATGCCAGCCAGACGTTCAGCCAGCTCGGAGCGCACCTGCTCAATGCGCCCGGTCATCACCCGTTCCAGTTCCGACAGATGCGTTCTCTGGTGCGCGGCTTCCGTCCGGGCGGCGGCGGTTTCCTGCTCCACAAGCACATAGAGCCGGGCCAGCAGATCCGCATCTGCCCCGCCCTGACCCTTGCGGCCACCGCCCAGCAGCCAGGCCAGCACCGCCCCCAGTGCAAGTGCTCCCAAAGCCACAACAACCAGCATTATTCCATCATCCATCCGTGATCCGTCTCATTTTCTCTCGGCAGGGAGGCCGGTTCGTGCTGATCTGGTCCCCGTAATAAATTATGACGCCAATGCAACGAAGAGCCTGTATACAACAGCATTCAGGTTTGCCGCGCTGCTCCAGCGTTGACAAGAATAATGAACAAACCGGGAAAATACCCTTTTCGCCATGTCTCATCCTACCACTGCTTCCGCCCCCTCCGGCTCCTCCCGCGCGCACCTGTTTTATATTCAGGTGATTATTGCGGTTATTGCGGGCATTCTTGTTGGCGCCTTCTTCCCCAACATTGGCGCGGCCCTGCGTCCGCTGGGGGACGGGTTTGTCAAACTCATCAAGATGGTCATTGCACCGGTCATTTTTCTGACCGTCTGCACCGGCATTGCCGGAATGGCGGACCTCAAACAGACAGGCCGTGTGGCAGGTAAGGCCATGGCCTATTTCCTGTGTTTTTCAACGCTGGCGCTAATTGTCGGCATGCTGGTGGCCAATATCGCCCGCCCCGGCGCGGGGCTGCATATCCAGCCTGCCTCGCTGGACACCGGCTCTGTCGCCAGTTTTGTGAGTGAAGCGCATTCCCACTCCTTTACGGAGTTCCTGATGCGCATCATCCCCAGCACCACCGCCGGGGCCTTCACATCGGGCGAGATTTTGCAGGTGCTGCTGATTGCCATCCTGTTTGGCGTCAGCCTCGCGCAGATGGGAGAAAGTGGTCAGAAAGTCCTCACCCTGTTCCGCAGCCTGACGGAGTTGGTCTTCGGCGTGGTGCGTCTGGTGATGTATGTCGCCCCCATTGGGGCCTTCGGGGCCATGGCCTTTACGGTGGGCAAGTTTGGCGTGGCGTCCATCGGGCATCTGGTGGGGCTGGTTCTGGCGTTTTATCTGACGGCCATTCTGTTCGTCTGCGGTATTCTGGGGCTGGTGACCCGCATGATGGGCTTCAGCATTTTCCGCCTGCTGGCCTATATCAAGGAAGAGCTGCTGATTGTTCTGGGCACCAGTTCCTCTGAATCTGCTCTGCCGGGGCTGATTGCCAAGCTGGAAAATGCAGGCTGCCCACAGGGGATTGTCGGGCTGGTGGTGCCCATGGGCTATTCCTTCAATCTGGACGGCACCAATATTTACATGACCCTCGCCGCCCTGTTCATCGCGCAGGCAACCGACGTGCATCTGGGCCTTGGGGAACAGATTGCCCTCCTGCTTGTTGCCATGGTGAGTTCCAAAGGCGCGGCCGGTGTGACTGGGGCCGGGTTTATTACGCTGGCGGCAACACTTTCCGTGGTCCCCAGCGTGCCGGTCGGTGGCATGGCGCTTATTCTGGGAATTGATCGCTTCATGTCGGAATGTCGCTCCCTGACCAATCTGGTCGGCAATGCGGTCGCTGCCATTGTTATTTCCCGTTGGGAAAACTCTCTGGACACACAGCAACTCCACAAAGCCCTGAGCGAAAAATCAGACACCTGAAGCCGCTCCCTCTCCTTTTTCAGCCTTTAAAAGCCTCTTATCAGATGCGAGATTTTACATGAGAACCGGAATGACAACGGCGCAGCGCCTTCGTGGCATTCTGGCAGGCTCTGCCGGGAACCTGCTGGAATATTACGACTGGTATGTCTATTCCTCCTTTACCATCTATTTCGCACACGCCTTCTTCCCACGTGGCAACCAAACCGCAGAGCTGCTGAATGCCGCAGCCATTTTTGCCGTTGGCTTCTTCATGCGTCCGGTGGGGGGATGGCTGCTTGGTATGGCGGCGGACCGTTATGGTCGCCGCACCGCGCTGACTTATTCCGTCACAGCCATGTGCTTTGGCTCGCTGGCCATTGCCGTCTGCCCGACCTATGAGCAAATCGGCCTTCTGGCGCCAGCCGTGCTGCTGCTGGCCCGACTGGTACAGGGCCTCAGTCTGGGTGGGGAATATGGAGCCTCCGCCACCTATCTGGCGGAAATGGCTACCCCGGAACATCGCGGGTTCTGGTCTGGCTTTCTGTATGTCACGCTGGTTATGGGGCAATTGCTGGCGCTGCTGCTTCTGCTGCTGATGCAATATGTCCTGCTCACACCGGAACAGATTGCGGCATGGGGCTGGCGCGTGCCGTTCGTTATCGGGGCGCTGGGAGCGTTGCTGGTGTTCTGGCTGCGTCGCCACATGCAGGAGAGCGAGCGTTTTGAAAAGACGAGCACACAAAAGGAAAAAGGAGGACTACGCGTCCTGCTTCAGCACCCGCGTGCCGTACTGACGGTCTGTGGCATGACGCTGGGTGGCACGGTTATTTTCTATACCTACACCATCTATATGCAGAAATATCTTGCCAACACGCTGGGCTTTCCCAAAGAGACTGCAACGCTGATCTCTTCTGCCTGCCTGATTATTTTTGCAGCCATCCAGCCTGCGTTCGGGGCGTTGTCTGACCGCATTGGTCGCCGCCCGCTGCTACTGTATTTTGGCGTCTGCGCCACGCTGGGCACCGTCCCGCTGCTGACCATTCTCTCCGGTGTTCACTCTGCATGGGCCGCATTTGGGCTGATCACGGGCGCGCTGTTCATCGCCTCTGGCTACACCTCCATCAATGCGGTGGTGAAGGCGGAGCTCTTCCCCACCCGCATCCGCGCGCTGGGTGTGGCGCTGCCTTATGCTGTTACGGTGTCCGTCTTTGGCGGCACAACGGAATATGTCGCGCTGTGGTGCAAGCAGGCGGGGCACGAGATGTGGTTTGCCTATTACGTGTCCGCCTGCGCCCTTGTCACACTGCTGACAGTGCTGACACTGCCCCGCACAACCGTGATTGATCAGGGATAACAGTCGTCCTTTTTTAAGGGACACAAATTGCCCGGAAGCGGCCTTGAAATTGCCATGAGGCAGCGCGTTATTAGGACGTGAAGAGGAGACGCTCCGGTGTTTCCTCTGTCAGTTTCGAGGAGGCACACGATGCGCCGTATGACAAAACTTCTTCTCGCCCTGCCCCTTATTGCAGGCACGACACTGGCGACACTGCCCGCCGCAGAGGCGCATCCGGGTGGCGGCTGGGGCCGTCCCGGCTGGGGTGGTCCGCCTCCGCCGCCGCGTGGTGGTTACTGGGGTGGTGGCCCGCGCAGAGGCTGGCACCGTGGCCCCGGTGGCGGTGCCATTGCCGGCGCGCTGATTGGTGGTCTGGCTGTTGGCGCTCTGGCCGGTGCTGCCATGGGCAATGCCGCACCGCCGCCGGTGGCTTATGCGCCGCCACCTCCGCCTCCGCCCGCTATGGGCTATGCCGTGCCGGTGGTGCCCGCAGTGCCGGTGGCTCCTGCTCCGGGCTATTACGCCGTCCCCGGCAGCTATTACTCCGGCTCGTAACCCCAGCCGGATTGAGGGCCTGATTGCAGGAGGCGTGCTGTTAAAGAGCCTTCGCGGCGTCCAGCACAGCCTCCACATGGCCCGGCACTTTCACCTTTTTCCAGATACGGGCGATTTTGCCATCCGCCCCAATCAGGAACGTGGTGCGATCAATCCCCATATAGGTTTTGCCATACAGGGATTTTTCGACCCACACGCCATAGGCTTCCGTCACGCTCCCTGCTTCATCTGAGGCCAGCGGGAATGTGAGGTCATATTTCTCAGCAAATTTATCAAGCGCTTTGACGGGATCGCGCGAGACGCCGATCACGGTCAGCCCCGCCCCTTCAAACTGCCCCAGAGCCTCACTGAAGCCACAGGCTTCCTTGGTACAACCGGGCGTGTCCGCCTTGGGGTAGAAATACAGCACAAATGGTTTGCCTTTCAGCTCCGCGAGACTGACGGTGCGGCCCCGGCTGGCCTCTATTTTGAAATCCGGAGCGATATCGCCCTCTTTCAGGCCGTTTTTTGTGGTGTCCTGCGTGTCTGTCATGCTCGGTTCTTTCCTGAAAAAACAATGTATCGGAAAACGCTGCCTGAAAAATTTCCCTGTCAGACAGCCTTCAAAACTCAACGGCTGAGGGTGCGGAACGTTCTTCGGCAGCTTTTCCCGCAAAGCTAGCCTCCCCACCAACCGGCCCGACGCGGTGCTCGAAGATCTGCCGCACAGTCTGCGCCAGATGCGCGGTGCGCGCCATCAGGTCCGGCAGAGTGGCTTCTCCCATCACACGCAGCAGGATTCTTACCGCGCCGGGCGCCAACCCCCGCTCCAGATCAACCGGTGGCACAGGGCCGCACAGCAGCCGCAGCAAACATTGCAGCTGACGCCAGACGGCATCGGCCTCCAGCAGCAGTTTTGTTTCCGCCGCACTCAGCAAACCACCTTTTTTCAGCAGAGCCAGCGCCCGCCGTGTGCAAGGATTTCTGGCGTCCTTTGTGCCTGCCACCAGTTGCAGGATCTGGGCGACAAACTCGACTTCCATCAGGCCGCCCGCCCGGCGTTTAATGTCCCACGGGCTGGACGCAGGCAGATCCCGCGCCAGACGGGCGCGCATCTGCCGGGCATCCTCCAGCAGCGTTTCGGTGGAGGGCCGGGGTTTGCGCAGATCGCCATTCAAAATCTGCACCAGATCCGCCTGCAAGCGTGCCTTAAGCACCGCGGGAGCCGTAATCACACGCGCACGGGTCAACGCCATGCGTTCCCATGTCCAGGCGGCATCTTGATGATACTTCAGGAAGGCGGTGCGGAAGACGGCAACCGGCCCAGCTGCACCGGAAGGACGGAGCCGCATATCCACCGCATACAGCGGACCTTCCGGGCCGGGGGCGGTCAGCGCGGCAATAAAGGCATGTGCAAGACGGGTATAATATTGCGATACCGCTAGTGACCGTGGCGCACGCACCGGCAGACCATTCTGAAGTCTGGGCGCATTCTCCGGCACCTGACTGACCTGAACGTCCTCCGGATGGTCAAACACCAGCAGCAGGTCCAGATCAGACCCCGGCATCATTTCCCGAGACCCCGCCTTACCCAGCGCCAGCACAGCCATGCCACCACCGCGCACGCGGCCGTAGCGTTGCTGATGCTCTTTTTCTACCGCCCGCATCAGCACGGTCATGATGGTATCGGCCAGCGCTGTCCGCTGCTTTTCGGCCTCATTTTCTCCCAACCGACCTTCCAGCACCGCCACGGACAGGCGAAATTCTTCCCCACGCAGGAGAGGCCGCAGGGCTGTTACCAGCAACTCCGCAGAATCCACTTCCGTCGCCAGATGCCGCAGGCGGTCCAGCACGTTGCGGCCTTCTTCCGGCTCCGGTTCCAGCAGACCTTCCAGTGCAGACGGCGTATCGGCCAGATGGTTTGCCAGAAAGGCCGAGGAATCAAACAGGGCGGCAATCCGGTCAATCAACGCCGGGTTCCGCTCGAACAGGGAGAGCAACTGTACCCCGGCATGCTGACGCGCCAGCAAGGCCTCAAACCGGCGCAGACAGGCCAAGGGGTTACTACGCGCTGCAAAACTGGCCAGCAACGCAGGCAACAAACCACGCAGCAAGGCCCGGGCCCGCTCGGAACGCAGCGCCCGCAGGCTGTTGGTCTGCCAGCGGGCCAGCACCTGCACCGCCTCTTCTGTCTGAGCAGCGGGAAAACCCAGACGTTCCAGCAAAGCCGGAGAATTTTCATCATCCGGGGCCACGGCCAGAAGGGTCGCATCCTGTGCAGGAGCGCTCACCTGCGGGGTGGCAAAATGCCGCTCAAAAATACGCCGGGCTTCCCGCATACGGGGCAGCATTTCCAGCGCCAGTGCCTCGCCATCCGTATAATTCATGAACACGGCGAAGGCATCAAACGCCTCCGGGCGGTCCGGCAGGTCATGCGTCTGATGGTCAGCCCGCATCTGCAACCGATGTTCCGCATCCCGCAAAAACCGGTAGGTCCGGGCCAGAACTTCCGCTTCCTCACGCGGGAGGTAGGCGGACCCCACCAGTTTTTTCAGCGCGCCAAAGGTTGTGCGGTCTCGCAATGCAGGCACACGCCCGCCCCAGACAAGCTGCATGGCCTGCGCCAGAAATTCGATTTCCCGAATCCCGCCCTGCCCCAGCTTGACGTTATGGCCCAGCAGCCAGTCACGGCTGGCCGCCGGGTCCGCCAGCACCGCATCAGGCAGGTCTGCCAGCCCGGTGCGCCCCGCCTTGCGGTAGCGGTCAATGCGGGCCTTCATGTCGTGAATATCATCAATCAGCGCAAAATCGAGGTGTCTGCGCCAGACAAACGGGCGAATGGCTGCCAGAAACCGCCGCCCCAACGCCATATCGCCTGCAACCGGCCGCGCCTTGATCATGGCGGCGCGCTCCCATGTCTGGCCCAGACTTTCATAATACTGGATGGCCGCCTGCACGGAGACTGCCGGAGGCGTGGAGGACGGGTCTGGCCGCAGGCGCAAATCTGTCCGAAAAACGTAGCCATCCGCATCCCGCGCTTCCATGAGGCCCACAAGATCGCTAGTCATACGGATAAAGACGCGCCGCACGGTATCAGGCTGAGACTGCACGGACGGATCGTACAGCACCATCAGATCAATATCCGAGGAGAAATTCAGTTCCCGTGCCCCTAGTTTTCCCATTGCCAGCACAACAAAACCACTGGCATGCGCCGGACGTTTGGGGTCTCGTAACTGAATCTGCCCAGCCTGATGAGCACTCCACAGCAAATGTCTGACAGCCACTTCCAGCGCCGCGTCCGCCAGCCGGCTGAGCGTTTGCGTCACCTCCTCCAGCGACCAGAATCCCCCAAGGTCCGCCACAGCGCATATCAGGGCTGTGCGTTTTTTGGCCTCGCGCAGGAAGCGGGCAACACACTCTCGCCCCGATGTGATGTCAAAATCGGCAAATGCTGCAAACACGTCCTTCGCACAGGGCTCCGGCCCGCTTTGCACCAGCGTTGCAAAAAACACCGGGTCCTGCCGTGCCAGATCAGACAGATACGGGCTGTTGCCCCCCAGACAGGCAACCAGCCCTTCAGCACCCGGCAGGTTCAGCACATCGCCCGGCCCTCCGGCCTCCTGCAAAGCCACCCTCATATCCTGCGCAAAATGCGTAGCCGCCTGCGTATCTGCGGGCGCGGCCCAGTTCGCATCGGGCCACAGACGCGTGCGGGCGCCGCGCGGCGCCCGCACATCCCGGAAGTAAGAAGAAACAACGCTTGCTGTCATAATCTGACCATTCTTATTGAACGCAAAGGGTTGCTGCGTTGACTTCCACGGGTCAAGACCTCCCGCGCCCCCTGCACAAGCGGGCCCTGCGCGTTCTGACTGTTCTGGCAGTGGGTGTGCTGGTGCTGCCGGTGCTGTGTGTGGCGGCTCTGCTGGTGCGCATGCTGTTCGGGCCGGTCAACGTCACGCCTTTTGTGCGGCCCTTCCTGCCGGTTGCAGTCCTCAACGGGCAGCCCGGTCAGCCCGCCGCCGCGACCCTCACGTTGCGGCGGGCCGATCTGGCATGGAATGGCCTGCGGGACGGATTGAGCGTGCCTGTTATGCTCTCATTGCATGACGTTCGCATTCTCAAAGCCGACAAGACCACAACCGACACCATTCAGTCCGCCAACGTCACGCTCGACCCGCTGGCGCTGATCCACGGCAGCGTGGCACTGAATACGGTGGACCTCAGCGGCGTGCGCATGGCCCTACGGCGTGAGAAAGATGGCAGCGTCGGACTGGATGTGGACGCCCCCCCCACACCTGCCACGCCGCCTGACAGTACCAACACGCTCGACCCCAGCACCCTGCAACGCATTGGCCTGACCGACGCACAGGTTACGATTGATGACCGACTGACCCATACGCAGTGGATTGCCTCGCCCATCACGTCCACCCTGCATGCCGTCAGCCTGCATGGGGGCAATGGTCTGACCGGCTCCGTTGCCCTCACCTTTCAGGCAGAGCAGGACAGCACGGAACGGCTGAGTGTCACGGCACAGGGAACACAGACCGATCACGGCACCATCCAGTGGCATGCAGCGCTCGCCCCCGTGCGCCCCAGCACCTTTGCCGGTCTGGCCCCGGCTCTGAAAACGCTGGATGTGCCGGTGAGCCTGACGGCGGATACCGTCTTTGCACCCGCCCCCCACAGCAGCTGGCTACTCCCGCAGGGGCTGGACCTGAAAACCGATCTCGGCGCAGGCGAACTTCAGGGCGGTGGCTCCACCTATCTGCTCAATCATGGGTCTCTGCTGGCCCATCTGGCCCTTGACCACCGCTCTGCCACCCACACGCCCGCCACCATCACGCTGCAAGGTCTGACGCTGGACCTGCTGAACCCGGAACATCCGGAGGATGTGAATGGCGGCATCACCGTCAGCCTGACGGGCCAGCTGAATGCATCCGACCTGTTCAGCCCCACCGTGCTGTCTGGCCAGATGGCACTGGATATCCCCACCATTCCGTTTGGCGATATTGCCAATTACTGGCCCGCCAAAGCGGCAAAAGGTGGCCGAAAATGGGTGGACACCAACATTACCGACGGCACAGCGCATGACCTGCACACCGCCGTCACGCTGCATAGTGATAAAGGCTGGAACGGCATCAAGCTCACCTCCATCAAAGGGAGCGTGGAAGGGTCAGATCTTACGGTGCACTGGCTGCGCCCCATCTCGCCGCTGCATCATCTGGATGCGCATCTTGAGGTGAATGATCTCGATAAACTGACCATCCATTTCGACCACGCCTATCAACTGGTGGATCGGGCCGATAAAAATGTGGGGGCTACCGGTATCGGGCGCGTCGCTGCAGGTCCCGGCTCCATGGAAATTACCGGTCTGTCCAAAAAGGACCAGATGGGCACCATTGTCACGGAACTGCACGGCAATCTGCGGGATCTTCTGGCCATGCTGGCTGAACCGCGGCTGCATCTACTGGCCCGCCACCCCATCAGCTTTACCAGCCCCTCCGGGCAGGCCAGCGCCAAATTCTCCCTGACCCTGCCGCTGGAAAGTGATGTCACGACGGATCAGATGATTGTGGACGCCCACGCACAGGTCAGCCACACGCATCTGGGTAATGTTGTTGCAGGCCGCGCCATCACCAATGGCACGTTCCAGATTGCCGCCACCACGCAGCAAATGGATCTGAACGGGCATGGCGTGCTGGGTGGCCTGCCGTCAGACATTACCTATTTCATGAACTTCCGCTCCCTGCAGCCGCAGGAAATTGCAGAAAAGGCACATCTGTTCACCCGCATCACGCCGGAAACGGCGACCGCTGCGGGCATCGACACCAGCTCGCATTTCTACGGCAACGCCGATCTCGGTGTGGATTATGCCCGGCAGGCGAACAAGCAGGGCACGGTTCATATCAATCTTGACCTGAAGCATTCCCGCATTGTCATCCCCCTCTGGCATAAGGCAGCAGGCCGCACGGCACAGGTCACCGCCACTCTCGCCTTGCTGGACGGGCGGATTACCTCCGTTGAGAAAATTTTTGCCACAGGGCCGGAACTGGATGTGCGGGGCCGTGCCGTACTGCGGGAAAAAGCAGCACCGGAGCTGCTGATTTCCTCGTTTAAAATAGAACGCTCCTCCGGCCATGCCCGCCTTGTGCTGCCCTATGCCTCGCAGGACAAAACCATTCAGGTGGGGGTCTATGCCGATACGCTGGACCTCGCCCCCCTGATGGAGGGCGACCCGAACGCCCCCAAACAGGCTGCCTCCCCCGGCCTGCATGTGCCGGAAGCGGCGACAGGCAAGCTGCACGGGCCGCCGGGCAACGCCTGGACCATCGATATGACGGCCAACGCCCTGTATTACAGCCAGACCAAGCAGCCCCTGCGGGCCGTCACCGGGCATTTTGAAGATAACGGCCAGCGTCTGGAACGCATGCGTTTTGCCATGCGTGGACCGTCCCCCGTCACCATGACGCTGGACCCCAAAGGGGCCACCCGCGCCCTGCATGTGACCATTCCAGACATGGGCGGGTTTCTGGCAGCCCTCAACATCCTGCCCAACGTGCAGGGCGGCCACGCCACGCTAAATGGTGCGTTTGATGACACACAGGCCACGGCCCCCTTCAAAGGCACGCTGCATGTCAGCCCGTTTGTGCTGAAGAAAGCCCCCGCCACGGTGCTTCTGGCCCGCAATCTGTCGCTCTATGGCTGGGTAAATGCCCGCAAATCTCCGGAATTTGAAGTCTCCACCCTGACCATGCCCGTCGCGTTTTCTGACGGCGTTCTGACTATTGAGAATGGCCACATGGGGAATGATGCGCTGGGGGCCACGCTGGAGGGCAAGATTGATCTGGACCACAGCACGCTCGACCTGAACGGGACCGTGGTGCCGGTTTTTGCGATCAACAAACTCCCCGGCAAGCTCCCCGGCATTGGCAAACTGTTCAGCCCGGAAAAAGAGGGCGGCCTTGTTGCCATGACCTTTGGCATTGCGGGCAAGCTGGAAAACCCGGACCTGAGCGTAAACCCCTATTCCGTTCTGCTGCCCGGCGTTTTGCGTAAGCTGTTCTGATCCCAGCCGGTGCTGTGCGCCCAGTCCGGGCCCATGCTGTTATCGGGTTCTTCGGGGATATCAGCCTGCGTTTCCGTCAGCGCGACAGTTTCTTTCAGGGTGCCCTGCACATGGGCCGTAATGGCCCCTGTTTTGACAGCACTGCGAAACGCGTCGGGTTCTTCCTCAAACGATGTATCCACGCCATTGCCGCTGACTTCCCCCACCGGATGTAACACCACAGCCGCCTGAGGCCGCACCGGGTCCACCAGCCAGTGGCGCGTGCGGGACACCAGCGTGGAGGCATCCGCACCGCTACAGGGCTGCATTTCTGTCAGCGTTACGGTTTCTGTGGTGACAACGGCTTCCATCTGCGCACTTTGCCGACGGCCAGACGGCACAGCCTGACCAACCAGCACAGTGCCGGAGGGTATGACCAGCAACGTATCCCGCGCCGCTCCCGGCGGAGGTTTGACACAGATGGAAACGGCCTGAGCCCCCGCGGATGTGCCTGCACCAGCATCTTGAGGTGCATGGTCCACCGACTGTCCAGATGCCCTCTCGCCGGGCGCAATCAGCGCGCTGAGCGCCAGACCCAGCACAACAGGGTAACGCAACCGCATACCCTTTCCTTTCCGTCGTAACGGTCCGGGCGGATTACGGTCTGGCGGGGGCCTCCTGCTTCAGGCCCGATGGAATGGCGAACACATCATCAGGCTGGGCCACCCGGCTGACACGGAGCGCCCGGACGGTAATCTGTCCCTGTTGTGCAACCTGCAACAACAGACCATCCGCCGTGTAACAGACATCACTTGCATGTCCGTCGGCGTCTTTGGTGCGCCAGATAATGCAGCTTTCCCCCGCCACCACGGAACCACCCAATCGTGCATAGGTGCCAACCATAGCCGGGTGACCGGGCGGCGTAAGGTCCTGACTGGGGGCCGGCATCACGCTCTTCCGCTTGCGGCTCGGGTCCACCACGGTCAGCGTGTGCTCAGGCCAGGAGGTGATCATGAACAGGTCAGACCCTTCCGGGTCCAGCCGCTGACGGAGGCTGCCCACCTGCCAGCGCATCCGCTGCTTCATCACCGCATCCCCGGTGGGCGATGTCAGTTCATACAGCACATCCGCATCCACAGACGGCGTGATGAACGGTGCATCCTGCGGGGCGACTGGCGCAGGGGCAGACGCAGGGTTGGCACCCGCCTGAGCACCGCTCGCACCTGCGGAAACAGCGTTGCCTGCGTCGGTACCCGTAGCAGACGTTTGCGCCTGCGCCACGGGCAGAGAGGCCACACCCATCATAACACCCAGCCCGGCACCAAGCAGCCGCCGCGTACGCAGCCCGCTCATGGCGTATTGCCTGACGCATCATGCGCGTTGGAATCGGTGGATGGCAGGGTCGTTACAGGACCAACGCCCGGCACAACGCCTGTGGCGGAGGGCACGCTGGAATGTTCCTGCTGCTGCACACTGGTTGGCCCCCGCATAACGGAAGGGGGGGCTGAACCGTCCTCATTCCCACCAGACTGAGATCCCGGGGAATGCGGCGTGACTTCCTGAAAACCCGCAGGCGGCTGGAAAGAGGTAGCGGGCACGTCATCATAGGAGATTTTCATCGCCTTGAGGTGGCCGTTCAGACCATCCACATCCACGCCGTCCTGCTCCAGAATAAAGCCGTCATCCGTCACGCAGGCAGTCCCATTCCCCTGGGCGGAGACCACGCCCCAGAGGGTGCAGGGCTGGCCGATGACTTCGGATTTGCCTTTGCGCGTAAAACTCATGGACATATCCAGCAGGAACGGGCTGCGCGCCACCTCCTGCTGCACCAGCCGGGTATAAATCTTGCGGTCGTTCAGGATAATCATCACTTCCTGCGCCGCCCGGTTGATGATGACGGCCCCGCGGCTTTCCGGCCCGTCCATGCTGAGCATGTAGTTGATGCGCATCAGCCCGCCATCACCGGAAAACAGAACCTGCACATGCCGGTCCCTGATCGGCAGGGCCGTTGCGGGGCCTCCACCCGCAGGCGGGCGCGGCTGAAAGACGTAATCAATAGTGGCATCACGTCCGGGCATCAGGCGCGGGTGGTCCATCTGCGGGGCGGGAGCCGGTGCGCCTGCCGGGGCCGCAGGCGTTGCGGCTGTCTCGGCGGCATGGCCTGGCTGGCTCAGCAGTCCTGCCGCCAGCGGTGCGGTGGCCAGAAGGCTGCAAAGGGTCAGCATACGGCGCGTCCGGGCCGGCTGGCAGTGTGTCATACGTCTTCGTCTTTCCTGTTTCTCATCCAGACCGCTCTGCTCCCAGAGCCGGTCCCTAACTGTCCTGAGAGTCTGCCGCATGCGTCTCTGCCCGCATGGCGCGAATTTCAGCCTCCAGCTCATCTGCAGGAATGCTAGCCTGCCAACATGGCATCATCTGGACAGCGCGTTCCAAGGTTGCCTTATACAGGCTTGCCGGAATTTCCTCCCCGCCAAAGCGGGCGAGATGGTCTGTTCCAAACTGGGTGTCTAGCACGATAAAGCCGCCAATCCGCAGCCGCGCCACCAGATGCACTAACGCAACCTTGGAGGCATCGGTCGCACGGCTGAACATGCTTTCCCCAAAAAATGCGCCGCCCAGCGCCACGCCATATAAGCCGCCCACCAGCTTTCCGTCCTGCCGACATTCCACGCTATGCGCGTATCCCATGTCATGCAGGGCACAGAACAGGCGGAAGATCTCACCATTGATCCATGTGTCCTCACGCCCCGGTGCAGGCGCTGCGCAGGCCTTCATCACGCCGGGGAAATCCTGATCCACACTGACATCAAACCGGCCTGACAACACCGTGCGTTGCAGACGGCGCGAGAGGTGGAAACCACGCAGAGGCAGGATGCCGCGCGGGTCCGGATCATACCATTGCAGCTCGTCATCATCCGCATCGGCCGCCATCGGGAAAATCCCGGCCGCATACGCGCCTAAAATCAGTTCCGGCGTCAGCGCGTCAGTCATGTCGCCTCCTTTAAACAGATGAGATCTGCGTTCTTTATAACGCTCGCGCCTGATCCCGCGTCCGTTTCCGTCGTTATACGCTCGTCATGGCTTTTCTGAAGGGTCATGCTAGTCTGTCATTACGGAAACTCAATCTGTCCCACTGAAAAAAGGAACGCCCATGCCTTCCGAAAAGCCTTGCCTGATCCGTGCCGTCCGGCTGCCTGCCGCCGTTGAAAAGCGGATTGAGACCGACTTTACCGCTCCCCCTGCCCCCGATGCCCCGCTGGACACCGCTGGCATGCTGACTCTGGCGGAAAAGCAGCAGGCGTTTGCCATGCTGGTCACGCATCATTGCCCGCTGAAAGGCGCGGATGTGGCGGCCATTCCGGACTGCGTGAAGCTGGTGGCAACCGTCAGTGTCGGGCTGGACCATCTGGATGTGCCCGCCCTGCTGGCACGTGGCATCAAGGTCTGCAACACGCCGGACGTGCTGACCGACTGTAATGCTGACCTGACCATGATGCTGATTCTGACCGCCTGCCGCCGCGCTGCGGAATATTACACGCTGATGAAGAACGGCTGGGGCCGCACGCTGGAAATGGATGAGATGCTGGGCATGCGCGTGGCCGGCAAGACTCTGGGCATTGTCGGCATGGGCCGCATCGGGCAGGCCGTTGCGCGCCGGGCGCGTGGGTTTGACATGAAGGTGCTCTACCATAACCGCCGCAGGCTGGACCCTGCGCAGGAGGAAGGCGCGACCTATTTTGAAAATCTGGAAGAGATGCTGCCCCACTGCAACATTCTCACCCTGCACATGCCCGCCACCGCCGGCGCACCGCCGCTGATGACAGCCAAAATGTTCGGCCTGCTGCCGCGCGGCAGTGTGCTGGTCAATGCTGCTCGCGGCGCACTGGTGGATGAGACGGCTCTGCTGGACGCCCTGCGCTCCGGCCATCTGTTTAATGCCGGGCTGGATGTTTATCAGAACGAACCCAACCCGAACCCCAGCATTCTCGCCCTGCCGAAGATTTTCATGACGCCCCACACCGGCAGCGCCACAGTGGAAACGCGCACGGCCATGGGCATGCTCTCGCTGGACAATGTGGCCGCTCTCGCCGCCAATAAGCCGCTTGTCACCCCTGTAACGGCCTGAACCGGAGAGACTGATGACCTTAAGAATAGCCTGCCTGCTGGGTATTCTTGCCTGCGTGGTGGTGAGACTGATCGACTTCCACTACCAGCAGACCTGCATGATTGTGGGCGGGTTCATGCTGTTTCTTGCCGTCATCGGCACGCTGATTGATGAAGAACCGCCACCGGTCAAAAAACAGAAAGAGCCAGCCTCCTGAGGGAAAGCTGGCTCTCTGATAAGACCGTCTGAGACCACGCCGGAGGATCTGCCTCCGGCTTTTTTAATGCCTCAATACCTTCAGGAAACGCGACCGTTACGCGTTGCGACGTGATCTCGCAGGGCCTCAGCCGTATCCCGCACCACCGGACCATGTTCACGCTCCAGACGACGGATGGTGAAATGCGCCCGGGCCAGTGCCCGGTAATGGTTAAGGAATGCCGTATTGAGCGACGCCCCACACAGCGCACCCGCCACTGGCATAAGCTGAAGAGAGACTTTCTGCCCCAGAGCCAGACCATAATGCGAGGCGACTTCCGCAATCAGCATCACAACCGGGCGGCCGCGCAGCAGCGCACGGGCTGAGAAATAGCCCAGTTCGCTATCTTCCGCCTTCCGCGCATTGGGAAAGGCCCGCAGTGCGAACACTTCCAGGCAGGCGCGGCGTGCATCCGGGTCGGACAGGTCCTCGCCTTCTTCGCGCGCAATACGGCCAATCTCACGCATGATGGTCAGCGTCGTGAAGCTGATATCCGGGGCCAGACCAGCAAGGCCAGCAAAGCCACCTACCGCGCCGGAGACGGCAACAGCCGCCTGCAACGCCGGGCCACGCCAGGGCTGCGGTTCCGCCAGAGCGTCACCGGGGCTGCGCAGCCCGACAATGGCAACATCAAAGGCACGGGCAATGGCGCTTTCCGCCAGACCACGCAGCTTGTCTTCCATGCCGGGAGCCATGCCCAGCCCGCGCAGGCCCAGCCGCGTGGCGTGGCCAACAGCGCCGCCCATCAGGTCCGCCAGACGCACCAGAACGCCTTTGCCAGACTCGACCTGTGCGAGGGCGTGTTCCAGCTCTCCCAGATCGTGACCACTGAGCTTGAGCGTCACCATCTCGCTCCCTGTCATGTCCTGCGTACTCATTTGCGCCCTTTCTGCTTGCTCTGCCCTGCCGTGAAAGGCCGGGCCGGGGCGCAGTCGAGCGCCCGCAATAGTCTGTTTTGTAAAGGAGAGTGTAGCATAGCACGCTCGAAAAGCGACACGGGCCGCCCCTCGTCCGGCATATGCCTCCCATCTCCTGTACAGCGATGTCCACCTTCCCTCACAAAAGCCCCGCGGGCTAAGAAGTTGCCTCCTATCCCTTTTACTTTTCGATTTTTGCCATGGTTTTCCGGCGTGCGTGCGCCCTTTTGGCGTCAGACTTCACAGTGGTTGTCACGTGCATCGGAACACCTTACACAGCCGAAGGTGAGACCATCCCGGCGCAGACTGTGCGCCAACAGGAGTTTTTCCATGTCGCACACCACGCCTTCCTCCCGCTCAGCCCGCACCCCACGCTGGCAGAATCTGCTGCGCGCGGGCTCTGTTGCCGCCGTTCTGGCTGCCACAGGCTGCGCCCAGACCCCGCAGCAGCAAGCCTATCATTCTGCGCTGGAACATGCGCGGACGGACCCGTCCTACTGCTATTCCCACCAGTATGACACGCTTCTGGCCGAAGCCATGCAGCGCGACCACAGCCTGCAATCCAGCAAGACGCCGGACCGGGATGACAAGCCGGATTCCTCTTTCCAGCCGACCATGCAGATCAGCGTGACGGGTGCCACCGCCATGCCGGACCTCAGCCTGCCGCCGTATTTCCACCGCGTCTGCCGCCTGAGCACCAAACTGCCCAATGGCACCACGGAAAACGGGTTTCTGACCTTCACCTACCTGATCCGCAACAACAAGGTGCAGTCCGCGCTGAGCGAATGGTATTCCGATGCGGAAGTCACGCAGGAATATGATGCGACCATGAAGCAGATTGAAGCCGGTCTGGACATGAACAATCCGGATCTGAAATCCTGCATTCAGCGCTATCCGGCCTTTGATGCGCCGTCCAAAGATCCGATCGTGCAGCAAGGCGCGCTCGACCTCCGCGCCCATCTGGTCCGTCGCTGCCTGGCCAACAAGGCCGCACTGAAAGACCTGTATTCAGACCTGTACTTCATTCATCGCTAAAACAGGCTTTACAGCCTACACATCGCCTGTCCGGGACAAGAGGGACAATTATCCCTTATCCGGACAAGCGTTTTAAAAATCCCTTAAAATTTAGCGCGACTAATTTTTCAGTCTCCGGCTGTGTTACGCGCCCTCCTGCATCAGTCTGGAAAACCGTGCCATATCAACATTGCCGCCGGAAATAATCACGCCGACACGCTTCCCCTTCCATTCGGAAGCAGCCGCAAGAGCGGCAGCGACGCCAAGGCAGCCCGTCGGCTCGACGACAATTTTCATCCGCTCCGCCAGGGTGCGCATGGTCGCAACCAGCGTGGCATCGTCCACCGTGACAATCTCCCGCAAAAGCCTGCGCATAATCCCAAAAGTGAGCGGGCTGATGGCTGTGGTCTGCGCCCCGTCCGCCAGTGTTTTGGGCACCTCAATCTGCACGATGTGACCTGCGGACAGAGACTGTCGCGCATCATCCCCGGCTGCCGGTTCCACCCCAATTACGGTGCACCCCTTCGAGACCGCCTGCGCAACCAGCGCGCAGCCTGAGGCAAGACCGCCACCACCAACCGGCACAAACAGCGCATCAAGCGGTCCGGTCTCTTCAAACAATTCCAGCGCTGCAGTGCCCTGCCCGGCAATAATATCCGGATGGTCAAACGGAGGGAGCAACGTCGCCCCTCGCTCTGCGGCCAGTGCGTCGCCTATCGCCTGCCGGTCCTGCGTGTAACGATCATACAGAACCACTTCCGCGCCGTACCCTCGGGTCGCGTGCAGCTTCATCGCGGGGGCGTCTTCCGGCATGACAATCACGGCGGGAATCCCAGCCTGCTGCGCCGCACAGGCCACGCCCTGCGCATGATTGCCGGAGGAATACGCCACCACGCCCCGGCGACGCACGTCTTCGGGCAGAGCCAGAATTGCATTCAGCGCGCCTCGGAATTTGAACGCCCCCACGCGCTGGAAATTTTCCGCTTTGAAGAACAGCTCCGCCCCGCTCACTCCGTTCAGATAGCGAGAAGTGAGAACCGGCGTGCGATGCGCATGCCCTTTCAGACGTACAGATGCTGCCACAACATCTGCAAAACCCGGTTCTTTCTGCATGTCCCGCCGCCCTTCTTTTTTCTGATCCACGCCCACCATGCCGGATTTCAGGGCAGGCATACAGCCAGAGCAGTATGTCTCCCTCTTTCCGCCCGCTCTGTCCGGGCCTACAAGGTCAGGGAGCTTGTGAGCAGAATGCTGTCTGAAAGGACTTTATTGACCATGAACTATCGCAGCCTGTCCCCCGATTTTGTTGTTGCCCCGCAGATTGCCGTCAGCGACATCCCCGCCATTAAAGAGGCCGGGTTCAAAACCATCATCTGCACCCGCCCGGATGGGGAAGACCCCGGCCAGCCGACGGCTGAAACCATTGGAGAAGCCGCCAAGCAGGCTGGCCTGTCCTTCATCTCCATTCCGGTTGCTGGCGGTCAGGCTCCGTCTTCCGATGCCGTGATCATCATGCAGGAATCCCTCAACACCCTGCCCGGCCCGATCTTCAGCTATTGCCGCTCCGGCAACCGCGCGGGCCAGCTCTGGGCACTTGCCACACAGGGCTAAGCCGCTCTGACTACGGCCAACAAAAAAGGGAGCCGCCCGGTCTGGGTGCTCCCTTTTTTATTGATGCGGCGGGAACAAAGCCCGGCCTGCTTCTGGTCGTCAGTCGCCAGACCAGCCGCCCATGCGGCACAGATACTGCCAATGTTCCGCAGAAACCGGACACACTGAAAGGCGTGACTGCCGAACCAGAGCCAGATCCGCCAGCGCCTCATCCTGCTTAATATCCGCCAGCGTAACCGGGCTGGGCATGGGGCCAACGGTTTTCACGTCCACACACACCCAGTTGCCGCTGTCCGCCGTGGGGTCCGGGTAGGCTTCGCGCACAATTTCCACCACCCCCACAATCGCGCGCTGCACGTTGGAATGGTAAAAAAAGGCGCGGTCTCCCACCTTCATGCCAGCAAGATTCTTTTTGGCCTGATGGTTGCGCACCCCGGTCCAGGGTTCCACATCATTGGCCACCTGCTCATCCCAGCTAAAGGCGTCCGGCTCGCTCTTAATCAACCAGTAGGCCATGGCTATTCCACCAGCGCGCCATCACGGAACACAGTGCGCAGGGGGCGCACAATCACGCTTTCAAACAGATTAACCTCGGCATACGGGTCAGCCGCAGCAAAGCCTTCCGCCGCCGCGCGATCCTGCACATCCAGCAGCACGAGGCTGCCGCAGGGGGTGCCGTTCACGTCAAGTTGAGGTCCGGCGAACTGAATCGCCTGCTTGTAATTTTCCAGAAAAGCCAGATGTTTCTCACGCGTAGCCTTACGTATTTCAAGGGCTCCGGGGCGATCTGTGCAAATAACGGCAAACAACATGTCTTCTCTCCGCTGTGTTGTCGGGACAGGACGCCCATGAATAACTGCCTCGTGTCAAGATGCCCCGAATGATGTAAAAGGTGCGCGAGCGCATGTCTGGGCAGGAAACTCCTGCACGCAAGGCCCCTGCAAGCTCACGTGATTTGTTGAGATACGGAACGGACTGACATTTGAGCGCCACACCGACCCTCGTCGCGCGTGCCGGGACATTCTTCCATCGGTATGCCAATCCCGGCCGGTTTCTCAAGCTGGGCGCACGCCTGCAGCCCTGGCTGACATGGCCAGCCCTGCTGCTCACCCTCGTGGGGCTGGGCTGGGGGCTGTTTTTCTCGCCTGCCGACTGGCAGCAGGGCGATTCTGTCCGCATTATGTATGTGCACGTGCCAGCCGCCATGCTGGCCTCTGCCGGTTATGCCGGGCTTGCCGTATGCGCCGTACTGTCACTCGTCTGGCGGCATCCGCTGGCGGATCTGGCTGCGGTGGAAATCGGCCCCGTGGGCGCCTGCATTACCGCACTGTGTCTGGCCACCGGTTCCCTGTGGGGCAAGCCGATGTGGGGCACATGGTGGGTGTGGGACGCCCGGCTGACCTCCGTGCTGGTGCTGTTTTTCCTGTATCTGGGCCATATTGCGCTTATCCGCGCGTTCGATGACCCACAACGCGGCTACAAAGCTGCGGCCATTCTCGCGCTTGCGGGCGCTGTCGACCTGCCGGTGATCAAATTCAGCGTGCAGTGGTGGAACACCCTGCATCAGCCGGACAGCATCACGCTGACAGGCGCGCCCACCATGTCCTCTTCCATGCTGTGGCCGCTGGCTTTATCCACTCTGGGCTTCTCGCTGGGGTTTGCCGCCATTGTGCTGGCCCGCACCCGGGCCGCCGTGATGGAAAGCCGCATCCGCAGCCTGCTCTCCAGCCCGCGCCGCCGCGCTGGCAATGCTTCGGGAGACGCCGCATGACGCATCTGCCCTATATTCTGGCCAGCTATGGTCTGGCCACTGTCATCGCGCTGACCCTCTCCATCGGGGCGGCCCTCCGCCTCAAAAAGGCCCGTATGCGGCTGGCCGTTCTTGAACGCCCCTCGGACCGCACCACAGGAGCCACTTCGTCTCTATGACCCGCAAGACACGTCGCCTCTGGCTCGTTATCGCCTGCGTTGCCTGTCTGGGGGCTGCCGCAGCCCTCATGCTCAAGGCGTTTTCCTCAGATATCGTTTTCTTTGTCACGCCTTCTCAGGTCGCAGCATCCGCGCCTCCGGCAGACCGTACCGTGCGGCTGGGTGGCATGGTGGTGGCTGGCTCCGTCAAACGGGAAAAACGGGGCGAAACCCCAATTGCCCGCTTTGACGTCACAGATGGTCAGGCTGCTGTAACCGTGCGGTATGAAGGCATCCTGCCCGACCTTTTCCGCGAGGGGCAGAGCGTGGTGGCCGTCGGCACCATGCACAAGGACGGGTTTGTCGCGAGTGAAGTGCTGGCCAAGCATGATGAAACCTATATGCCGAAGGAAGTGGCGGAAGCCCTGAAAAAATCCGGCAAGTGGGACCCGCGCTTTGGGCCGCCACCCAGTGCAGCAAGCTGGAACAGCATGACGGTGCAGGACGCAAAGAAGGGCCTTCCCGCGTCCGACGCTCCTGCGCCCCCTGCCCCGGCTGGCAACTAAAACCCTGTGTTACGCCGCACATCCCCTTTTGCGTCTTTTGCCTCTGTCTGGCAGGTCTCTTTCCCTGCCAGCGTCTTTTACGCTGTTCTGACAGCCCGCCACCCGGAGACATCCCTCTGACATGCTGAGCCCTGAACTCGGACATTATGCGCTGGCCCTTGCCTGCATCCTTGCCGCCGCGCAGGGCATTCTGCCTCTTATCGGCGCGCAACGGCGCGACAGACGGGTGATGATGCTCGCGCCGGGGCTGGCCGTCGGGCAGCTTCTGGCATTGCTGATGGCCTTCCTCTGTCTGGTGTACGCCGCCGTTACGGATGATTTCTCGGTCCAGAACATTGCGGCCAACAGCGCAGTCTCCAAACCGCTGCTGTATAAAATCACCGGTGTGTGGGGCAATCATGAAGGCTCCATTCTGCTCTGGGCGCTTATCCTGGGCATCTGCGGAGCAGCCGTGGCCGCCTTCGGGCGCAACCTGCCCTCTGCTTTGCGGGCGCGGGTGATTGCGGTTCTGGGGGCGGTGGCTGCCGGGTTTGAACTGTTCTGTCTGACCACGTCAGACCCGTTCGCCCGCGTCTGGCCCGCCCCCATGGATGGGCAGGGCATGAACCCGCTGCTGCAGGACCCGGGCCTCGCCTTCCATCCGCCCATTCTCTACACCGGCTATGTCGGGTTTGCGGTGCCGTTTGCCTTCGCTATTGCCGCCCTGATTGAAGGCCGCGTGGATGCCGCATGGGGCCGCTGGGTGCGCCCGTGGGCGGTGGCGGCATGGTGCTTCCTCACCTGCGGCATCGCGCTCGGTTCATGGTGGTCCTATTACGTGCTGGGCTGGGGCGGTTACTGGTTCTGGGACCCGGTGGAAAACGCCTCCCTCATCCCCTGGCTGACCGGCACGGCGCTGATCCATTCCGCCATTGTGGTGGAAAAGCGCGAGAGCCTGAAAATCTGGACGGTGCTGCTGGCCATTGCCACGTTCTCGTTCTCGCTCTCCGGCACGTTCCTTGTCCGCTCCGGTATTCTGAACTCCGTGCATGCCTTTGCGAATGACCCGGCCCGCGGCATCTTTATTCTCGGCCTGCTGGCCGTGGTGATCGGCGGCTCTCTGGCGCTGTTCGCCTATCGCGCCCCGACGCTGACAGCAGGCGGCCTGTTCGCTCCCATCTCGCGGGAAGGTGCGCTGGTGCTCAACAACATCCTGTTGTGCTCCCTGTGCGCCGTGGTGCTGACCGGCACCATGTATCCGCCTTTCATGTCCCTGCTGTTTGACCGCACCATTTCCGTCGGCAAGCCGTTCTTTGATGCCACGACCATTCCGCTGGCCATCCCGCTGTTCATCTTCATGGGCTTTGGCCCCATGCTGCCGTGGAAGCGCGCCCAGCTCTGGCCGGTGCTGCAACGGCTGTGGATTGCCGCTCTGCTGGCTGGTGTCGCGTTTGCAGTGTTTACCTTCGGCATGTCCGGCATTCTGCCTATCCTGTGCAGCGCGCTGGCGGTGTGGGTCATTGCGGCCTCCGTGCTCGATATCACGGAGCGTATGCGCCTGTTCCGCATGCCGCTCTCCGGCAGTCTCCAGCGTGCCCGCATGCTGCCCCGCTCCATTTTTGGCACGGCTATTGCCCATGCGGGTGTGGGTGTGACCATTCTTGGGCTGGCCGCCATGTCTCAGGCCCAGCACAAGATTGTGGAAGTGCCGGTTGGCACCACCGAGCATCTGGCCGGGTATGACTGGACGCTGACCAAGGTGACGCAGGAACCGGGGCCGAACTATTCCGCTATGGTTGCAACCCTTGAGGTGCGGCATAACGGCAAGATTGTCACCATCATGCATCCGTCCAAACGCAGCTTTAACAGCCAGAACCAGACGACGACGGAAGTCTCCATCCACACCAATCTGCTGGCTGACCTGTATGGCGTGCTGGGGGACAAGCACGGCACAGACGCTGCCCCTACCTACGTGCTGCGGCTGCATTACAACCCACTCGCCCCATGGATGTGGCTGGGTGCGCTGATTATGGCCATTGGCGGCGTGCTTTCCCTTTCCGACCGGCGCATGCGCGTGGGTGCACCGCGCCGTGCCAAATCTTCCCCCAATACGGTGACGGCAGCATGAGCAACCCTCCTGAAAACATGACGCGCCGGCGGCTGCTGATGGCCGCCCCTCTGGCCGGAGCGGCGATTGTTGGCGTTGGCTTCTGGAAGATGCTCTCCGGCATGCAGCACGGCTCCTTCAACCCGCATGATATCAACGCGCCGGTGCTTAATCGCCCGGTGCCTGATTTCAGTGTGCCGGATCAGGCTCCCGGTCAGGGCTTCAGCGCGCAGGATCTGCGGGCGCTCACGCAGCCGGTTCTGGTCAACTTTTTTGCCTCATGGTGCATCCCCTGCCTTGCAGAAATGCCAACCCTGATGGGCCTGAAGGATGACCTGACGATGTGGGGCATTGCCTATAAGGACCGCCCGGAGAACGCTGCCGGGTTCCTCAAGCATTCCGGCAACCCGTTCACCCGTCTGGGCAGTGACCGCGACGGGCGTGTGGGCATCGACTGGGGTATTTCCGGGGTGCCGGAAACCTTCCTGATCGGCCCCGGCGGCATTATCCGCTGGCACAGCGCCGCCCCGCTGGATGTGGACACCATCCGCGGCACGCTGGTGCCCCTGCTGGAAAGCCTGAAAAAATCATGATGCTGAGCCGTCTGTCCGCCCTGTTTCTGGGCTGCGCCCTGCTGCTGGCCCCGGTTCTGGTTCTGGCCGTGGATGACCCTGCCGAAATGCTGCCCAACCCGCAGGAAGAAGCGCGGGCCGAGGCCATTGGCTCTCAGCTCCGCTGTCTGGTCTGCCAAAATGAATCTATTGAGGACAGCAGCGCCGGACTGGCGCGGGACCTGCGCCGGGTGGTGCGGGAACACGTTGCCAAGGGTGAGAGCAACCGCCAGATCATGGACTGGATGGTCAACCGCTACGGCAACTTCATTCGCCTCAGCCCGCCACTTTCCATTGGCACGCTGCTGCTGTGGAGTATGCCGGTTCTGGCCCTGCTGCTGGGCCTGACCACAGCATTTTTCGCCTATCGCCGCCGCAATGCGGCCCCCGCTGCCCCCCCGCCGCTGACAGCGGAAGAAAAGGCCCGTCTGGCCGACCTGACGAAGGACTGAGCGCATGATCTGGCTTTCCATTGTGCTGTTAAGCTGTCTGGCTCTGGCTCCGGCGGCCCTCCCCCTATGGCGACGCACCCGGCAGGTGCGGGATGAGCGGAGTGCGGCACTCTCGCTGCATGAAGCTCAGCTTTCTGAAATTGACCGCGATCTGGATATCGGCCTGATTGCCCCGGCGGAGCATGACATTGCCCGGCTGGAAATCCAGCGCCGCATTCTGGTAGCAGACACAGCCCCCACCCATACGGACGATGCCATTCCGCCAGTTGCCGTATGGAGCGCACTGGGGCTGATCCCCATTGCAGCAGTTGGCCTGTATCTGACCAACGGCGTGCCCTCCCTGCCCGCGCAGCCGCTCGGCCCGCGTCTGGTGGCACAGCATGAGCAGAACACACGCGGCGATGCCGTGGTCCAGCGCCTGAAAGCCACGCTGGCCATGATCCCCGCAGGCGATCCCAACCTGCGCCAGGGCTACCTGCTACTCGGGCAGGCCGAAGCCACCCGCGAGCATTATGCAGAAGCCGCCGAGGCATGGAACCACGCCCTCTCCCTCGGCTTTGACGCAGAAGTTGCCGCCCGCACCGGCGAGGCCCTGACCCGCGCAGCAAGCCACGTCACCCCGCAGGCACTCGACCTGTTCCGCAAAGCGCTGGACGCCGCCCCCAAAGACGCCCCCTGGCGCGGCGCCATTCAGGCCCGCATTGCTGAGGGCGAGCATGAGCAGGATAATCCGTGAGCAGCTTTTAAACCGAAAAGTTCACCAGAAAGCAGGCTGTTGGCACTATACTTCCATAGTGCCAACAGCCTTTTAACCAAATATTGCGCCCACGCCAAAAGAGTCTCCAATACTTATTTGAGTTCTGTATTGAGACAGACCTCCAATATTTCAAATCAAAATCAATACCGGAATTCAAAAGGTAGAAAAGCTTTTATGATTTCATTCAGACCAATGCAGGAAAACGAATTTTCTCGTTACACTGACTATTTTGTATCCGATTATGCTCATGAGATATCAGAAAATTACGGCTTATCTCTTTCAGACTCTCTCAAGCAGGCACACGAAACTATAGAAACCAGCTTTCCTCAAGGCGCGCTCACAGAAAGCGAAACCCTTCTGTGCATTATAAAATCTGGCGAAATCATCGGGTATATTTGGTATCGCCCCGACCAAAATAATCAATCAGTCTATATTTATGATTTCCACATTCTCCCTGACCAGCAGGGTCAGGGTTATGGAAAGCAAGCTTTAAAAACTCTGGAAGAAAACCTGAGCCAACAAGGGTTCAAACACATCAAGCTTCGTGTGGCGGCGGACAATACACGCGCTCAGCATGTCTATGAAGCCAGTGGGTTTCGCGTAACTGGCATCAATATGAACAAGACCATCTGAACGACGGTTCAGTCGGGTTTAAAATCTTGCGAATCTAAACGCGGACTTATATGGTCCGCGTATGTCACTTTACGGCGCAAGCACCGAATATGTCCTGCACAGCCTGCTTTGGCTGGTGGACAATCCTGAACCTGTCAGCAGTCTTGACCTCGCGGAGCTTCAGAACATCCCTGCGGCATTCGTCGCCAAGCTCCTGCCCCGGCTTGAAAAGGCTGGCCTTCTCGCCGCATCCGAAGGGATGAAAGGTGGTTACACGCTGGCCAGACCCGCCAGCGAGATCAGCGTGCTCACCGTTGTTGATGCTGTTGAAGGCGAAAAAAGCCTGTTTAACTGTCAGGAAATCAGAGGCCGCTGCGCTCTCTTTGGCCAACAACCACCCCAATGGGCAACGCAGGGCGTTTGCGGAATTCATGCCGTCATGCTGCGGGCTGAACAGGCCATGCGGCGGGAACTGGCACAGACCTCACTGGCTGATCTGGCACAATCAGTGCGGGACAAGGCTCCCCCTCCTTTCTTCGGAGAGGCGCACTCATGGTTTGACGAGCGCATTCAGACCCGCCGCACCAGCAAAGTCAGACAACGCAGACGGTCTGCCACACCCTGAACCCGTCTTCTCAAAAGGAGTATTGAGTATGCGCAAATTTGCCATTCTCGCGGCCATAACAGCAGGTTTCTTTGCTGGCCCTCTTCACGCAGAGACCAAAGTCACACCTCTGATAACACATGACCTGCAAGGCATTCCTGGCAAGGAAGGAGCCATGCTGACAGTCGATTACCCACCCGGTGGTTCAGACCCCATCCACAGGCATAATGCCTCCGTATTTGTCTATGTCCTGAAAGGGAGCGTCACCATGCAGGTCGCGGGAGGCGCACCCGTTACTCTGAAAGAAGGACAAAGCTTCTTTGAAGGACCGGATGACGTTCATCTCGTCGGGCGTAATGCCAGCCAGACGCAGCCTGCCCGTTTCCTTGCATTTTTCGTCAAGGATAAAGCAGCGCCCTTCGTCTTTCCCGCGCATTAAGCCAAAGGAGACCGCACCATGAAAATTCTTGTTGCCGGAGCCAGCGGAGCGCTTGGCCGTCCGCTTATAACGCGCCTGCGGGATGCGGGGCATGACGTGCGGGGACTGGCTCACCGCCCAGAGAGTCTGAAAGCGATCGAAATGCTCGGCGCGCATCCGGTGCAAGGTAATGCACTGGATCGGAGCAGTGTTTTTGATCTGATGGAGCGTATCCGGCCAGACGTGGTGATCGACCAGCTGACCTCGCTGCCCGCCAGCCCTTTCGACTTACCAAAGCACATCCCTGCCGATTGCACATTACGTCTGGAAGGCCGCGGCAATCTGTTTGAGGCAGCCAGCACCTTCGGGGTGCAGCGCTATATCCAGCAATTATCCGGTTTCTATCTGGATGGCGGCAATGGGCTGGCCACTGAGGCCTCTCCTTTACGGCTCAACGCCCCCGGCACGATTGGGCAAAGTGCCCGTATGTATGCGCAGCTCGAAAAGCGGCTACTGAGTGCACCGTCTATGGACACCATAGGTTTACGCTACGGCTTCTTTTACGGTCCGGGCACATGGTACTGGCCTGATGGCGCATTCAGCCACCATCTTGCACAAGGCGAGGTTTCGCTGATTGGTAAAGGAAGCAGCACGTTTTCCTTTATCCATGTGGACGATGCCGCACAGGCAACGGTAGCGGCTTTAACTGCGCCAGCCGGGATTTATAACGTCGTGGATAATCAGCCGACAAAAATGTCTGCGTGGTTGCCAGCCTATGCCCGCTGGATTGGATCTGCGCCTCCACCCCACATAAATGAGCAGGAGGCTCTTCGCCTGCTGGGCGAGGAAAGTCTTTATTACCAGAACACCCTGACAGGGGCGTGCAATCGCAAGGCTATGGAAATCCTGAGCCTCAACCTGCAACCGCTCCCCTGGCTTTAGAAAGAGAGCGGAGGCCTGTTTCTACCGGGGAGAAACAGGTTATCCGCTCCGCTTACAGCCGATCCTCCGTCGGCCCGTCAGACAACACGCCTTCCCACTTGGCGGAAATAGCGGCGGCGTAGCCGTTGCCCAGTACGTTGGTGGCGGTGCGGGCCATGTCGAGGAAGTGGTCGATACCGAGGATCAGGGTAATGCCCGCTTCCGGCAGGCCGAACTGCGGCAGCACGGCTACCAGTGTCACGATGGACGCGCGCGGCACACCGGCAATGCCCTTGCTGCTCAGCATCATGACCAGCACCATGGTGAACTGCTGCATGGCGGAGAGGTGGATGTCATAAACCTGCGCGATAAAGAGCGCGCCAAAGCTCTGGAACAGGATGGAGCCGTCCAGATTGAAGCTGTAGCCCAGCGGCAGCACAAAGCCGCTGATGCGGGTCGGCACGCCAAAATTTTCCAGCTTTTCGAGCAGCAGCGGATAAACGGACTCACTGCTGGCCGTGGCGTAACCCAGAATGAGCGGCTGAATGAGTTCACGGATCAGGTCTTTAATCCGGGGGCCAAGCACCAGAAACGCCAGCGTGGTCAAGACAATCCAGAGCACCAGAATAGTGCTGTAGAACTCAACCAGAAAACGACTGTACTGGATCAGCATCCCGCCGCCACTATGCGCAATGCTGCCCATAACGGAGCCAAAAACAGCCATGGGGGCCAAGAGCATGACCATGTCGGTCATCCGTAGCATGATATGGCCCAGTTCTTCCGTCCAGCCCAGCATGGTCTTTCCGGCCTTGCCCGCGGCAGGCAGAGCCAGACCAAACAGCACGGAGAACACCACAATCTGGAGGATGTCATTGCGGGACATGGCATCGAGAACGCTGGTCGGCACAATATGCAGCAGGAAATCCACCGGCTGGAACGGGTGCTTCAGGCTGGCCAGATCCTCCACGGCCGGAGGCTCAAACCCGGCACCCGGCTGGAAAATATTCCCGGCCAGAAGCCCAATAAGCAGGGAGATAAAAGACATGCTGATGAACCACAGCAGGATTTTGCCGCCAATGCGGAAAACCTGACTGTCATCACCCAGCTTGCCAATTCCGCTCACCAGCGTGGCAAAAACCAGCGGGGCGATGACCATCTTGATCAGCCGCAGGAAAATCCCCGTCATCAGGGTTGCGGCCTGCTCGGCAAAATGAATGACAGCGGGTGAGAGCGTGTGAATGAAAAGCCCGCTCAGCACACCCAGAACAAGGGCTATCAGAATGGCATAAGTCCGCCGTCTGGTGTTGACCGGCTGCGTCCCAATGGCCATTGCGTTGTTCCCTGTTCTAATTTTTTGTCACTATTTTGCCGGTTTCTACGCTACTGGCGGCAATATTTGAAGACCACACAGCGCTCAAATCATGAATTCTTCCCCACAAAGAAGACTCCATGAAATAGATAAATCATCGTAACAATAAAGTTTCGATATCTAAGTGTAACGAAATAAAATTTCCACAAGACCCGCAGAAAACTCAGACTCTTTCAATAAGAGCCATCAAATCTTTCGTTAAAACTTCCGCCTGTTCTTGATCTTAAACACATTTGCTGGCCTTCTGCGGCCCAGGAGAAAAAAAATAAGGCGTTTTTAACGGTTATGGTCAGACTATCGTTCCCTCCCTGCTCCCGGTCTTTGTGTGCGGTGCTGGTCGGATCATGCCTTGCAAGCCTCTCCTCCCGCCCGGCGCATACTGCACAGTGGTATACCGGCTCTCTGGTCTCACCATCGGGCGCAAAGTCTCATGCGGGGGATCTGGGGATTGAACCTTATTATACCTACAGCCAGCCGGTCGGCACGTTTGCATCAAACGGCACCAGTCACCCGCTCCACCCAAGGCAGCAGACCTTTAGTAATTCCACCTTGTGGAAATACGGCATTACGGATGACATCAGCATTCAGACCCATACCGTCATCAGTTATGGGTGGAAGCACACCGCTGGCCATTCGCATGGCCCGCAATTTGGGGATTTCCCGGTCGATTTCATCTGGCGGTTCCTCCACCCAAACCCCAAAAGGTTTATCCCGGACCTCAACCTGTTTGCCGGTGTCGTCATGCCAACGGGGGCCTATTCCCGCCTGCGCACCACGCAGGATGGCACGGGGACCGGTGCCTACGTCTTCCGCGTGGCCGTTACCGAGCAATCCACTTACACCCTTCCCGGCAATCATGCCCTCCGCCTGCGTGTCTGGAACTGGTGGCGACATGCTTTAACCAGCGCACGCCTGCACGACATGACCACTTATGGCACCTCAGCGGGTTTTCATGGCACGGGGCGTCCGGGCATGAGCGGCCAGACCGGGTTTTCTCTGGAATACGGCATTAACCAGCGCTGGGTTCTGGCTATGGATCTGGCGCGGGACTGGGCCAACGGATCGCACCTGAAAGGGTGGACCGCTGCGGGCACACGCGTAAACAAGATCAGCGCAGCCTCAACGGACTGGCAGATTGCACCGGCGGTTGAATATAACTGGAACCCACGCTGGGGCGTGATTGCAGGGGCTGCTGTTTATTACGCCGGGCATAATACCGGGGTTAAAGTCGCCCCACAGTTTGCCGTGAACGCGGTATTCTGATCAGCTGTTCCCGGCTTCCTGCAGCGGGGTCCGCGCCCAGATATCTTCCCGCGCGCGGCGTTGCGGCGGCCGGGGCTGGCAGGAAATGAAATACAGCCCCACCACAAAGACGAGGTTAGAGAGGGCGTTAAACCACATGGGGAGCTGGAACGGCGCAGGTGCATCGTACGCCTGATACAGCACGTAGGCCGTAAACGGGATGGACACCAGCCGCACCCCCACCAGCATATAACGTAACGGGTTGGGCCTGCCGGGCTGCACCAGAACACGCATGCGGTTCAGGCCGATAAAGAACGTCACGCACAGGCCCCAGACCAGCACGTTGAACATCATGTTGGTGATGTCTTCCATCCCGCCAATGACGAACACGGCGATAATAGACACGGCAGAAAACAGGAGGGAGCCGAGCTGGCAGCTCATGCCAACTTCCAGCGCCGGCATGCGCTCGGGCAGCCTGTCTGCAAGAGGCTGACAGAGGTCATCCAGCAGCCAGCTATCAACACGTGTGATGCGCTCACCAAGATTCATGCGGGCATCATAACGGATTGTCTGGCTTGATGCACCTTTCAATCGTGCAAGTTTGCCATCTCAGTAGCAAAGCCCCACCCCCGGCGCATGGAGTGGCCGGGGGCAGGTAAAAGCCTCAGGCTTCTTTTGTTGCCTCGGCCGGAGCCGGCAGCGTGCCTTCCGGCGTCTTTTTATCCACGGCCTGCGGCAGGAAGTGCGCCAGCGTGGTCAGAACGGCATCAGCCGGCAGGCCGGTGCGCTGCACCAGATCATGCACGGTGCTGCTGCCCAGAATATCGCGGATTTCATCAGCCGTTGCAGGCACATTGGAACCCTGGCTGATCCATGACCGAACCTTATCACCCAGACCGGCCTGATCAGCCTGCGTCAGAATGCTCTGGAGCGTATCAGGCTGGAGCAGTTTCTGGAGCTGCTGCTGCATTTCCCCCTGAAGACTGACGCCAAGTGCGCCTTCCACTTTTCCAACAAGGTTCTGAATGAAATCGGACATGTAAAGCCTCTCTGCTTTTCCATTAAGCCTGTGTGTAAGTCTTACACTGTTCCAGGCGGGCATCAGTTAAGATGATCATGGACCAAATAGCAGTCATGTGCGAGATCAATAACTGCCTTTCTTATCATCCCGGCACCCCACTGAGATGGACCGATAGCTGATATGCGTCTGACACCTCAAGGAAAATTCAGGGAATCGGGCTACTTTGAAAGTCTGAAACGCTTCAAACAGCCGCAGCCGAAAAAGTAGCACCTTTGCCCAGTCTCCCCGTCTTCCTTCTCGACCGCATCGGCCCCTTGCGCCATCTGCGCCCGCTGCGCCGCCCCGGCGAGCAGCAGAGTGGCCGGCTGCGATGGCTGTTTGCCCCATCCCTTCCCGCACTCGGCTTTGCCGTGCGCACCACCGCCGCGGCGCTGATCGCCCTGATCATTGCGCTGTGGGTGGAACTGGATGACCCGCAATGGGCCGCCATGACCGTCTGGATTGTGGCGCAGGGCTCCCGCGGGGAAAGTATTTCCAAAGCGAAATGGCGACTGGTCGGCACCGCCATTGGCGTGGTGATGTCCATCACGCTGATTTCCGCCTTTATCCAGCAGGCCTGGCTGTTCTTCCCGGCTCTGGGGATCTGGGTAGGGCTTTGCTGTACGATGGCAACGCTGGTCCGTAACTTCCGCTCTTACGCGCTGGTTCTGGCCGGGTACACCTGCGCCATCATTGCCATTGGGGCCATTCCCAACCCCGCCAACGTGTTCATGACAGCCATGTCCCGCGCCACGTATATTGTGCTGGGCATTACGTGTGAGAGCGTTCTGGCGGGGCTGTTCGCCCATAATCTGGCCGCCACAGCCCGCCGGAACATCCGTGACAAACTGCGCACAGCGCTCGGGAATGTCTCCGGCTCCGTCTCAAGCCTGCTCTCCGGGGATGATGAAGCCCTTGTGCGCTCCCGCGCCATGTTCGGCCCCATTCTGTCCATCAATGACCAGATTGAATTTTCCGAAGTGGAAATGGGCCCGCACGGGCATGAGGGCGACCACGCCCGCGCTGCCCTCGCCGCTGTTTCCGTGCTGCTTTCCCGCGGTCTGGGTATGGCCGTCCGGCTGCAATATGTGGAGACAGACCAGCCGGTTTTCCGCGCCACAGCGGCCAGAGTCAGCGCTTTTCTCAACGCCCTGCCGCCCCAGCTGGAAACTGACGATACCGTCCAGCATCTGCTGGAAAACCTGCGCCTGATCCGGGGGGAATGTCGGCAGCAGATTGTGGATGCGCTGACGACCGAAATCAGCATGCAGCAGGTCCGCGTACAGGATAATCCGGAAATTCAGGCGCTGCTGGATGGCCGTATTCTGCACAACGCGCTGGATGAATTGCTGGGTGAGCTGGAACAGGCCATTCGGGAATATGACGCCAGCCAGCACTTTATCCGCGGAGACCACTTCCACTTCCGCCTCCAGTCCCATGTGGATAAGCGCGAGGCCATGTATAACGGCATCCGTGCGGCGGTCGCCATTACTAGTGCGGGTCTGGTGTGGGAAGTCACCGCATGGTCCGCAGGCCTCGGCTTTATCACCTTTGTCGCCATTGTCTGCGGCCTGTTCGCCACCCGTGAAAATCCGGTTGTGGCCACAACGCAGTTCATGGTGGGGAGCCTCTGGGCGGCCCTCGTTTCCTTCTTTCTTGTGTTTGTGGTGCTGCCCACGCAGGAAAATTACGAGATGCTGGTCGCCTCCCTTGCCCTGCCCATGATTGCAGGCGGGCTGGCCAGTCGGAATGCCGGCACGGCCCTGCACGCCGCCGCCTATACCCTGCTGCTGCCCAACTTCGTTCACCCGTTCAATCAGGGACGTGAAAACGAAATTGCCTGGTTCAACACCACCGCCGCTATTCTGCTAGGGGTGGCGTTTGCCGTTATCATGTTCCGGGCGGTCATGCCGTTCAGCAGTGCGGCAGAACGCTGGCGCATGCGCCGCACCCTGCTGCGTGACCTGCGCACTCTGGCCTCTGCCGAACCCATTCCGCTTAACCAGAACTGGATTGGCCGGAACATTGACCGCTTTGCCCGCCTGATCCGTCATGCAGGCCCAACGCCCTCTCCTACCATTGAGGGCTGCTTGCAGGGCACACTGGCCGCCATGACCATCGGCCTCAACATTATCCGACTGCGTAATCTGCTTGAACGTAACCAGATTCCGCGTTCAGCCCGCAGACCGATTGAAGTCGTGATGGCCCGCATGAGCCGCTTTACAGGTAAATATGGCCGCACCGCTCAGAGCGCACGCCTCGCCACCAATACGCTGCGCCGTATCGAAGCGATGGAACCCAACATCACCACCCGTATCGAACTGACCCGCGCCATTGCATATCTGATCGTCGTCTCGCACGAGCTGGATGCTAACGCCGTGTTCCTTGATGCCTCCAAGCCCTACAAGGCGGCGTAAGGGGGAACGCATTTCTCCCCGTTTTGAAAAACTATTTTAATATGTACCGGACCCTCACCTTCATGTTATAACAGAAGGCTTGGAGGAATAATCGGTCCGTGCATGTGTCTTCATTCTCTGATCGCCTTTCGCAGCAGATACGTGCGTGGGCCACCAGACTCTCACAGGGCCGAACCGGTCTTTCAGAAAATGCCCCCCTTGCCTGGCTGATTGCGCCCTCCCCGGCCAATCTGGGGTTTGCTCTGCGCACAACCTTTGCGGCCCTGCTGGCGCTGAGCCTTGCGCTGTGGCTGGAGCTGGACAGCCCGCAATGGGCCGCCATGACCACATGGATTGTGGCGCAGAATTCGCGCGGACAAAGTATTTCCAAAGCCAAATGGCGACTGATTGGCACCTGTATTGGTGCGATATGTGGCATTGCCTTTCTGGCCGCCTTTCCGCAGGAACCCTGGCTGCTGTTCCCCCTGCTGGCCTTAGGAGCCGGGGCCTGCTGCGCGGAAGCGACGTTTCTGCGCAACTTCCGGTCCTACGCGCTGGTTCTGGTGGCCTTTACCTGCACCATCATTGTGCTGAGTGCGGCCAACCAGCCGGACAATGTGTTTATGATCGCCATGTCCCGCACCACCTACATCACGCTGGGCATTGTGTGTGAAAGCACTCTGGCGGGCCTGTTCGCCCCTCGCCTGAATACTGTTGCGCATGAAGAAATTCGCAGTCGCTTGCAGGACGCTCTCAGCGGCGCCTGCCTGAGCATGACCGGTTTGCTGCTGGGAGAAAAGGATGGCCTGTTCCGCTCCCGCGCGCTGATGGGCAGCATCCCCTCTCTGGCCGATCAGGTAGAATTTAGTGAGATCGAGTTAGGCCCACATGCGCATGTGGGCGACCACGCCCGCGCCGTTCTGGCCAGTATCTCGACCTTTCTGGCGCGTGGGCTGAGCATGCATATCCATATGGAAGCCGCCGCCCCGCCACCCCAGACGTTTAAAAAATCGCTCTCCGACTTTGCACAAATCCTGAAAACTATTCCCGATCACCTGAAAAATTCTGATCCGGTAGACGCCGCGCGACAGATCCGGGCAGACCTGTATCACGCCCGCACAAACTGTCTGCAAACCGCCACGGATACGCTGATCCTTTTTGAACAGGCGAGAACGCATCCGAACAGTTCCGAAGAGCTGATGCGTGACCTGCTGGAAAGCCGCATTCTGGCAACCGCTCTTGCAAAGCTCATTCTGGAACTGGATGAAGCCCTTGAGCATTTTATTGCAACGCAGGAACCCAGCCCTAAAGACCACTTCCGTTTTGCGCAGCACATTGAAAAAGATCCTGTTCTGGCGCTCAACAATGGCTTGCGAGCCGCCGCTGCCATCTGCATTGGTGGTCTGATCTGGGAAGTCACCGCCTGGCCGGATGGCTCCACGCTGGCCATGTTTGTGGCCGTGACTAGCACACGCTTTTCCTCTTTTGAAAATCCTGTTCTGGCCTCAAGTGGTTTTCTGAGGGGGGCTGTCTGGGCTGCCGTTGTTTCATGGTTTTTAGTGTTTCTGGTCCTGCCGGATCAGGCCAGTAATGAGACCCTGCTGGCCTCTCTGTTTTTCCCCATGCTGGTGGGCGGTCTTGCCCTCCGCGCGCCAAATTCCATTGGTACCGCCGCAGCCTATAACAATTTCATGCCGTTCATGATCGGCCCGGCCAACCATAGCCGCATGAATGAGATTATCTGGTTCAACACCACCCCGGCTGTTGTTCTGGGCATTGCGCTGGGGGTCTGGGCTTTCCGCCTTGTGCTGCCATTTGATGCCGCTGCCGAACGCTGGCGCCTGCGCCGCAAACTGGTGCGGGATTTACGCAGGCTGGCCGCGCAGAAAAGCCCGTTTACTCCGGCAGAATGGATGGCCCGCTCCTGCGGACGCATTGCGCAGATTATTCATCATGCCGGCGTTAAACCCGATGCGCTGACGGAAGCCTATCTGGCCGGGGCAATGGGGATCATGACGGTCGGGCTACTGGTGCTGCGTATTCAGCATGTGCTGGAGCATCACGACCTATCGCCAGAACAGACTCAACTCTTGCAGTCTGTGATGCACAGTATCGCCACTCTGCATGGTCACACCACACGGCCTGCGGAGACCGCGGCCAAAGCGCTGGCGCAGCTACGCCCTGCCGCCCTGCGGGAGCCCAACCTGTCCTTACAAATGGACCTGACCCGTGCCGTGGGCAGTCTGGAAGTGATGAAGCGGGAACTGGCGGACAATGTCACCTTTCTGGACACAACCCGCCGCTTTCACCTGCCTTCAGCGGCCTGAAAGACCGCTCTAAAGTCGCTCTCAGTGTTTTTCGATATCGTGAAAGCGCGTGTAATCCACAGCAATCCGTCCATCCGGGCGGGAGAGAACGATATCCACAAACCGATGATTGTGGTGTACGCGGTCAAACCGATACGCGGTTCGGGCAAACACGGTCTGGCCCAGCGCCTCGTCCGTGCCGGTTACGGTCACGACAATTTCGGCTTCTTCCTTTTCCAGTTCCGCCATGCTTTTGCCGTGCAGCGGGCTTTCCGGCCCGATGACATGCGCCATGACAAACGCAAACCGCAGCACCGGCACGTGCGACTGCACCAGCAAAAGCTGGTCAAACTGCCTTACCAGATGCCCGTTTTCACTCATGACCAGTCGGGACAGCGAGACTTCCACATCCACGGATAAAATGACGCTCAGCCGCAGGTTGGCAATGCGAATACAGAGCGCCGGAATGCCGTTTTCATTACTGATAACCGCTGTATTGCTGAACATGATGCGCGCCCGTGGGCGGGCAAAACGGGCAAACACAACGCCTGTTGCCAACGCGTTGATCATCATGCCCACCAGCACCTCAAACGAGACCACAATGTTGGCATAGGGCCCCACCGGCACCATGCCGCCATACCCGACGGTGGAGAGGGTCTGCACGCTAAAGAAGAACAGGGAAAGCAGCGTATGCTGGCCATCCCCCGTCACCTGAGAAGGGGCGATCAGATACAGCAGGGCAAAGAACAGATTGATCAGAAAATAGAAAATAACTGATGTATAAACAAAAGCCGTCCAGCTTGCCGTCAAAGCGTGGTGATACAGGTCCGTCCAGACACTATCGGACAGGCCGACACGTACCACATCACGATGGCCTTTTTCTTCCACCAGCGCATGCGCCCGGAACCGGCGCATGGCTTCCTTGGTGGTGAAATGAGACTTCTTGCCTGTCTCTTCAAGCGGCGTATCGTCCAGCCTATTGTAACGCGCCGTCAGCCGCGCCTGGCGCTTTTCCTTCAGCTTTTGAAATACGCTTTTCATGTCCGCCCTTCTGGTCTGAAAGGCCGCCATGCCGCGCGACCCTGCGATCAAACGGTAATACACGGCCTCAGAAAGGCTTGCTTCCATCAATTACGCATAGCAAATCCGCATCACTTTGCAGCGATTTTGCTTATTGCTTCTTCGGCTCCGCAAACGGATGCAGGGAGACGCCACCCGCCAGATGCGCCCATTGCGCCGCATCGCTCTCCGCTGTTGTCGCCCCGCCGCGCAGCAGGCTCGAACCCTGCGTGACGGTTGCAGCATCCACCGTATTGGCGGAGTTAGCCTGCATGGAGGCGCTCTGTGCAGCCCGCGCCCACAAGCTGGCGGCTTTCTGGTGGTCGCCACTGCGATCTGCTGCCTGCCCCGCCAGAGCCAAGGCACGGGACATATCCCGATAAGAGGCGTCATCCCGCCGCAGGGTCGCAGCCTGCTCAGCCAGTTGCTCCGCCTGCGCCGGGTTGGACACCAGAACGGCACGCGCCTGAATTTCCGCCTTATCCGCCTGCTCCGTGCGGGACAGCGGCGGCTTCAATCCGTTAAAATAGGCCAGCGCCTTCTGGAACGCCGTTGCATCCTGCCCCGCATCCGCCGCCAGCCCCAGCACGAGGGCGGAACGAGCCGCATAGGCTGTATCGGTGGAGGCCATGCCGCCAGATGCCAACGCAATCGCCTGCGGGTATTGCCGCAGGCGGTACCGGGCCGCCGCTTCAATCAGATCAAATTCCGGACGCGCCGTCTGCCCGCGCACAGCGGCAGCCTGCCGGGTGGTCTGCACGGTTTCAACCGCTGCCGCCGGGTCATCCCCCGCCAGTTGCGACACGGCAAGATCATACCCTGCTTCGGACGCCGCGACGCCATCATCCCGCAGCAAAGCCAGATCGGCTGCCTTGCGATACTGGGTAATAGCGACGCTGTAGCGCCCCAGCTCAAAGGAATCCTGCCCGGCCGTCATCGCCTGATCCCACGCGGCGTCATCCCGCGCAGAGGGTGCTTCCACAGCCCCTCCGCCGCACCCTGCCAGCAGCAAGGGCGCAAGCAGGGTCAGTGCGCGAACGCGCCTCATGGCCGCACCTGCCGGGGTGCAAGGCGGTTTTTCTTGCTGGTTTTCTGGCCACCCAGCAGCCACATGCCACGCAACTGATCAGTCAGCTTCTCCAGCCCGTAAAGCGTGGTTTGGGCCTGCGCCAGCAATGCGGGCAGATCAGCCGTGCTGGCCTCCACGCTGCCTGCAATAGCGGGCAGATGCGGGGTGGCCCCTTTCAGGTCATGCGAGGCAGAGCGCAGATTGTTCATGGTGCCATCCGTCTTGGTCATGATGCCGGACACCTGCTGTTCAATCGGCTTGAGGCGATCAATCACGGTGTTCAGAGAAACCGCTGCTGCCTGCGCCTGCTTGAGCAGTTCATCATTGGTCAGCAATTGCCCCACGGTGCCCTTGCCCGCGTGCATGTCCGTCATGGTGGCGTCCAGCTCGGCCATCATGTGCCGGGCACTGGCAATGGCCGGCATGATCTGGGCCTGAATATCATTCAGCGTGGCTGTAATCTGGTCCGCCGGGTTGGGAGCAGGTGTGGCGCTCAGCACCGCATAGCTCCAGTCCATCGCATCCCCATGCCCACGGCTGAGTTCCAGATAGGAAGAACCCGTCACAATAAACTGCTTGCGGATAATGGCTGTGCTGTCCCGCCGGATAAACGGTTTGGCCTGCGGGTCCAGATCCACCTGAGCATACATCTCACCCGAGGGGTTGAGCTTGACGGCGCGAATGGTGCCGGCATGGGTGCCGAGCAGTTGCACGTCACTCCCTACAGTCAGGCCGCCCACGCCAGAGGCTGGCAGCGTGACGTGCAGCCGCGCTGGCGGTGTCAGCCAGTTTTGCAGCACCCCGGCCTCAACCACGGCGCCAGCAAACAGCACCACGCTGAGCAGCACGAGGAACCCAACCCATTCATCCGCATAGCGCAGAGAAATGAGTGGTTTGACTTTCTGTCGTAAGCGGATCTGGAACATTATGCCGTCCGTACTTCTACAAGCCCGTCATCAGCCAGGCGCCACATACTCGTAATCCCCTGTCGGTAGCCCTGCCAGATGGCATTATTACGCACCAGCCAGATTACACCAGCCCCCTTGTCCCGCGCGTCCGTTATCGCACTGAGAAACGGATTTTGCAGTTCCACAGGACTTGCTTCCAGCGGGTCTTCCAGAAGCAGCAACCGGGGGTGCCCTATAAAAGCCCGCACGCAGGCCGCCCGCAGCAAATCAGAATCCGACAACCGGCTGGGCGGCAAAACCGGCAGGCCGGGCAGACCAAACCATTCCGCCAGCCGGGCCGCTTCCGCCACAACCTCATCCATCGGGCGGGTGGTATGGTGCAGTTGCTGCAGGGTGATGGCAAGGTGCGTGTTCAGGAACTCTGGCCAGCTGGGCCTGCGGGTAATACGACCTATGCGCCCACGCAGGGCATTCATTTCCCGGTCATGCAGGTCTGACCAGTCGAGCCCCATAAACTTCACAACACCTGCGTCCAGCGGCACAAGCCCGCAGCACAGATCCGCAAACATGGTGGCGCGGGAACTGGAGCGGGTTTCCACCACCATACAGTCCCCCGGCATCAGCTTCATGCTGAAGGGCACGGGCGGCAGGCCGCTTTCCTCAAAAGAGGGCACAGCCTTGTTCAGTTCCAGCAGCGGTCCGGCAGTGCGTGTATCCATCTTACAAGTCCAGACTGAACAGCACGCTGACAGCCATCACAATCAGCATTCCGCGGGAGAAGCCTCGCGGCAGGAGGGTGCGCAGATTATCTTCATTGGTGGCGGTCAGACCGGTCAGGCAGCCGCCCAGCCCCACCACAAACCCGACGGTGATGAATTTGAGCGGGATCACCAGATAATCCGCGTGGGACATGGCGGTAATCACGTCATAGAGAAACGTCCAGACCGGATTGGTCACCACACCGGACATGCGGCTGATGATATAGCCCGTAACCAGTGCGGCGAAGGAGAACAGGATCCCAAGCGTAAAGCCGCCCACGGTAAACGCCAGCGTGCGCGGCATGACCAGCAGCAGAAACGGGTCCAGCCCCTGCGCCTGCATGGAGCGGATTTCTCCCCCTGTCGTTAGCAGGCCCAGCTCCGTGACGGAGAGCATGCCGTTGCGGCCCAGCAGCAGGATGCCCACCAGAATGGGCGCAATTTCCCGAATGACCACATCAATCAGAATGGTGCCGGTCATCTTGGCCATGCCCGCCAGACCCAGCCAGTAAATGGTCTGCGAGACCGCAGCCACGCCCGTCAGTGTGCCCGCAAACATAGTGGCGATCAGGCCGCCGCCAATCACGCTGTTGAGGGTTGTGCCGAACTCGTAACGCACGGTCCGCCGCCAGGAATGAGAGCGAAAACTCTCAAAAATAACGCCCCAGCTTGCCCCCAGCATGATCAGGAAAAAGCGGATCTGCCGCCGCGTCAGGCGGCCTGTCCAGGCCAGCTTCTCCCGCACCCACTCATGCAGCACGAACTTCTGCCTGTGCTGCGGATGGGTGGAGGCATCTGCCTCTAAAATCGGGTCCCGCTCCCCCCCCGGACTACGTGGTTCGTTCGAGCCACTCATCGGCGCGCCGCCAGAACATAGGCCCGACCCAGCCCAAGATGCGGCGCAAAGAAGGACCCGCGAGAGCGGAACAGATACCGGTCACGCAGCGCCTGATACACCCGGTCTGTTACCTGAATGGTGCCGCCATCTGTCGCGCCCTGCGCCATCAGTTCCGCCAGAGAGACCGTCTGCCCCCACAGGTTGAACACTTTCGGCTCTTCCCCCACAGCACCACCAAAGGCTGCGCCGTAATCCAGCCCCATGGCAAACACGGGTTCCAGATTAGCGGCCGCGAGTGCTGCCATGAAGGTTTCCCGCATGGTCAGCGCAGCATCGGCAATGCGGATAATGGCGGTCGGATCTTCCTCCGTGGTGCAGCCCGCCATGCAGATCATGCGATGGCCAGCCACTTCCACGCCAAACAGGCCGCGCTCCTTGGAGATGCGCTGCACATCCGTGGCCAGCTGGTTGATCAACGTCAGGAGCGCCTGCGTTTCCGCATCCCCATCCACCACAGGATCGGAGAAGGTAATGACCAGCACGGCAACGGACGGATAGATCCCGGACGTCGTCACGCCAGCCACCTGCGGCGCACGCATCAGCATATTATCATACTGCGGTGGCGGCTGCGGTCTGGCGGAATTGACCGCACCGGGAACTTCATCGGCAGGCAGGCCGTGCCCGGTGGTGGTGTCTTCCGTCGTTTCAGCCAGTCTGACCCCGGCAATAGAGGCCATCAGGTCCACAAAATACACCAGATGCGGGGCCATATGGGCATCTTCCAGCACCACGGCACCGATAATGCCTTTCGGACCATGAATGGGATAAATGGCGAGCATACGGGTGCCCAGTTCACGCATGACCAGCCGCTCGAACTGCGTTGTCCGATTATCTGCCGCCGCGTTTTCCACGCTCAGCACATCCCCGGATTCAATGGCTTCAAAAAACGCCCCCAGTTCCGCGCGGGACATTTCAAAACCACCGGAATGCGCATCCTGTTTCTGATCATAGGAATCTTCACAGATTAGCGCCTGCCCGTCATGCAGCAGGCGCCAGACACTGGCCCGGCGCGCATCCGTAACGTGCGCAAGCTGTTCTGTGAGCACCAGAGGTTCGGCAGTCGGGTCAAACAGACGCGGCGTGACGGCCACCTGCTGCACTGCTGCACTTTCATGCGTAATCTGCACGCCCTGCTGCGCCAGTTTGCGCGCCATTCGTTCCGAACGCCGCACCTGCCGCACAAGGAACCCGGCCAGCGCCAGCGAGAACACTATGATAATCCCGGCAAATTGCAGGCTCTGCTGGCTGCTCTGGCGGGCAAAACTGGCAAAGTCATTTTCCGGGGCGGACAGCAGTAAAATCCAGCCCTCTGCAGAACTTTTCAGCGGGGAGGCAATGGTCACATAGCGTTTGCCGTTCAGCTCAAAACTACGCGGGCCAAAGCCCCGCACCCGGTAATGGTCATACCCACGGGCAAAAACCGGATGGGTCTTGGGGTCCAGCACCATCTTGTTGGGGTCCCACCCGGCAGCTTCCGCCTGCTGCATGATGTTACGCCCCGCCATAACCCGGCCCTTACTGTCCAGAATAATGGCGTTCCCGGTCTTGCCGACCTTCAGATGATCCAGAAACGTGCTGAGTTCATTCAGGGAAATATTGGTCGCAAAAACATAGGTGTGCCCGTTTGCGGCCTTAAACCGCAGCGAGCTTGTCATGACAAACTGGCGCGCGGAGGGGAACAGATAAGGCTGCGTCCACTGGACGTCCGTCTTGCCTTCCGTATTGCTGTACCACGGGCGCTTGCGCGGGTCATACCCGGTTGCGTCCGTGTATTCCTCACCCGTTTTTACGCCGTCATTCGTATAGAATTCGCGGTGATAGACCTGCTTGCCATCACGCACTTCAAACGTGGTACGTTCCTCATTTTTGCCATCAGGCCCGCGGGTAATCAGGCGGAAATGGCCGTCTTCATCCCCCAGATAGAAGGACTGCAACTGCGGCACGCTTTGCAGCATGGCCGCGCCATAGGAATTAAACACCCGGTCCGCTACCTGCGGCGGCGCATGCGCAATCATGCCACTGGCGATGACGTTCCCCGCCACGGCGGGCATGATGTAATCAGACACTTCCTGAGAAATATTCTGCTGGACCGCGCCCAGAAGCTCATGGGTCAGCGAGACCACACCGGTCCGCGTGGAGCGGTAGGAATGCAGCCCAATGGCCACAATTGCCCCTACAACCAGCAGCAGCGAGCCAAACGGCAGGACCAGATGCAGCAGGACACGCCGCACGGACGCATCATTCTGCACTGTCGGATCGGCTATCTCATCAGAAGACACGTCACTTTTTCCCCTGACTACTGGTCATAAATCCCCATCCCCGGCAGATGTCTGAAATTTAAGGTGCCCAGAACGCCGCAGCTTGTCCAGTCCCATGACTGTGCCCGCCGGCGCAGAGCCTCTATGCCCTGCTCCCCGCACACATCTGCTCCTGACAGAGAACAGGCAAAAGGCTGTATCAGGCTTCCAGATCAGACTCAAAGCGGGTGGAAACATCCAGCGCCTGACCCAGCCGGGCCAGTCCACGCCCCACGGTTTCCCCCCGCACAGCCACACGGGATGACACAAGTTTGAGCACAAGCTCCTTGCGCTGCCAGAGCAGAGCCGTGCCATCCAGCAACACCGCCGTCCCACCGGAAAGGGAATACGCCAGACGCAGCGCCTGCCCCAGCACGATGGCGCGCCGCCATGCGGCCTCACTCAGCAACGTGCGGGACGTTCCCAGAAACTCTGCATTGGTATCCGCCGCATACCGCACGGCCAGTGCCAGAGAAAGCCAGGCCCGCGATTCATGATCAAACCCCACGCCCTGCATGCGCAGGATACGCCAGTAGGTCTGCTCTGCCCGATATTCCGGGTGATCGTGACTGCCAACATCCGAGAGAAGGCAGGCAATGCGCCGCAGATGCTGCTCCTGCCTGCTTTCCTTGGGCAGCAGGCCATCCGTCCAGCGGCAGAGCACATCCGGCAGCGTATTGCTACGGCCCAGACGGGCACACATATCCCGCGCCACAACGTCCATCGGGTCCTGCGGCAGGCAGTCCGGGGCGACATTCAGCATGTACCACCCCTCCCGCAGGCCATCCACGCAGAACACCACCCGGTCCGGCTGCACCTTACGCAGCAATCTGCGCAGCACAGTCGCGGCAAACGGTACATCATCCAGACGTTTTTTGGGGGCACCGGGCAGACGTTCCAGACTGCGGCGCTGCGCATGCAGCAGCCAGCCGGTCATCTCCCGCGCTTCTTCCAGCCCCAGCGTATAATAATGCACGATATTCAGCGGATACTGCATGCGGGCAATATGCAGGCGGGCCAGCGCACGGAATGCCCCGCCAACCAGATACAGCGTGTTCCCCTTGACCTGAGACAGCCATTTGACGCGCCCGATATCCTCATCCGCCAGCGTGCGCGCCACGCCGAGGTCTCCCCTGGCGCGGTCACTCAGGCGGATAACGCCCAGCGGCAGGGTATTGGCATCATGGCGGCCATCTTCCGCCAGACGGATCAACTCCAGAGAGCCGCCGCCCACATCGGCCACCAGCCCCTTTGCGCCAGGAATGCCGCACATCACGCCAATGGCGGAGTGATCGGCCTCTTCTTCCCCGCTCAGAATACGGATGGGCACCCCCGGCATGTTCCTGCGCAGGGCGTCGACAAACTCCGGCCCGTTCAGCGCATCCCTTACTGCAGCAGTCGCCAGAATTTCAAACGGGTCCGCATCCATAGCACGGGCAATAGCGTGGAAGCGGCTGAGCACTTCCATGGCCATCTGCACGCCTTCTTCATTCAGCTTGCCTGTTGCTGTCAGGCCCCGGCCCAGTCGCAACACGGCCTTTTCATTAAAGATAGGCACAGGGTTGCGCGATACGCCCTCGAACACCACGAGGCGCACAGAATTGGACCCAAGATCAACAACGGCCGAGCGGCGCGGCATATCAGTCTGCATGGGCGGCACTCTACTCCCGAAAATCGTTCACGAAAACCGAGAACAGATGCCAAAAGCACGCATTCTGCTTTTCCCGCACTGCTGACTGAAATCAGTCATCAAACATCAGGTCTTTTGACGTCGGCAGAGAGGCCGGTGCGCGGAGGGGCGTTTCATGCGCAGCGGAGCCACGGCCCGAAAGCGACGGGTGCGTCATGAACCATTCATGCGCAGAAAAAGGCCGCGCCCCCGGCGTTAGCCTGCGCCATGTGCCGCTGGCTTCCAGCCCCCAGGATTGCAGATTGTCCTTGAGGTTGGAGACCATGATCTGCCCCAGCATCTGAGCATGCACCGTGGGGTTGGTGACGGGCACCATGCTTTCCACCCGCCAGTCCATGTTCCGCGTCATCCAGTCCGCAGAGGACAGATAGACTTTGGCGTAGCGGGACGGCAGGCGATGGCCATTACCGAATGCGAAAATGCGGGAATGTTCCAGAAAACGTCCGACAATGGATTTGATACGGATGTTTTCAGAAAGCCCCGGCACCCCCGGCCGCAGGCAGCAGATGCCCCGGATCACACCGATAATCCGCACCCCGGCGCAGGAGGCGCGATAGAGGCAGTCAATGAGATCCGGGTCCACCAGCGCATTCATCTTCAGCCAGATGGTGCCCGGACGCCCGGCTTTAACATGCGCAATTTCTTCCTCAATCAGCTCCCGCAGCGTGCTGCGGATAGTGATGGGCGAGAAGGAAATGGCTTCCATCTTGGCCGGCATGGCGTAGCCGGTCACGTAGTTGAACAGGCGTGCGGAATCCCGCGCCAGTTCCGGCTTGCAGGTAAAGAAGGAGAGGTCCGTGTAAATCTTGGCGGTAATCGGGTGATAATTGCCCGTGCCAAAATGCGCGTAGGACCGCACCTGATTGCCCTCGCGCCGCACCACAAGGCTGAGCTTGGCGTGGGTTTTCAGGTCCGCAAAGCCGAACACCACCTGCACGCCTGCGGCTTCCAGCGCGCGGGAGAGGCGAATATTGGCTTCTTCATCAAACCGCGCCCGCAGTTCCACCATGGCGGTAACGGACTTCCCGGCCTCAGCGGCTTCAATCAGCGCCTTGACGATGGGGGAGTCGCGGGACGTGCGATACAGTGTCTGCTTGATGGCAATCACGTTGGGGTCGAGCGCTGCCTGACGCAGGAACTGCACCACCACGTCAAAGCTTTCAAACGGGTGATGAACCAGCAGATCCTTCGCCCGGATGGCGGCAAAACAATCACCATTGAAGTCCAGAATCCGCTCGGGGAAGCGCGGCGTGTAGGGCGGGAACAGGAGATCGGGGCGGTCATCCACAATCATCTGCTTGAGGTCCACCACACCGATCATGCCGGAATGGACGGCAATTTCTTCCGGCGGCAAGTCCAGCCCGGAGGCAATGGCGTCCGCCAGTTCCGTCGGCACGCGCTTTTCCATATCCAGGTGGATCACCACGCCACGGCGACGGCGTTTGAGCGCGCTTTCATAAGAGCGGACAAGGTCTTCCGCCTCGTCCTCAAACTCCACATCGGTATCGCGCACCACGCGCAGCATACCGCTTTCCCCCACCACAAGGCCGGGGAAAAGCTGGTCCATGCACAGGGTAATCAGGTTTTCCAGACGGATGAAGCGCACCGTGCGGTTGCCTGCACCGTCTTTGCTGGGCAGGCGAATAAACCGCTCAACCTGCGCAGGCAGCAGGATCAGCGCGTTCATGGCAAACGCGCCGTTTTCCGCCAGCAGCAGACGCAGGCCGAGCGCCAGCCCCATGTTGGGGATGAAGGGCAGCGGGTGCGCCGGGTCCACCGCAAGCGGCGTCAGCACCGGAAAAACGCGGTCCATAAAGCAGGTGTGCAGCCAGGCGCGGTCGGCTTCATCCAGATCAGACGGTTCACACAGCACCACACCGGCATCCGCCAGCAGGCCGCGCAGTTCTACCCAGATACGCTGTTGTTCACGCAGAAGCTGCGCGCAGCGTTCCCGCACGGCATCCAGCTGCTCGGCAGGGGTCAGACCATCGGGCGAGAACGCCACCAGCCCTTCCCGCACCTGCCCGACAAGACCGGCCACACGCACAGAATAAAATTCATCGAGATTACTGGCACTGATGGACAGAAAACGCAGGCGCTCCAGCAACGGGTTGCGCGCGTTATCCGCCTCTTCCACCACACGCTGGTTAAAGGCCAGCCAGGAGAGTTCGCGGTTGATAAACCGCTCGGGCATGTCCAGCGTCACCTTTTTCTGGGCCGGCTTTTTTCTGGTTCGACGAACTGCCGGCGTGCGTCTGCGGGCGGGCACTTTGGCTCCGGCTGATTGACCCGTCTTTTTGTCCTGCCCCGTCGTCACACCCATTCTCCCCTGTTTGCCCTCATCCTGCCCGCATCAGCCTTGCGGGCATAGGGCTCATCGTCTCTTAAGACTTAACATCATACTGTAGAGTCTTCTGACTGGAAAAGAATGACACATGTTACGGTTTTATGTCGCTCGCATTCCAGAGAGCCTGCACAGAACGCAAAACAGGCCCGCAGAGCCATTGCCCCGCGAGCCTGTTCCTCCTGCACGCTACCCTACAAAATCCGGCGCTCTATACGCCGAAGCCTTGCAGATCAGTCGTCAGGCCTCAGAGATGCCCCTGAGACAGTTCGTTAGCCAGCGCCTGATTTTTATAAACCACCTTCAGCGCTTCCATAATGGCAGCCGTATCGACAGCAACAGCACGGTTGGTGGTTTCATCGTAATAGAAATCCCCACCCAGAGAGTGAATGTTGCCATCAAAAATCAGACCCACGGCATGGCCCTCAGAGTCAATGACCGGAGAACCTGAATTGCCGCCAATAATGTCATTGGTTGAGACAAAATCGTAGGGGGTTTTCATGTTGACGTGCGCCTTGGCGTCCAGCCAGGGCTTGGTCAGCTTGAACGGGTCAGACCCGGTTGCGCGGTCATACAGGCCGGAGAAATAGGTAAAGGCAGGCACGGCTTTTCCGTTTTCATCCCAGCCCCTGACCTGACCGAAAGACAGACGCTGCGTAAACGTGGCATCCGGGTAGGACGACACTCCATCGCGCTCAAAACGGGCCTTAGCCATCGCTTCGCTCGCCTGACGGGACGGAGCAGCTACTTCATCATCCATTTGCTTACGCAGGGCACGGGTCTGCGGTTCGGTGCTGCGGGCCAGCACAATCATCGGATCTTTGGAGGCGGCAATGGCGTCTGCCCCACCTTTCCAGAGCTCCAGACGCACCTTGGGGTCTGCCAGTTTCGTGCCTTTGACCAGCGTTTCGGCCAGATCATCCGGGGCAGCCTTACCCAGAACCAGCTTCACCATCTCATCATCCGCACCCAGCACCTGCCGCAGTTTGGTCAGAGAAAAGGCGAGTTCTGTCTTTTCAAGATCAGGATAGACCGGGGCCGTGGAACCGAGTTCGGCTTCCAGCGCAGGCAGGCGGGCATCATGATACGCTGTCAGACGTTCAGCATCGGGTTTCTGGCGTTCGTTCGCAGCGCGCACCAGCAGCTTGGCATACTGGAACAGTTCACCCTGAATCCCAAAAGCGCCTTCCAGCATCACGTAAGGTTTGAAAATACGCTTCTTGACGGCCAGCGCCTGGGCGTTTTTCGCCCACGGGTCGCCATAGGCTTCCTTGCGTTTGGGGTCGGCGTTGATCCAGTCGCGCAGGCTGGTTTCACTTTTTGCCTTGGCATCCAGCAGTTTGGGGTCAGACAGAACGTCCACGCGGCCGCGATAGACTTTCAGGCTGTTCTCAATCCCGAAGACCCGTTCCTGCGCTTCCTGATGATGTGCCGTGCTTTCCCGGCTGTACTGCCACAGCGCGCCATCCAGTGCGGAATAGTTATCAATGATGAACGGCACTGTCACGTTTCTGGAAAATTCCAGATCCGCCAGCGGCACTTCACGTTCCGTAGAACCCGGATTGCCGGAGGTGAACACCAGCTCCCCTTCTTTCGGCCCGGCAGCGTCAAACGGCAGGAAAGCCTCAACCTTGGCGGGCTTTCCGTTTTCGTAAACACGCATGAACGCCATATCGAGATCGTAACGCGGGAAGTTGAAGTTGTCCGGATCTCCGCCAAAGAAGGCTGCGTTCTGGTCCGGCGCCATCACCATGCGCACGTCCTGATAACGGCGGTAACGATATAGCGCCGTGCGACCTCCGTGATACAGGCTGATGACATCGCAGCGCCATTTCTTGGGGTCATCCTTGGCGCATTCTTTTTCAATGGCGCTTTCCTCGGCCTGACGCGCCGTGGTGTAGGCCGCACCATCCTTGCCGCGCAGGGCCGTCTGCATCCGGTCCGTTACATCGGTGATGCTATCCAGCTGGTTCAGCTCCATGGCAGGGCAGCGCTGCTCATCCGCAGGGCTTTTGGCGCTATAGCCATCCTGAAAGTAGTTCTTCCCTTTGCCGGAAAGCTGCTGGAGACACTCATTGGCGCAATGGTGATTGGTCATCACCAGCCCATCGGCGGAAACAAAAGAGGCCG
>NZ_LHZA01000106.1 GCF_001580535.1 Acetobacter cerevisiae | reverse complement strand
ATTCTGGATGAACCGACCAACCATCTGGACATCGACAGCCGCCGCGCCCTGCTGGATGCACTCAATGCGTATGAAGGCGCTGTGCTGCTGATTACCCATGACCGCTCCCTGATGGAGCTGGTCGCGGACCGCCTGTGGCTGGCAGCAGACAACACCATTGTGCCGTTTGATGGCGATATGGATGACTACGCCCGCTTTGTGATTGAACGCGCACGTGGCGGCACAGCCGCCCCCTCGCAGCGCGCTGCGAAGGAAAAGCGGAACAAAAAGGACAAAAAAGAGAAGAAGAAAAAGTCCTGAAAACAGGGCAAGTCTTCTTACGGCGCAGGCAGTCCGGCCACCCACGCTTTAAGAGCGGCATCGTTACTCAGCACACCGGGAAAAATAATTTCCGGTGTGTACGGGCCGAAATCCCCGGCTCCCACGGCAACTTTCTGAAGGGTTGAAACCGCCCGCAGCTTTGAGGGCATGACCTCTTCCCTGACCTCCATGTAACGGCTGGAACGGTCTGTTGTCTCCCCAACGTGTAAGGCCCCCAGACGCCGGAAAAGATCCACCGCAATCAGGCAGGAACTGAAACAGGTGTGATCCGTAACCAGCACCAGCCGCCCTTGCATCTCAGCCGGTGGCAAGACCTGCGGCATATCGTTCTGTTCCGCCGCCAGAGTGTGGCGTGCACAGGCGGGCAAAGCGGGTGAAAAATTCCGATGCTGCGCAAGAGCCTGCTTAATGTCGGTCACAAGAGGGCGGTAAAAATTTATGGATACACCATCCCTGCTGGCTTCTGCCTGATCCAGATTCTGTTGCAGGGCTGCCAGCACGCCGGGAGACACACGCCAGTAACTCCCCGAACAGGCAGGGAAATGGGGCTGAGCGGCTTTCAAACGCGGTTCACCCACCAGCAGTTCAGCAATGATGTCCGCGTATCGGGAATTTCCACCCCCATTTCCACGCAGATCAATCACCACCATCGGCGCCTCACGCAGGGCCGCCTGATTATGCCGGACCAGTGTGACGACCTTCTGAGCCTCGTCTTCAAGCGTATCCAGCCCGATCCACCAGCCGCCTGAAAAAGGCTCCACTTTCAGCCCGGCATCGCCGCGCTGTGCAACCTGCCCGATTGCAGCCCGGACATTTGCCATAAGAACAGGCTGCCAGTGCAGAGCCACACTTTCTGGCGCATGGCCCGGCGCAGAAAACGTGCACCGTTTCGGCCGGACCAGAAAAGGATTGCCCTCATCAAGCAAAAGCCAGCTTGCCGCACGCGCCCGCACGGCTTCAAGAACAGGATCACCCTTAAACCGGGCAATACGGGGCACAGCCCAGCTCTCGGCATCCTGCCCGTCGCAGCCCAGAAAGATCTGTCCTTTAACGTCGGGTTCGCCATGATCCGTCTGCTGTGCGCCCACAACCCACTGATTATTCTGGCGCGCCAGCAGGATTCCGGAACTCCTGATAATCTGGGCACCAACAAGCGCATTGCTCCAGATGTGTCCGTCCTGAAAATCCGCAGCAAGGCCGGACATAAGAGCGGCATAGGCAGGGTAATCCACCACACGCGGCAACCGTTGAGCCACATGCGCCTTTGCAAGGGCGAGACGCGCCTGAAAGGTGGCATCTCCCAGCTCAGGCGCGGCACCAGGGTGGTTGTTCTCAATCAGCGTCAGGGCTGCACGGCTGTCTTCAGCCGCAATCGTATGCCAGGCATCGGACAGGGGCGTTGCATGGCATGGGGCAGACATAAACCCCACACTCATCACCAGCACTCCCCAAACGTGATTACGCATTGCCCCCTCCCCGATACGACACATCAGGCGACGGCGTAGCACGCGTCCTCCCGCTGGCCATTACGTTAACGAAAAGACGCCACTAAGCAACAGACAGCGTGGGGGATCATCCGACCCTTTGTCCCAAAACAGAGCTTTCAGATGTTTTCAGCACGCCGACCTGACAGCCTCCCCCAAAACCACTAAGAAAGTCGGATGCAGATTGCCATCACCCCCACCCTTGCTCTGGATGACGCGGAACTCTCCTTTACCTACATTCTGGCGTCCGGCCCCGGCGGCCAGAATGTGAACAAGGTCGCCACCGCTGCGCAGTTGCGGTTTGATGCCGCCAACTCGCCATCCCTGCCCGAGCGGGTGCGCACGCGTCTGCTTACGCTGGCTGGCAGCCGGGCCACGCGGGACGGAGTGATTGTCATCACCGCCCGCAATTACCGCACCCAGCAGCAGAACCGGGAGGACGCCACTCAACGTCTGGCCGAACTCATCCGGCAGGCTGCGCATAAACAGGCTTACCGTGTGTCCACCCGCCCCAGCAAAGGCGCACGCCAGCGGCGGCTGGATGGCAAATCCCGCCGCTCGAGCATCAAGCAGGGCCGCAGTAAGAAATTTGACGATTAACCCCCTGCCTATCCCAGACGTGAAGTGCTCCCCTCTTTTGCAGGATTGAGAAATCGGGCTTCATGCCGCCTCACGGTTTTTCTCCGCGAGGCGCATTGATGACAGCTTCCCACCGCCCCACTCAGTCCAGCACCATGACGGCCATCTGCTTCACAGAGCCGGGTGGGCCGGATGTACTGCATTGTGAAACACTCCCCATCCCGCAACCGGGGCGAGGCGAGGTGCTGGTGCGCGTGCAGGCCGCAGGCGTAAACCGGCCAGACCTGATGCAGCGCGCCGGGGTTTACCCCCCGCCGCCCGGAGCCAACCCACGCCTTGGGCTGGAAATTGCCGGGGAGATTGTGGGCTGTGGTGCGCCGCTGGAAGGCACCCCAATGCCGGAAATTGGCAGCGCCGTCTGCGCGCTGACCAATGGCGGTGGCTATGCGGAGTATTGTCTGGTGCCTGCCGGGCAATGTCTGCCCTGGCCTAAAGGGTATGATGCCGTGCAGGCCGCATCCCTGCCGGAAACCTTTTTTACAGTGTGGTCCAACCTGTTCATGCCCGCCCCTCCGGCTGTGGGGCAGCGCGTGCTGATTCACGGCGGCAGCAGCGGCATTGGGGTTACGGCCATCCAGCTGGTGCGGGCCTTTGGGGCCATTCCCTACGTTACAGTAGGCAGTGCGGAAAAATGTGCCCTGTGTGAAAAGCTCGGGGCCATTGCCATCAACTACCATGAGGAAGATTTTGCCGCCCGCCTGCGTGAGCTGACGGACGGCAATGGCGTCAACCTCATTCTGGATATGATCGGCGGCGCGTATTTTGACCGCAACATCAAAAGTCTGGCCTTGGACGGGCGGCTGGTGATCATCGCGCTGCAAGGCGGGGCCAAGGCGGAACAGGCGGATCTGGCGCGCATCATGACCCGGCGGCTAATCGTCACCGGTAGCACCCTTCGCGGGCGGGATACTGCAACCAAAGCGCGTATTGCGCTGGAATTGCACGCACAGGTTTGGCCACTGCTGGCCAGTGGCACCATCCGCCCCCGGATTGATACCGTCCTGCCCTTCTCCAAAGCCGCAGAAGCCCACCAGATGATGGAAGACAACAAACATCTGGGCCGCATTATTCTGGTGCCCGACCCAAAAGCCTGATGCGCGGCGGGTGCGGGCCGGCTCATGGGGCCATGCCCGCACGGCCATTCCCCTCATGGGACTTTTTTCGCTACAAGAAGAGATCTGATCCCTCTCTTTGAGAAGCTTCGCTTTTTATGGCCCCATCTTCCTCTCTTGCGGACAGGCTTGCTGATGTCCGCGCCCGCATCACCGCAGCAGCGCAGGATGCCGGGCGAGACCCTGCCTCTGTCACTCTGGTGGCGGTCTCCAAATTCCACCCTGCCAGCAGCGTGCAGGAGGCCATTGCCGCCAGCCAGACGGTGTTTGGTGAAAACCGCGTGCAGGAAGCCGCCGCCAAATTCCCGCCCCTGCGGGAGCAGAACCCGGCGCTGCGCCTGCATCTGATTGGCGGCCTGCAAACCAACAAGGCCAAAGACGCGGTACGCATAGCCGATATGATTGAAAGCCTCGATCGGCCGGCCCTTGCCGATGCCCTCGCCCGCGCAGCGGACAGCCTGGGCCGGATGCCGGACCTGCTGATTGAAGTAAACACCGGGGATGAGCCGCAGAAATTTGGCGTGCCGAAGGAAGACGCCGACAGCTTTATCCGCACCTGTCGCCAGCGTTTTGGTGCCAGTTTGCGGGGGCTGATGTGCATCCCGCCAGCGGAGCAGGACCCCGCCCCGTATTTCCGCCTGCTGCGCAGCATGGCGCAGACGCACGGCCTGCCCGTGCTCTCCATGGGCATGTCCGCCGATTACCCGATTGCCATTGCCGAGGGCGCGACACTGGTGCGCGTGGGCACAGCTATTTTTGGCCCGCGCCCACCCACCGCCTGACGGGCGGATGCCAGATAACTTGCAATTCCCCGGCCAGACCCCCTATGCAAACGCCGGGACACATTTTCCCACGAGCGACGTGGAGCCAGAACTGACATGACAGACCCTGCTAAAACCCCCGGAACAGACCCGCAGTCTGGCACCCAACCCCACGCCGCGGCACAACCCGCTCCAGCGCACGCTGAAAAGCCACAGATTACGGAATTTGACGCTGACCACCCGCAACATGCGGCCGCCCCCGTGGGCTTTGCCGCTCTGCTGGGTGTGCTGGGCGTTGTGTATGGGGATATCGGGACCAGCCCGCTTTATGCCTTTCGCTCCACAGTGGAAGTGATTTCCGGGCACCATAGTGTCGCCCCGTGGGAAATTATGGGGGTCGCCAGTCTTATTTTCTGGACGCTGATCCTCATCGTGACTGTCAAATACGTCATCCTGATTATGCGCGCCGACCATAATGGCGAAGGTGGTATTCTGGCCATCATGTCCCTCGCCCAGCGAATGGCGACCAACCCCAAGACCCGATGGGCGCTTGGGCTGGTGGGCATTGTGGGGGCCTGTCTGTTCTTTGGGGATGGCATTATTACCCCGGCCATTTCCGTGCTTTCAGCCATTGAAGGGGTGGAAGTCAGCGTGCCTGCCGCGCATGACTTTGTGATCCCCATCGCCATTCTGGTCATTATCAGTCTGTTCAGTGTGCAGTGGATTGGCACCGGCAAGGTGGGGACCATTTTCGGGCCGGTCATGCTGCTCTGGTTCGGCACACTTGGGGCGCTGGGCGTTGTGCAGATCCTGCACCACCCCGGCGTTTTGATGGCGCTTTCCCCCACCTATGCGCTGGAATTTGTGTTCTACCACGGCAGGCTCTCGTTCCTCGCCCTTGGCTCCGTGGTGCTGTGCGTCACCGGGGCGGAGGCGCTGTATGCCGATATGGGCCATTTTGGCCGCGCGCCCATCCGCTACGCGTGGCTGTTCTTTGTGCTGCCTATGCTGGTGCTGAACTATTTTGGGCAGGCCGCGCTGGTCATTGCTGACCCCAAGGCGCTGGTGAACCCGTTCTTCCTGATGTGCCCGCACTGGATGCAGGGGCCGATGGTGGTGCTGTCCACCTTCGCCACCGTGATTGCCAGTCAGGCCGGGATTTCCGGCGGCTTCTCCATCTGCCGCCAGCTTATCCAGCTTGGCTACATGCCGCGTCTGCGCATTACCCACACCAATGCGGAAGAGGAAGGCCAGATCTATCTGCCGGACTTCAACCGCTTTCTGGCCGTGGGCGCGGTGCTGCTGGTTGTCGCCTTCCGCAGCTCCGATGCTCTGGCCTCGGCTTACGGCATTGCCGTAACCGGCACCTTCATCTGCACATCCATTCTGGCCATTGTGGTGTTCCGCAAGCACTTCAACTGGCCGGTCTGGCAGGTGGGGCTTGTGTTTGGCGGCTTCCTGGCGCTGGACAGCACCTTCTTTGCCGCGAACGCGTTGAAGATCCCGGACGGTGGCTGGGTGCCGGTGCTGCTGGGCTGTGTGCTGACCCTGATGATGACCACATGGAAGAAGGGCCGCGGCCTGATTGTGGCCCGCCAGCGGCAGGACAGCCTGCCCATGGGCTCCTTTATTGCGCGCCTGCCGCAGTCCCGCATTATCCGCGTGCCGGGCATGGCCGTGTTCATGACGGGCACGCCGGACTTTGTGCCGCCCTGCCTGCTGCATAACCTGCGCCATAACAAGATCCTGCATGACCACGTTCTGTTCGTAACGGTGCAGAACCTTGACCAGCCGGAAGCCGACCGCGGCCACCGCGTGGCGGTGGAAGAACTGGCCCCTAATATCTACCGCGTCATCCTGCGCTACGGCTTTATGGAAATGCCAAACATCCCGCGCGCGCTGGAAGACCTGAAATCCAATGGGGTGGATTTTGACGCCCTGCAGGCCTCTTACTTCACATCCCGCGAACTCATTACCCGTTCCTCCGTGCCGCGTATTTCGCACTGGCGGATGTCCCTGTTCCTGTTCATGGCGCGCAATGCCACCTCCAGCATGGAATTCTTCCGTATTCCGCCGGACCGCGTGGTGCAGCTGGGCGTGAAGGTGGCCATCTGACCGCCCAGGCACCTTCCAGCCCCGAGCCCCTCGCGCTCTACATCCACTGGCCATTTTGTCTGGCCAAATGCCCGTACTGTGACTTCAACTCACACGTGCGGGAACGGATGCCCGAGGCCCGCTTTGCCGCCGCCCTGCGCACGGAACTGGCGTATGAGGCCGCACGGCTGGGCCGCCGCAAACTCGGCTCCATCTTCTTTGGCGGAGGCACACCCTCCCTGATGGCTCCCGAAAGCGTGGCCGCGCTGATTGCCGATGCCACAACCCTGTTCGAGCCTCTGCCCAACCTTGAAATCACGCTGGAAGCCAACCCGACCAGCGTGGAATCCGGCCGCCTGAGCGCCTTCCGTCAGGCGGGGGTCAACCGGGTTTCTCTGGGTATTCAGGCGCTGGATGATGCCTCCCTCAAATTTTTGGGCCGGGAACATTCGGCTAAACAGGCCCTCGCCGCGCTGGAAATTGCGCGCGGTTTGTTCCCCCGCATTACGTTTGACCTGATTTACGCCCGCCCCGGCCAGACACTGGCTGACTGGCAGGCGGAGCTGGATACGGCGCTCAGTCTGGTGGCGGATCATGTGTCCCTTTATCAGCTGACCATTGAACCCGGCACCAAGTTTGAAGCCCTGTATCGCACTGGGGCTTTCACCCTGCCGGATGAAGACACCGCCGCCCGGCTGTATCAGGAAACCAGCGAGGTCACCGCGCGGCACGGGCTGGCTGGGTATGAGGTCTCCAATTACGCTCGCCCCGGCAGTGAAAGCCGCCATAACCTGACGTACTGGCGCTATGGCGATTATCTGGGCCTCGGCCCCGGCGCGCACGGGCGCATTACACAAGGCGACGCCCTGTTTGCCACCCGCCGCCACCGCGCGCCGGAACCCTGGGCGGAGCTGGTGGAACGCACCGGCACCGGCCAGACCTCGCAGGACGCCCTGGACCCAACGGACCGCGCGCGGGAAATGCTGCTGATGGGCCTGCGTGTGACGGAAGGCATCAACCCCCACCGCTTTACCGCCCGCACCGGCCTGAGCCTGCAAGATGCGCTGGACCCGGTTATTCTGGAAGCAGCACTTGAAGAAGGCTATCTGGAGCAAACTGCTCAAACCCTCCACGCCACCCCGGAAGGCCGCCTGCGGCTGGAAGCCCTGCTGGGGGCGTTGGTTCTGTAAGCAAAGCCCTCATACTGTGGAGCCTGCGTGATGGATACATTGGCCGCCTTCCCGTCCTTTGAGACATCGCGTTTGTTCCTCAGAGGGCTGACAGATGGGGATGCTCAGGCTTTGCAGAGCCTGACAAACCACCCGGAAATCACCGAGATCGTGCATTTCCTGCCCACGCCTTTTTCCGTGCAGGATGCGCAAAAACTGATTGAAGGCCGGTCAGACGGGCAGGACCGGTTTGTCGGCGTCTGGTTCCATGGTCAGCCCGCTATGGTGGCCGTCATGGGCGTGCATCTGCAGGACAACGACGAGATTGAAATCGGCTACTGGGTGCACCCACAGCAACACCGCAAAGGCATTGCCCGGGAAGCTCTTTCTGCACTTCTGGCCAAACTCAGCAGCCTTTTCCCGCACCGAACCCTGATTGCGGAATGTCGGCCGGAAAATCAGGCCTCATGGGCTCTGCTGGAAAAAAGCGGATTTGTTGCCACGCAGGCAGCCGGGCACAGACCGGGGCGGCGGCGCTTTATCTGGCAGAATTTTTGAACTGCCATATTCCCTTCCCATTCCATTTAACGATACGCTTGCGGCATGTTACCCAGCCGGGTGCTCTTCTTAACCAACCGAGGCTTTTCATGCGTCAGCGTCCCCCCACCCATCGCCCCCTTCTGCGGCTGACTTCCGCCCTTGCCGCAACGCTGGCCGTGCTGTGCGCCGCCCCCCATGCCCGTGCGGACGAGAAAACCGACGCCCCGGAACTGGTGATTGAAGACAACGATTTTCTCGGCCCGGGCGGGTCAGACATTCAGTCCACCATCCCCCTGCTGGCCAACCCGCACGTTAAGGTTCTGGGCTTTACTGTTTGTGCCGGTGATGACTGGGAAAATGCGGAATCCGCTCACCTGCGCCGCTTTCTGGAAATTGCCCACCATGAGGATATTCCGGTTGCCGACGGGGCTGTCTATCCGCTGATTAACAGCGTGGAACTCATGCGCCTGCGTGAGAAGCAGTATGGTGCCATTCCGTGGAAAGGTGCGTGGGGTGGCCCCGGCTCCATGGACAATGTGCCCTCCACCCAGCCGCCGCTGCCCAAATTTACGGAAGGTGCGCCCAAAACCCCGACCATTGCAGAACCGGCCGCCATGTTCCTGATCCGCATGGTGCACGCGCACCCGCATCAGGTCACGATTTTTGAAGCTGGTCCCATGACCAATCTGGCGCTGGCTATTCGTCTGGACCCGACGTTTGCCGCCACCGCCAAGCAACTGGTGTTCATGGGTGGGCTGATTGACACCAGCATGATGTCCATCACCGGCAGTGCGAATTTCGCGTCTGATTTCAACATGATTTTTGACCCGGAAGCCGCCCACATCACCCTGACCGCAGCATGGCCGTCCATCACCGTGGTGGGGAATGTCTCTAACGACATCATGATGACCAAGCCCTACATGGCCCGCATTGCCAGCAAGAACACGCCGGTGACCAGCTATATGAGCCGCAATTTCTCACCGCTGCCGCTGTGGGATGAAATGGCCGCCGCCATTGCGGCTGATCCGTCCCTCGTGAAACAATCCGTTAAAGCCTATATGGATGTGGAAACCGCCAAGGGCTACAGCTACGGCCACGCCCATGTCTGGCCCAAAAATCTGGCCCCGGTCGCCATGGGCGTGCGGGAAGTGACACTGGTGCAGAAGATCGACGCTGACAAGTTTCAGGAAAACTTTGTGAAACAGGCGCAGGGTCTGTAAACCCCTGCTCCTTTGTCTGGCAGGGTGTGCGCGCAAGCTCCATACTCTGCCAGACCGCCTCTGCTGATAGCTTCTACCCAATCGCCCCTACAGTGGTAGCCCACAGCAAGTCAGTCTCTACCTGACGTAAAAGACTGCGTGCTCAACCAACCCCATGCCACCTTGCCAGCCGGATTTTCAAAATCCGCCCGACTTGCTGTAGGCTGGCAGCATGCTCAACCTCATCAAACTGGTTGTCGGTGTCAGTTCGGTTGAAGAACTGGCGAAACGGCAGAAAGACCCCCACAACACCCGGCAGCACCCGCACCACAGCGCGCGCCTACCGGTGGTGCATACCCGCACCTTCCCCCGCCAGAGTGAGGAAATCCTGCAGGGTGGCTCTCTCTATCGGGTCATCAGTGGTTTGATCCAGTGCCGCCAGCAGGTGCTAGACCTGCAAACCGAAACACGGGCAGATGGCACACAGGGCACGCTTATCCTGCTCTCCCCGGAAATCATCCGGGTTGAACCCCGCGCCATGCGCCCTTTTCAGGGATGGCGCTACCTGAAACCTGCGGATGCCCCGCCAGATCTTTCCGGCACGCAAAGCTCAAACCTGCCACCGCATTTGCAGAAAGAGCTGACGCTGCTGGGGCTGTAAAAACCTCTTCAGTCACAAAAAAAGCCTCCTTCTAAATGAAGGAGGCTTTTTTTTATGCGTGCATGGGAGCGGGAAACCCCCGCTCCTGCTGGCCAGAGTTTAGAAGTCTGCACCAACCTGCATGAACACATAACGACCAATCATTTCAGACCCGTAGAGCTGAGCATTGGTATTGGTTGCGCCGTCAGCAACAAACGGGGCTTTTTTGTCCAGAATGTTGTTCACGCCCGCAGAAAGGTTCCAGCGGCCCATGGTGTAGCCAACCGTGACATCATGCGTGAAGATACCAGGCGTTTTGCAATAAGAATACGTAGAGCAGGACACATCGCTCGTCCCGTCATTCCATTTCATGCCGCCCATGTAGGACATCATATAGGTCAGACGGAAGTTGTTATGGTTCCAGGTGACCGTTGCATAGTCACGCACGCGCGGCTGGCCTGATCCATAACCCTGATAGAACATACGACCAGCATAGTTGTTCCACTCACCACCCGGCTCATTCTGCTGGAGGTAGGAAACCAGCTGCTGGAAGTTATTGTTCAGAATAATCATATCCTGCCAGCCCAGACGCAGGCGATAGGTCAGATCAAAATCAATACCACTGGTACGCAGGCCACCAACGTTCTGGTAGATATTTTCAACCGTCGTCATCTGATTGGCAGAGTTACGCGGGTTCACAAACTGGCACTGGTAAGAATTACCCGTAGCACAGGAGTCGACAATATACTGCGTCGGCAGCGTGCCGATCATGTTTTTGATCGTGTAATGCCAGTAATCAACCGTTGCGGTCAGGCCCGGAATCCAACGCGGCGTAACGGTCGTCCCGATGGTGTAGGTCCGTGCCGTTTCCGGAGACAGGTGCGAGTTCCCACCCGTTACAGCAGAAATCTGGTTGTTGGGCTGTTTAAAGGTGCCGGTATTGATGCCCATTTTCTGGCAATACGCTGTAACAGCAGCAGATTGTGCACCGTAGGAAGATGCCTGTGCACAGGGGTCATTCGCCGTGTTGTAGCTGATGCCCTGACCGCCATACAGCTCATTCACGCTCGGCTGACGGAAGGACGTGCCCAGCGTTGCGTAGAACCGGATATCACGCACTGGTGCCCAGTCAATCGAGACTTTCCAGGTCTGGGTGCTGCCAAAGGTGTTGTAGTGAGACCAGCGCCCCTGCCCATCAACAGAGAGATCTTTTGCCAGAAAAGCATCCCGCAGCAGCGGGATTTTCGCTTCTGCATAGACTTCCGTTGCGTTGAAGCCGCCACCGGTGTTGGAAGAGGAGTTCCCTGCGGAATCGCCGTTTATGGTCAGCGGATCTGCATGATAGCTGGCCTGCTCGCTGCGGTGCTCAATACCACCAGCAACACCAATCGTGCCACCATGTTCGTAAGGCAGCTTTACAACTTTATCGTTATGAACACGGGCATTGAAGTCACGCAGCTGGTAATCTGCATGGTTATGTTCGTTGAATGTTGCATACTGTTTGGCATCGCCCGTCAGGTTCTGCATCGGGTTAGCAAGCGCACAACCTGCGGATGCCTGACAGACAGAAGGATCATACGTGACAGCACTGCTGGAACTCGTGGGGTCCAGCTGACGGATGCCATAAACCTGCATCAGGTGGTTGTAGTTGATCTGATTAAGAGTGTTGTAGGTCGTCTGGCTGCTGCCATATCCCATGGAAACATCGTATTCCCAGTTGCCAACAATCTTGCCCTTGGCACCTGCCGTCACCTGATAGGTGTCAGACGCCTGATTGCTCTCACGACCGCCCAGTTCAGTGTAACGGCGATACATATAGGAACCATCACCCCAGGAACTGTCATAATACGGAGCGTTGGTCGGCATGGTCAGCGGGTTGATCAGGTTGGACGGGTATACGCTCCCCGTTACCGGCATCTCCGCCATCATCTGGGAAGAGGCTTTATGGGTGTACTGAACATTGGCATAGAGCTTGAAATGCTCATTCACATCATAATGCGCATCGCCGTTCAGTGAGCCCTGTTGCAGGTAGCTAAGCAGAGATGACGTGCTGCCGTAGTTATAGCGGTCAGCCGAGGTATAAGGATGTGTGCCATTACCATTGGCGTTGGCCACAACATCCAGCCCTGTCGTGTCATTCATGATACGGGAGCCAGCCGTAATACCAGACCCGAACGTAGGATTGTTACCAATAGCCGGATCAGTCGCCCATGGCTTGGAGAGATAATCGCGGTCTCTCTGCATGATCCCGCCCTGCGTCATATACTGACCGAAGACAGAGATATTGCCTTTGTCGTGATCGAAGTTGAACCCGTAATGGCCAGAAATCTTGCCGGTACGGTCATCCCCTACATCGGTGATGCCACCACGAACGGTGATGTTGCCACCCTGAATGTTATGCTTGAGCTTGACGTTGATCACACCGGCAACGGCGTCTGCACCGTACAGTTCAGAGCCACCATCTTTCAGGATTTCAATGCTCTCAACCATGTCAGACGGAATGTTGTTCAGATCCGCACAGGATGCGCCATTGCCCATAGTCTGGATCATGCGCTTGCCATCAACCAGCACCAGAACACGGCTGGAACCGAGGTTGCGGATATCCGCACAGGACATGCCGCCGCCGCCATTCTGCGTGGTGTTCTGCGTACCGCTGCTACCAATGGAAGGCAGACGCTGCAGATAATCACCAATGGTCGTGGCAGAGGTCTGCTGGATTTCTTTAGCCGTAACCGTCTGCACGGGGTTGGGGTTGTAGCGGCCTGAGCGCAAGGCAGAGCCGGTCACAACCACGTTTTCAGGGCTGTTGGATTCCTTGGGAGACGTATCGGCAACGCTTTTGAGTGTCGCACCATTCTTTTTGGTGACCGTTACTTTCCGGGCAACAGGCTGGACTGTTGTTTTGGAAGTCGTGCGGGGAGCTGTTTTGCTGGCAACCGCCGTCTTGCCAGCTTTTGCTTCAACATCCGCAGCCTGAGCGATGACAGGCGACACCGCAGCAAAAACCGGCAACGCATAAAGGAGGGAGAAAGAAAGCGGCAGGCGCTTCTTTCTGCGATCAGTATGGGACATAGGTGCTTCCTGCGCGATATTACATTTTGATTACGTTAGTATCTCCGAATTAAGAAACAGCTCCGCGCCTGTCACGCTTAAATTTCGACACAAAAACCTTTTCTCGAAATATGCGGCACCAAAAACACACCACCATCGTAACGATGTCACTTTGTTTCCGAAACCAGACTCAAATCGACCAAAAATATCTTTTGATTCAATGTTTTCTTTCCGAAAAGAAAAATCGTTTTGAACCCATTCTTTCTGTCACCCAGAAGCCACAGAGCTTCCTTGACACGCCACTCGCATCTTCCCTAACCGTGAAAACCCTACCCCACAGGTGCGGCGGGACTCTCGCGCGCTCCGGGGCTTTTGAGGAGAGTTCTGAATGATCCGTCGTCCATGGCTGTACGCCGCGACAGCCGCAACCTGCCTGGCAGGCTGGAACACAGCCGCCACCGCAGCCCCCCTGCCGGCGTCCAACCCGTTTGCCGCAGAAAGCACCCTGCCCTACCACGCCCCGCGCTTTGATCTGATCAAAGATGCGGACTACCAGCCCGCGCTGGAACAGGGCATGGCCGAGCAGGCTGAAGAGATGGAGCGAATCGCCAACAGTTCCGAACCGGCGACATTCGAGAACACCATTTCCGCCATGGAACGCTCTGGCCGCCTGCTGGACCGCACGCTGGAAACCTTCAGCGGTGTGTATTCCGCCAACACCAACCCTGTTCTGGATAAAGTGCAGGAAGTGGTCGGGCCGAAACTGTCCGCGCATGAAGACAGCATTTTCCTCAACCCCAAACTGTTCGCGCGCATCCAGTATCTGCATGCCCGCAAGGACACGCTGGGGCTGAATGCCGAGCAGAAGCAGGTTCTGGACGTGTATTACCAGAACTTCGTGCAGGCTGGCGCTCAGCTCTCTGATGATGACAAAGCCAAGCTGCGCGACCTGAATACCCGCCTGTCCAAGCTGGAAACCGTGTTCCAGCAGAAGCTGCTGGCAGGCACCAAAGCCTCCGCTCTGGTCGTGTCGGACAAAGCCAAACTGGCCGGTCTGGATGCCGCCGCCATTACCGCTGCGCAGACAGCTGCCACCGAGCGCAAGCTGGATGGCAAATGGCTCCTGCCACTGCAGAACACCACGCAGCAGCCCGCCATGGAAACCCTGAGGGACCGTGAAACCCGTCAGGCCCTGTTCGAGCAGTCCTGGACCCGTGTGGAAAAAGGTGGTGACGGCGATACGCGCGACACCATTGCTACCATCGCCCAGTTGCGTGCCCAGAAAGCCGCTCTGTTTGGCTACAAGAACTACGCCGCCTATGTGCTGGCAGACCAGATGGCCAAAACGCCGGAAGCCGTCCACAGCTTCATTGCGCAGATTGTCCCGGCCCTTGCTGCGGAACAGAAGCGTGAAGCCGCTGACATCCAGAAGACCATCGCCAAAAGCGGTGCGTCCTTCGACCTCAAGCCGTGGGACTGGCCCTACTATGCCGGTCAGGTTCGCAAGGCGCGCCTCAACTTTGATGAAAATCAGGTCAAACCTTACTTTGAGCTGAACACCGTTCTGCAGGACGGCGTCTTTTTTGCCGCCAACAGCCTGTATGGCGTCACCTTCAAGCGCCGCACGGATATTCCGACCTACAACCCCGATGTCATGGTGTTTGAAGTCTTCGATAAAGACGGGTCTGAACTCGGCCTGATCTATTTCGATTACTTCCAGCGCGACAACAAAAACGGCGGCGCATGGATGTCCAACTTTGTGGGGCAGTCTGCTCTGCTGGGCACTAAGCCTGTTGTGTATAACGTCGCCAACTTCACCAAACCGGCTCAGGGCGAACCCGCTCTGATCAGCTTTGATGACGTAACCACCATGTTCCATGAATTCGGGCATGCACTGCACGGCCTGTTTGCCAAACAGACCTACCCGATTGTCTCCGGCACCTCCGTGGCGCGGGACTTTGTGGAATTCCCCTCCCAGTTCAACGAGCACTGGGCGCTGAACGCCACCGTGCTGGCCCACTATGCCCGCCATTACAAAACCGGTGCTGCAATGCCGGAAAATCTGGTGGCGCTGCTGAAGAAGGCTGCAACCTTCAATCAGGGCTATCGTCTGGGTGAAGTCGTGAGTGCGGCGGAACTGGACATGGACTGGCACAGCCTTGGTGCCGATGCGCCGAAGCAGGATGTGGATGTGTTTGAAAAATCCGCTCTGGGCAAAATGGGTCTGGAAACAGATCTGGTGCCGCCGCGCTACCGCTCCAGCTACTTCCTGCACATCTGGTCCAATGGCTATTCAGCCGGGTATTACGCCTATCTGTGGACGGAAATGCTGGATGACGACACGTTTGCATGGTTCGAGAAAAACGGTGGCCTGACCCGCAAGAATGGCGAACGCTTCCGTGACATGATCCTCTCCCGCGGCCATACGCAGGATTACGGCCCGATGTTCCGCGCCTTCTATGGCAAGGATCCGGATATTGGGCCGATGCTGACGTTCCGTGGCCTGAACGGTTCCAAAAACTAAGGCTCTGCTCTGAGGGTGTCTCCGGGCACCCACCTGAGTATTTTTCAAACGGCGGTTACTCTGCACTCTGCGGAATAACCGCCGTTCCTGTGTACGGCCCTTCACAGAAGGTGATGCGCCCCAGCGTCAGGTCACACCGCGCATAGCTTCCCCGCTCCTGCTGGACGACAGCCCGCCCGGTATAAAGCCCGTAGCAGAACCGGGCTGTGCCAAGCGTGACATCACACAAATGGTAAGCGCCATCCTGCGGCAGAATGGCCCGCCCGCTATAAGGGCCGCCACAAAATGCCGGGTGCCCGGTTGTCAGGTCACACCGGGCGATGCCTCCGGGGGTCTTCATAGTCCCGGAGGCATCATCCCTCTCAGCCGCCAGACCGGCCTGCCCCCATGCACACGCCCCACACAGCACTACGCACACCAAAAGCCGACAGAGCTGGCGTTTTCGTTCCTTTCGTGTGCGCTGCATGGCGTCTCCCTCCCGACCGGTTTCTTTGCCCTCCGTAGCGTAGCCTGTGCGGGCTGGCCATAACGATGCAGGTCTATTCCTCCTCTCCGGCACGGATGCCATTGCCGCGCCAGCCGAACAGAACTGCGCGCACCTAAACCGTCTGACATACCTTGGTGAAGCCGCCCGCAGGGAGCGGAAAGCCCTGCTTGCCCGGCTTTTGCGGGGCGTCTTTCCGCGCCTCATAAAAAAAATCAAAAAATCTGAAAATCTTGCTTGACGGTCCCCGAAAACCCCTCTAGATCAAGGCCCAACGCAGCCTCTTGTCCCGTTCGTCTAGAGGCCTAGGACACCGCCCTTTCACGGCGGCAACACGGGTTCGAATC
>NZ_LHZA01000023.1 GCF_001580535.1 Acetobacter cerevisiae | reverse complement strand
GACGTGTCCCGGTTTAGTTCCGGACCATAGGTTATCTGTTAAGCGGCATTGCGCTCGTAATCCAGAGGGCTTTTCCATTGGAGTGCGGAATGCAGCCTCTGCGGATTATAGAAATCATTGATGTAGGATGTGATAGCCTGTTCGACGTTCTGGCGCGTCCTCCATGCCTGCTGCCACAGGAGTTCAGCTTTCAGGGTCTTGAAGAAGCTTTCCGTGACAGCATTGTCCCAGCAGTTTCCTTTTCTGCTCATGGACACGATAAAGCCATGAGCAGAGAGGAGCCGCCGGTAAGCCTCTGAACAATACTGACTGCCACGATCCGCATGATGGACGCAGCCTGGTGGTGGCTGACGCAAGGCAATAGCGCGCTGTAATGCTGTCGTGGCAAGATCTGCGGTCATGCGGACCTCAAGGTTCCAGCCGATGACTCTGCGTGAGAAGAGGTCCAGCACCACAGCCAGGTAAACCCAGCCTTCACATGTCCAGATATATGTTATGTCCGCTGTCTATTTCTGGTTAAGCGCTGGTGCTGAAAAATCCTGTCCCAGAAGGTTGGGTTTAATACTGTGCTTGTGCGAGCTGTTCGTGGTCACCTTGAAGCGTCGTGTCCTGACAACACGAATGTCATGCTCGCGCATCAGACGTCCAACGCGACGATGTCCGACAGACAGACCGGAAGCCCTGAGTTTCTCTGTCATGCGGGGACGTCCGTAGCTTCGCCTGCTCTGCGCATGAATGGTACGGATATGCACCATCAGGATATCATCCTGTCTTCTGCGGGCACAGACCGGGCGGCATCGCCAGGCTCTTAAACCCCGGTCGCTGACGCCAAACAGGCGGCAGACCCGGTCGCGTGAAAGCGGCCCATGATATCGAGCGATAAAGGCAAACCTCACGACCTTTGGCTCGCGAAGAACTGTGTTGCCTTTTTTAACAGCTCCCTCTCCTCCCG
>NZ_LHZA01000128.1 GCF_001580535.1 Acetobacter cerevisiae | reverse complement strand
CTGTCCGAAAAATGGGGACCACCTCTAGCCATGCCTGCCTATCAGGCTGCGGCTGATCTGTGCGTGTATCCGCTGACCAGCAAAGCACGGGCCGAGGAGCTGAATTTCAGCAATTCGCTCAAACCCGGTTACCAGCACGCTCTCGCCCCAGCCTTCGCCGCCATGGCTTATCCGACCATGAAGTTAAAGCAGCCGTTGTTTGTCGGCACAGGTGAGGTTGATCAGGACGTACCGCCGCCGCTTCAGCTTGGTCTGGTCAAAGCCGCGTGCGAGGCCGGAACGGTTGTGCAGGCGCATATTTATAAAGGGCTGAACCACGATCAGACAGTCAATGCGTCCCTGCCAGATTCAGAGATTTTTACAAAAGCTGTCATGTCCGACCAGCCGGTGACCCCGCAGTGCGCACCAACACCTGAATAAAGCCTTATCAATACTGCGTGGCAGGGATACGCCTCCCTGCCACCAGTTCTGAGTGTCAGGTTTGCGCCTTAAATGCTTCAGTGCGCACTGGGCTCGCTTCTGCCAGAGCCTTGCGCACACCGGCGGCATCCAAATCCCCGCAATAGACTGGCGTTCCCGGTTGCTGACGCCAGGAGTCTGCAAGGCTCCCGGCATCCACCGGGTCAAACCCCAGCTGGTCAACAAGCGCCATCACCTGTTTTTTTGCAGCGGCATCATCGCCGGCCACCGGCAATGCAATACGTCCAGCGGCTCCATGAGGCTTTCCGTTTTCCAGAAGATGCTGCGCGTATATGTTATTGAAAACCTTGATAACAGGTTGGCCAATCTGCCCGGACATCCACACGCTTTCCGGCGTACCCTCTTCAATCGCAGCAATCCGGCCATCACGCTCACGCGGGTAATAATTCCCGGTATCTACAATCACAACATCCGCAGGAACATGCTCAAAGACGGATCGCCCTAATACCGGAATATTCTTTTCCGGAATGGTGACAATAATCAGCCCAACGTCTTTGACGGCATCCGCAACAGTAACGGCTTTTGCACCACTCTCGCGCGCCACATCCACCAATGTTTGTGGCCCGCGTGAATTGGCAATTTTGACCTCATGCCCAACTGCCACCAGCCTGCGGGCCAGTGTACCGCCAATATGGCCTGCTCCAATAATACCGATTTTCATGCCTCTGGCTCCTTCTGCTCTGTGCGATCCTTTTTAAATATAGGGAACGCTTGAACTCAGAACAGAGGAGCGGGTGTTTCACGGACACGTTACAGGCCTGCCTTTATTCCTTTTCAGGATAAGGTCAGGTCCTCTTTGTCATGAGGATATTTTGTCAGAATTTCGTAACCTGTTTCCGTTACAAGCACGGTGTCGGAATGGCGGAAACCACCTTTACCCTGAATGTAAATGCCCGGCTCAATACTGAACAACATTCCCGGCTGAATAACGTTATCTTCACCAATCGCCAGAAAGGGTGCCTCATGATTGGTCACACCAAAGCTGTGCCCTGTGCGGTGCAATAGCCTGTCATACCCGGCTTTTTTCGCAATAGCCTGACAAGCCGCGTCAATTTCGGAACCAATCGCGCCCGGCTTCAGCATGGAATACGCCTTATGCCGCATTTCCATCATGGTATCGAAAGGCTTACGCGCTTCTTCTGGCACGTGTTCTAAAAAGAACGTTCGCTCAATCTCTGCACCATACCCGTTAATTTTCCCGGCAATCAGGCCGAGGAACGGGCCGCCCGGCTCACACGGAGCGGTCAGGCAGGAAAAATTATGGGGGTCGTCCGTATAGGCGGGCGGCTGGATCAATCCGGCCGCGTGGGTGGACATCACGTTGTAGTTTGATGCTTCCGTCAGGCAGCGCTGATAGAAATACGGTGTGACGCCTCCAATGGCCTGCGCCACCATGGTGCCGTTTTTGACCGCACCCAGCATCATGCCGAACGCCTTTGTCATGACATCACAGGTCCATGCGATACGGGAAATTTCATGCGGAGACTTCACTTCCCGCACGGCGTTAATCACATTCAAAACCTGTGTCGGGTTGCTGACCAGAGCACTCAGGTAAGCCGGGCATGCGCCCTCAATCCCAATAGTGCCCTGTGCTGGCAGCACATCCTTCAGGCGGTCAGACCAGCGGGTGCCGGGCAGCGCGGGAAATTCCGCATAGTCCACCAGCTTCAGTCCATCCCCCACCTTGTGGCGCTCCACATGCGCTCTTTCCAGCCGGGGAATAACAAAGGTGAGGTCTGACGGAGTGATGACCAGCACAAATGGCCGCTCATGCACAAAGTTTGCAAAGTTTGTCAGATAATAAACGTTGTCCGGGTCGAACGAGATGTAAGCAGAGAGGCCTGCTTTTTCCATCTTCTCCCGAACTTTTTTGATCCGTTCGGCAATTTCCTGACTGGAAACCTGATGAGCAGTTAAAGATGGCATCGTCACGTTATACCCTTTCTGGCGTTCAGACCGCCCTTCCCACAGGAAGGCCGCCCTGGAAGCTTTCATAACAAACAATACATCCTACTTGTTTATGAGTCGTCAAGACATTTATTGGCTTTCTGCCGTCACGGTGTTTCCTGAACAATCTTCAGAAGTTCCGCCCGAGAGAACCCGCACCAGATCTGATACGCCTCTTTCAGATCACTCAGGGGGGTGCCACGCGCAATCTCAATAGCGACCCCCCGTAAGAACGTGGAATTCAGCAGACGCAGCGTGACAAATTGCGGATCTGGCTGGCCGCGCTCCCTGCCAAAAAGCCAGCGTGTCATGAACTGATCAATGCGGGCCAGCACAGGTGCAGTGGCCGCCGCCAGTTCCGGGTCACTCCGCCGGGCGAGTTCAATTTCTACTGTGGCGATAAAGTCCGGGCCTTCGGTCACCAGAGTCCACATGGCCTCCAGCATGGCGTCCACCCGCTGTTCCGGCTCGCTTTTATGCTGCATAGCCGGGCGATACAGCCGTGTACGCTTAAGGGCATAATGCCGCAGCACCATGGCCATGATCTGCGCCTTGGCCGGATAATGATGCTGCAAAGCCCCCAGACTAACCCCGGCCGCCTTGGCAATACGCTGGATGGTGGTTGCGGCATAACCCTGCGTTTGCAGCAGAGCTACGGTCGCCTGAATGATTTTTGTCCGTGTGGTCGCACTGCGGTCAGCCTGTGTGCGACGGCGTACCGGGGGAGGAGATGCTGGCATACGGAACAGATCACTCAGTTGCGGCAGGGTGCCCAGGTTAAAAGGTGCTTTTACAGACACTTCCCCCCGGAAGGAATCCCCTTCCAACCTCTGACGCCGAATTGAGTGGGCGATCAGGCCGCCTGCGTCCTCAATGCTTCTCCTGCTCCATATAAAATTCAATCGGCACCGTCAGCACCACCGGGTCGCCCGCTACGCTGTCCGGCGGGCTGGGCAGCGGCTCTGCACGCCGCACCAGCGCCAGTGCTTCCTTATCCAGCAACGTATGGCCGGAACCACGCTGGATACGGGCCGAAAGCACATGCCCATGGCGGTCCATGGAGAAATGCAGCATGGGCACGCCTTCCTGATGGTCCGCCATAGCTTCTGCCGGGTAGCGCTTATACCGTTCCAGACGAGCCAGAAGCGCCCCCTGCCATGTTGCCGGACTCTGGGACGCATGTGAGGACGACGCCCCCGACGCAGGAGCCGCCTGATTTAAGGCCGGAGGCGCTTCCGCCGCAGGGGTAGCCGTAGTTTGGTCCGCGGGCGGTGTTTTATCCGGAACCGGCTTTTTCAAAACCGGAGCGGGTTTAGATTTCTTTACAACTTTATGCAGCTTTTCCGGCTTAGGCACCGGAACGGGGGGATTGGGTGCGGGGGATGGGGGCGCGGAAACCTTCGGCGGGTCTTCTGGTGCCGGGTCCGGCGTAGAAAGCGTTTGCTGCGGACCGGGTGGCACATCGGAAACGGGTGCCGGGGTGGAAACGGGCTCGGGAGCGAGATCAATCGCAATCGCGGCGGGAGGCGGTTCGGAAACCGGCACATCAGCCGCGGCAGGAAGACGCAGCACCGCCCCCACGACCCCGCCGGTCACGACCAACACCACCAGCAGGGACACACCCCAGCGGCGCCGCTCGTCCTTCCGTGCGCGACGTATCTGTTCCGCGCGCCAGACGGCAAATGCGCCAGAGCGGGTGCTGACAGAGCCGCTCCCATCAGTCAGGGTTGCACTCATGGAGCGGCCCCGACTGCGGTCCCTTCCTCCTGCCCTTGCAGGTTGACCAGAGCGACCTTGAGGTAACCGGCAGAACGGAGCTTATCCATCACGCCCATCAGCGTGCCGTAATCCACACTCTTGTCCGCCCGCAGAAAAATACGCTGGTCCTTATTGCCTTTTGTTACATTTGCCAGCGCAGTGGGCAGAGCCTCCGCAGCAATAGCCTCTTCTCCCACAGCAAGACCATGATCAGCTTTAACGGTCAGGAAGACCGGATCATCCGGGCGAGGGGCTGGTTTTTCGGTTGAGGAAGGCAGATCGACCGGCACATTCACCGTGGTCAACGGAGCTGTGACCATGAAAATGACCAGCAGCACCAACATGACATCAATAAACGGTGTCACGTTGATCTCATGCGTTTCCTTCAGCGTCTCGTCCGCATGCCGGATACGAATGGCCATATCAGCCCCCTATTCCGCCACGGCCTGCTGGTCACGCTGACTAAAGCGCACCACGGTGCCCCGTGCGCGCTGGGAGCGCAGACGCCCCAGATCCCGCGAGACCAGACGCATGATGAGCGACGTAATATCCGCCACCTGCGCACGGCACCCGGCAGACTGGCGGGCAAGATGATTGTAGATAATTACAGCAGGAATGGCCGCCACCAGACCCAGAGCAGTGGCCAAAAGGGCCTCAGCAATACCGGGCGCCACAACCGCCAGACTGGTCGCTTTAGCTGCAGCAATCCCGGTGAAGGAGGACATGATGCCCCACACCGTGCCAAACAGGCCAATAAACGGAGACGTCGCGCCAATGGTGGCCAGCAGCCCGGTGCCACGCAGCAGGCGGCGACCTTCTGCTGCTTCCAGCCGCTCCAGATGCAGGACAATACGCTCTTTCAGCCCGTCTTCATCATCCGGGATATCGACAGAGCGCATCCGCTCTGTTTCCGCTGCCACCACAAGAGTGCGGGCAATACGACAATCCTGCGTAAGCCCCTCACCCCGTTCCAGCGTTTCCGCCTGCTCCAGATTCTCTTCCGCCTGAGAAAGCTCGCGACGCAAACGGAAAATTTCTACAGTTTTTGCAATCAAAATTGTCCACGTCACCAGACTGGCAAAGGCCAGAAGCAGCATCACGCAGCGCACAACCGGGCCTGCGTTCAAAAACATCTCCCATGGAGAAAGAGAGACAGCAGTCACGAAGGAAGCGGGTGATGTGGGCATTAAAGAATCCTGCGCGTTTACAACGATGTCAGGCGGGGAACCGTGCAGAAAAAGGCCGGACAACGGCTTTTCCAGCAGGGATAATCAGGCCAGCGATAACAAGGCCTTCCCACTCATGCAAGTGAGAATCACTATCATATAGAGAAAAATATGCGTCCTGTCGGCATGGGCCATAAGCCTGCCAACGTCGCAGGAACATCCCTACCACTGAAAATTTCTATATAACTTATTGAAATAACAAATATTTTTATTTCCCTTTCAAAAAACTCACTTTTTTGTGCCCTCCCCCGCCCTGTGGCACCTGCGCCACACACTCAGAAAACGCCTATTTTCGTTATTGATAATCATTTGCATCTTTGTGCCTGCGCTCATATCAAAAGCCTGCATTTCTCATCTTCACCATACGAACCGGCAGCATGGTTCATCAGGAGCACGACGCATGAGTCGGACAGAGTTGCCCCTTCCACCCTCACAAGGCATTGGCCTTCAGCTTGCTGTAGCTTTAGGTGTGTCAGTCGGGCTGGGTGTTACAGAACAAGCCCACGCAGACGATACAACTCATCCCCTCCAGCCCGCGACGACCGACACCACTATCAAACTGCCAGCGGTGCGTGTGGGCGGACATCATGACGATTCTGACGCAGCGTCTTACAGCGCTGGCAATACCAACAGCCAGACACTCAATATTTCCCGTATGCCCGGGTCCGTGCGTGATACGCCGCAGACCATTACGGTTATACCGCAGGAGCTGATAAAGCAGCAGCGGGCCTTTACGCTGGATCAGGTGCTGAGCAACGTGCCCGGCATCACACTTTCCACGGGGGAAGGTGCCGGGGGCCTGAATGGGGACCAGTTCCGCATCCGCGGCCTGCAGGCCCGGCAGGATATCTATACGGACGGCCTGCGCGATTTTGGCACCTATACCCGCGATGTTTTCAATACGGAAAGCGTGGAAGTCATCAAGGGGCCATCAGGCGAGTATTTTGGTGCGGGGAACGTCGGTGGCGTAATCAACCAGAGCCAGAAACATGCACATCTGGGAAATGCCTTTAACTACGATCAGTCTTTTGGCAGTGGACCGCTGTTCCGTGGTGTTGGGGATATCAACTACCAGATCAATGATGACATGGCCATTCGCGTAAACGGCATGTTCAACAAGCAGGATGTGGTGGACCGGAACAATGTCACCTCCAACCGCTATGGCGCGGCTGTTGATTTCGGGGTGGGTCTTCGCAGCAAAACCTCCTGGCATCTGACCTGGCAATGGCTGAACAGTGACAGCAAACCGGATTACGGCGTCAGCATGATTCAGGTGAACGGTATTTACCGGCCGATCACGGAATATGGTGTCCCCCGCAACACCAGCTATACCCGTAACTTTGATTTTGACCGCTCGAACATCCACACCCTGACGTCTGCTCTGAAGTCGGAAATCTCCCGCTGGCTGACCATCACCAATGATACACGGCTCAGCCTGTATAATCGTGATTACACCGCCACAACCCCTTCCTCCTGCTCCGGTGCGTGTGCCAGTGCTATCCTTTCTGGCCAGAACTATGCCCTGCCCTACGGCGCAGGCGGCGGCACCGCGTATCGGCAGGAAGGCTGGGGCGTACAAAATGTCCTGATGGGACGGTCACAGTTCAGGACGGGCTTCCTGCATCATGACATTAAAGCCGGTGTCGACATCAACTATGCCAGTGATTCCCGCTGGCCGGGCAGCTTTACCAACCGCAGCAACAATCAGACTATCATCAACCCAAGCTATAATTCTCCGGGCACGTCTGTCAGCTTCCCGGACTCCGGATACGGCAATGCCAACGCGCGTGATCTGGGATTGTTTTTTTCCGACCGTATCCAGATAACCAAACAGCTTTCCCTGTTTGGAACGGGGCGCTGGGATTCCTTCAGCAGCACCTATTACAAACGGACCACGGAAGAACAGGGCCGGGCCGAGCAGAAGTCTGACCGCTGGAGCCCCTCCGCCAGCATTATGTATGCGCCTTTTAAAAATAGTTCCTTCTACTTTACGTTTGCCCGGTCCTATAAACCGGTTGGAACAGACGTTTCCTCTCTGGTTACCGTCAGGCCGCAGGCTGGTGACGTTGCACAGAAAGGCGTGAATCTCTCCCCACAACGGAGTGACCTGTTTGAAGTGGGCAACAAGTCTGACTTCTTCCACAAACGCCTTGGCACAACTGTGGCGTTCTTCCAGATTAGTGAAAACAATTCCCGCTATTATGATGTTAATGGTGACATGCAAACTGGCTTTATCGATTCAGGCAGCGGTCGCCGCATTCGGGGTGTGGAACTAAGTGCGACTGGCAAAATCACTCAAAACTGGCAGGTTTTTGCATCCTACTCCTACATGGACGGAATTGTGACCCACAGCGCAACTGGCGATAATGGCAAGACCGCACCGCAGGTGCCCGATAACTCCATGTCTGTCTGGAGTTCCTATGACCTCTCCCACCTTATTTTAAACCCCGAATGGGGCACTCTGAAAATCGGTGGCGGCGCACAATATTCCTCCGCTTACTGGGGTGGCCCCAGCACGACCAACACCGGGCGCATTCCACACAATTTTGTTCTGAACGGCATGGTGTCCTGGGATCTCAAACATTATCGTGTGTCCTTCAACGCCAATAACATTACTAATCGCCTGAACTATGGGTCCTCCTTCTCCGGCTCCCGCGTGGTTCCGGCTCCCGGGCGATATTTCATCGGCAACGTTGGCGTGACATTCTAACCTTATGACAGTAGTTCTGCCTGAAAGCACAACGGAGAAGAGTGCCCCTCTCTCACCTGTCACCATGCAGTTGCTTTTAGGCCAGATCTTTCTGGATAAGGGGAAATATTCTCAAGCCTTCAGCATGTTTGAAGTCGCATCCCGCTCCGGGGACCCGCGTGCTCTGAACATGCTGGGCCGCGCCTATGAGCGCGGCTGGGGCGTGCCGCGCAACCCGGCAGCAGCAAGCGCCTATTTCAGACAGGCTGCCGCCGAAGGTGATGGATGGGCCATGTTCAACCTCGCGGACCTTTATCTGGCTGGTGAGGGTGTGCCGCGCAACATCAGAAAGGCGTATCATCTGTATGTTTCTTCTTCCCAGAAAGGTATTTCCAAATCTTTCAATATGCTTGGTCTGATTGCGGAAAGCGACGCCCTCCCGGAATGTGGCCCGGACAAGGCGTATGACTTTTTTCTGGCCGCCGCACAGTCCGGGGATTGCTGGGGGTATCTCAACCTTGGTCGTTATGATTTATCATCGGGCCGGATTGAGCCCGCCATAAAATGGTTTTCCCGCGCTTTGGAAGAAGGATTCAGCGATATTTTCAAGGCTCTGGAAGCCCTTGTGCAGCATCAGCCAGACCCCCGCCTGCGCGCCATTGCGCATCACGCAGCCCGGCTGTGGCAGGCAGCCGCCTTCCGCCCTTCTCATCAGCCTGCTACCACCGCAGCATAGTGGTGGTGACCCTCGCCACGGCGACAGCAAACCTACTAAACGGACTCCGCTCTCATGCTTGTTCACATCCCGAATGTTCTGACACCAGAAGAAGTGTCCTATTGCCGCGCCACACTGGAGAAATCCGAATGGGTGGATGGCAAGGTGACGGCGGGGGACCAGTCCGCCAAAGCAAAATTCAACCTTCAGATCCCGCAGGACAGCGCGGAAGGGCGGGAACTGGGGGAGATCATTCTGCGCGCCCTTGGCCGCAACCCCACCTTTAACAGCGCCGCCCTGCCACTGCGTGTCTTCCCGCCGCTTTTCAACCGGTATGATGAAGGCATGCGTTTCCACGCCCATGTGGACAACGCCATCCGCCCCGTGCCGGGCACCGGTTTTCGGATGCGGACGGACTTATCCTCCACGCTGTTCCTGAGTGAGATGGAGGAGTATGACGGCGGCGAGCTGATGATTCAGGATACGTTTGGCGTGCAGAGCGTCCGCTTTCCGGCCGGGGATATGGTGCTCTACCCTTCCAGCAGTCTCCATAGTGTCAGCCCGGTCACCCGTGGTTCGCGCTGGGCCTCGTTCTTCTGGTCCCAGTCCATGGTGCCGGATGATACCCAGCGCACCCTGCTCTACCAATTTGACCTGGCCATTATAGAAACCCGCAAACTTCTGCCCGATGACAGTCCCGCCGTTCTGGGGCTGACCTCCACCTATCACAACCTGTTGAGGCAGTGGGCACAGCTCTGACGCACCTCCGGCCCCTGACACCCGGATTTATGGCATTATCAGCCTGAGTTATCAGGGGCCGGTTTTGGCCGCCCATTCGGCTTTTTCAGCCCTGCTCTCCCTTGCCAGACGAAGCGATCTGCCTATGGTCTGATACACCTGCTTTTTTCAGGCAGGCGCCATAAGCAGGGAGTTTCAAGCCATTGGTCACGCCGCAGCCCGTTGATACAACACTGACTCAGGCCGCAGTTTTCCTCGTCCTGACGCTGAACGAGGATGAGTCCGTTAATCCGCAGATGGTGGACCTGCTTGCAGACCTCTCCTCCCTCGGGCGCGGAGTGGGCTTCCGCATCCCCGATGGTCGGCTGAGTTGCATTACCGGCATTGGCTCCCACGCGTGGGACCGCCTGTTTGGCCAGCCGCGCCCCAAGGAGTTGCATCCGTTTCAGGAAATCAACGGCGTGCATCACGCACCCTCCACACCGGGCGATTTCCTCTTCCATATCCGCGCCACCCGCATGGATCTGTGCTTTGAGCTGGCCGCCGCCATTGTCTCCCGGCTTGAAGGCGCCGCCGTGGTGATTGATGAGGTGCATGGGTTCAAATATTTCGACTCCCGTGACCTGCTGGGCTTTGTGGACGGCACGGAAAACCCGGAAGGTCAGGCTGCCAAAGTTGCAACCCTGATTGGCGATGAAGACCCGGATTTTGCAGGCGGAAACTATGTGATTGTGCAGAAATATCTACATAACCTGAAGAAGTGGGATGCTATCCCCACAGAAGTTCAAGAACATATCATTGGCCGCAAGAAAGTTTCTGATATCGAACTGCAGGATGCCGCCAAGCCAAGCTACGCGCATAATGTGCTGACCAATATTGAAGAAAACGGGCAGCAGCTTCAGATCGTGCGTGACAACATGCCGTTTGGTGAAGTGGGCAAAGGCGAGTTTGGCACCTACTTTATCGGCTATTCCTGCTCCCCTGCCCGCACGGAACAAATGCTGCAAAACATGTTTGTGGGAAAACCTGCCGGGAATTACGACAGGTTGCTGGATGTCAGCACCGCAGTCACCGGAACGCTGTTTTTTATCCCAACGTCAGACTTCCTCGATAACGCCGCCGATATGGCGACCGACGCCGCGGAACCCGCCCCCTCCGCACCAGCTGATACAAAAACGCCTGAGGCCGCCCCACAGGATGGTTCTCTTGGCATTGGCTCCCTGAAGTAAGGACACGTATGATGAACAATCTGCATAAACATCTGGCTCCTGTCTCCAGCGCCGCGTGGGCGGAAATTGAGGAAGAAGCCGCCCGCACCATCCGCCGCAATCTGGCAGGCCGCCGCGTGGTGGATACGTCCGAGCCCAAAGGCACCGCATTTTCTGGTGTTGGCACAGGCCGGGCCACCGCTCTCGTCACACCGGAAGACGGCATTCATGCGGTCAAGCGTGAAGTTTTGCCGCCGGTGGAAGTGCGCGTGCCCTTTACCCTCTCCCGCGAGGAAATTGACGCCGTGGAACGTGGCGCGCTAGATGCCGACTGGCAGCCGGTAAAAGATGCCGCGCAAAAAATCGCGTTCTTTGAAGATCGCGCCATTTTCAACGGCTATGACGCTGCTGGCATGGCGGGCATCCGGGGGCGCAGCTCCAACGCTCATCTCAAACTGCCCACATCTGCCAAGAACTATCCGGGTGTGGTGGCCGATGCGCTGAGCAGCCTGCGCCTTGCGGGTGTAAATGGCCCGTATTCACTGGTTTTGGGCGCGCAGGCGTATCAGGCTGTGACGGGCGGTGGGGATGATGGCTATCCAATCATCAAGCACATTGAGAGCATGATTGACGGCAAAATCATCTGGGCTCCGGCTATTGAGGGCGCGTTCCTTGTCTCCATGCGCGGGGGCGATCTGGCGCTGGATATCGGGCAGGATTTCTCCATCGGTTATCTGAGCCACACGGCCACCACCGTGGAACTCTACCTGCAGGAAAGCTTCCTGTTCCGCGTTCTGACGGATGAAGCCACAGTCGTTATCGACTAAAAACCATTGCGCTGTAGCCCCGCTTGCAACAGTGGAGCTACGCTCAACAGGCGGAGCGGAGCGGAGCGCAACGCCCCTCCGCCACTCCCCGCTTTATGCTTTAATGGCCCATATGCGGGTCCGTGCGGCTGGGTTTTCCATTTTCCATATGCCCGGCCAGCTGCATGAGCAGACTACCATCATGCGCATCATACACAGCCAGATCATACCAGTTGTCCGATGCCGCAAGCAGCCATGATGTTGCAATGACCGCCCCCGTCGGCACCGTGACGGTATGCCGCGTATGGTTATAGCCGTCCTCAATCCGCAACATGCGGGCTGTCTGGCCCGGATGCTGCAGGGACAGGATTACGCTGCTTTGAGCAGGGTCATAACGCAGGCTACACTCCGGCAGGCCCTGACCATAAAACGCCCGAAAAAACCCGTTCGGCCCATGCACCGTTATGGGTTGGTCCGCTTTGGCCTCCAGATGCACCGACAGGCTCTGGCCTGCTGCAAGGGTATAATGGCGGGCTGTCTGGCCGTCCCTGATGCGCAGAACTGCGCCCTGCGTGCCCTCATTAGCAAGCTCCAACACCCCATTGGCGCGCCTGTTAGCATGCAACACATAGGGCAGAGCGCGCGCGGGGCGCTGCCCGGTTTCCTGCTTGGGCATAGTTTGCCGGGCAGGCACCAGCGGTTTGGGCAAGGCGCAGGATTTGCGTGTGTCTGCCAGATAGGTGTCCGTACGCGACAGAGACGCTTCCCACTGACGGTTGGTCTGCGCAAAGTCGAAGAGGGATGTCATGTCCCCGCACACACTGCGCCGCCATGGTGTAATATTGGGGCATTGCACCCCAAAGCGTGCTTCCAGAAAACGCAAAACGGACGTGTGGTCGAAAACCTGTGAGTTGACCCACCCACCTTTGGTCCACGGAGAGATAATCAGAGCCGGCACGCGTGGGCCAAGCCCCACAGGCTGGCCGTAATAATTTTCTCCATCGGTCGAGACCATGCAGGCGCCCTGTTGCGTATTCAGTGCCGGAATGGGTGGCAGCACATGGTCAAAAAATCCGTCATTTTCATCATAATTGAGAATAAAGACCGTTTTAGCCCAGACATCCGGGTGCCTTACAAACACATCCATCAGTTGGGAAATCAGATATTCACCATAACCCGGCGGCGCGTTCGGGTGTTCGCTCAGCGCTGTGGGCGGCACAATCCATGAAACCTGAGGCAGCGTGCCTTGCGCCACATCGCGCTCAAACGCGGCAATCAGATAGCGCCCTTCTGTATCATGCATATCGGCAGGACCCGAGCCGTCGACGATGCTACGTGCACCACGATACGCCCATGTGTCTTTCCCGACAGAGCGGAACGCCGCGAAAGACGCCAGAGGATTATCACCAAAGTTGTCGTATTCCTGATACACTTTCCAGGAGACCCCTGCTTCCTGAAGTTTTTCAGGATAGGTGGCCCAGTCAAACGGTTTAAAGTCTGCGCGGTCATGCGCCATGTCGGCAGACCAGTTGCCATCATCAACATTCTCTACGGCCTGCTTGCCAGAATTGCCCGCAGCCAGCCCGTTGGTGCCGGTAAAGAAATAGAGGCGGTTCGGATTTGTCGGCCCGAAAATGGATGCGTGGTAGGCATCGCAGATCGTAAAAGCATCTGCCAAAGCATAGTAATAAGGAATTTCCTTACGGGTGAAGTGCCCCATGGTCATGGGCGTTTTATGCGGTACCCATGTATCCCAGTTGTTCCATTCGGCCTGCGTATTTTTCCAGCTATGGTCCAGACTGGCCAGACAGGCGCTGGAAGTGTGCGCCGTATTAAACAGGAAGGGCAGAACGTGGCCGCCCTTACCGTCAGGCTGCGCGAAAATGCTTTTTCCATCAGACTGTTTTTCAGCCCATGGATCTCCATACCCGCGCACCCCTTGCAGACAGCCGAAGTAATGATCGAAAGAGCGGTTCTCCTGCATCAGGATAACCACATGCTCCACATCCCGGATGGTGCCGGTTGCCGTGTTGGGGGCCACTGCCAGAGCCCGCTTCAGGTTTTCCGGCAACGCGGCCCCTGCTGTTGCAGCCGCACCAAACTTCAGAAACTGGCGACGATTAGGGGCACGAAGCATGAAATTATCCGTCAGAGAAGACACAAAACAGAACGCTAAGAAACGATTTTAGAAATGCTTACGCACCGTAAAAAACACCATTCGCGGAGAACCCGCCTGAAGTGTCTGGAGGCTGCCGGTCGGGTCAGTCGGGCGGAAGCCGGCACTCCCTACAGTCGCCACATAGCGTTTATTGAACAGGTTGGTCACGTTAATCTGCATATCCAGCCCCCGCAGCGCCCAGTTCTGGCTATGGAAGCGGTAGCCGACATTCAGGTTGAAAATATCGTTCGGTTTGATCCACTGGTCGTTGGTATAGGTATACGTCCGGCGGCCCTGATACTGCATGCCAAAATTACCCCAGATTGACCCGTCATCATAACTGATCTGAACGTTTGCCAGATTCCGCGGCATGGCCACCACGCTCTTGCCGCGCGTGTTGTAGGTCACGCCACCCGTTGTCAGATCATCATTATAAGTCGACTGGTTGTAGGCGTAGGAGACATACAGGGACCAGTTATCAGTAAAGTGATAGTTAAACGCGGCATCAATACCACGCGCTGTTACACCCCCGCCATTGACCAGAATGCTGGGAATCCCCTGCACGTTGTTGGTCGCATTTGGTGTGATGGACAGAAGCCGGTTTTCAAACTGAATGTAATAGCCGGTGAGAGACGCCTGAATACGGCGGTTATGGAAGCGATACCCGATTTCCTCACTATAAGACATTTCCGGACGCAGCGAATTTTTTGACGCGGCATAAGCCGCACTCGTCATAGCGAACGGGCTGGTTGCACCGGTGGAAGAGTTGTCAAAAGCCGCCATATTTCTTGCAAAATCTGCAAAAATTTCATTGTGCTTGTTAATGCGGTAATTGGCGCCAATCTGCGGCAGGAAGCCGTTAGCTGAGGTAATGGAGCCACCGGCATAGGTGTTAGTTGGCACCGGCACACCCATCTCGCTCCCTTCCAGCTGCCGCCCACGGTTATCCACTACCAACGATTTAAAGCCATAGTTCAGCTTCAGCGCCGGAGTGATCTGCCAGGTATCTTGCAGGTGGAACTGATAGGTTTTGGTATTAAACGCACTCTGCCACTGGGTTGCGAAGGAGTTGCCCCGGAACCAGTGGACGGAACTGCCGGTGTAGCCATCTTCGCTCAGCGGATAGAAGCGGCGTGCCTGTTCAAAATCGTTATTTTCAAACCAGAAGCCACCCTCAATAGTATGATGACCGATTTCATAGGACAGGCTGCCAATAAAGCCTTCACGATGAATATCATATTCCGTCGTACGGACAGAAAGCGGAGAGCCCCCCAGCGCCTCAGGCGTTGGCGTATACGGGGTGGCGTAGATCCCTTGCCCCGTATTGGTATGGCCGTAGACGGTGGCAGAACCTTTCAAACGGTCAGTCAGCTTAAAATCAAGCTTGCCATACCCCAGCACGTCCTCCCGCAGACCCGCTGAGTTGTAGTAAGACTGGTCCTGATCCTTAATCCCCGCCGGAAAGGCGGTGCCGTTCTGGTAAGCTCTGGCGATATCTTTAGCCAGACCATAGTTATTGGTAATATTATCGAGCTTATAACCGATTGTACGGATCTGCTCTTTTGAAATATCCTGATAATCATTTTCGGCCCGCTGGCTGTAATCCCCAAACAGCGTCAGCTTGACCTTGTCACCCAGCGGCTGCACGAACTTGGCGTTTGCCTGCTGCTGCTGCTGAATTCCCTTCCCTTTCCACTTGTTGGCATCCTGATAATCATAGGACACATACAGGCGGCCACCCCCGGGAAGCGTGCCACTATTAACGCGTGCAAACGTGCGCCATGTGCCATACGAGCCACCTGTGGCCGCAACGTCCGCGCCAAACTTTTCGGTTGGGTCGATAGACGTAAATTCAAGCGCGCCACCGAGGTCATTAGAAGCCGCAACCCCGACCGAACCCGCCCCCTGCGCCAGTGTGGCCGTACCGTTATTTTCTGTTTGCAGAGCACGGCCAATAGACAGGCCATTATCGTTCCCGTAGGCCAGATTGCCCAGCGGAATACCATCCATGGTAAAGCCGAGGCGACTTTGGTCAAACCCACGGATGATGATCTGCTGCGACCATTCATAAGACCCCAGCGCATCGGATGAGGTAAACATAACGCCCGGCAGTTTAGACAGGGTTTTCAGAGGGCTGGTGCCGGGAACCACCTGTTGCAACGCCATGTGAGAGAGCTTTTGCGTCTCACGGGCCGCACCTGCCCCCATGACCACAATAGACTCTGCCTTATCATCCTGTGGGGGTGCCACTTTTGCCTTTTGAGAAGCCTGAGCCGTTTTGCTTTTGGCTGCCGGTTTGGTGTGTACCTGTTCAGCCTTTTTAGTCTGGGTGCTGGCTGAGACCGTCTCAGCGTGAGCATGATGAAACAGTAAAGAACTCATACATGTTGTAAGAAGCAGCAGTTTATTCTGTTTCATGCAGCGCGATCCCTCATCCCGAGGCTCCCAATGGGGGGTTAGATAACGCTGCGCAGACTATCGTCTTGTTTTGGTGTGTGTGTTGTAGTTTGATGACGTTACAATGACAATTTGATGTCACCCTGCTTAACCAGTAAAACCTTACACTCCACAGTCTCCGGAAAGTTTTTACCAAAACAAGTTTTACAAATTTAAAGCTATTTTAAAAAATATTCATACGCCTGATGAGAAAGCGTATTCAGCACCCTGATCCCGGCCTGTTCGTCCGGCAAACCGGATGTCAGCACCACCAGAATATAGCGTTTGCCATCAGGCAGGGTGACAATGGCGGCATCATTCCGCACGCCATCGACCCAGCCGGTCTTATGGGCCACGGGTGTGCTGGCGGGCAGGCCGGGGGGAATAATGTCATTAAATTTCTGCCCCAGCATAATCTGGATCATGCTCTGGCTTTGCGCCTTACCCACAATCTTCCCGCTATCCAGCTTTTGCAGAAAATCCCCTAACCCACGTGCTGAAACCTGATTACGAATTCCCTGATCATTCGCATCAAAGTCCTCAATCATCCGCCCGAAGACGATGCCAATGAGGCCCTGCGCTTTCACGACGGAGCGTATTGGGAGCACCCCAAGCTTTTCAATCATCAGGTTGGTCGCCAGATTGCTGCTATACTGGATCATCACGCGCAGAAGTTCTGAAACAGGCACCGGCTTGCCTGCCTGCGCGTAGAGAGGGTCATAAGAATCCTCTTTCTGCTCAAGCGCAAAGCTCCCCTTTCCCACCAAAGAATGAAAATGGTTGTGAACAACAATGGTATCTTCTGGATGCAAGGTGCCTTTTGTAAAGGCCTCATAGGCTGTATCCAGCACGAACAGCTTCATGGTGCTGGCTGCATTAATCAGATCATCGCAGTTCAGGCACACATCCGGCGCCTGACCACTACGTGCCGCATAAACAGCAAAATGCCCCGGCTGCTTGCTGACCGTTTTTGCCATGATCTGCGCCAGGGGGTTTGACCCGGCGGAAGGCGCCGCGCTGGCCAGATGAGGCATCAGGAGTGCTCCGGCTAAAAAGGTTTTTGCCAGAACAGTGGAAATTTTCAGCATCTTCATCAGCTTTTCCCTCCTTGATCTATCATACACCACAGCGTACGCCCTATAAGCGTTTTTAAGACGATGCCCTTGCTGGTCAGGGCTTATGAGACGTCAGTGTATGGGCAAAGAACGTATCCATCCACATATAGGCCGTCAGCCAATCCTGCATGCGCAAAAAAGTATGCCGTTCATTGGGAAAAGAATGTTCCTCATACAGCACGCCCTGCTCTGACAACAGTTTTGCCAGAAGGGTCGATTGCTCAAATTCGACGTTATAATCATCATCACCATGCACTAGAAGAACCGGAGCATGCCAGTGAGCAATATCTGCCGCAGGGGAGGACTGCCATTCCACTTCATGCGCTTTCCTGTTCTCCTCAGGGGAAAGGCCATATGTGTCGGGGTCGATCATATCATGCACGCCATGAAAATCCGCGCCTGCCGCAAAGACATCACTATTACGGGCCAGAGCGAGTGCCGTCAGATAGCCGCCCCAGCTTCCGCCCCAGATGCCGATCCGCGCGGGATCAATATCCGCTCGGGCCCTGAGATAGGTGGCAGCAGCAAAGACATCCCGATATTCACTGGCTCCGTGTCCGCCCGTTTCAGGCGCATTCCGAAACGCCTCGCCATAGCCTGTCCCGCTCCGATAATTGACGGACAACACAACATAGCCCTGCGCCGCCAAGGTCTGGTTCATGGCATAGGCATTGGAATAATAGTCCATGCCATTAAAGGCAGGGAGCGTCTGGCGATGCGGCCCACCATGCACAAACACCAAGGCAGCGCGCGGTGTTTTAGCCTCTCCCTCCGGCACAAAAAGCTGTCCATGCACTTCAACGCCATCAGCGCTGTGGAACACAACCACTTGCGGGGTCACGAAATGCACATCTGACGGTGCTTGCGGAGAAACAAGCGGCGCGCTTGCACCATCCGGCCCGACCACCGCCGGATGCGCTGTCTGTGTGACACTGGCGGCGATGACGCCCACCTTTGCTCCGGCCACAGCAAGGTCTGTTTCCATATCTTCACTGTGGGTCAAACGCTGGGGAGAAGAGCCGTCCAGAGCCAGCCGCCATGCGTGCCAGGCATCCACATTCCCGACATTGCTTGTGTAAAAAAGCGTCTTTCTGTCCTGTGACAACCGATAGGATGAGACTTCCGCCTTATCTGGCGTCAGACAGGACGGGATTCCTGTGCCCGATGCCGCCACAGCACAAACCCGCATCCATCCGCTTCCTTCCCACGGGAAGAGCAGATGGGCGTTATCAGACCACAGAAGGCTGCTCCCCTCCGGCACAGCAAACCGTGCACCCGTCCCGGCAGGCGGTGTCCACACAACATGGTCTGTATTACTGGCCAGATCATAAACATGCAGCGACCAGAAAGAGCCTTTTTCGGTCTTCTTATCAGTCAGCGGCCTATGCTCTCGCACAAACGCCACAGAATGACCATCCGGAGAAAATGTTGGCAGACTATCCTGCCCCAGTGCGGGAGCAAGAAATGTCATGGTCGCCGTTTTGACGTGCCATAATCCAATGAGTGCATGACTGCCACGGTCCAGCGTGAAGACCAGCGTCGAGCCATCCGGTGCCCATTGCAGGGACGTAAGGCTCCCCGGCACGCTCATGACCTCTTTCGCCACCTTACCAACGGGGGCCAGAAACAGGGTGCCTTTGCGCGAGAACGCCAGCGTCGCCCCATCCGGAGAGAATGTGGGGTTCCAGCCTTCCCCCATTCGCATCTGTTTGCCACTTTCCAGCACCACATTTACGCTCTGATGCGTTCCTGTTTCTGAAAGGTTCGGGTTAGGAGAAGAGGCGTCCGGAAATTCCGGGTCTCCTCCTTCCACATAGGCAACCGTCTTGCCATTAGAGGAGAGGGCCACGCTCCATAGATTGCTGCCGTCATCCTGCGTGAAATGCGTCAGGCCTTTTGGTGTTCCTGCCGCGTCCGCTGCCAGAATATTCCGCACACCGTTGCGCTTTTCCACCCACGCAAACCGGTTCGCGTTGCTGGCCCCAACCAGATTTGTGGCGAACGGCATAGACAGAAGTGCCGTGATCTGATGCCGGGCTCCTGTCTCATCAAGCGGCGCAGCACTTGCGGGAGAGACGGAGTATAAACCACCAGCAAGAAGGGCGGCTGCGAAGGCAGAACGGATCATCATAATTATTTTCCCGCCAGAGTTGTGAAAATTTCTTCTTCTACTCTGGAGAAAGAAGAATACTGTCCGGTCTTCTCCTGCTCATAATCAGGGTAGCCATCCGCCGCAAACAGATAGGCCTCTCCGTTTTGGGGATTATACCAGAAGCCGGAATGCAGTCCGTACGCATCACCCAGATGGCCACGCAAGCCGCCCTGATACCCGATATAGGGAATGGCAGGTTTTCCGTTGGTGTCTTTTGTGCCTGTCAGCGTAAACAGGCTTAGGCCATAAGCGCTGAGCGGGTAAGGGCAAACGCCATTCTTGCCATTAAATGTCCATGTGGGTGTTTCCATCGCCTCAATGCTCTGGGGAGCCAGAAGCCTGACACCGTCAAGCGTGCCGCGCTGGATCATAAATTGCGCCAGACGTGTGAGACCCTGCAGAGAAATACGCAGCCCGCCCTGTGGAGAAAACACGCTGCCATTGCTGCCAATTTTGTAGGACGCTAAAGCCTCTTTGCTCCAGCCTTTAAGAGGCTGGCTATCAACTGCGGCTTCATACTCAGAGGGTAAATGCTGATAAAGCGTGGCCAGACGCTCCGGATGCTCAAGCTCCGCGACATTATAGCCACCGTCAACTTTCAGCGGTTCCAGAACATGGTGTTTCTGGTAGTGGTCAAACCGCTCCCCGCTGACCCGCTCGATGATGGTGCCAACCAGCCCGTAGCACAGGTTACAATAGGTAAAATATGTTCCGGGTGCGTGGCCATCATGAAAAGAGAAATGATAGTCCTGACTTCCAGGTTTATGGCTCTCATCAAAAAAATCACGAACCGTCTTGCCGGGCGGCAAAACATACACATCACCATCCCGAATGGTGGAGGTATGGTTTAAAAGCATCCGCACGGTAATGGGCGTTGTGGGGAAATCCGGATTGCGCAGCGGAAAGCCGAGATACTCCGAGATATCATGATCGAGATTGATCTTGCCCTGTTCAACCAGTTCCATCAGTCCGATAGTGGTCACCACCTTGGAGATGGACGCAATACGGAAGAGCGTTTCTTGCCTAACCGGAACAGTTTGAGCGCCATCACGCCGCGCAAACCCGCCATAATACTGGTAAACAGGCTGACCATTGTCCAGCTTGACGGCAGCGAGTGCCGCCAGAGGCTGGCTTTCACCGTGCGTTAACACGGCATCCATCTTTTTATCAGTCGCGGTTTGCGCCAAAGCGGTTGTGCTGAAAAACGCCAGAGCCAGAACGGAACAGACTTTAAATTTCATAGCGTTTTTCCTTTTGGATACAAGACGGCATGATGTCTGGCTGCGGCTTGAACGGCTTTTGCAGAGAATGGAAGAAGCTGCATAGCGCCCTTGAGCCAGAGTTGCAGGACATCCGCATAATGCCCGCTGTCCGGCAAGGCGGACTGGCCGGGGAAGTTAAGGAACCGTGAGTTGTCCCACGCCCCGACATCACACACCATCAGATAACTGGCCCCGCCTGTTACAGCATACGGGTTATGGCCCTGCGCAAGCGCTTTTTCTGACAAATCCGGATTATACCAGCGCGCCATGACCGTGTAAGGGTCTCCCCCACTCCGGGCCGTTTCTCCCCCTATGGGCAGAAACGCTTCTGCTACAGCTTTCACACCATGCAGCGGGTGACGAAGCTGCACGGTATGCAGGGTGCCCCACTGCCATGCGGCGGCCACCGGCCCCAGACGGTCGCGCAACTCTTCCACGGCCTGCTGAAACGCTTTGACCAGCAGAGCATCACGCTGTGCCTCCGGCGTCGAGCCCAATCGGCTATCGGGCTTTTGCAGGAGTGCCAGCAGAACAGACGCGTTAAGCGGTTGTGGCAGAAGAGAACGCAGGTTTTCCGGCACCAGCGCTTGATAGAACAGGGTATTCAGGCGGGTCCACCACACCTCATACAACGCAGCGCCAGCACTTGTGGCCTCTACGTGCCCATTCCATTGGCGCAGCAACGCGGCTTCTGCCTGTATAGGCGCAGGCACTTCCGGCAGCAGTTGCACCACGGACAAAGCCAGATGAGAGAGCGTATCATGCTGCAAGGCCACACTATCCGCTACTGTAGCATGAGGAGAGGCCTGAAGGACTTCTGCAACACGCTGGTAACGGTAAGGGTCTTTCCATTCGTAACTGACGCAGCGTTCCTCGTAAGGGTAGTCCGCTGGCAGATTGAGTTCGTTGGAGGTGCCAAACCAGCCACGGGCGGGATTGAAGCTGTTGGGAAGCGCATCCAGCGGCTGGAGACCCTTCCAGTCATACCGCCCATCCCCCGGGGCTGGCAGCAATCCATCATAGCCGTTGCGACGTTCCGGCAGACCGCCCGCAGCCTGCCAGCCAATATTCCCCGCTGTATCGGCGTATGTGAAATTTGTTGGACTGGTATGGAGTTTGAGGGCTTTACGGAAACTGTCCCAGTCGCTGGCAAGATTGATGCCGATATTAGCCAGCATGCCATTCGCGCCCGGATAGAGCCATGTGGCGGAAACTGCCACAGCCCTGTTCCGCGCAGGATCGGCAGAGACAACCGGCCCCTGTGCCGCATAGCGCAAGGTAACGCTTTGCGCAGGGCCGCCACGCACAGCAATGGAGATCTCCTCATGCTCCATCTCCACCCAGTACCCGTTATGAAAATAGCGGTCAGGATGGTCGGGATGCGTGCGCAGGATAAACAGATCTTCCTGATCGATATGAAAATTGGTGCGCCCAAAAGCAAAATGCGCGTTATGCCCCTGCATGACGCCCGGCATACCCGGTGCCCCACCGCCAATTACATCCAGCCCCGGTGCTGTCAGATGGATGACATGCCGTGGCCCCGGTGAGCCAAAACTGAGATGCGGGTCATTCGCCAGAATGGGGCGACCGGTGGCCGTGCGCGTGGGTGCAATGACCCACGCGTTACTACCTTCATTGGCGCGTCGATGGTCGCCCTCACTGGGGGATGGCACCGCATGCAGGCCGGAAAGAGAGGAGCCATCCTGCAAAACACCAAAAAGGCCCAGATCCTGCTCTGTGACAGCATGCACATCCAGCCCATCCGGCACCCTGAGCGTATGGGCGGGGCGCAGAGGCTGGATCAGCGCGTCATAGGCCAGCGCGTCCTGCGCCGCCAGTTGGGCACGGCGGATTTCGGCTTTGGTGTTCCCTGTTGCTTCCGCCCGGATACGCACCAGATCCAGAACATCCCACGCAAGAGGATGGTATGAAAAAATATCGAATTCTGAAGGAAGTTTTTCTTCACCCGTGTTGATGCGGGCAAGATAGGCGTTGATGGCCGCCACATAGGCGCGGGCGCAGGCCTGCACGGCGGGCGGCAGCGCCGCAAACTCTGCCTGTGCATCGCCCCGGAACAAGAAAAGCCTGCTTGCCGTGTCAGACGGCACGCAGTCAGGCCCATACACTTCCGCCAGTCTGCCCAATGCCCGGCGATACTCAAAATCGAGCTGCCACAGCCGGTCTCGCGCAATCAGATAGCCATTTGCAAAAAACGCATCCGGCACGGAAGCCGCCCGCACATGCGGCACGCCCCACTGGTCCTCCAGCACCTCGACCGGTGCATCCAGCCCCTCCAGCCCCATCAGGCTGGAAGAGGCCCCCTGCCGGGCCAGAGCGCGGGAAGCGGTCAGTCCTGCCAAACCGGCGGCAACACCCCCCAGCAGAACGTGGCGACGGGTGAGAAGGGAGGAGTGTCTCATTTTACGGCTGCATCTCTTCAACAAGGTCCCGAATGGTCAGGGCGGAGCCGCCGGAAAGCGTGAACCCCAAAGCCCCATGGCCAACATTGAGCAGCAGGTTACGCCATTGCGTCCGCTCCACCAAAGGTACCCCGGTGGGCGTGGCGGGCCGCATCCCCGCCCAGGTGGCGGCGGACGCATAAGGCCCGGCGGCCGGTAGCGTTTCCTCCGCCAGATGTTTCAGCGAGGCTATCCGGCGCGGATCAGCCGAGGCATTCAGCGCACCAATATCGACCATGGCGGCAATACGGAGCCGATCGCCCAGACGGGCATACACAACGCGGTTATCATAATCCGTGACACTCACATCAGGCAGCACGGCCGGATCTGCCTCCACCGTCAGGCTGTATCCCTTCAGCCCGTAAAGAGGCAGTCTTTGACCCAGTGGCTGCATCAGCGCGCGAGAAGCCAACCCTGCCGCCAGAACCACAAGGTCCGTCTGCCACACTGCCCCATTGATCCGCACCCGGCACCGCGCATCCTGATCTTCCTCCAGAGCGACATCGCCTTTTACAATCTGAAAATCTTTGCTCTGTTTGAGGGATTTAAGAAGAGCCTGACAGAACAGATAGCAATCCGCCACTTCATCATCAGGAGAAAAAATACCGCCTGCCAGTGTGGGTGCAAGACCTGCAAAAGCAGGTTCTACCTGCGCACACTCCGCCGGGGTCAGAACCTGTTCCTGCTGCGGGTTACTGACAGATTTGGCGGCTTTGGAAAATTTGTGTGCGTTCCGATACACAACCAGCTTACCGGGCTTCCGCCACAAAAAGTCCGCCAGCCCATCCTCTCGCCACAGGTTGAGAGCCTGTTGCCCCTGCAAGGCGAGCTTTAAAAGCCGGGCGGCGTTGGCTTGGTTGGTTCTGGCATTGCAGGCCAGCAGAAAATCTGTCAGCCACCGCCACTGTTGCCAGTTCAGCCGGAGCCTGAGGGAAATGGGAGAGTCGGCCTGCAGCATCCATGAGAGCGCTTCCAGCGGAATCCCGGCATCCGCCAATGGCCGCACATAGCGGTAGCTTAGCTGGCCGCCATTGCCAAAGCTTGCCTGCTCACCAACCTGATCCTCCCGCTCCACCAGCGTCACACTGTGTCCGGCCTGGATGAGCGCATATGCGGTTGTCAGGCCAATAACGCCTCCACCCACTACCGTGATTGTCCGCTTTGCAGGCATAAGAACCATCGCCCCCTTATGATCATGACGAGCCCGCTCAAACATGCGCATGCCATGTTCCGGGATCTTCTCAGTAGAAAATCTAAAAACAGATCCCCCTGCATGCCATTTAAAAAATGCCCGCCACCCTTAACCTGAGGTTAACCCTGCGACGAAGCACTTTTGCTTACGGCACGGTTAACGGCAGCCTTAGAGCCTCCCCGACTGCCGTTGCTACATCATGCCGTAAATGCACTACACTATGCCCTCCATTAGGGTGGACACGGTTGGTCAGAATAAAAACATAGCAATCGTTATCAGGATCAATCCACAGCGACGTGCCTGTAAACCCGGTATGGCCGAAGGAATGATGGGACAGCCGCTCTCCTCTGGGAGAGGCATAGGGAGACGCAATATCCCACCCAAAACCACGCAGGCTCTTCTGGCCTGCCGGCTGCTGGGGTATTGTCATGGTCAACAGCGTTGCGCGGCTGAGAGGAAATACGCTGGGCCGTCCCGCCCGTTTGTTCAGCAAAGCCTGCGCATAACGGGCCACATCTTCCGCCGTAGAAAACAGGCCCGCATTCCCCGCAACGCCGTTCATACGGCGCGCCGTGGGGTCATGCACCACACCGCGCAACATCGTGCCGTGTTCATCATACTGCGTGGGCGCAATACGTGCCTGTTCGGATGGGGGCGGCACAAAGCCTGATTGCGTCATGCCAAGCGGGGTGAGGATAGCGTTCTGCGCATACCCATCCAGTGTCTGCCCTGTCAGTTTTTCAACCAGAAGCCCGAGAGTGATAAAATTAAGATCACTGTAAATAAAGCCGCTGCCCGGCGCAATTTTGGGAACGGCCTGCATGATACGGTCTGTTGCGGCGGCTTTCCCCCACCAGTCCGGCGTGCGGGGCAGATCGGGTTGCAGGCCGGAAAAATGCGTGAGCAGCAACCGCACTGTAATCTGCGCTTTCCCAGCCGCAGCAAATTGCGGAAGGTAACGGGCTACAGGTGCATCCACATCCACCAGACCTTTTTCCACAAGCTGCATGACAGCCAGCGCGGTGATCATTGGTTTGGTGAGGGAGGCCATGTCGAACACGGTGTCCCACGTCATGGCCTCACGCGTTGGCACAAGGCTGCGCGCACCAAAGACGCCACGGTGAATCAGCCGCCCCTGCTGACCCACACCCCATAACGCGCCGGGGCACTCGCCTTTGCTAATTGCCTTCTCGATCAGTGCATCCGCTTTTGCAAATCTGTCAGCCTCACGCGATGGCGTCTGGCAGGCTGACAGGCCTGCCTGTGCAAGCAGAAGAGAAGATCCCTGCAAAAAACCCCTGCGGGAAAAAGCCGGGAGCCGAACTGTCATTGATCGGAAACCTTGAGCGGATGCAGATCCTGCGCGTCAAAGCTGAAATCAGAGCCGACCACCTGCATATGGAACCCCGTGACCTTGCCGGAAGTATTGCGCTCAAACTGCACGTAGCTGTCGTCCTCCGCATCCTCAGCCCGGTTCTGCCACTTTGCCACAAACAGATCATGCGGCAGGGCGGACAGGGTGCCGGCCAGACCATCGGCCTTCCCAAACGTCATGACCAGATCCTTGCCTTGCAGTGAGAGGCGGATATCGCCGCGCCATGAGTCGTGATAAAGGCCGACATAGTCTTTCAGATCAGACACCGGCAGAGCGATAAAGGGCCGCGCGGGTGACCCCGGCCCGGTGGTGGACGCTTCTTTTTCCGCCTTGGCCTGCGCCTTTTTAGTCTCATCCTGCCAGTATGCGACCCAGTCTGCACTTTTGCCGGTGGCGATGAAGGAACTCATGGTGACGGCAATGGCAGCGGTTGCGGAGTTAGCATAATGATTGGTGAGGACGACCAGCCCGGTATTCTTCTCTGGGAGCATGGAGACATAGCTGACCATGCCGCTGATAGTCCCTGTGTGCCACACGCGTTTGAGGCCGTAAAAATCTTCCATAAACCAGCCATAACCGTAAGCACGGAAGTGGCTTTGCGTTTTGCTCCCGCTGTCAGGCACCGGAATGAGTGCTGAAGGCGCCCACAGGGCATCACGCTGGGCGAGGCTGATAATTTTGCGCCCCTCCACGGTCTTGCCGCCGTTCAGAAGCGTCTGTACCCAGCGGTTCATGCCGTTTACGCTGCACCACACACCACCCGCCGGCGCCACGGCAACCGGTTCCAGCGTGGCACGGTCCGGCAGAACGCCATCACTCCCCTGCCCTGCGGCAACATCCGTCTGCCCCTTGACCGGGAATGTACTCTGGCACGCCGGGAGACCTGCCGCATCAATCAGATGTGTCTGGACGTAATGTTCCCATGTCTGGCCGGAGATTTTTTCGACAAGCGCTCCGGCCACCACATAGAGCAGATTGTTATAGGCATAGTCCGCCCGGAACCGGCCCGTAAACGGCATATAAGGAAGTGCGGCCAGAACATCCTTACGCGTGAAGGTGCTATGGGAGAACAGCATCATATCTCCCGCTCCCAGCCCCATGCCGCTATGATGGGTCAGCAGGTCACTCACACGGAACTCACGCGTAATCCACGGGTCAGAAACCCTGAACTCGGGCATGACATCAATGACGCGGTCGGTCCATTTCAGCTTCCCCTCATCCACAAGGGTTGCCAGAGCGGTGGTCGTAAATTCCTTACTGTTGGAGCCAATAGCGAAAAGGGTATTGGGATCGACCTTCCCGCTTTTTTCATTATCCTCCCGGCGCCCATAGCCTTTAGCAAAAACGATTTTTCCATCATGGATCACACCAACGGCGATACCCGGCACATCAAAAGCCTTCTGCGCTTTGGTAACAACATCATCAATCTTCTGCTCTGTCAGACCATCAGGCAGAGACGGCGTTGCTGCCTGAACTGATGTGCCACTAAGCGCCATCAACAGCCCAGCCAGCGTGCCGCACTGCATGGCAATGCCTGCACGCTGTTTCATTCTCGTGGGGTGCTGTCGCATAGAGGGAAATACCTGTGAATGAAACATAGAAAACTAAAGCCTTAGAAGGATTTTTTTACGGTACAAGCCATAAAGCAACAGGAAGAACGGAAAAACAAGATCCGCAGGCGTGCAGCCATTCCACGCAGCATGTTCCAGAGGAGACCAGACCTTATTCCAATCTCCGGGATTATTGACAAGAATCATAAAAGCCACGGTGATACTGCGCAGGATATCAATAGAGACAATGCGGGAAGGAGGCGGGTTCTGCACCGCCCCCACCCCGTTATCTGGCCTAGAAATGGACCTGTGCTTTCAGATAAATATAGCGGCCAGCATAGTCATACATGCCCGGTGACGTATTATAATCCCCGTTCGCGTAGAAATTCGGATCCCGACCAGCAAGGTTTTTCACACCCGCTGTGACACTATACATGTCTCCGTGATAGGTCATCATCACATCATGATACCAGGCCTGATTAGTTTTCCACCACTCAGACACAGTCGGGCCATAAGATGAGCTTGGATAATAGGTAAACCCATCAATAAACCGGACCATGTAGGTGAAGCTCCACGGCCCGTGGGTAAAGGTAGCTGTTCCATTGGCAACCCATTTGGGCACACCCGCATCCGTACTCAGATAGGAAATAAGAGCCTCCCCATCCTGACTTTGCGATTTATAGGACATGATATCCTGAATATCGGCACCGAAAGAGAGGCCGTTGTTGTAGTCAATCGGCACCTGATAGGACGCATTGATATCAAGACCGTCTTCGATAAATGCGCCGGTATTTTCATGCAAACGCGCAACCGGATAGAGTTGACCATTCACGTCACGGCCATTCAGAATGGAGCAATAGCTGCTTGAAAGGCCGGTGCTTTCATAACATCCGTTCAGTTCTGTGGAGAGTGAGGGATAGCCGATTGTCTCCGTGATATGCGTATGGAAGTAATCAACTGTTGCGGTAAGGCCCGGAATGAAACGTGGCGTAAGGATAGAACCAATTGTATAGGTTCTGGAAATTTCAGGTTTCAGACTAGCATTTCCACCTGTTTCATATTTCAGAGAACCGTTTGTCTGCTTGAACGTGTTTGGGTTGATCCCCTGCGCACGGCAGTTATCCGACATTACCCCCTGAACAGCGCCGGGATAGGTCGAGATATAGGCGCACGGATCACGCGTACCCGTCAGGCTGATGATTTTTGATTTGTACAGGTCCTGAATGGTCGGAGCCCGGAAGCCTGTTGCGATATTGACCCGGAATTTAATATCATCCGTTGGCGCATAAATCAGGCCAGCATGCCAGTTATAGGCTTGTCCGAATGTGTTGTAGTTTGAAAACCGTCCGGAAACTTCAGCATTCAGAGCTTTAGCGGCAGGCAGATTCCGCAACAGCGGAATACTCAATTCCCCAAAAACTTCCGTCACGTTATAGCCGCCGCCAGTATCACCCCGAACCTGGTTCGAGTTCAAACCTGCTTTATCCTGCCAGGAAGAATACCAGTAGCCATCCAGACTCCGATGTTCCACACCCAGAGCAATTCCCAGAGGGCCATACGGCAGACGGGCCAGATGCTTATTGGCAACGGTAAACTGAACGTCCCGCATTTCCTGAGCGGACGGATAAACGTCGTCAAACCCTATATAGTTTGCCGCAGCACGAGACATGCTGCCTGTAAACGGGTTATACGGCGCGCAACCGGACGTATTTGCACAGAGATTGGGGTCGTAATATCCCTCGGTTGAACCAGCGCCCCCGGTTTGCTGAAAACCAAGTGCATTTTCCATATTGCGCCAGTTGACGCGCCCCGTCCCTTTATCAGACGTCGTGGTTTTTCCGTAAGAGAAGAAGAAGTCATACGTCCAGCCGCCGGTGTGCGGCAACGTGCCCCGTGCACCGCCTGTCAGCTGATAGTAATCAATATTTTCATAGTCATATTCACGGCCAATCCCGAACATACGCTGGTTCAGTGCGACGTCTGAGCCAAAAGGATTGCCCGGTTCACCGGCGGGCACAACCATTGCGCCAGAGTTGCCTGTCAGCGTGGTGGCCGGTGTCGCAATATACATAGGTGTGCCTGCGCTCACCGTATGTGTGTGGCTGTAGTTTGCCGTCATATAGAGTTGCAGGTTGCTATTGACGTCAAAATGGCCTGTCGATGCCAGAGACCCGACCTGCTGCTCTGCTATAATCTGGTTATCTTTGGAGTAATCATAATTATCACTCCATTTATAGGGTCTGTAACCACCATGCCCGTCGGAAATGACAGATTGCGCAACACCGTCACTGGACGGCGTTAGCGGCGCACCGCCATTGAGGGCTGCATAAACAGGCTGGGCACCATATTGTGACCCATAATACTGCTCCTGCCCTGGCGGGTTATTAACCTTCGCTTCCTGCATGGCCCACTTGCGCTGGTCCGCCGCCATGGGAGCCTGATAGTTATAGGACCCGGCAATCGTAAAATTGCCCCGATCATGCATGAAGTTGAAGCCATGCGCTGCGGTGAGCGCGGCCGTCTGATCGTCCCCATATTCACTAATGCCGCCGTTTGCGGTCAGGGTTGTTCCGGTAAAATTCTTCTTCAGAATAATATTGACGACACCTGCAATCGCGTCAGATCCATAAGTGGTTGAAGAGCCATCTTTCAGGATTTCAATACGGTCAATCATGGCGGGAACAATGCTGTTCACATCCGGGCAATCGACCGCGCCATTACCATTGACCATGCGATGACCATCAACCAGCACCAGAGTACGGGCTGTACCAAGGCTACGGATGTTCAGACAGGAGCCACCAGCATTGGAATACGTGTTGCCTGAAAACCCCATGGACGGAATGTGAGCAAACACATCCCCCGTCGTCATGGAAGAAGACTGCTGGATCTGCTCACTCGTGATAACGGTAACCGGCTGAATTTCCGCCGTTTCGACCGCACCCAGATGCGTGCCGACCACCGTGATTGCTTCATCCTTTCCGTTGGATTTGGATGTCACATCGGATTTTTTGGATGTCTTGTTGGTAATCGCTTTCCCGGTGGTTGTGCCCGGCAGGGAAATGATCTGGGCGTTGGCCTCAGTCGTCCAGCCATAGCAGAAAGCGGAAATCCCTAAAAAAAGCAGTCTTTTTCTATAAATCCCTGATCGACGCATCATCTGCTTTCCTTCCCGACCGGATCACCACGTAAATACGATGTCGGAATGATCAGAAGAAAAGCACACTCTGTCTATGTCAAAAATGTCATGAACCATTAGCCAATGGTTAAGGAGCGCCTGCGCTGTTACAGGGCGGGCAGGCCCGCAAGGTCTTTTTGAATCTCCTCTTTAAGGAGTTCCAGAATATCACGGGAAATATGTGAAAGTGCGTAATCAGCACGGAAGAGAACCGTGCAGGCAATGCCCAGAGGGGGCTTGAGCGGAAGCGGTGGGGGCAACCCCGGATGATGCAAAGCCGTCAGCCCATCTACAATAGCGCAGCCGCCGCCAAGGCGGACCAGTTCCGCCGCCATATAATGTGTGCGCACCCGCACAACCGGCACAGTCGAGAGGTCCGCTTCTTCCCACACCATATCCAGCAGGCGGGCGGTAGGATCATTCTCACTCAGGCCAATATAGCGGGCCGGATTAATGTCTTCCAGCGCGACCGGGCCTGTAACGGTCTCCTGGTCAATCAGCACCAAAGGGACATCGGCAATATGGCTAGCCGTGAGTCCCTGCTTTTCATACGTCCCAAACACAATCCCCAAATCAAGATCATGATTGAGAATGCGCGCGACAATTTCCGGCCCGTGCAGCGTATCGATTGTCAGCTCGTTTCCCGGATGTGCCGCGTGATAGCGCTGGATAACCCGTGGCACCACGCTCAGCCCCAGACTGGGCACACAACCGATGCTGATGGCGTGCCCATCCCGCGCATAACGCAGGTTTTCCGTTAATCTTTTGAGATCAGAAATTTTTTCAAAAATCGTATTCACATGCGGCAGCATGATCCGTGCTTCCCGCGTGGGCACCAGCCTGCCCCCGGTACGCTCGAACAGCGCAAACCCTAAAGACTGCTCCGCATAGCGCAGCACCTTGCTGGCTGCTGGCTGGGAGACATGCAGGACCTCAGCAGCACGGCGCAGAGAGCCCGTGGACATGATCGCGTAGAAAACTTCGATCTGACGTAAACGCATAACGAGCGTTTTACCTTCCTGGTCTGTTATGCTGAAGCCATTCTGTCATAACAGAATGTTAAAACATCACAACAAATTTGAAGGCGATATAATCCGTTACAGCATTCATCTGGACCGGAATTTATTTTAACACTCTATGCTACAACAGCCAGAAACGAGGTGACGCCTGATTTCGTCGGGACAATCGCATTCCTCGGTCTGATCATAAAATGTGTTTTCTAAAAAAATAATGGGGAAGCAAAAGCTCCCCCATCATCATTCAAAGACTGTTATCCGAAATGACGCAGATCGCCACGGGTGGCAGGAACGTCCACCAGATAAGGCCCGCTGGATACCACCTGAATGGAAAGAATGCCTGCCTCTGTGCCAGACGCGCTTTCTGTCTCTAACAGCAGGGCAGCATTACCATTCGTCCAACGAGACGAGGAGGACTCCAGACCGTGCCACCCTGACAGATCAGCCTGAGACAAATGTGTTGTCAGGCTAATTGTCTGACCGGCCGTCAGGAACGAGACATCTCCCACAAGAACACCAAGATCACGGCGATCATCCACAAACGGCCCGATTGTGTCACTTGGACGGCTAGCCCGTGAGACCAGACTCACTGCCGCGACATTTGCAGGAATCATAAACATAACGCGGTCGTTTGCCTGACGAAGTGGGCGAATGACCTGACCTGAGTTCGTTACCAGATGCAGATCCGGATCATTGGTCAGTTCGTCCTGACGTGTGACGCTACCAGCGCGAGCAGCAATAGCGGCATAAATCGGTTCAACAAACGCACGGGAGGTCTCAAGCGGAAGTGTTTTTGAACCACCAGCTTTCGAACCACCAAAAATAGCTGTCACGGTGTGATTATCGAACTGGCTGCGATTGCCCGTGTCCAGATAACTTTCTGTCAGCGCATTTTCAGCCCAGACCGCCTCATGGCTCTCCAGCTCAACATGATAGTAAGTATAGCTACTGATTGTACGATCAATCAGGATTGATTCTCCGTTGACCAGCATACGGGCAGGAACAAGCTTCCCATCAAAGACCATGCAGTGCTCTTGCGTCACGAGAAGGTCACGGGACGGCACACCTTCGGCAAGGGCACCCTCACAGATGCGGACCAGCCAGTTTTCTTCAGGAACAGGCTGACTGGAGACCGTGATCGAACGATGGCCCAGCCATTTGACCGGCATTGCTCCTTTTGGCGTCATTACCAGCGTGCCTGGCACAAGCGTCTCGACAGTCGCTTCACCGTCCGGCGTCGTGATCAAGGTGCCCTCAGCGAAGCAAGTCGTATAAACCAGACCGCCGTTGTTGTCGGATGACAGAGTATAGCCGTAGGAGTTGGCACCCGGCACGTTCAGTACGTAATTACCATTCGCGGTGTAGAATGTGATGCCGCTGGATGTCGTGGTGACACTGGTAACACTCGCCTGCGGAATAGAAGCCAGTTCAATTGTATCATTGGGCGACCAGCCGGAAATAGTATTTGTTGGCATCGTTGTGCCGCTGACGACCAGATGTGCGCCGTCGCCAGACAGAGAGATCGTGCCACTACCCGCGGTGCCGTTCAGAACCACCGTGCCACCGGACGAGACCGTAGCCGTTCCGGTTATCTTACCGTTAGAAAGGACATCCAGAGTGCCGTCGTTCTGAACTGTAGGCGTAGAGATTGCGGCACCACTTAAAACATTGAACGTAACGTTCTTAGAAACAGTCCAAGCTCTGGTATCGTTAAACCCTGCTTCAAGGTTAACAATGCCGCCATTTGACGTGAATGTTGTATTGTTTGTCCCGTTAGACACGGTGTAAACATTTAATGTTCCACCATCGACTACCGTGCTTGATACAACGCCCCCCTGAACGTTGATCACTCCTCCGGAAGAGACGCGCGAGGCGGATAGCACTGCTCCTGAGTTAACAGTGATTGTATTTCCGCTCGTTGCATAATTTCCGCTGGTGGCAGTGAAAGTTACACCAGATTCCAGAATGAACTTACCGCCTGTCCCAACAATAGTCGTATTTGATGTATTGTTTGTATATAAGTCGAAAGTTCCTCCACTTATGACCAGATTTCTTCCTGCGCTTGTATTGGCAAGAAGTGTTGCGGAGGCACCGCTTCCAATGGTCTGATTGGCAATTACTGCACCAGAAGATGTGATCTCGGTTGTGCCTGCGCCCGATAGAATACCACCAGAGATACTGGCGCCGTTTGTGATCGCACCCGTTAGAATGGTACCTGAATTCGCAGTAATTGACCCACCAGTCGTGATGGTTGCACCGCTAATGACGGCACCAGAAGCGGCACTCAATACGCCGCTGTTAAAAGCGTAAGCTGCTAAAACAGTCGCGCCACTGGCAGCGCTAACAGTGCCCCCACCAGCGATAAATGGATTATTAGCGGTTGCGCCAGAGGATAAAAAGCGAATGCCGCCACTCTGGATGACACCCTGGAAAGAAGAACCTCCAGCAGAAATGTAATCCTTACCCGAACTGTCAACTACACCATTGCGAACGATACCACCGGAAAGAACAAACCGTTGACCGTTGTTGGTCTGATCCTGTGTAGCACCGCCGCTTGAGACGGTTTCGACATCTCCATATACGAGAGCATTTGAGACTACCTGCCCCGAAGTAACGTTGTAAGTCGCCATTGCGTGTCCATCCTCAATTATCAGCCATGGAGCGCAATAGGAAAGCGTTCACGCTCTGGCTCTGTGAACTGTTTCACTGCAATTACCCGTCACTTTATGGGGCAGCTGCCATGAGAGGAAAAAACAAACACCCCCAGAGCAGTAATTCAAGTTTTTTTTCAGGAAAACAGAAGAATAAATTTTCTATGTTTTGCCATAAAGTCGTAGAAATTAGGTTTTCTAAAAAGAGAGAAAATAAAATATCCAAGAAATAACAATTGTTTTTTTCATTTTATTTCTTTTAAAATCTTATGATTTCTAATTTTTTGAAACATCAATTTTTATACAAGTTAATACTTCATATTTTTTTAACTTATTCGATTCGGGCCAAAATATAAAGCTTTTGCTTCGATCTTTTCTATGATGAAAATTAGCAAAAAATGGCGGTCGGATATGATTGGGAATAGATCCTTGTTCTTTCAGACTGACCTCTTGGTTACGCCCATTATGACGGACTTTCCTGCATTGACGCTCGGAGGGGGGCAGAACATGGGTTTTTAATTGCTCCGAGGAACGGCTGGAGACTGCCAAGGTACTGCGGGCGCTGATCGGGAAGGTCGCGTAATATAAGGCCTGAACCGGGGTAAGACCGACGTCCTGACCTTAATCTTGCTGCTTCTGGCCCACTCTGATCCGGCTTTGGAGCGTCTTGTTTTGCCCCCTGCATTGCTGCGTATGCTTTGGCTTATTTCCAAGCACAAATTCCCGCACGCATAACTGCGTCGGGCTAAGATTTTGGATTGTTTTTAAGGGATTTTGGTTGCGGGGGCAGGATTTGAACC
>NZ_LHZA01000127.1 GCF_001580535.1 Acetobacter cerevisiae | reverse complement strand
CATTCAGCGCAGAAAACGCTCTAGTGACCTTGATGTCCGGGCGGAAAGGGTATTTTTCCGAGAAATTCAGATACTCCAGAAGGCCAGAGTCTAGCGGACCGCCTGATAATTTATGCGGTTGAGCAGTCAGAAAAATCTGTCCCTGGCTCAGAAAATAAGCGCGTTTGAGATGATCTCGCTCATCAGGAGACTGAAGAGGTGGAATGAGGGCTGTCAGTAAAAAGCAGAAAAAAAGAAGAAGACCGACAGCCTGAATAGAATTTTTTTTTCCGAATCGATAGTTTTTTAAAAGACAACATAGCAAAAAGATCCGTGGTGACTTTGTGATCCTGCAATAGCAATGATGTCAGAAAAATACAGCGCCCGTTATTGTCCCGAGAGGGAAAATAATTCAGGCCTGAGGATCAGACGGATTTTATATATCTTAAAGAAAAATGGCTGGGGCGGGAGGATTCGAACCTCCGCATGGCGGAATCAAAATCCGCTGCCTTACCGCTTGGCTACGCCCCAAAAGTGCGGTTGGCTCTTATTAAGGCCAACCAGTAGGATTCGTAAAGAGTGAGAACGCGCTGTTTTGTCTCTCAGAGAGAATTTTCAGGGGTAAGGGGAGCGGACGGGGCCTCTGGTTCTTCAAAATCCAGATCAGGCAGGCCGCCGTCGCTCAGTTCACTCTCAGCAGGGAACAGGCGGAAACCGGCGGCTTTGTTCAGAGCCTGATCGAGCGCGGCCATGGTGCTGCCCATGTCTTCGCTATCGTCTTTTTCCCATGCGCGGAGTGTGTGCGTCCAGATGGCGACTACCATATTGATGCGCACCAGCCCGCCCAGCCCGGCGACGTTAATTCCGGCGGCATCGGCCATCCAGCGCATGCTTTCCAGCGTGGCGCCTCCCAGCAGCAGGGCAAGAGGCGGGTCCATCGGGAGGGCGCGCATGACGGCGCGAATCCCGCCCCGGTACTGCTGGAACACATCCAGACGGCGCATCAGCAGATCAAACAGGCGCTCACGCGAGGAACCGAAGGTGGTGTTGTCCGCCAGAGCAGACTCGTCTGCCATACGGCCCAAACGGAGCAGCAGAGACGCGCGGCAGGGGAAACGCTCGCGCGTCTGCGGGAAAGCAAGCCCCGCAGTCCGAGCGGAATCCAGCAGAGAGACAGACGCCCAGCCCCCGTGCTCGGCCTGTGTCATGGCAGCACTCAGAAGGGCGGCGTCAAAGTCATCATGGTCCATAAGAAGAAGCCTGTTCGTAGAAAATAGAGAGTAAGGCGGCCTGTCGGGCCGCGTAAATCAGGTCGAAAGCTCTTTGGCGCGTCTGGCGGCTGCGGCTACGGCACGGGGCACGATAGCGGGCCATGCATCCGGCGCCATGAAGACTTTCAGGGCCTCCGCCGTGGTGCCACCGGGGCTGGTCACGCGGCGGCGCAACTCTTCGGCATCCGCCGGAGACTGGTTGAGCAGCGCGCCCGCGCCATAAATGGTCTTGCGTGCCAGTATGCGGGCGGTCTCGGCAGGGAGGCCCTGTTCCACACCGGCTTTTTCCAGTAGTTCGGCCAGCAGGAAAATGTAGGCCGGGCCGCTGCCGGAAATGGCGGTGACGGAATCAATCAGCTCTTCGCGCTCAACCCAGACCGTATCGCCCACTGCCTGCAGCAGGGCATCACACTGCGCTTTCTGTGTGGCGGTGGCGTGCGGAGGGGCATACAGACCGCTCATACCTGCACCAATGGCACAGGGCGTGTTGGGCATGGCCCGGATTATCACCGGCTGTGCCTGCGGGTTGCCCTGCTTGTAACGTTCCGTAAGGCTTTCCACCGTGCGGCCTGCCATGACAGACAGCAGCGTGGCGTTAGGGAAGCGCTGTGCCATAGCCTCCAGCGCCGGGTCTGCCTTCTGGGGCTTGATGGCCAGAATAATGACATCCGGCTGGAAATCCGCCGGGACATCCTCCAGCGTAGCAGCCAGTTTATGGGGTGCCGGCAGGGTGCGGTCATGCCGGTCCAGCACGATGGAAGGTTTCAGACCGTGGGCCAGCCAGCCTTCCAGCATGGAGCCACCCATCTGGCCACAGCCAACCAGCAGGACGGAGGGCAGGGGGGAAGTATGAGCCGTCATTATGCTTCTCCCTGACAGTCCAGCATGGCAACGGCCAGAGCATCAGCCGGGCTTTGCCCGCCCCACAGGAAAAACTGAAAAGCCGGGTAGAAGCGTTCACACTCTGTCAGAGCGATGTCGATCATGTCTTCAAACACTTCGACAGAGATACTCGTCCCGCGCAGCAGAAGGGCATGCCGGAACAGCAGAACACCGTCTTCCTGATCCAGACTGAAATGGCCAATCCACATCCGCTCATTGGCCATGCCAATCAGCTCATACAGCGTACGTTGCTGGGGCTGAGGGGCCTTGAGGTCAAAGGCGCAGGTAAAGTGCATGGCCCCAAGTTCTGCCGACCAGGAGAAGAACATGCCGTAATCGCACCACTTGCCGGGGGCTTCCACGGCCATTTCGGTTGCGTTGCAGCGTTCAAAATTCCAGCCGTGTCCACAAATGACCTGTTCCATCAGATCCAGCGGATTAACGGGAGGAGAAGGGGTGTTTGTGCTTAACGCGGGCATGGCTCACTCTCGGCTGCAAGGTGATGCGGAAAAACGCTGCGCTCAGGAGGTGTGGTGCGTGTGGCTGCCGTGGCTTTTCTGCTCCAGTGCGTCCACACGGGCTTCCAGTGCAGCCAGGCGGCGTTCGGCTTCTTCCTGCCCGATACGCGCACGGGCGGCGAGTTCACGCACCACTTCAAATTCTTCACGCCGGACAACCTGCAGGCTGGTCAGCACTTCATCCACGCGGCTGCGCACAATGGCGTTAAGCTCTTCTTTCGCGCCGGTCAGGGCTGAAAAAGCACCGCCGGCTACACCAGCAAGATCATCAAAAAAACGCGGTTTGTCAGACATTGCTGGTTCTCCACTTAAACAGTTAAATCTTCTCCCTTAGGCTTATAGTCAGTCTGCGGGCATGAGGCTATCGCTTCTTTAGAAATGTCTGGACAGCGTTTGTCTGGCAGGTGTGCAGCCCACTCCTGCCCCGTTGTCCATTGACCCTGCCTCAGTGCGTTCCCATTATCAGAATAAGATATTGAAACCATTATCAGGCCGGTCCGATCAGGAAGCGGTCTGCACAGTATGAGTGGAGAGACAAGCTTTATGGACAACATGACGGCGGAGGCATTTCTCAAACCCCGCCTTGCGGCGCTTGTGAGTGAGGCAGACAAAGCCGGATACAGTCAGGATGTGACGATTGCGCTGCCGATCAGCCTGCTGGACACAATGAATTTTGGCACTGATCCCAATCCTCCTTCAGCTCAGGGAGGTGCAGCATGAGTGTGCGTGATCCTTATGAGGTTCTGGGGGTTTCCAAAACCGCCAGTCAGGATGAGATCCGCAAGGCCTATCGCAACCTTGCCAAGAAATACCATCCTGACCTGAACCCCGGTGACAAGGTTGCCGAAGAACAGTTCAAGGCAATCGGGCAGGCGAATGATCTGCTCTCCGATACGGAAAAGCGGGCACGATTTGACCGGGGCGAAATTGATGCCGCCGGGCAGGAACGTCATCCCGGATTTGGCGGCGGTGGCGGCTACGGCGATTATGGAGCAGGCCCGGGCGGCTTCCGCTATGCCGGAGGGCAGGGCCATGCTTTTAGTGAAGAAGATCTGGGTGACCTGTTCAGCGGCATGTTCACAGGCCGTGGCCGCCGTTCTGCCGGGCCGCGCAAAGGGGCTGACCGGTCTTATTCGCTGAAGGTCAGTTTTCTGGACTCGGTCACGGGTGGGAAATCCCGCATCACGCTGCCGGAAGGGGCAACGCTGGATGTGCGCATTCCCCCGGGGATTGAAGACGGCCAGACCTTGCGCCTGCGTGGCAAAGGTGGCCCCGGTGTTCAGGGCGGCCCGGATGGGGATGCGCTGATTACCGTGAATGTTCAGGCTGACCCGACCTATACGCGTGATGGGTTTGACCTGACCGAAACCCTGCCGGTGGACCTGAAAACAGCCGTGCTGGGTGGTCCCATTACGGTCCCGACCCCGACAGGCCCGGTTAAGATGAACGTGCCGCCGCAGTCCGACAGTGGCACCAAGCTGCGGTTACGCGGGAAAGGCGTGCAGGCTCATGGCTCGCGGGAAGCCGGGAATCTTTACGTGACGCTGCAAATCAAGATCGGGAAGCCGGACGCCGCGCTGGAAGACTTCTTGAAAAACTGGACGCCTGACAGCGCGTCCTAAGGCGCAACGGCTGCTTGTGCCTGAACCGCCTATGAGCGGACAGGCACAGGAGCGCGCCTTGTTTGGGCAAGCTCTTTTAGTTGTCCCGATACAGCGGCAGATCCAGCTTATGGGTGCCTTCCCCTGTAATCTGAATCTGAGCACTATTTTCTGAAACAAGCTTGAACGTGACCGTCAGGTCATCCTGCTTCCCGGTCCATGCTGTGCCGGAGGCGCGGGAGAGGCTGAAGTGATCCTGCCCGACAATTTTCTTCAGGGATTCCGGCAGCGTGACGAGCAGGCGCTCCGCCGGACCCGTTGCCTTGTTCGCGGCGACCATAATCGGGTCCATCGCCATAATGGCCCATTGTCCCACAAAAACTGACGTCTCGTAATGCGCCTGTGTGGCCGGGGCCTGCACGGTGGGCTTTGCGGCCTGTGCGGGGAGCGGCAGGGCAAAGGCCAGACCGAGCGGGATGAGGGCAGAGGCAAAAAGCGGCTTCATGGCGGGCACTCCTGAAAACTGATCTTTTCATGTGCCTGTCTGTAGGCTTTCCGTCCAGCCCGCCTGGGGAATGTGATCGGGTTTATTTGAGACCCAGACTTGACGAAGAGCTGCTTGAGACCCAGATAAGTAGGGGTTACAAATCTGCATTGCAAAAACGGAAGGGGTTTCGCCATGTCAGGAACAGATTCATCACATGATGCGTCCGTGATCTCACAGACTCATACCCCTGATGCAGGTCTACAGGCAGAGCATGAGGGTGTGGGTGCGGAAACCCATGCGGTTATGGCGGACCCCGTTCTGCCTGTGACACCGGCTCCCGTGCCCTCCGCTCCTCCGCCGCCGGAAGGGGTTGCCGTCAAGGAAGTCTTCCAGATGGTTGGCGCGATGGTGTTCGTGTTCTGCTTTGCAGCCCTTGGCTTTAACGCCATGTATCACGCGGGCTATTAACGTCCGCCTGCCTCTGGCTTATTCGTGCCGGAGGGTGACGACCAGAACGTCCCGATAGGCCGGGTGGGTCGGGTCAACCGGCTTGACTGGCGTCACACCATGATAAACCCGGCTGTCATTCACCAGCGCCGTATCCATCGGGTCTGTCAGCGTAAAGCTGCCGACCGGCTGGCGGTTAAGGTCATGAATAGTCGTCTCGCCTCGGGCAATATTTTCCCGGCGCACCATCATCACACAGACCCAGTCCACGCCGTCCCGGTGTAACCCTTCCGGGGTGGGGCGTCCGGCTGAGTCCGGGCTTGCTTCAATCCGGAACTGATGCACTTCCGCATGCCAGGCCATAGGGCGCTGAGTCTGCGGAGTCAGATCATCCGCAATATGCTGCGTTAGCCGGAGCACTGCGAGCAGCGCCGGGTGCTCCACTATGGCGGGAGTAATGGCCTTGAACCAGCGTTCAATTCCACCATTAAGGGTGTTGTAATCCCGGCTTTGATAATGCGGCTGATGCGGCTTTCTCAGAATCTGGTCTTCTGTCAGGGTGAAGGTCGCATGCCGGCGGCGGCGGTAACGGCCGCCATCCGCCATGTAGCGATCAACTCCCAGATGATTCCAGCTTTCTGCAAATTCCTCCCATCGCTCCATCCCGAATTGCTCCAGCAGCGGGCGGATGGCAGCGGCCTGCTCATAGGCAAAACCGTTCTGACCAAGCGGCGCTTCAAGGGCTTCCAGCGGTTTTAAGGCCGCTGGCGGGAGGGAGTGTGGGCGGGCGTCAGGCATGGGGCGGACCTTCTCCAAAAGCAGCAGCAGGGGAGCTTTCATCTTCAGGCTTTTGCAGGCCTGTGTCAGATTTTTCTGCGGCTTCAATCGCCTTTTTTTCTTCAGCGGAGGGCTGAGGCACAGGCTCAGGGGCAACAGGCTTAGGCTGCTGCGCATGGGCGGCTGGCGTCATGGTATCCGGCACATTGTCCACAGCCAGATGCATGCTGTTGCCCGGCGGCGTGGTGTAATAGGACGTCGGTGTGTAGAATTTCACCCCGGCTTCGACCATCAGGTTGGCCAGACGACGGTAGAATTCACGCTGCACCTTCCACTTCATCATCGGCGCAGTCTTGATGGCACCGACCAGCACAGCGCCGTTGCTGTCCGTCTTATCCACACCCAGATCAGCATAATCCGAGAAGATCATGTGGCTGAAGGCATCTTCGGTCCGCATCTGGGCCACAACGCTGGCCATCAGCTTGGCGACTTTCACGGAGTCTTCGCTCAGATCCAGCACCTGTTTGACGATAATCTGGTTGAAGCCGCGCCCCGTGTTGGCAATGGACGTGACGGATGAGAACGGGATGATGTGCAGGTCACCATCAATGGAGCGCACACGCAGCGTCCGGATGGACAGATGTTCCACCGTGCCGGAAACGCCCCCGGTGGTGACCCAGTCGCCGACCTGAATGGCATCTTCCGCCAGCATGAAGAAGCCGGTGATAACGTCCTTCACCAGACTCTGGGAACCGAAGGACAGACCCACACCCATAATTCCCGCACCCGTCAGCAGCGGTGTGACGTTAATGCCAATCTGCGAAAGGGTGGTGACCGAAACCACGATAATGATGATAGCCAGCAGTACGGTGCGGATAATGGGCAGCACCGTGCGCAGACGTGTCGCGCGGGAGGCCTGAGAGGATGAGGTATAACGGTCGATCTGCTTGTTCAGCAGACCATTGATGACTTCCCATGCCAAGGCGGCAATGGTTGCCCCAATGGCCAGACTGAGAGCCGCCCCGACCAGACGTGAGCCCAGCGGAGAGTGGAAGAAGAACTGGAAGCTCGGCAGGCCCCAGCTCTGCGCGATGATCACGCAGGTCATGAACACAATGACAATGGTCAGCACACGCCGCACGAACGGGTAGTAATAGTCCGCCCGCTTCTGCAGGCCGGGATATTCCGCCTCAACCGTATCACTAATCCGAAACAGACGGTCCTGCATGCCATAGGCCAGCACGGCTACCAGACGGGACAGGACCAGAAAGGCAAAGGTCAGGCCCGTGCCGCGCAGAATCCACTGATACCCGCCCTTCAGGTGCGCCGCCCACACGAACCACAGCGCGATATCCAGAAACAGGACCGGAATCCACCAGAAGCGCGCGATTGTGCCAACAAAGGCCCAGAAGGCTTTTTTGCGCATGTTGTCGGAGGGTTGGAGCGCATTGGCCACAATATGCCGGACCCGCCAGATGAACGCGGCAATAATCAGATGCTGGATCAGCACCACCGCGCGCAGCATGGCTTCCGTACCACGCGGAGCCAGATTAAACTCGCTCCCCAGTGTAGAAAGACAGATGACTAGGGAGGGTGCTGCCACCAGCACGTTCCACCAGCGGGTGAGCATCCGTGCCGTATCATCTTTGGCAGGAGCCAGACGAATAGCGGGGGAACGGGGCGCCAGAGCGGTTTCAACCAGCAGATACAGGCAGCGGGCCACCACATAGGCGTTGGTCAGCGTGATGGTGACGGTGCTGGCCTGCTGGGTGGTGGTCAGAAATTCTGCCCCCAGATAACCCAGGCCCAGGAAGACCGCGACGGGCAGCAGCTTGAGCAGGAAATGCAGAGCATTGTAAGGAACCCGGATGAGGTAACGCATCACCTCATTACGGCGGCGCTGGTCATCGGCACGGGTTTTGGTGTTGTCACCATCCGGGGTGGAGGTGGCGGCCTGCACATTTTCCACCGCAACGGCGGCTTCCTGCTTCCGCTCACGCGTTTCGGCGTGGGCTGTTACAGAATTCAGTGGCTTTTTAAGCAGCAGGCTTGTGGCCCGTTCCAGAGCAAGAGCCACTAGCATGATGATCAGGGCGCGACTGAACGCATCAATCAGAGTCTGACGAGACTGCGGATTGCTGATTTGCTGATGGAACCACGTACCGACTGACCGTAAATCCTTGAACAGCGCCGTAAAATTCTGGGTGTAACCCCGCATAGCAGTCGTCAGACCGTCCAGTTCGGAATTAACGTCACTGTCAATCACAGCGGTGGGATTGTCTTTTTTGGCGGCAGGCGCTGCGGCGGGCTGCGCAACAGGCAGGCCTTTGGCCATGAGCGTCAGGGTATTGGTGAAATCCTGCCGCTTCTTGGGGTCGTTCAGAACGCTGAGGAGCTGTTCCGCATCCTGACGGCTGAGGTTCCCTGTGGAGGCTCCTGCTGCCGGAGCGGCGGCAGGAGCCGTATCAGCGGCCAGAGCCTGGCTGCTCAGCCGGGGCGCAATCCCGAAAACCAGAAGGCAGACAAAGCAAAGCCCGAGGGCAAATCTGGCTAGAGAAAAAGGTGGAGAAGCCGTGAGGGCTCGGGTCGTGCTCTGGTGCAGGCTCTCTGCCGCCATGGCGTGCCGTATCCTTGTTTAAAATGTCGGTCAGGAAAGGGGCACACTACAGGCCCCCTGTGTGAAGAAATGGTAAGGGGCAAATCTGGCGGTAACAAGGTGCGCAGCCGAAGGCCTGATGTGCCGCCAGATGGGGGACTACATCCGGCGGTCGAACGTGACGATCTGGCTGTTTTCCGCGCGAAGGACCAGCGTTCCGGCAATCAGATCATGCAGTCCCTGTTTCTGGCGCGTGAAGGCCACCATCAGCACCCCAATGTGGAAGAAGGGGAAGGAGATGAACGCCTTGATCAGGAACCGCACAGTCGCCCGCGCAATGGAAATGCGCTCACCCTGCAGGGTGGTGACTTCCAGCTGACACAACCGCTTGCCCGGTGTGGCGCGGAAGCGGGAGGACTCAAACAAAATGAAATACAGGGCCGGCACCAGCGCCATCAGGAGCCCCGGCAGATGCCAGTGACCGACCTGAATATGGGGGATGAGCACGGAAATGGTGTCAGGCTGCACGCGTTGCGCAATGTCCACCACATCGACGGTCTGGCCGGAACTGTCAGGGATGGGGAGTTCTTCCCACTGGACCTTGAAGTCCGGCAGGATGAAATATCCCAGAACGGCATCCATCGCAGTGAGGATAATGCTGTCGATAAGGAAGGCCCAGACACGCCACCAGAACCCGGCATAAATCCAGACAGGCTGGCTACCATTCCCTTGTGGGAAACCTGCCCCGTTTTGTGCGCCAGACGGTTGCCCCCAGCCGGGAGGAAAAGCGGAAGAAGACATCAGGCCTGTTCCTTAAAGCGCGATAAAGCGCGGTCAGCTCCGGTATGATCCATTGATATCAATATAGCCGTGGGTCAGATCACAGCTCCATGCGCGGGCTTTGCCATCGCCAAGACCGAGATCCACGTCGATGTCGATTTCATGACCCTTCATGTGGGCCACAACCGGCGTCTCATCATAGCCGGGCACAACAGTGCCTTCACGCGCAATGCACACACCGCCGATGGAGACGGACAGCGTATCGCGGTCTGCCGGTTCTCCGCATTTGCCAACGGCCATCACGACACGGCCCCAGTTAGCGTCTTCCCCGGCGACAGCGGTTTTCACCAGCGGAGAATTGCCAATGGCCATGGCGACGCGCCAGGCGGAGTCGTCAGAAACGGCACCGGTTACGGTGATGGTCATGAGCTTGGTTGCCCCTTCGCCATCACGAATAACAAGCTGGGCCAGATCATGCAGCACGGCCTGCAGGGCCTCACGGAAATCCGTCAGGGCTGCGGCGTTGGCCTGCGTGCTGGCGGAAAGCTCATCATTGCCAGCAGCACCGGTGGCAAACAGCAGCACCATGTCCGAGGTGGAGGTATCCGAATCAACCGTAATGCAGTTGAAGGTCGTTTTGACCCCTTCGGACAGCAGGGCTTGCAGAACAGAGGCAGGCAGGGCGGCATCGGTGGCGACAAAAGCCAGCATGGTGGCCATGTCTGGCGCGACCATCCCGCTGCCTTTGGCGATACCCTGAATAATGACATCCGTGCCGTTCAGCTTTGCGGTGCGCACAGCGGCTTTGGGGAAGGTATCTGTGGTCATGATGCCACGGGCGGCGGCTTCCCAGCCATTTTCAGAGAGTGCGTCATGCAGGGCCGGGAGGGCCGCCGTCATGCGCTCATGCGGCAGAATCTCACCAATAACGCCGGTGGAGGCGAGGTAAACCGTCTGCGGCGTGCAGCCAGCAAGCTGGGCGGCTGCCTCAGCCGTGGCCTTACAGGTTTCACGGCCCGCGCGGCCGGTGAAAACATTGGCGTTCCCGGCATTGACCACGAGGGCGCGGGCTTCCCCTGTGGGGAGGCTGTCACGGCACCAGTCAACCGGTGCGCCGGGGCATTTGGAACGGGTAAAGACACCGGCCACCGTGGTGCCCGGTGCAAATTCAGCCAGAACAAGATCAGTCCGGCCTTTGTAGCGAATGCCAGCTTCAGCTGCGCCAAGGCGCACCCCGCGCACCTCCTTCAGTTCCGGAAGAGGCCGAGCGAGGGGGGAGACGGGGAGAGCGTGCGCCATAACGCGAAGTCCTTGGAAGCGGCAAACCCCGCCAGCAGGCTGGCGGGGCTAGTCAGTCTGGAGTGAAAATTATTTTTTTGCAGGGGCAGCGGCAGGAGCGGGAGCGTCCGGCAGCGGCTTGCCTGTGGTGGGGTCAAAACGCACGATCTTGACGCCTGCGGTTGCTTTGGCGACGGCTTCACGCACGTATTTCTGGATCAGAGACTGACGGATCTTGCCCTTGACGGAATCCAGAGACGGGATCGGGTCCGTGCGGGTGTCGAGCACCTGAATAACATGGAAACCATACTGGCTCTTGACCGGGGTGCTGCTGATTTCGCCCTTTTTCATGGCGAAAGCGGCATCGGAGAACGCCGGGATCATGTCCTGTTTCTTGAACCAGCCGAGGTCGCCGCCATTCTGCTTGGCGCTGCCCGTATCGGTGGATACCTGAGCCGCCAGCTTGGCGAAGTCTTCACCAGCTTTGAGTTTCTTGATGACGTCCTGTGCTTCGGCTTCCGTCTTCACCAGAATATGGCGGGCATGCACTTCCTGTTCCGGCGGCTTGCCAGCGTAGTTCTGCTGATAGTCAGCCTGAATTTCGGCATCGGTCAGGTGCGGCATGACTTCGCGGGAGAGCCAGGCGTTCTGCAGGGCGTTGGCTGCAGCGGCATCCATGATCTTTTTCACTTCAGCAGACTTGTCCAGGCCATCCTTGTGGGCGGCAATCTGGATGGCTTTCTGGTCTGCCAGCTGGTTGATCAGCATCGGGTAGATCACGTTGGGGGGTAGCTGACGCATCTGGTCAGGCATGTTGCCGACTGCGTCCTGCACGTCCGCAATCGTGATTTTCTCACCGTTGACTGTCGCGACAACCGCCTTGGGATCTGCCGGGGGAGCTGCGGGAGCTGAGGCCTGCGGGGCAGGAGCTGCTGCCGGGGCCGTAGCCGGGGCTGCAAAAGAGGGAGCAGAAAGAACGGCTGAGGCAATCAGGGCCGTGGCTGCAAGAGCTGAGGCCTTGGTGGAAAAACGCATGAGGACAAACCTTAAACAAAGGAAAATTGCTCAATCATCTATGAAGGAGGCTATTCTGCCCTGCAAGCCCTCTGACCTGCCCTGAGGGAAGAAACACGGCTGATTGGTTGACCGAAACGGGTCCGGGTCCTATTTTGCAGCCGAGCCACTCCATGCTGATGTTCTCCTCATGTTTTCGCCGGTCTGGTTCCGGATGGAAAACAGGAGAAATCGCGCATTGTCCCGGAAAGGTTTTCATGCTCGCAAGCTTCGTCCGCGCCCTGTTCGGCACTGCCAATGACCGGACGCTCAAGATGTTCCAGCGCCGCGTGCCGGAAATCAACGCCCTGGAACCCCAAATGCAGGCGCTGGACGACGCTGCTTTGGCTGCCAAAACCGGAGAATTCCGGGAACGGCTGGCCAAAGGGGCTACTCTGGATAACCTTCTGCCAGAAGCCTTTGCTGTCACGCGGGAGGCGTCTCGCCGTGTGCTGGGGATGCGCCACTTTGATGTGCAGCTGATTGGCGGCATGGTGATGCATGCAGGTAAGATTGCCGAAATGCGCACCGGTGAGGGCAAGACCCTCGTCGCCACGCTGGCCGTCTACCTCAGCGCACTGGCTGGTAAAGGCGTGCATGTGGTGACGGTGAACGATTATCTCGCCGCGCGTGACGCCGCCGAGATGGGGCGGCTGTATAATTTTCTTGGCCTGACCACGGGCACAATTGTGCCCAACATGCCGGATGAAGCGCGTCGGGAAGCTTACGCCGCGGACATCACCTACGGCACCAACAACGAATTCGGCTTCGACTACCTGCGCGATAACATGAAATATCGCCTGGAAGAGATGGTTCAGCGCCCCTTCTACCACGCCATTGTGGATGAGGTGGACTCCATCCTGATTGACGAAGCGCGGACCCCGCTGATCATCTCCGGCCCGGCTGAAGACAGCTCAGACCTCTACCGCTCTGTAGACGAAGTCGTCGCGCAGCTGGTGCAGGACCCTGAAACCTTTGACAAGGATGAGAAGTTCCGCAGCGTTGTGCTGACGGATGCCGGGTCCGACAAGGTTGAGGAACTGCTCCGCGCCGCTGGTGTGCTGGATGAAGGCGGGTTGTATGACCTGCATCATGTTGCCGTGGTGCACCATGTGCAGCAGTCCCTGCGGGCGCATACGCTGTTCTCACGGGATGTGGACTACATCGTACGGGGCGGGAAAGTCGTCATTATTGACGAATTCACCGGCCGTATGATGGAAGGCCGCCGGTATTCCGATGGCCTGCATCAGGCGCTGGAAGCCAAGGAGCATGTGGAGGTTCAGCAGGAAAACCAGACCCTCGCCTCCATTACCTTCCAGAACTTCTTCCGTCTTTACCCCAAGCTCTCCGGCATGACCGGCACGGCCATGACCGAGGCCGACGAGTTTGCGGAAATCTACAAGCTGGATGTGGTGGAAATTCCCACCAACCGTCCGGTGGCCCGTAAGGATGAAGACGACGAGATCTATCTGACGGAAGCCGAAAAGTTCGGCGCGGTCGTTAAACTGATCAACACGGTGCATGAGCGCGGCCAGCCTATTCTGGTCGGCACCACGTCCATTGAGAAAAGTGAGGCGCTGTCTGAACTGCTGAAGCAGGAAGGCATCCCCCATAACGTGCTGAACGCCCGTTTCCATGAAATGGAAGCGAAGATTGTCGCACAGGCCGGTGCTCCCGGTGCCATTACCATTGCCACCAACATGGCGGGCCGTGGGACGGACATCAAACTGGGCGGCAACGTGGAAATGCTGATCGGCCAGGAGCTGGACGGCATGGAGGAGGGGCCGGAACGCGACGCCGCGGCGCAGGCAATCCGGGAGCGCGTTGCGCGCGACCATGATATTGTCAAAGCGGCAGGCGGTCTGTTTGTGATCGGCACCGAGCGGCATGAAAGCCGCCGGATTGATAACCAGCTGCGTGGTCGTGCTGGCCGTCAGGGTGACCCGGGCAACTCACACTTCTTTATCTCCCTGCAAGATGACCTGATGCGGATTTTCGGGTCTGACCGTATGGGCGGCATGTTCCAGAAAATGGGCATGAAGGAAGGGGAAGCCATTGTTCACCCTTGGCTGAGCAAGGCGCTGGAACGGGCGCAAAAGAAGGTCGAAGCCCGCAACTTCGACATGCGCAAAAACACGCTCAAATATGATGACGTGATGAACGACCAGCGTAAGGAAGTTTACGCGCAGCGCCGGGAATACATGGCGACGGAAGATGTCTCCGGTATTGTTAATGAAGCGCGGGAAGATGTGGTGGATGCCATGGTTGCCCGCCATATCCCCGAAAAATCCTTTGCTGAGCAGTGGGATGTCGAGGGGCTGACCAAGGCCGCGCAGGAAACTCTGGCGCTGGATCTGCCCATTGCGGAGTGGGCGAAAGAAGACGGGATGGACGCTGAGGAAGTGGCCAACCGGATTAGTCAGGCTGCCATACAGGCACAGGCTGCCCGTGCCGCCAACCTCGGCCCGGATCTGATGCGCTTTATTGAAAAACAGGTGCTGATGACCACCTATGACGGGGTGTGGAAAGAGCATCTGCATGCGCTTGATCAGCTGCGTCAGGGGATTGGTCTGCGCGCCTATGGTCAGAAAGATCCGCTGAACGAGTACAAGCACGAAGCCTTCCAGCTGTTCACCATCATGCTGGAAGAAATGCGCGAGCGTGTGGTCTCTCTGATGGCGCGGGTAGAAGTGGCGCCGCAGGAAACTGTGGACCCGTTTGCCAACACGGCAGAAATTCACGCCAGCCCGGAAATTCCGGGATTTGCATCTGAGGCCGGCCCCGGTCTTTCCCCCGGAGCCGCACCGGAAATGGCAACGCCCATCGGTGCAAGTGCAATCATGCCGGATGATCCTTCAAGCTGGGGGGAAACACCGCGCAACGCACCATGCCCATGCGGGTCAGGGAAGAAATATAAGCATTGCCACGGCCGTCTGGTTTAAGACGCGTCGGGGCCGACGGACAGGGTAAGAGAAAATGGCGGGTCATTCCCAATTTAAGAACATTATGCATCGCAAGGGCGCGCAGGACGCCAAGCGGTCCAAGCAGTTTGCCAAGATCATCCGCGAACTGACTGTAGCGACCCGCTCCGGCCTGCCTGACCCGGCATCCAACCCGCGCCTGCGGTCCGCCATTACGGCGGCGCGTGACGTTAATATGCCCAAGGACACCATTGACCGCGCCATTAAAAAGGCGTCCGGCGCTGCGGGTGGTGAAGACTATATTGAAGTGCGGTACGAGGGTTACGGCCCGGCGGGTGTGGCTGTGATTGTTGAAGGTCTGACCGACAACCGCAACCGTACGGCGTCTGATGTGCGTGCAGCCTTCTCCAAATACGGTGGCTCTCTGGGGGAAACCAACTCCGTTTCCTTCATGTTCCGCCGTCTGGGTGTGATTACCTATCCGCTGTCCGTTGCGTCTGAAGATGAGATGCTGGAAGCCGCGATTGAAGCCGGTGCGGAAAACGTCGTCTCTTCCGACACGACGCATGAAATCACCTGTGAGGTCGAAGCCTTCTTCACCGTCCGGGATTCTCTGGAAACCCGCTTTGGTGAGCCGGAAAGTGCCAAGCTGGACTGGCGTCCGGAAAACACGGTCAGCCTTGATGAAGAAAAGGCCCGGACCCTGTTCAAGCTGCTGGACGTGCTGGAAGATCATGACGACGTGCAGAACGTCTATGCCAACTTTGATCTGTCAGACGAGCTTGCTGAAAAGCTGTCAGCCTGACGGTGGTACGCCTGCTCGGCATTGACCCCGGCCTGCGCTTTACAGGCTGGGGGGTGATTGATGTCGAGGGTAATCGGTTGCGGCACGTCGAAAACGGCGTGATTGCAACCAACAGTGCGGACAGTGTGCCAGACCGGCTGAAAGTCCTGCATGAAAACCTGACAATCCTGATTGACCGCCTCAACCCGGCGGAAGCCGCGGTGGAAGAGACGTATGTCAACCGCAACGGCACAGCCACGCTCAAGCTGGGCTATGCCCGTGGCGTGGCGTTGGTGGTTCCGGCACTGGCCGGGTTGCCGGTGGCGGAATATGGCGCGCTGGCGGTCAAGAAGGCCGTGGTTGGCACAGGGTCTGCGGATAAAGATCAGGTTGAAATGATGGTGCGCCGCCTCCTGCCGGGGGTTAAGGTGGCGCGGGCCGATGCGTCGGATGCGCTGGCAATCGCCATTTGCCATGCCCACCATCGGGCCAGTGCCCGCCATATTGCAGCCGGGGTAAGAATGGCATGATTGCATTTCTGAGCGGACTGGTCATTCAGGTGGAACTGGGGAGCTGCGTGATCGACGTGAATGGCGTCGGTTATCTGGTCGCGGCCTCCACCCGCACTCTTGCGGCTCTGCCGAACCCTCCCGAAAAAGCCCGCGTGCTGATTGAAACCGTCGTGCGGGAAGACGCGATTCTGCTCTACGGCTTTGTGGAAAGTGCGGAACGCGAGTGGTTCCGCCTGCTGACCAGCGTGCAGGGCGTGGGCGCAAAAGTCGCGCTGGGGATGCTTTCCACCCTGTCTCCGGGTGAACTGGTCGCGGCCCTTACAACATCGGACAAAGCCTCTCTGACCCGCGCCCCCGGCGTGGGCGGCCGTCTGGCCGAACGCATTCTAACAGAACTGCGGGACCGCGCGGCCAAGATGCCCGGTGGCGGCGGAGGCATTGTGGTGCCTGCCAGCGCCACGCCGGGTGGCGGGATTGAGGCTGATGCGTTGCTGGCACTGGCGGGGCTTGGGTTCCGTCGGTCGGAAGCGGCTCCCGTTATCAAACGGTTGATGGACGAACAGGGGGCTGCGGCCTCGCTGGACACTGTGCTGCGTGACAGCCTGAAAGCTCTGGCGCGATGAGCGGCGCGGAATTCACCCCGGAGCGGGAGATTGATCCCTCCCGCCGGGATGAGGATGGAGGGGAAGCTTCTCTCCGTCCGCAAACGCTGGCTGATTTTACCGGCCAGAAAGCCAGCCGTGAAAATCTGTCGATTTTTATTGCCGCAGCCCGCCAGCGCGGCGAGGCGCTGGACCATGTGCTGCTGCACGGACCGCCGGGGCTGGGCAAAACCACGCTGGCGCAGATTGTCTCTCGGGAACTCGGGGTTGGCTTTCGAGCAACTTCTGGCCCAGTGATTCAGCGGGCCGGGGATCTGGCTGCCATTCTGACCAATCTTCAGCCGCGTGACGTGCTGTTTATTGATGAAATCCACCGTCTTCAGCCCGCTATCGAGGAAATTCTTTATCCCGCGATGGAGGATTTTCAGCTCGATCTGATTATCGGGGAAGGCCCGGCAGCCCGCTCTGTGCGGATTGATCTGCCACCTTTCACCCTTGTGGCAGCTACCACCCGCGCCGGACTGCTGGCGACCCCGCTGCGGGATCGGTTTGGTATTCCTCTGCGGCTGGTCTTCTACACTCCAGACGAATTGCGGGCCATTGTGGCGCGGGGAGCGGAAAAGCTCGGCTTTAATCTGACAGAAGCCGGGGCGGAAGAAATCGCCCGGCGCTCCCGTGGCACACCGCGTATTGCGGGCCGTCTGCTGCGTCGCGTGCGGGATTTTGCCGCCGTGATCGCCCCCGGTGGTGCGCCGGTTAGCAGAGAAGTAGCGGATGCGGCCCTCAGTCGGCTGGAAGTGGATGCGCTGGGGCTGGACGCCATGGACAGGCGCTACCTGCGCCGCATAGCAGAGTATCACCACGGTGGGCCGGTTGGGGTGGAAACACTCGCAGCGGCTCTGGCAGAAGCGCGTGATACACTGGAAGATGTCATTGAACCGTATCTGATTCAGGAAGGGCTGGTTCTGCGCACCAGCCGGGGGCGTGTGCTGGGAGAGCGTGGCTGGCGTCACCTCGGCCTGACACCGCCTGCGCAACCGGATGAACCGCGCTCTGCCCAGATGGATCTTTTGCCTGACGAAGAGGACGGCGCATGACCACACATGCAATCGATTTCCGTATTTATTATGAGGACACCGATGCCGGGGGCATCGTCTATCACGCCCGGTATCTGGCGTTTGCCGAACGGGCGCGGACGGAAGCCATCCGCAGTCTTGGCATGCCAGCAGCCTCCCTGCTGAGTGACTACGGGCTGGTGTTTGTGGTGCATGACGCCACCATCAACTACCGTGTGCCGCTCAAGCTGGATGATGTGGCAACCATCACCACCCGCCTGCTGGAAGAAGGGGCGGCAAGCTGCCGACTGGAGCAGGTCTTTACCCGCGATGGCGTTTTTTGTGCCCGCGTGGACGTAAGGCTGGCCTGCGTGCGGGCAGAAGATGGTCGTCCTGCCCGATTCCCGCCATTATGGCGTGATCTTTTGCGAGGACTTGCGGCTGAGGTCTAGTCGGCCTCTTCTGCTTTTGCGCGGAAGACAGTAAAAACAGCACGACCGGGACGCGTGGAGCCAAGCCCGAGTCGCAGACAGGTTGCCCGGGACGGGTGCTAGAGGCAGGAGGCGTTTTTGGATCGTGCGGTTGACGCGGCAAATCTCGGCGTAGCAGCGGCGGGAGACCTGTCGGTGTGGGGGCTGTTTATGAATGCCTCCCTGATGGTCAAACTGGTCATGCTGGGACTGGTGTTCTGTAGCGTGATGGTCTGGGCCATTATTTTCGATAAAATTGTGACGTTGCGGCGGATTAACAAGCAGGCAACCGCCTTTGAGGATCGCTTCTGGTCCGGTGGTAGCCTGGATGATCTGTATGAAAGCGATGGCGCCAAGCCCGTTCATCCGCTGGCTGCCGTTTTTGGTGCCGCGATGGGTGAATGGCGTCGTTCTGCCCGTATTCCCGGTGTGGACCTTGTGCGCGGTGGCGTGAAGGAACGTGTGGACCGCGCTATTGGCATTACGGTCACGCGTGAAATGGACCGTCTGCGTCGCTGGGTCATCTTTCTGGCAACGGTTGGCCCGGTGGCTCCGTTTGTGGGTCTGTTCGGTACCGTCTGGGGGATCATGCATTCCTTCAGCGCTATTGCCGCCATGCACAATACCAACCTGAGCGTTGTGGCTCCCGGTATTTCAGAAGCTCTGTTTGCGACGGCCATCGGCCTGCTGACTGCCGTGCCGTCCTATGTGGCGTATAACGTCATCAGCAACAGTCTGGACCTGTTCCAGGACCGGCTGGAGGGCTTTGGCACCGAGTTTGCGGCCATTCTGTCCCGCCAGTCCGAAGAAAGGGCCTGAGTCATGGGCATGCCGTCAGGAGGGAGCGGGCGCCGTCGCAGGCGTCCGATGGCTGAAATCAACGTGACGCCGATGGTCGACGTCATGCTGGTTCTGCTGATTATCTTCATGGTCACATCCCCCATGCTGACCAGCGGCGTGAATGTGGATCTGCCCAAGACAGACGCCAAGCCCGTCAATTCCGATACCAAGCCCATCACCGTGTCCATTCGCGCGGATGGCAGCCTGTATCTGGGGGATTCTGAAGTGTCGCCCGAGCAGCTGGTTGCCCAGCTGAAGGCTGCTTCCAACAATGACCCGTCACACCGCATCTTTGTGCGCGGTGATGCCCATATCGATTATGGCCGTGTGATGCAGGTTATGGGGCAGGTGACAGAAGGCGGCTTTACTCATGTGGCTCTGCTGGCGCAACAACCCGCCAGCAGTGGCCATTAACTCACTCTCCTGCGCAGAGAGGCGGAGAAATTTCATGGTGCGGCCACGCCGTTCCGAACAGACAGTGCTGAGGCGCTGTCTCTATCTGTCCGGCGGAGCGCATATTGCGTTCCTGCTGGCCTTGCTGGTTTCTCTGCCCCCGCCTAAACCGGAGGAAGAACCTCCTCCGGTGGTGGAAATGCAGTTTGAGGCCCCGGAAGACTCCGGTGGATCTCCGGCCAAGGCCAGCCAGCCTTCTTCCAAACCCACACCACCGGCTCCTGTGCCGAATGATGCGCCCCCCACGCCGGAGCCCCCCAAGGAAGCCCCGAACGAGGAAGCGCCGCCTCCGCCACCACCGCCCCAGCCGGTGCCGCCTCCGCCCGTGCCGGAATCTGAAAAGCTGCCGGATACGCCCGTGCCGCCTAAAGCGGATGAGCCGTCTCCCGATGTGGTGAAAACGCCGCCGTCCCCGCCGACGCCGCCCAAGACGACGCCGAGTGTGGCCCCGCCGTCTCCGGTTACGGAACCGACGGACACGCTGCCGGACACGCCCACGCCGTCGCACATCACACAGCCCAACAAGGCCAAGAAAACGCAGGAAGAGTCGCATTCTCTGTTGGAAACGCTGGATTCTTTCCGGTCCGACACCAAGCAGACGCATGCGCCCAAGGCCAAGGCTAACCCTGCGCAGGGTGGGGCACCCGATGGGGGTGGTTCGCCCAACGGGGATATTACCCGCAGCCTGTCCGCTGGTGAGCAGAAGGCTATCGGCGGGGCCGTGCGCCGTTGCTATACGGAAGATACGGCGGCCAAAAATTATGCCACTTTTGTCGCGCACCTGATTGTGACGGTGGATGCCACGGGTGAGGCTCGTATTGTGCAGTTTGCTCCGCAGACGCAGGCGCAGATGAATGCTGACTCCTCATACCGGGCGCTGGCGGAACGGGCGCGGGCAGCAGTGCTGAGCCCCACCTGTTCCAGGCTGCCTATCCCCAAAAACCTTCTGGGCCAGACCCGGCAGTTGAAATTTGTGTTCAGGCCTTGATCAGGCCACCTGGAGGAAAACCGATGCTTACGAGTACACGACCGCTTATTTCTGATCAGGAAGCCGACACACTGGTGGCGGCCCTTGGTCGCCGCACGCTGATGGGGGCCAGTGTGGCCGCTGGTGGTCTGCTGATGACCCCGCTGCCCGGTATGGCCGCTACGGCTGCCCCTGAGGCAGAAATTACGGTTGATCAGGCCCGCACGGCGCCGATCCCCATTATCGTCCCCAACTTTGGTGGAGGCCTTGGCGCGCAGATTGCGGAAGTGCTGACAAACGATCTGACCAATACCGGGCTGTTCAAGGTCATTCCCGGTGGGGCTGGTTCTGGCACGCCGGATTTTGCCAGTGCAAAGTCCATGGGCGCGCGGGCGCTGGTGACGGGGAGTGTGACCGGCAGTGGCTCCGTTCGCGTGGAAATGCGCCTATGGGATGTGCTGACCCACCAGCAGATTCAGGGCACGGCCTATACGACCACTTCTGCCAACTGGCGACGGATTGCGCATATTGTGGGTGACGTCATTTACGAGCGCATGCTGGGTGAAAAAGGCTACTTTGATACCCGCATCGCCTTCATTTCCCGTTCCGGTGCGCGTGCGCATCAGGCGACCCGTCTGGCGATCATGGATCAGGATGGAGCCAATAGCCGTATGCTGACGGCTGGCAAGTGGCTGACCCTCACACCGCGCTTCAGCCCGGTGAAGGATCAGGTGGCGTTCATGTCCTACGCCAACAACCGTCCGCGCGTGTATCTGTTTGATCTCGGCAGTGGCCGCCAGCAAATTCTCGGTGAGTTCGCGGGCATTTCCTTCGCACCGCGGTTCTCTCCGGACGGGCGTTCTGTTGTGCTGTCCGTCACGCGCAATGGTGGGTCTGACCTGTTTGTGGTGGATCTGGCTTCTGGTTCCCGCCGTCAGATTACGTCTTCCGGCGCGATTGATACCAGCCCGTGCTACAGCCCGGATGGTTCACAGATTGTCTTCAATTCTGACCGTGGCGGCAGCCCTCAGCTTTATATCATGAGCGCTTCTGGCGGTGGTGCGAAGCGGATTTCCTATGGCCACGGCACATATGGCTCTCCCGTCTGGTCTCCGCGTGGGGATCTGATCGCCTTTACCCGTATCGCCAATGGCAGCTTCTCTCTGGGTGTCATGAATCCTGATGGCACGGGTGAACGCATCATGACCGAAGGCTTCACGGTGGAAAGCCCGAGTTTCTGCCCTAACGGTCGCGTGCTGGCCTATTGCCGCCAGAGCCGTGCTGGCGCAGGCGGCGCAGGCTTTAGCTCCTCCATCGGCATGGTGGATATTACCGGGTTTAATGACCGCGTTCTGCCCACGCCGGGGCAGGCGTCCGATCCGGCGTGGTCACCGCTCAACGGATAAGTCTGTTTTGTCATAAAACAGCGCAAAGCCCCGGATGAAAGTCCGGGGCTTTTTTTGCGTTTCCAAGAATACTTGTGTTTGATTTTTTGCCTGAAGCTTTTGAGGCCACCGAGGGCCAGATGTTGTTCTGCGTTAAGAGCGGCTTTGCTTTTTTTCTTTGAAGACTGAATTTCGTGGCATGCTCTGAAAGGGAGCAGCCATTGGTCATTTCATGCCTGAAAAATGGTCGCAAAAAGAGAACGCCTTCGAGTCGGATGGCCTGACAGCGCGGGTAAAAATAATCCCAGACTCTGTCTTTATGGTTTTTTAAAGGACAGTCTCCCAGATTAATTACAAAAAAGGGTGATTAATGACCACTCAAGCTCAGGGAGAAGGTCCGTTTTTCTTAATAAAGCCACAGTATGGAAGAAGCATAGAAACTGGCGCAAATGCGTCGCAGAAGCATTGCGTACCGCTGCGGGGTAATTTGCTGATAAATTCTGAACTGCGGTAAAAACCGGAGTGCAGAGGGGGCTCTGTGTCTATTCAGCATCGCTTTTGCCAGGTCAGCTATGCCAAAAACAGATCCCGCTTGACCGGAGGAATGAGCTATGGCTTAGGGCAAGGTGGTCTCCACAGTTCGTCGGCTCTTCGATGGTTTTCGGAGGGGAGCAGAGGAATGCGCGGGGATACAGGCATTAAGCTGTTTTTTCTCTCCGAATAGTTCCTGTTGGGAACTAATTCTCAGGATCCGACACATGAGACTGAAATATATTGCTGCGCTTAGCATGGTTGCCCTTCTCTCTGCCTGTGCGCACGAGAAGGCAAACACCGGTGACTCCAACGGCGCAGCGACCACCGCTGTCCAGCCGAGCGGCCCTGTCCCCGGCAGTGAAGAAGATCTGGTTGCCACCGCGGGTGACCGCGTGCTGTTCGCTCTGAACAAAAGCGGCCTGACCTCCGAGGCACAGGCGACACTGGACAAGCAGGCTTCCTGGCTGGCTCAGTATCCGCAGGTGAACGTTGAAGTCGCCGGTAACTGCGATGACCGTGGCACGGAAGAATACAACATTGCTCTGGGCCAGCGCCGCGCCAATGCAGCCCGTGACTATCTGGTTGCCAAAGGCGTTGCGTCTTCCCGCATCTCCACCATCTCCTACGGTAAGGACCGCCCGACCCAGGAAGGTGATGATGAAAGCGCATGGGCCCAGAACCGTAACGCAATTACCGCCGTTCACTAAGGTCTGGCGTTTTTCGCGTTTGAGTCGACAGGGCAGGTCGGGTGAGTTTCACCCGGCCTGTTTTTGTATTTCCTGTCTTGTTTTCCGGGGAGGAATGGTGAAATCCTTGCCCGCTTTTAAGGAAAGGGTGAGGTCTTGATGAAACACGGGTTGATGACGTCCGTTGCTGCGCCGTGGCGTGTTCTGGCCTTGTGTCTGCCTGTTGCTGCTGTGCTGGTGGCCTCAGCCCCGGCAGTTCATGCGCAGGATGTGACCAGCCGTGAAGGGCTTGCGCTGCAAAACCAGATTATGGCGCTCAAACAGTCTATGAGCCAGATGCAGTCTTCCGGCAGCACACTGGCACCTCCGTCTGCCACACCGGCTCCTGCTTCTTCTGGCAATGGGGATCTGACGGCCCAGCTGCTGGACCGGGTCAACACGCTGGAACAGCAGCAGCGCGACATGCGCGGTGAGATTGACCAGCTGACAAACGAGTTGCAACAGAAGTCCGCGGCTCTTTCCAAACAGATTGCCGATAACCAGTTTGCGGCCCAGAATGGCGGGGGCGGTGCCGCCGCTCCAGCTGCTGCCGCCGCAGCGGGAGCAGCAGGTGCAGCTTCATCAACATCGCATACCGCAGCGACCACGCCGGATGCGCTGCTGGCTAGTGGCAAGGCCGCCCTGCAGAAGCGCGATTACGCCACAGCGCATGAGAATGCGGAGGAAGCTCTCAAGAACGCCAAAGGCAGCTTCAAGGTCGATGCGCAGTTCCTGTTGGCTCAGTCTCTGGCGGGTGAAAAGCAGTATCGTCAGTCTGCCGTGGCGTATTATGACGCCTATCGTCAGTCCCCCAAAAGCACCCGCGCTCCGGATGCTCTGCTGGGGGTAAGTGCTTCCCTGCTGGCTCTGGGTGACAAGAAGGCGGCCTGTCAGGCGCTCGGGAAGCTGAAGACAGAGTTCCCGTCTCCCACGCAGCGTGTGTCGCATGCTGCGGAAATTTACGCCGGTCGGGGCGGCTGCCAGTAATCTTGACGCAGTTTCCCGGCAGGGCGGGGGAGGCCGAGACGCAGCCTTGCTTCGCCCTGCCGGATGATCCCTTTTCTGAAGCCCCGGTCTCTCCGGCTGCGTTTATTGCTCGAATGGAGCAATTAGGACCATGGCTGCCGGATGACCCGGCCCTGTCGCCGGTCGGGGTAGCCGTTTCCGGGGGCGGAGACAGTTTGTGTCTGGCCTGGCTTGCGCGGCACTGGCGGAAAAATCTTCTCGCCTTTGTGGTGGACCACGGACTGCGCGCCGAGTCCGCAGAAGAAGCCCGGCTGACCGTGCGGCGGCTCACCGCCATGGGTGTGCCTGCTCGCCTCCTAACCCTCACAACACTGACCAAAGGCCCCGGCATTGCGGAACGCGCCCGGCAGGCGCGCTATGCCGTGTTGGCGCAGGCCTGCCGGGAGGCGGGGTGTCTGGACCTGCTGCTCGGTCATCAGGCGGATGATCAGGTTGAAACTATTCGTATGCGTCAGGAGGCGGGTAGTGGGCCGGATGGTCTGGCGGGTATGGGCTGGGTAACGGTTCTGCCGGATGTGCGGCTTGTGCGGCCTCTTCTGAGTGTCTCAAGGCACGCTTTGCGTAACACGTTGCGGCAGGCTGGACTGGCGTGGGTGGATGATCCCTCCAATCAGGATACGCGGGCCGAGCGGGTGCGGGTCAGGCACAGCTTGCAGGTGCAGAATAGGCGACACACTTTATGGCAGACGGGCGTTAAAGCTGGTGCCGCGCGGATGCAGCGGGACGCTGAGCGGGCTGCCGTTCTGGCCAGACAGGTCACGCTCAAGCCGGAAGGCTGGGCCTGCTTAGGGCCAGATTTGCCGGAACCGGAAATCCTGTCTGGCCTTATTCGGTGTGTGGGCGGCTTGATCTATCCCCCATCGCCTGCTGCTGTGGCCCGATTACAGACAGCGGGCCAGGAAGCCACGCTGGCTGGCGTGCAGCTGGTGCGCGGGCAGACGGGCTGGTTTCTGGTGCGGGAAGCTGCCGCTATGGCGGCTCCTGTTCCGGCGGAGACGGGCGCGCGGTGGGATAATCGTTTTGAACTCAGGCTCCCCCCTGCCGTTTCTGGGGAAGGGCTGCGGATTGCTCCGGCAGGACTGGGGCTTGAGCGTAAGGACCGTCAAGGCTGGCCCGCGCGCTTCTGCGCCACGCTGCCCGCTCTATGGCGAGGGGACCGGCGTGTGGCCGTGCCGCATCTGGGCTGGTGGGCGGAAGAGGGGCTCAACCAGACTCATTTTCTGTTCCAGCCACCGGTTTCCGTCACGGGCAGCGGCGTGTATGGCTGGCCGGAGAGGAAAGTGGACCAGCCTCACACCTGATAATAAATGTCATGTGTGGGGTGGGAATATCGGCTCAGCATCCCATTTGTAATGGGAGAGGTTGCATTTTCCGGCGTCTGCCGCTCAGATTGGGGCACTCCGGCGCTCCCGCACGATAAGTATGGAAACACAGGCAAGATGAACAATTTAGGCCGCAACTTGGCGCTTTGGGTCAGCATCATTGTGATGCTGCTGTTGCTTGTAGATGTTTTCCAGCCGGGGAACACGCAGCACGCAGCACAGCAGCTGGCTTATTCTGACTTCATTACCGACGTTGATACCGGGCGTGTCCGGTCCGTGGTGATGCAGAACCAGAATGTCTCCGGCACGCTGACGGATGGCACGGCTTTTGAAACTTTTGCGCCGCAGGACCCCTCCCTTGTCTCCCGTCTGACGGGCAAGGGCGTTGAGGTTGTGGCCAAACCGCTCGATCAGGAAGGCAGCCCGCTGCTGCGCTATTTCCTGAACGCGCTGCCGATCATCCTGATGGTAGGCATCTGGCTGTTCATGATGCGCCAGATGCAGGGCGGCGGAGGCCGTGGTGCTATGGGCTTTGGCAAGTCCCGCGCCAAGATGCTGACGGAAAAGCAGGGCCGTGTGACCTTTGAAGACGTTGCTGGTATTGATGAAGCCAAGGGTGAGCTTCAGGAAATTGTCGACTTCCTGAAAGACCCGCAGAAATTCACCCGTCTGGGCGGTAAGATCCCCAAAGGCGTGCTGCTGGTTGGCCCTCCGGGCACGGGTAAAACCCTGCTGGCGCGTGCCATTGCGGGTGAGGCCAATGTGCCGTTCTTCACCATTTCCGGGTCTGACTTTGTGGAAATGTTTGTTGGTGTCGGTGCATCCCGTGTGCGTGACATGTTCGAGCAGGGCAAGAAGGCCGCGCCGTGCATCATCTTCATTGATGAAATCGACGCCGTGGGGCGCCATCGTGGTGCTGGTCTTGGCGGCGGGAATGATGAGCGCGAGCAGACGCTGAACCAGATGCTGGTCGAGATGGACGGGTTTGAAAGCAATGAGGGCGTGATCCTGATTGCTGCCACCAACCGTCCTGACGTGCTGGACCCGGCTTTGCTGCGTCCCGGTCGTTTTGACCGTCAGGTTGTGGTGCCGAACCCGGATGTGGCTGGCCGTGAAAAAATCCTGCGTGTGCATATGCGCAAGGTGCCGCTGGCGTCTGACGTTGACCCGCGCATCATTGCCCGTGGCACCCCCGGCTTCTCGGGTGCTGACCTTGCCAATTTGGTGAATGAGGCCGCTCTTGCTGCTGCCCGTCTGGGCAAGCGCACCGTGTCCATGCGTGATTTTGAAGACGCCAAGGATAAGGTGCTGATGGGGGCTGAGCGTCGCTCTCTCGTCATGAGTGATGAAGAGAAGAAGCGCACGGCGTATCATGAAGCCGGACACGCCATTACGGCGGTTCTGGTGCCGGAAAGTGAGCCGATCCATAAGGCCACCATCATTCCGCGTGGTCGCGCGCTGGGAATGGTCATGCGTCTGCCGGAAGGCGATCGCCTGTCCATGAGCAAGAAGAACTGCATTGCGCATCTTGTTGTCGCCATGGGCGGTCGCGTTGCTGAGGAAGTTATCTACGGGAAAGACAATATCTGCAATGGCGCCATGGGTGACATTCAGATGGCAACCCGTGTGGCCCGCAGCATGGTGACTGAATGGGGCATGAGCGACCGGGTCGGTATGATTGCCTACGCCAATGATGATCAGGGCGGTGGCGGCATGTTCTTCGGTGGCGCTGCCAAGAACTTCTCCGAGCACACGGCGAAGGAAATCGATTCCGAGATCAAGCGTCTGATTGATGAGGCGTATGATCAGGCCCGCAACTACATGCATGACCATGTGGATGAACTGCATCGTCTGGCTGAAGCGCTGCTGGAATATGAAACCCTGAGCGGGGAAGATATTCGCCAGATCATGCGTGGCCAGCCGATCGAACGGGTGGAAACGGATGACACCACGCCGGTCAATCGTCGTTCTTCCGTGCCGCAGGTCTCCGGCCCGGAAATTGTTGAGCCGAATGACAAGCCCGATGGTGGCGGTGAAGGTGGCGGGGTGAACCCGGTGCCGCAGCCCGGCTAACAGGCGTCGGCAGAGAAACAAAAGAGATTAGAAGAGGCGGCAGTAATGCCGCCTCTTTTGCGTTTGATGGAGGAAAGCTGAGGATGGATTTTCGGCGTCTGGCAGAGCCTGCGGGCCTGCTCTACGGCACAGCGGCACAAGACGCTGTAAAACGTGGCTTTGCTCTTCCTCTGGCGGGTGGCCCGGCGGCGTTTAGCTGTGTGGATCTGATAGAAGACCAAACCCATAGCGGCTTTATGCCCGTGGGGAATGTTCCCGCAGGCTGGCAGGACGTGCTGGGCCGTCTTGTTGCTAAACCTCCCGCGGCTGGCATGCCGGAGGGGCCGCAGGTTATGGGGATCCTGAACATCACGCCGGATAGTTTCAGTGACGGCGGCTTGCATCAGGAGGCCCGGCGTGCGGTACAGGCGGGAAAGGAACTGGTCTCGGCCGGGGCCAGTGTGCTGGATATTGGGGGTGAAAGCACGCGGCCCGGCGCGGCAGTAATTACCCCCGAGCAGGAATGGGAGCGCATCGGGCGGGTGGTGCAGAGGTTAAAGCAACAGGTGCCGGGCGCAGTGTTATCCATTGATACGCGCAATAGCGCCGTGATGGCGCAGGCGCTGGCAGCTGGCGCAGATGTGATCAATGATGTCTCGGCCCTCACGCACGATCCTGAAGCCCTGCCATTGCTGGCGGGAAAACACTGCGGCGTAGTGCTGATGCACATGCGCGGTACACCCGCCACCATGACGCAGCATGCGGTGTATGAAGATGTCGCCTGTGATGTGGTGCGGGAACTGGGCGCACGGCTGACTGCGGCCATAGAAGGTGGCATTGCGCCGGAGCGACTGAGCGTAGACCCAGGTTTAGGCTTTGCAAAAAATACAGCGCAGGGTGTCGCTTTACTGAGTCGCCTGCCGCTGCTGGCCAATCTGGGGTGTCGGGTGGTTCTGGGGGTGTCTCGTAAACGGATGATTGGTGAACTGACTGGCGAGCAGAACGCGGCAGGGCGGGATGCGGGCAGTCAGGCGGCTTCGCTGGAAGGGCTGGCGCTGGGCCAGACTGTGCTGCGTGTGCATGCGGCGGAGGGCATGGTGCAGGCGCTTCGCGTCTGGCAGCGTGTCCACACAGCCTGAAAAAAGACGTTTGTTTTGGAGCCTTACGGTTCCTTCTCGTCAAAAAGCGTTTTAGGGAAGAGGAAACACAAATGCGTCCGCACGGCCTGAGTGACATCATAAGGCCACCTGTCTGGGCGCAGACGCCACAAAAAGAGATTGGACGAGGCAGATGAGACGTCTTTTTGGGACAGATGGCATTCGCGGGACCGCAAACATCGCGCCTATGACAGTCGATATTGCTCAGAAACTGGGGCAGGCAGCTGGCCTGCATTTTACCCGTGGGGAACACCGGCACAGCGTTCTGCTGGGCAAGGATACCCGGCTTTCTGGCTATATGATTGAGAGCGCGCTGGTCGCAGGTTTTCTGTCCGCCGGAATGGATGTCACGCTGGTTGGCCCGTTGCCTACCCCCGCGATTGCTATGCTGACCCGTTCTCTGCGTGCTGATCTGGGCGTCATGATTTCTGCCTCGCACAATCCGTTTGGCGATAATGGCATTAAACTGTTTGGCCCGGACGGGTTCAAACTGTCTGACCAGAATGAAATCGACATCGAAAATCTGATGATGACCGATCTCACAGGTCGTCTTGCGACCCCGCGTGAAATTGGCCGGGCGTCCCGCCTGAACGATGCTGCGGGCCGGTATGTGGAAAGCGCCAAGGCTTCCTTCCCGCGCAAACTGCGGCTGGATGGTATGAAAATCGTGATCGACTGTGCCAACGGCTCAGCCTATCGCGTTGCGCCGACGGCTCTGTGGGAACTGGGTGCTGAGGTGATCCGCATCGGCTGCACGCCGGATGGTGTCAACATCAATGAGAAATGTGGGTCCACTCACCCGGAGGCCTTGTGTCAGGCTGTTGTGCGGCACGGCGCTCATCTGGGCATTGCGCTGGATGGCGATGCAGACCGCGTGCTGATTGCGGATGAAACGGGGCGCCTGATTGATGGGGACCAGATTCTGGCTCTCATCGCACAGTCCTGGGCGCGGGAAGGGCGGCTGGTCGGTCAGTCTGTGGTTGCGACAGTGATGTCCAACATGGGGCTGGAACGCTTCCTGAACACCCTCGACGTCGGCCTGGAACGCACTGCTGTGGGGGACCGCTACGTGGTGGAACGGATGCGGGAACTCGGGAGCAATGTCGGTGGCGAGCAGTCAGGCCATATGGTGCTGACAGATTTTGCTACGACGGGGGATGGTCTGATCGCGGCTCTGCAGATTCTGGCAGTGCTGGTTGAAGATGGTCGCCCGGCCAGTGAAGTGTGTCGCCTCTTCAAGCCTTTCCCACAAAAGCTGAAAAACGTGCGCTTTAGCGGTACATGCCCGCTGGATGCGGATGTGGTGCAGGCGCGGCAGAAAGATGTGGAGAAGATGCTTGATGGGCGTGGTCGCCTTGTGCTGCGCAAAAGTGGTACGGAGCCGCTGGTGCGTGTGATGGCGGAAGCTGAAGATGCGGCTCTGGTGGACGATGTTGTCAATCAGATGTGCGCGGCACTTGAGGCCGTAAACGTCCCGGCGTAACGCGACCGCCCTTGGAGCGTATGATGCAAGCTGAACAGAAAAACCCAGCGCGCATTCTGGCAATTGCCGGGAGTGATTCTGGTGGCGGTGCGGGCATTCAGGCCGATATCAAGACGATAACGGCGCTGGGTGGCTATGCGATGACGGCCCTGACAGCTCTGACGGCCCAAAATACTGAAGGGGTGCAGGCTATTCTGCCGGTGCCCCCTGGATTTTTGCGGCAGCAGATTCGTAGTGTTCTGGATGATCTGGGCGCTGATGCTATCAAGACCGGTATGCTGGGAGGCGCTCCGGAAATTGAGTGTGTGTGCGAGGAAATTTCTCGCTACCGCCGCAAGGTTGCCGATCTGCCGGTTGTTGTCGATCCGGTGATGGTTGCAAAAGGGGGAGCCAGTCTTCTGGCGGAGGAGGCTTTGTCGTGCCTGAAAACACAGCTTTTTCCGCTGGCAACGGTTCTGACACCTAATTTGCCGGAAGCTGAAAAGCTGACGGGCATGCGTCTTTCGTCAGTAGAAGACATGCGGCGTGCTGCCCAGATTTTAAGGGAAATGAGTGGGGCTGCCGTGCTCGTTAAAGGCGGCCACCTATCAGGCGATACGTTGATTGATGTTTTGCTTGATGACGGTGGATTCACAGAATTTAGCGATACACGCATTATCACGCGGCATACGCATGGAACAGGCTGCACGCTGGCCAGTGCACTGGCCACCGGGCTGGCGCAAAAACTCCCGCTGCGCCGGGCGGTTGAGCTGGCCCGTCTTTATGTGCGGCAAGCGATCCTGACAGCGCCGGGCTTCGGAACGGGGGCGGGGCCTCTTTGGCATGCGCACAGATGGTATAAAATATCCTGATATTTTAGAATGTTTTTAAGAATTTAGTCTCCTGCAGCCTGAAACTGTTGCTCTGGGATGGGAGCACGCATAGGGATTTCCGGGCCACTGGGAAGAGAAAACATTTTAGTTTTGGGGTCGTTGAGAATATAGCCTTTGCCCCAGACTGTAGAAATCAGATGATCTGATGCGCCGGCAGCCTGAAGTTTTTTGCGAAGTTTGCAGATAAAAACATCAATAATTTTTATATCTGGTTCATCGCGACCACCATAGAGGTGGTTCAGGAACGTTTCCTTGCTCTGGGCCATGCCTTTGCGCAGCACCAGAAGTTCAAGGATGGAAAATTCTTTGCATGTCAGATGTACGGGCTGATCGTGCACCATCACAGTATGGCTGTTTAGATCCAGCTTAAGCTCAGCGACCTGAATGACGGGATGTGCAAATCCGCTGGAGCGACGGAGAATGGCCTGAATCCGGGCGACGAGTTCTGCCGGATCAAACGGTTTGGTCAGGTAATCATCTGCGCCCATAGAAAAGGCCCGGATTTTTGCTTCAGGCTGATCAAGTGACGAAAGGATAATGACGGGTGTCGAGATTTTCAATAATCGCAGAGAATTAACGACAGTATAGCCATCCATGTCGGGCAGATGGAGGTCAATTACCGCGATGCCGTAATCATAGTTTCGCAGCATCTCAATCGTGTTCCTGCCAGAACGCGCCAAGTCTACAGAAAGACCAGCTTTCTTGAGTGTTGGTAAGAGCAGACGGGCTGACGTGGCTTTGTCTTCAGCAAACAGGATACGCATTGGGTTCCCCCCCCGCATAGAGCGCGATGCACCTTAAGGTTGTATTAATTATAAATGAATCTACTTTTAAGTGTTTTTTTTGCAAAGATAAACAGAAATTTATCTTATTTTGACGGGTTTGAGGGAAGGTATGCAACTGGAGCATGTTTTGGCCACGGCCCTATAAAAACAATCATAGGTTGAAATTGGTGGCGATGAATTTTTATTTTCTTACTCGGAAAGGGTAAATTTTTTATGAACATAAAACAAAAAGTGACTAGCTCACGAAATTAACATAATTATTTCTTTTTTATTAAATAAATATCACAAATAAAAATAAGTAAATAAACAGTTTATTTTGCAGTGAAAATCATAAATCGATTTTTATTAAATATGATGAACAGCATGTATCCCCGAGAAAATATAATATGCGCTGAAAATACAGTTATAATTTAGACCTTGAAAATATAAAGAGATCTCAGAAATAAATAATCACTATAAATAAAAAATGCTTTCCTGATTTATGAGGGCCAGGTCTGGTCACGTTTCCCGGTTATCAGCCTTTTCCCATCTGCCGTAATATGTGAGGAGAAGAAGAGCAGGTCGTGCAGGGGGCGGGATGACAGACACACAGATAGTTCTGAAAAATGAGCAGGCAACAGAGCAGCTGGCCCGTATGCTGGCCGCTTCGACGCAAGCCGGTGATGCGTTTTTGCTCACAGGCCCGCTAGGAGCCGGGAAAAGCGTTTTTGCCCGCGCCTTCCTGCGCTGCTTTTGTAAGGATGACACTCTGGAAGTGCCAAGCCCTACTTATACATTGGTGCAAACCTATCAGGCACCTGCCTGTGCTGTCTCACATTTTGATCTCTGGCGTCTGGGTGGCCCGGATGAACTGGAAGAGCTGGGCTGGGATGATGCCCGGGACGGCGTCGTTCTGGTGGAGTGGCCGGAACGTCTGGAAGATCTGACGCCGCCCGAGGCTCTGCATATTGGGTTTACGGTCAGGGCAGATGGTGTGCGCACGGTGCATCTGCACGGCTGGGATGACAGGCTGAAGGGTGCTGCACTCTCTGCCAGCTTTCCGGCCTGAAGGGTTTGACCATGAGTCTTGCGACAATCCCGGCGCATCTGCTGTTTCTCGACCAGCTTGCTGCGCGCTGGCTTCAGGCAGCCGGACATGATCCAGAGGCCGTAGGAGAGGGGACAATTATTCTACCCGGTCGTCGTGCGGCGCGTGGCCTGACAGAAGCGTTCCTGCGGCAGATGGATGGCCGCGCCATGTTGTTGCCGCGTATTCTGCCCATCAGTGCGTTGGATGAAGCGGAACTGGGTCTGTCTTCAGATCTGGGCGGCACAGCCGGGTTTGATCTGCCTCCCGCCGTTGCTGGTATGACCCGCCTTGCCGTGCTTACGCGGCTGGTGTTGCAGGCGGAAGGGGCGTTTGGCACCCGGCCCACGCTGGATCAGGCATGGCCTCTGGCCAAAGCACTGGCTGATCTGATGGATGAGGCTGAATGGGCCGATGTCGATCTGCCAACCCGTCTGCCTGAGGCGGTGCAGGAAAACTTTGCGGAACATTGGCAGGTTATCCTGAAGTTTCTGGAAATTGTGACACGCGCCTGGCCGGAATGGCTGGCGAGTCAGCAGGTGATGAACCCGGTCGCGCGTCAGGTCACGCTGCTCCGTGCACAGGCGCGGCTGTGGGAGGAGCAGGCGGCGCGGGGGGATAAAACACCCGTGTGGGCTGCCGGGTTTACCAATGTCATGCCTGCTACAGCGGAAGCCTTACGGGCGGTGATAGCCTGTCCGGGTGGCCGCGTGGTTCTGCCGGGTCTGGATCTGGAGATGCCGGAAGAGACGTTCGTGCAGTTGCCGGATAGTCATCCGCAGGCTGGTCTCAGCTATCTTCTGGCTTCACTGGATGCTGTACGGGCAGATGTTGAACTCTGGAATGCAGAGGGAGGATTTCCGGAGCGGGCTCAGGTGCTCTCCCGGGCGTTGCTGCCAGCTTCAGCTCTGGAAGACTGGGCAAAATCTGGCCCTACCAATCTGGCGCAGGTTTCCCGGCTGGACGCAGCAGACCAGCAGGAAGAAGCTGTGGCTATTGCGATGATTTTGCGCAATGTGGTCGAAACACCTGGTAAGCGGGTCGCATTGGTTACGCCGGATCGTGCCCTTGCTGCTCGTGTGGCGACGGAACTGGCCCGTTGGGGCGTGCTGGCGGATGATAGTGCCGGTGCGTCTTTGATTGAAACACCCGGCGCGGTGCTGCTGCGGCTTGTGGCGCAGATGATCGAAAACCGGTTTTCTCCGGTATCCGTTTTATCTGTTTTGAAACATCCTTTAGTGGCATGCGGTCTTTCCATAGGTGTGTGCCGTGCTTCAGCGCGCCTGCTGGAACGGACGGTTTTGCGCGGTCCGGCTCCCCCGCCCGGATTTGCGGCGTTGCGGACGGCGGTGACAGCCGTTCTTAAAGACCATGAAAAAGACGACCGG
>NZ_LHZA01000154.1 GCF_001580535.1 Acetobacter cerevisiae | reverse complement strand
CTGCTGTGCGGCCTCTTTTGTTTCCGTAATCCGTTTCATGCCGCTTTGCGTGTTGCTTCACCTGCCGTAAAGACTGTCCTCAGGGATTCCTACCCTACCCGATCCGTTACATCGACCCCTTTCAGACCAAGAGCACCTGTCATGACGTCTTCTTCCAGTTCTCCCTCTTCCCGCCTCACCTATCGTGACTCCGGTGTGGATATTGAAGCCGGAGAAGCTTTGATTGACGCCATCAAACCCGCAGCCAAAGCAACAGACCGCCCCGGCACCATGGGTGGCCTTGGCGGATTCGGTGCGCTGTTCGACCTGAAGGCCGCAGGCTTTAAAGATCCGGTGCTGGTCTCCTGCACGGATGGGGTCGGCACCAAGCTCACGCTGGCCATTGAAACGGGTCTGCATGAAACTGTGGGGATTGATCTGGTCGCCATGTGCGTGAACGACCTGATTGTGCAGGGTGCGGAACCGCTTTTCTTCCTCGATTATTTTGCAACGGGCCGCCTGTCTGTTGAAAGTGCCGCCAAGGTTGTGCGCGGCATTGCGCAGGGCTGTGAACAGTCCGGCTGTGCGCTGGTCGGTGGTGAGACGGCCGAAATGCCCGGCATGTATGCCGATGGGCATTATGATCTGGCGGGCTTCTCTGTGGGTGCGGCAGAACGCTCCGCCCTGCTGCCCGCTGGCATTGCGGACGGGGACGCGCTGATTGCCCTGCCCTCCAGCGGTGTGCATTCCAACGGCTATTCTCTGGTGCGCCGCATTGTGGCCGATGCCCATCTGGCCTGGACGGACCCGGCAGCCTTTGCGCCGGGCAAAAATCTGGGTGAAGCCCTGCTGACCCCGACAAAACTTTACGTCCGCACGGTGCTGGACCTGCATCGCGCAGGCCTGCTGCATGCCGCAGCGCACATCACTGGTGGCGGCCTGCCGGGCAATCTGCCCCGCATCCTGCCCGACGGGCTGGACGCTGTGATTGACGCCGCATGGCCGGTGCCGCCCGTCTTCAACTGGCTGGCCCGCACGGGTGACGTGGCGAATGAAGAAATGCTGCGCGTGTTTAACTGTGGCGTGGGCATGGTGCTCATCACCCCCAAACCGGACGAAGTTCTGGCCCGCCTGAAAGAACTGGGCGAAGAGGGCACGCTGATTGGCCATATCGCCAAGGCTGCTGACAGCGCGGCCAAAGCTGGCCTGAAGATGGTTGCGTCCCCGGATTTTCACGCAGCATGAGTGAGACGCCTAAAACCCCGGTCGCCATTCTGCTCAGTGGCCGGGGCAGCAACGCCACAGCCCTGATTGAAGCCTGCAAACAGCCGGACTTCCCCGCCCGCATCTGCCTTGTGCTGAGCAACAAACCAGACGCACCGGGGCTGGACATGGCTCGCGCCGCAGGGCTTGAGACCGTGGCGATCGACCACCGCCTCTATAAAAAAGACCGTGACGCGCATGAACGCGCCGTTAATGCCGCCCTGCGGGACGCCGGGGCGGAAGTCGTCTGTCTGGCGGGTTATATGCGCCTGCTCACCCCGTTCCTCACCACTCAGTGGGCGGGGAAAATGCTGAATATCCACCCTAGTCTGCTGCCCGTCTTCCCCGGCCTGCATACGCATGAGCGCGCGCTGGACGCTGGCGTGCGCATCCACGGCTGCACCGTGCATCTGGTCACAGAAGGCATGGATGAAGGCCCCATTCTGGGGCAGGCAGCGGTTCCGGTTCTGCCGGGTGATACGGCTGATACCCTTGCTGCGCGCGTGCTGCGGCAGGAACACCAGCTCTACCCCGACGTCCTGCGCCGGTATCTGACCAAGAGCCAAGCCCCGATATCAGCAGACGCCGCCCTGCTGGTGGCGTAATGCTCCGGCAGGTCTGGCCTGCCACCTCCCCCGCCTTTATGGCCCGACCTGATTGCCTGAACAGATAGTGAGCTGATGACAGCAGAACCCCGCCGCCCCCGTAACCCCAGACGCAATGCAGCGCGCCGGAACAACGCCCCCCAGCCTGCTGACCCCACGCGGGACGTTGCGTTTGATATTCTGTGCGGCGTGGTGGAACACCGGCGCATGCTGGAAACCACCCTGTCCCGCTCGGCTAACGAGCATGAGGCCCCGCCGCGTGACCGTGCGGCAGCACACCGTCTGGCTGCCGCTACTCTGCGCCACATGGGCACCCTGCGTACCGTGCTGGAGCCCTTCCTGCGCAAGGAACCGCCGGAACCTGTGCGCGTGGCGCTGATGATGGGCTGTGCGCAGCTCCTGTTTCTGGAAACCCCGCCGCATGCCGCCGTTGGCACCACGGTCTCTCTGCTGCGCCGCCGCAAGCTGGCCCCGTTTGCCGGGCTGGCCAATGCCGTGCTGCGTAAGGTGGCCGATAAAGGCCCCGCTCTGCTGGAAGGGCTGGACCAGCCACGCCTGAATGTCCCGTCATGGCTGTGGAGTTCCTGGAACACGCTGGGCAAAGGGGCTGCGCGCGCCATTGCTCAGGGGATCCGTCATGAAGCCCCGCTGGATATCACCCTCCGCCCCGGCGCCACTGCACCGGAAGGCGGGGTGGAACTACCCAACGGCTCCATTCGCCTGCCCGCTGGCACCCGGGTGACGGAACTGCCGGGATATGAGGAAGGCGCATTCTGGGTGCAGGACGCCGCAGCAACTCTCCCGGCGCGCCTGCTGGCGGCCAAGCCGGGCGAACGGGTGGCCGATCTGTGCGCTGCTCCCGGCGGAAAAACCGCGCAGCTTGCCGCCACTGGCGCAGACGTGACTGCGGTGGAACAGAACGCAACCCGCCTGCTGCGCCTGCAGGAAAACATGGCACGGCTGGCCTACCCTGTGCAGATTGTGCAGGACGACGCTGCCACATGGAAACCGGATGCGCTGTTTGACGCCATTCTGCTGGATGCGCCCTGCTCCGCCACCGGTACGGCACGCCGCCACCCGGATGTTCTGTGGGTCAAACGCCCGCGTGACCTGAACGCGCTGACAGCCGGGCAGGATCGGCTGCTTGCTGCGGCCAAATCCATGCTGCGCCCCGGTGGCCGGCTGATTTACGCCGTCTGCTCCCTGCAGGATGAGGAAGGCCCGGCCCGGGCCCGCGCTGCGCAGGAGATGGGGCTGATCCCCTCCCCCTTTACGCCGGAAGAACTTTCCTTTCTGCCAGAAGCTCTTACGCCGGAAGGCTGGCTGCGCACCCACCCGGGTATGTGGCTGGACAAAGGCAGCATGGATGGGTTTTTTGCGGCCCGCTTCATCGTGCCTGCGTAACAATCTTCCAAACGCGCTTTAACAGAGTTGCGTCGGGCGGCGGGATTGCGGATAACAAAAGTTATGCACTCTGTAACCTGCCCCCTTATTGCTCCCAGTGTTCTCGCTGCCGACTTCGCCCGTCTGGGCGAGGAAGTGCAGGCCGTGGCCAAAGCCGGGGCAGACTGGATTCATCTGGACGTGATGGACGGGCATTTTGTGCCCAACATCTCCTTCGGCCCGCAGGTGGTCAAAGCGCTGCGGCCTTACAGCACGTTGCCGTTTGACGTGCATCTGATGATCGAGCCCGCCGACCCGTATCTGGAAGCCTTCGCCAGGGCTGGCGCGGACCATATCCTTATTCATATTGAAGCCGGGCCGCATGCCCACCGCTCGCTCCAGCATATCCGTGCGCTTGGGGCCAAACCCGGCATTGTGCTGTGTCCGGCAACACCCCCGGAAGCGGTGAGCGAAATTCTGGATCTGGTGGACGTGATTCTGGTAATGAGCGTCAACCCCGGGTTTGGCGGCCAGAAATTTCTGACCAGTCAGCTCCCCAAAATCCGCCGCCTGCGGGAAATGATTACGGCCACAGGTCGGGACATCCGTCTGGCCGTCGATGGCGGGATTGACCCGAAAACCGCCCCTCTGGCGATAGAGGCCGGAGCGGATGTGCTGATTGCCGGCAGTGCGATTTATGCTCAGCCGGACTACGCCGCAGCGATAGACGCCCTGCGGTCTCGCGTTACAGCATGATGCAGATCATTCCGCCCCTTTGCACAGGGCTTTATCATTCCTGACAGATCCTCTGTCCTCCCTGCCCTCTCACTTCGGAGCACTCCCTGCCTGATGCCCCTGCGCCGCTGGACCCGTGATGCCCGTCTGACCTTTGCCATGCGGAACCCGCTGGCTGGTTTTAGCCGTGTGCCTGCCGCACCGGCCCTGACATTGCGAGACCTCTGGCCGGGGAACCCTCTGGTGGGTGAGCGTCTGGTGCGGAACCAGAGCCTGTTTGAAGGGGTTGTGCGTAACCTCCAGCATTTGCAGTGGGATAACCCCGCCTGGCCGGAAGCCTATCGCCGCTGGCTGCAAGGCTTTACCTGGCTGCGGGACCTGCGGGAACTGGGTGCGGAATCTGCCCGCATCAAGGCGCGCAGCATGGTCGCCACATGGATTGGCCAGCCTGCCTCTGAACGCCCGATTACTGACCCTTCCGTAACCGGGGCGCGTCTGGCCGCGTGGCTCTCCTATTACGAATTTTTCGCTGCTGCTGCGGATGACAATTTCCGGCAGAACCTGATGGCTGCGCTGATTATGGAAGCCCGCTCCATTATGGCGCTGATGCCGGAGGGAGTCCGTGGCTGGCGCGCGCTGACGGCCCTGAAAGGCCTGCTGGCCGTTGCTGTCGCCATTCCTGACCATCCGGAATTTCTGTCCCGCTATCTCAAGCTGATTGATCAGGAAATTGATCAGCAGTTCCTTGCGGATGGCAGCCACATCACCCGCTGCCCGGAAGACCAGTTTCAGGCCGTGCGGGAACTGGCGGAAATGCTCAGCATTCTCCAGACAGCCCGCCTGCCCCTGCCCTCCCGCCTGATGGAAGTGGCCGACCGCGCAGCTCCGGCCCTGCGCGCCATGCGGCACGGGGATGGCGGGCTGATGCTCTTTAACGGCAGCCGGGAGCGCGACCCGCAGTTGATCGAGCAGGTGCTCAACCGTGCCTCCCGCGGGCGCGTCGTCGCCGCCAGCCAGCCGGAAAGCGGCTATATCCGCCTGACGAGCGGCCGCACCATGCTGTTTGCCGATGCCTCCGGCCCCGCCCCGGCGGGTTATGACAGCACGGCCCATGCGGGCATGCTTTCCTTTGAATTTTCCTCTGGCCGCCAGCGGATTATCGTCAATTGCGGGTCCAGCACGCAGCGTGGCTGGGCTGAGGCGCTGCGCGTCCCTGCGGCGCATTCCGTGCTGGAAATGGGCACGCTCTCCCCCCTTACGCGGAACCAGAGCGGGGCCATTACGCACCGGCCAACCGTCACGCGCGCGCAGGCCTCGCAGGACGGCGCGCACTGGCTGCACATGACGCATGATGGCTACAAGTCCCAGGGCGGCGGCGTGTATTCCCGCCAGCTTTATCTGGGCAAGGATGGCCAGACCCTGCGCGGGGCGGAAGCCCTTGAGGGCACAGAAAGCCGGGATTTCTGTGTGCGCTTCCATCTGCATCCCGACATTACCGTGGAAGAAATCGAACACGGCTTCCTGCTCTACACGCAGGAAGAAAGCTGGCTGTTTCAGGCCAACGTGGCCGCTTATCTGGAAGACAGCGTCTATCTGGGCAGTGGCGAGCGCGTGGACTCTCTGCAAATTGTCCTCTGCCCGCCAGAAGCACCCGAACCACCGGAAGAACGTGCTACTGAAGGCGAAGAAGAGGCTCAGGAAACCGGGGCGCACGGTGCAGACCGCGCCGCTGCCCATGCGCAGGGCGATACCTACCCGGAAGACAATGCCGCTTATTCCGCCGACCACGCGGACACCGCCAGTGAACAGGACGCGTTTTACGGCCAGTCTCATGCGGCAACTGAGCACGAGGCCTATCAGCCAGAAAACGAGGGCTACGCCGAACAGGATGCGTCAGCCGCCTACCCAGACCATGCCTACGCCCAGACGGACATGCAGGGTTATGTGCAGGAGGGTGAGGCTTACGCCGCAGCCCCGCAACACAGCGAAGAAGACGCCTTCAGCCCACTGCTGCATGATGCGCCTCCCGCCGACAGCATGCCCTATCAGGCTGCCAGCACGACAGGCCTGAGCCATACGGATCAGGCCGAACACGCCACGCAGGAAACGCCGAGCATGGCGGAGGCGCTTTTTGCCGGGCAGGATGCCCCCGCTACAAATCACGGGACATCTGCACAGGCCTCTGAATCCGCTGCTTCCAGCAAACCTGCCGGAACTGCCCCCTCCGCCCCGGCCATGCGCCCGGTCCGCTGGGCGCTCACCCTGATGACTGAGTAAGGCCGGGCGTGAAAATTCTTGAAATCACGAACGTCGATTTTTCCCTGAATCACTTCCTTCTCCCCCTCATGCGCGCCCTGCGGGAAGAGGGGCATGAGGTGGTGGGAGTTTGTGCAGATGGCCCTTTGGTCGCGCCGCCACGGCAGGCCGGGTTCCGGGTGGAAACGCTCCCTTTTGCCCGCTCTTTTTCCCCTCTGGCGCAGGCCCGGGCTTTCTGGGCGCTGGTGCGGCTGATCCGGCGGGAAAAGCCGGACATGGTGCATGCACATATGCCCATCAGCGGTATTTTAGCCCGCGCGGCCGCCAAACTCTGTGGCGTGCCCCGCATTGCCTATACCTGCCACGGTTTTCTGTTCAATCAGCCGGGGTCTGCGCTGCGGCGCGGACTGGCGCTGGTTCTGGAATTTCTCTGCGGGCGCATCACAGATGTTTATCTCACCGTCTCGCAGGAAGAAGCCGAGGATGCCCGACGGCTACATATCGCCCGCAACCCCATCGCCATTGGCAATGGGCGGGACAGCTCCCGCTTCCGGCCAGACCCGGCAGCCCGCGCCCGCATCCGTCAGGAACTGGGCACGGCAGAAGAGACGCCGGTTATCATGGTGGTCTCTCGTCTGGTGCGCCACAAAGGCTATCCGGAACTGCTGGACGCCATGCGCAGCGTACCCGAGGCCGAACTCTGGGTGGTGGGCGAACGCCTGACCTCTGACCACGGTGCGGCACTGGATAGCTGCTTTGCCGAAGCACAGGCCGCCCTTGGCTCGCGCCTGAAATGTCTGGGATATCGGGCTGATACGCCTGCGGTTTTGGCTGCTGCGGATATCTTCACGCTGCCCAGCCATTTTGAAGGGCTGCCCATGTCCATTATCGAAGCGATGATGACGGGTCTGCCCGTGGTCAGCACCGATATCAGCGGCCCGCGCGAACAGGTTGTCTCAGGAGAAACCGGCCTGCTGGTGCCACCTGCTACAGTCGCACCGCTCGCTGCGGCCCTGCGCCAGCTGGTGCAGGACGTGCCCCTGCGCACCCGTATGGGACAAGCCGGACGGGAGCGCGCTCTGGCACTGTTTGAAGAAAAGCAGATTATTCAGAAGACAGTGCAACTGCTTACCAACGGCTGAGCAACGCAGAGACCGTCAAAAAATTGGTGCGCTAAGCAGACAAAATGACGGGCGCAGGCGAGAGGCTTTGCCCCTCTCATACCCTCTGCGCCCCGTCAGATCTCAAAACTTATTTGGCCGCAGAATGGGCCTTTGCGTTGCCTGTATGCTCACCGGAAGACTGCTCCGGCGTTTTGAGCAAACGGATGGTCAGACGAGACGGAGAAGCGGCAATTCGTGCCCCACCTCGCGTGTAGTCCAGACGAATCCGCACGCCGTTGTCATTTTCCATCAGCTGGCCGCTGACACCACGCCCCACGGTTGCTTCACCGGAGAGCGCCCAGAACGTACCGGCAAAATCTTCAATCCGCTGAAGATTATAAACCTTGCCCACACTATCACCGGATGAATAGCCGATTGCTGCGGCGGAAGCGCCCTTGACGGAGAACGGATAGGTCCGCCCGCCGTAAGTCAGAACCCCATGGCCCCACGTATAGCCCACACCCAGATCGGCTGAACTGGTGTGAAACGAGACTTCACCCGTTACAGGCCCAAGCGTCGTCTGGGCACAGGCGGTCAAAGACCATGTACCACACAAGGCCAGGGCAGTCGCAATGTGAAGGGATGCAGAGCGCATCAACAGGCTCCTTGCTGTCAGGATGGCGGCCGCCAAAGTCCGGGGGATCCAGATGCAGCGCCTTTTCGTCTTGCCATGTTTTACGGAAAGAAGAAACACGGCAAGACCATAAAGACAGTAACCTTTTTAAAAAGATATGCTGCCTCTATTCAGCAGTCCACACAGGTTCCTTGAGTTCTTCCACAAAAGCGCGGTGCGCCGCCAGTTCTTCCTGCGTGGGCACAACCCGCACAACCCGACGATTCACCGGCCCCTCATACATCACGGCATGACCGTTGGTGCCATCTGCCACCAGCCCAAGCCCGTGCTGGCGCCCCCCCATCAGCTCCACATACACATCGGCCAGAAGCTTGCAGTCCAGCAGGGCGTTATGCGTGGTTCGGGCAGACAGATCGATGCCAAAACGGCGGCACAGCGCATCCAGACTGTTGGGCATACCGGGGAAGCGCTCACGCGCCATATCCAGCGTATCCACCATACGGCCCAGATCCAGCGGCTTACGCCCCGCCCGTTTCAGTTCCGCATTCAGAAAGCCAAAGTCAAAGCGGGCATTGTGGGCAATCAGCTGGTCATCACCAATAAAGCTGAGAAATTCATCCACAACCTCGGCAAATTTCGGCTTCCCCTGAAGATCCGCTGCCGTAAAGCCATGCACGCGGGAGGCCTCTTCCGGTACGTCCCGCTCCGGGTCAATCAATACGCGGTAGCTCTTGCCAGTTGGCAGGTCACCCACCAGTTCGAGGGCCGCAATTTCAATCACCCTGTCCCCGGTGGCCGGGTCCAGCCCTGTGGTTTCCGTATCGAACAGAATGGAGCGTTTCATGCCTTTAGTGCCTTAATCAGAGATCGAACCTGCCGCTGCGTTGCGCCCAGAGCCACACCAGTCTCTATCACCGTATCCGCCAGCCGTCTCTTTCTGGCATCGGGCATTTGCCGGGCCATCAGCCGCCGGGCCTCGGCTTTTGGCAGCCCACGCCGCCGCGCCACCCGCTCAGCCTGTAAACGCGGCGGAGCGGACACCAGCAGGACATGGTCACAGGCCCGCTGGCTGCCGGTTTCAAACAACAGCGGAATATCCAGCAGCACGCAGCGCGCGCCTTGCCGACGGTGGCGGCTGAGAAACGCCTGTCGGGCCGCCCGCACCATTGGGTGAATAATTCTCTCAAGCTGCCGCAACAGGCCCGGCGTTTCCGCCACGGCGCGCCGAAGAACGGCTCTGTCCAGATGCCCATTCACCACCGCCTGCGGCACCAGTTCCGCAATCGGCCCAAGGGCTGGACCATGATCGGCCTGAAGCTGGCGCACGGTGGCATCAGCATCAAACACCGGAACGCCCGCCTGCCGGAACATGCTGGCCACAGTGCTTTTGCCCATGCCCATCCCACCTGTCAGCCCCACAACTTTCATCTCAGACCTTTCTGTTTGCCTGATGCGCGCCGCGCTCCCCCGCCAGCGCGTTACAAGCTGGCCGTCACAGTTGCTTCTGTTTCCGCATCCACAACCGGGTCCTGCCCGAACCATTCGCGGAAACCGAGGCGCGCCTGATGCAGCAACATGCCCAGCCCCCCCAGCGTTTTCAGGCCGTGCTGTTCTGCCTCAGCCAGCAGTGGGGTCAGGCGCGGTACGTAAACAATGTCCGCCACAACCAGTTTATGAGAGGCCGCTTTCAGAGAGGGACGGAACATCGGGTCCGGACCGCCTTCCATGCCCAGTGAGGTGGTGTTCACCAGCAGGTCATACCCGCCCAGCCCGGCTTCCCACGTCTCCCACGGCACAACCTCCAGCCCCGGCAGAACAGCGGCAAGGCTCTCGGCCCGTGCCTGCGTGCGGTTGGTCACGGCTACATGCAGCCCCCGGTCCTGCAACGCCGCCGCGACAGACCGCGCAGCGCCTCCGGCCCCTAGCAGCAACGCCCGACCAGACGCCGGAAGACTGATGCCGCTGGCGTCCATGCTGGCCACAAAGCCTCCGCCATCGGTTGAGAGTCCCCGAATCCGGCCATCCTCTTCAAACACCAGCGTATTAACTGCTCCGGCCCGCTGAGCGGACGGGTCCAGCTCATCCGCCAGCGCACAGGCAGCTTCCTTGTGCGGAATGGTGACATTCGCGCCCCGGAACCCGGCGGCCTGCAACCCGCGCACGGCGGCTTCAAACTGTTCCGGCTTTACGGGGAGCGGCACATACGCGCCATCAATCCTGTACCGTCGCAGCCAGTAATTATGCAGCGCGGGAGAACGGGAGTGCGAAACCGGCCAGCCCAGCACCCCGGCCAGACGTGCCTTGCCGGTGATGATCTGAGGTTTGGTGGAAACAGAATCGGGCGTTTTGGTCATGCTGTTCTCTGGCGTTTCAGACGGGAAAAACGGATGCGCGCCCCTCCGCACAGACAGCGAAAGGGGGCTCCTGTTTCAAAAAATGGCTTTATCAAACATTAAGGGCAACACGCACGGACGCAAAGGCGACACATAAAGAGCCCGGAACAGTTCTGAATCGCACGCATGCAACCTGCATACTTCTCCGTTTCAGTCCCACTCTCTGTCGCCTTATACTCAGCCAAGACACACGCTTACCTGCCAGACTACCGGCTGGCCTGACCCGCCTGCTTTGCAGATGCCGGAGCGGATTGCTGGTTATCCTGCGCGGTGAGCGCCTCCACAGTCCCGCTGGCCCCATAGATTTTGCAGAACTGCGCCCATGCTTCCGGCAGCAGGCGCGCCAGACGCTCAGCCCAATCTTTCTGGCCAGCTTCATCAGCAATCAGATCCTGCCGGATTTCAATTTCCAGATGCGGCAGCTGCCGTTTTTCACCGTGCAGCGGGATGGTGTAGTCGGACGTATCCGTGAGCGCATAGGGCTCATTGTCCCCCACCGTCAGCCCATCCTGTCGCAGCAGGTCGAGCATGATATGGGCCAGACGCGAATCATGATTATGCAGAATGCCAGCATGCCAGGGCCGTTTGAAGTCCCGCATTTCCGGCGTGAAGCTGTGCAGCGCCACAACAGCCGTCGGGCGACCGGCTTTCAAACGGGCATCCAGTTCCTGCGTAATGCGCGCGTGATAGGGATGCAGAATGGCCTCATGCCGGGTGGCAATCTGCTCTGGCGTCAGCCCCTCATTGGCAGGAACAGGCGTGCCGTCGCTCACCGTGACAATGGAGGTCGGGTGGCCGGGTGCGCGGTTACAATCAATCACCAGCCGGGAATAAACCTGCTCAATCAGCACGGCAGGCAGCAGAGCAGCCAACTGACGGCCCACGCCATCAATCCCGATATCCCAGCCAATATGGCGGGCACGCTCTTCTGCACTCACGCCCAGATCACCGAGTGCGGGCGGCACAGCGCGGCCGGCATGGTCGCTCACCAGCACAAACGGGCCGCCCTGATCGGTGCCATAGACGGCAAAACTTGAAGCTGTTTTTGCGTTGCTGCCTGTCATCCTGCATCCTTCCATCAAACAAAAAGGCCACCACGGCAAAACCGGGCGGCCTCCTGCTCAGCACTCCGGCATCTTGCCAGAAGTCCTCATGCCTCAGCCTTTGGCGGAAGAGACAACCACGCCAGCTTCATCAGCCTGCGCGCGCACCAGACCGGCATCTTCACCCGTCAGGCCTTCATCATCCAGTTCCGCGTCCGTCAGGTCATACACCAGATAGACCGGGTCGGACCCGTCCAGCGATTCTTCGCCGCCCAGATCATAGGAACGGGATGCCACATACTCAGAGCCGCGCATTTTCTCTTCGATTTTCTTTACGGCTTCAATCGGGCTTGCGGACTTCGTGACTTCCAGCAGCACATTCGGGCCGGGATCAATCACAGCGTAGGTCGTAAGTTTGTTCGTTGCACTCATAGTCATGAACTCCTTGGAATCCTGTTCCTCTTGCCTGCGCAAGATAGGGATGATCCCGCGTTACGAAAACCCATGCCGCGTAGCAGGGCAGCCCCGCCCTCACAACAGGTGATAACGGCATCATGGCGTATCCTCATGGTTTGCGCCACGGCGCGCGCATCAGTAGGGTGCACGCTTTGCACGCTGCACCCACGGGGCACACCCGCCGGATGCAGCACACAGACACTTTTAAGGATACGGGTTGGGGCATGACATGTCTCTGAGCAGCACGGACACCACCACGGCCTCCGGGGCCAAAGCAGACGCCAACATGCAGTGGGGCGGCCGGTTTGCCGGTGGCCCTTCCCAGATCATGCAGGCCATCAACGCCTCGATCGGGTTTGATAAAGCCATGTGGAAGCAGGATATTGCAGGGTCTCTGGCCCATGCGGCCATGCTGGCCCATACAGGCATTATCTCTGCCGAGGATGAAGCCGCTATCCGCGAAGGCCTGACGGCCATCGGCAAGGATATTGAAGCCGGACGCTTTGAATTTTCTGAAGCGCTGGAAGATATTCACATGAATATCGAAGCTCGCCTGTCCGAACGGATTGGGGAACCCGGCAAACGCCTGCACACCGCCCGCTCCCGGAACGATCAGGTTGCGACCGATTTCCGCCTGTGGACGCGTGACGCGCTGGACGGGCTGGACCAGCAGGTGGCCTCCCTGATGCGCGCCCTCGCCCGCCGTGCAGAAGAGCATGCGTCAGACCCCATGCCCGGTTTTACCCACCTGCAAACCGCACAGCCCGTGACCTTTGGCCACCACCTGATGGCGTATGTGGAAATGCTGGCGCGGGACCGGGGCCGTCTGGCAGACACCCGCAAACGCCTGAACGAATGCCCGCTCGGCTCCGCTGCGCTGGCGGGCACATCCTTCCCCATCGACCGGAAGATGACCGCCCGCACGCTGGGCTTTGACCGCCCGACGGCCAACTCGCTCGATTCCGTCTCGGACCGGGATTTTGCGCTGGAATATCTCTCGGCCCTGTCCATCATGGCCATGCACCTCTCCCGTCTGGCGGAAGAGATTGTCATCTGGTGCTCCTCGCCGTTCTCCTTCATCCGGCTGTCCGACGCGTTCACCACCGGCTCCTCCATCATGCCGCAAAAGCGCAACCCGGATGCAGCTGAACTGGTCCGCGCCAAAACAGGCCGCATTACCGGCAGCCTTGTCAGCCTGCTGACGGTCATGAAAGGCCTGCCGCTGGCCTACGCCAAAGACATGCAGGAAGATAAAGAGCCTGTTTTTGCCGCAACGGATGCCGCAGCCCTCTCCCTTGCCGCCTGTGACGGCATGGTGCGGGACATGACGGCCAACACGGCTCAGATGCGTGCGCTGGCTGGCTCCGGCTTCTCCACCGCCACTGACATTGCCGACTGGCTGGTGCGGGTGCTGAAGGTGCCGTTCCGCACGGCGCATCACGTTACGGGCCGTCTGGTCGCCAAGGCAGAAGAAAAAGGCGTGGATCTGGCCGATCTGTCTCTGGCAGAAATGCAGGCAGAAGAACCGGGCATTACGGACGATATCTATTCCGTGCTGACGGTTGAAGCCTCCATTGCCTCCCGCACCAGCGAGGGCGGCGCCGCAGGCAGCAATGTGCAGCGTGAAGCCCGCAAATGGCTGGCTGCGCTGGATGCTGAACCCGCAGCAGAGAACAAAGGGGCCTGAGCATGAAGATCCGTCTGATTGTCAGTTTTCTGGCGCTGGTCGTGCTGGCCCTGCCGCTGAGCGGCTGCGGCAAGAAAGGCTCCCCCCACGCGCCGGGGCCGCAGGATAAAATCACCTATCCGCAGAGCTATCCGCCGGCAGACTAAGCCTGCGCCACTGGCATGATGACTGGCAATCTGTCAGGCTGGCGGTATAACAGAACAAACACGCTCCGGGTCCGGCAGACACCGCCCTGCCCCATGGGTGCCGGAGCATTTTATTTTCAAGGCTTACGCGCCCCATGGCCGATGATGTGACGTTTCATGACCCGGACCCATCCGTTGCGGAGCTGCTGGCCAGCCGTCCGTTTCTGGAGATGGACCCGCTCTGCGGCCTGATGCTGGATGGCGTGGCGCTTAACGCCATTGCGGATAAAGTCGGCACCCCCTGCTGGGTGCTGAGCGGTGACACCCTGCGCGCACGCATGCACCGGATGCGGCAGGCCATGCAGGATGCCGGGCTGAACGCCTCCATCCATTACGCCGTGAAAGCCAATGACCATCTGGCCGTTCTCTCCCTCCTGCGTGAAGAAGGCTTTGGTGCAGATATCGTCAGTGGTGGCGAACTGGCCCGCGCACTCAAAGCCGGCATCCCGGCCAGCCACATTGTCTTTTCAGGCGTGGGTAAAAGTGATGCCGAGCTGGAGCATGCCATCGGTCTGGGCATCGGGCAGATCAATGTGGAAAGTGCGGAAGAGCTGGACATTATTTCCGGCATTGCCCGCAAACTGGGCAAAGACGCCACCATCACCCTGCGCGTGAACCCGGACGTGGACGCCAAAACCCACGCCAAAATTACCACCGGACTAGCCGCCAACAAGTTTGGCATCCCGTATGATGACGCCGCAGCCCTTTACGCCCGAGCCGCAAGCCTGCCGGGCATCCGGGCGGTCGGGTTCTCCACCCACATAGGCAGCCAGATCACCTCCGTTGCGCCCTATCGCGCAGCCTATGCCCGCATTGCCGAACTGGTGCAGACCGTGCGCGCTGCGGGTCAGACGGTTGAGGTTGTGGATTGCGGCGGCGGCCTTGGCATTTCCTATCGTAATGAGCCGGAAGGCCAGCCGGAAGCACTGGCCGGGGCCATCAGGGCAGAACTCGGCGGCCTGAATGTCCGTCTGGCCATTGAGCCGGGGCGCTGGCCCGTTGGCCCCTCCGGCCTGCTGCTCAGCACCGTCATTCTGAACAAGGCGCGTGGTGATGAAGCCCCGTTCCTTGTGCTGGATGCCGCCATGAATGACCTGCTGCGCCCCAGCATGTATGATGCGTGGCATGGCATTGTTCCCCTCAGCCCGCATGACGCCGCCCTGCCCGCTGCCCCGGCCCATGTGGTTGGCCCGGTGTGTGAAAGTGGGGATACCTTCGCGCGGGACCGCGCCCTTCCCCCCATGCAGCGCGGCGCACGCGTCGCCATTCTGGACACCGGGGCTTACGGCGCTGTCATGAGCTCCACCTACAACAGCCGCCCGCTGGCAGCGGAAGTGCTGGTAGACAAGGGTTCATGGCACGTCATCCGCCCTCGCCAGCCGCTTGAAGCCCTGTGGCAGGATGAAAGCGTGCCCTCCCACCTTGCCGGAACCGCATGAAGACGGCGGATTTGAAACAGGATCTGGCCTCCTCCACTGCGGACGGAGGTTCTCTGGCGGCCCGGCTGGCGACCGTCCGCCAGTACGCGGCCTTTGTGCTGCATACCGAACAGCTCTGGCCCGCTCTTCAGCCCACGCTGGCGCTCCTTGGCGTGTATGGCGTAGCGGGGCTTTTACGCCTGCCGCAACATCTGCCGGACGGCCTGCGGCTTGTGGCAGTCGCCGGATGGCTCAGCCTGTGCGGCTGGCGGCTGCATAATGACCTCTCCCGCCTGGAGGCCCCCACCGCGGACGCCATTGACCGCCGGATTGAACGCGCCTCCGGCCTCCACAACCGCCCGCTTGCCACCCTGACAGATCAGCCCGCCGGTGCCCGCAAAGGCCTGCCGCAGCCGTTGTGGCAGGCGCATCAGCAGCGCGTTCTGGCCACTCTGGGCACGTTACGCGCCGGATGGCCGCGCCTGCTGCCTGCCAGTCCGGCGCGCCGCTGGATTGGGGCGGCTCTGCTGGCGGCTTTCGTTGGCACCGGGGTTATGGCAGGGTCGTCCGCGCCCGGTCGTCTTCTCGCCGCGTTCATCCCCGGCCGGGATGATCCGGACGTGCCGATGGCGCATGTGGAAGCGTGGATCACACCTCCGGCTTACGCGCCGGAAGCCCCGGTTTTTCTTAATCCCAACGCTCCTGCGCCTTCCGTCCCGGAAGGCGCGCGGCTGACCGTTATTGTCACGGGCCTGTCCTCCCACCCCGTTCTGCGCAGCGCAGGCTGGCTGGTCATGCAGGATGAAGCGCGTCAGACGCTGGACCGTCAGAGCTGGAAAATTGAAGTCACCCTGCGCCACAGCGGCCTTGTGCGCGTCGCGGGACGAGGCCGCACGCTGGCCCGCTGGCCGCTCACGGTTCTTCCCGATGCGGCCCCGACCGCTGCATGGGGCCCTAACCCGGGCGCAGGCAAAACAGACTGGCGCACCCGCCTGCCGTATGAAGCCGCGCATGCCTACGGGCTGGCCTCGCTCTCTGTGCAGCTACATCTGGTTCATCCGGGGCGCGGGCCGTCCCGCACGCTCACAGTGCCTCTGCCTCTCAGCGGTCATCCCAAATCAGCCAAGGGTATCAGCACGCCGGACCTCTCAGAAGACCCATGGGCGGGCGAGGAAGTAACCGGCAACGTGGTGGCCACTGCCGTCAGCGGGCATGAGGGCCAGAGCAAACCCGCCACCTTCCGGCTGGGCGCGCGCGTGTTCCACTCCCCCGTGGCCCGCGCGGTGCTGGACCTGCGCAAACGCTTTGCTCTGGGGCGCGAAAGCCGGAGCGAGACCGCAACAGACCTCGCCGCACTTGGCGAAACCCCCGGCCCGATTAATGACCACACGGGCATGTTCCTGACCCTCACCAGCCTCGTCGCCATGCTGGACGACAAGGAAGTGGATACGGAAACCGCCCGCACCAGCACGACGAATCTGCTGTGGGATCTGGCACTGGATATTGAAGACCGCCGCAAAGGCGATGATGCCAGCGCTCAGGCCTCCATTGAGGTACGCGCCGCTCAGGCTGCCGTGGCCCAGCAGTTGCAGCACATGCGGGAAGACGGCCAGCAATCCCCGCAGGCGCGGGAGGAACTGGAAGCCCGGCTGAAAACCCTGAAAGACGCCATTGCCCGCAAGATGCAGGCTCTTGCGGCGCAGGCCATGCGGGAACATACGGCCATTCCGGATCTGCCCGGTTTTTCCAAAGCCGGGGACAAGGCCTTTTCCCGCCTGATGCAGCAGTTGCAGCGTGATGCCGCCAACGGCCATTCTGCCGATGCTCTGCAACGGCTGCAACAAATGGAAGACGCCACCGAGCGCATGCGCAACGCCACCCCGCAGGATATGGCAGCCATGGCGCAACAGATGGTGGCGCAGCAGAAAGCGCGTGAACAGGCCGCCGCCTTGCGGGACCTGACAGGCAAGGAAACATCCCTGCTGGACCACGCGCAGTCGCGTCTGGATGAAACCCTCCGCGCCCAGTCCCGCCAGCAGAACGATATGGATACGGATGAGGACGGCGACGAAGATTACGGCGCGATGTCCACCTCCGAACTGCTGCGTAAACTGGGCCTCCCCGTACCCCCGGGCACTGACCAGAATGCTCCCTCGCCGCACGCAGCCCCTCAGCATCCGGACACCTCTTCAGGCGATGCACAGCAACCTGCCCTCGACCCGGCCAAGGCCGAAGCGCAGGCCGCTGCACGCCGCACAGAGCGCGCCACTCAGCACGCGCTGGACCGGGCATTGGATGAGCTGAAAGACGAATTCAAGGAACTGACCGGCAAAACGCCCCCGGCCTTCTCAGACGCACAGAAAAGCATGCACGATGCCCGCAAGGCATTGGCCGACGGAGATGATGCCGCCGCCGCCACTGCGGAAGAAAAAGTGCTGGAAGCCCTGCGCAAAAGCCGCCAGCAGATGCAGGACACCATGAAGGGCAACGGCCAGAACGCCACACCCAGTTTCCTCCCTGCTTTTGGCGGCAATAGTGGCGGCCAGTCCGGTGGACAGGGTGAAGGGTCGCAAGGTCAGGGTAGCGCAGACGAAGGCGATGGGGGAGCCTCGCCCTCTGATGACGCGGATGACAGCGACGGTCAGGAGAACGGCAAAGACAAGCGCGACCCTCTGGGCCGTCGCATGGGTGAAGGCGGGGATCAGGCCCCGGACGACGGCACGCATATCCCCGATAACGTCGCTCGCCAGCGCGCGCGTGAGATTGAGCAGGAACTGCGCCGCCGCGATTCCGATCGCACCCGCCCACAGCAGGAACTGGACTATCTGGACCGCCTGCTCAAACCCTTCTGAAGCCAGAAAAGGGCGGCCTCGGCCTTGCTTCCGGGCGCTCAAAAGCCCTAGGGTCTCAGCCATCTTTTAATGGATATGAGTATCAATTTTATGGCTCGTTTTCTTGTTACTGGTGGCGCCGGATATGTTGGTAGCCACGTTGTTCTGGCCCTTCTGGATGATGGGCATGACGTTGTGGTGTTCGACAGCCTGCGCACGGGCCATCGCTCTGCCGTACCGGATGCGGCAACTTTCATTCATGGGGACCTGGCAGATCTGGAGTGCCTGAACCGCGTGCTGGCCGATGGTCCGTGGGATGGTGTGCTGCATTTTGCCGCCCTCTCTCTGGTAGGTGAGAGCATGCAGGACCCGATGCTCTATATGTCCGCCAATGCGGGCATCGGCTTCGGGCTGATTGATGCCTGCGTGCGCCATGGCATCAAACGGTTTGTGTTCTCGTCCACTGCGGCTCTGTTCGGCTCTGCCGGGGATGAACCGATCAGCGAAGACACCCCTGTTGACCCCGGCTCCCCATATGGTGAGAGCAAATACATGGTGGAACGCGCCCTGTACTGGGCCGACCGTATCCATGGGCTGAAGAGCGCGTGCCTGCGCTACTTCAACGCCGCCGGTGCTGATCCTGCTGGCCGCGCCGGGGAAGACCATCGGCCGGAAACGCATCTGATCCCGCTGGTGATTGACGCCGCCCTCAAGCGCCGCGCGGCTCTGACCCTGTTCGGGCAGGATTACCCCACGCCAGACGGCACCTGTATCCGTGACTATGTGCATGTCACGGATCTGGCCCGCGCGCATCTGGCTGTTCTGCCCCTGCTGAACGAGAAGAGCGTGACGTTTAACGTTGGCACCGGGCGCGGCAATTCCAACCGTGAAATTATTGAAAGCGTCGCCCGCGTGACCGGGCTTGAAGTGCCCTGGCAGGCGGGTGACCGCCGCCCCGGCGATCCGCCGTGTCTGGTGGCCAGCCCCAAACGCCTGATGGCCGCCACCGGCTGGGCTCCGGAATTCACGGATATCGACCGTATTGTGGAAACCGCCTTTGCATGGCGCAAAGACCACCCGCAGGGTTATGCAGACTAAGCCGAAACACTTTCCCTTGGCCCTGCTTTACGTCTGTTTGCAGACATTACGCAGGGCTTTGCCCGCGAGGTGTGAGGTCGCCGCATTTGTAACAGCCGGGGCAGCCATGTCCCTGCTTATGCAGAGGGGCCGGACTACCGTACTCATCTGGCCGGGGTCACGCCCTTTGCGGACCCTCGGCAGCGCGTCTCCACCACACAGGCCCCGTGGTCTGCCATTGGCCGGGTGCAGACGGAACTCGGTTCCCGCTGCACCGGCTTTCTGATCAGCCCTGTATTGGTGGAAACAGCAGCCCATTGCCTCTGGCTCACGCAGCCTCAACGCTTCGTTCAGCCCAGCAGCGTGCATTTTCTACGCGCCTATAGTGGCGATAAATTCACGGCCCATGCGCGCGTTGTCCGCTTTATTGTGCCGCCCGGTTATTCTCCCAACAAAGAAAGCCTGAGCGCCGGGCTGGACCATGCCACACTGGTGCTGGACCACCCGATTGCGCGCCCGGATGAGGCCTTTCACGTCAGCACCACACCCGACGACATTAAACCCGGTATGGCGGTTGTGCTGGGAGGCTACGAGCAGAACATGCCGGATGTCATCACGGCGGATCTGCATTGCCATATGACCGGCCTGACGCACGACAGGAGCGGCAATCCTCTGTTCTCCCATGACTGCGCCGGCACACACGGCAGCAGCGGCGCGCCCCTGCTCTATCAGGACGCTTCAGGATGGCATATGCTGGGAGTGCAGGTTCTGGCAAGCAGCGCCCACGCGGGCGGTCAGGCGGTGCCGCTCTTAAATAGTCGAAGCGGCACGTCGGAAGATCCGCAATAGCGTTTTCTTCCTAGCGTAACACGCCATCCCGCACCTTACCGTGCGGTGACCAACGCACTTTGCAGCAGCCTCCCGCGCGCGCCCTTCCAAAAAGCGCAAGACATTCGTAACGTCGTCAAACCTGCGCAGGCAGTCCTTCACTCCGCGCCGCAGCCTCCAGAATCGTTTTCAGCAAACCGGGAAAGCGCGCCTCCAGCTCAGCATCCCGCAGGCTGTTCATGTGAGTCACACCCACAACCAGAGTCCGCACCAGCCCCGCTTTTCGCAGCACACTAAAATGGTGAGAGACGGAGGATTTCGGCCTGTCTCCCTGCAACGGAGCGCAGGGTTGCGGCTGCAAAACCGAGAGTTTCTGCACAATGGACAGCCGATACGGGTCGGACAGCGCATGCAGAATGGCCGTTAACTGAAACGCCTCTGCAGGCGGATGCTCATACTGCTTCATACGTTTTTCCTGCCCTTTGCCCTTGCGCACGATAATAGTTCGATTATTGTCGAACTATTCACTCACCCGCTTCATTTTGAAAAAGGGCCTCATCCATGCCAACTCTCTTTGACCCCTATACCTTAAAAGACGTCACCTTACGCAACCGTATTACTGTTGCCCCCATGTGCCAGTATATGGCGCAGGATGGTGTGCCGAATGACTGGCACCATGTGCATTACGCCGGCCTTGCCCGGGGCGGCTCTGGTCTGGTGGTGGTGGAAGCCACGGGCGTTTCTCCCGAAGGCCGCATCACCCCGGGCTGCCTCGGCCTGTGGAATGATGAACAGGCTGCGGCTTTCGCCCCGATTGTGGAGTCCATTCGCAAGGCTGGCGCTGTGCCGGGCATTCAGATTGCGCATGCAGGCCGCAAGGCAAGCGCTAACCTGCCGTGGGAAGGGGATGACCATATCCCTGAAGGCGACCCGCGCGCCTGGCAGCCCATTGCTCCCTCTGCCATTCCGTTTGGTGCCAACCTGCCCCGCACGCCGACGGAAATGACGCTGGACGATATTGCCCGCGTGAAAGCAGACTTTGTCAAAGCCGTGGAACGCGCACGGGATGCAGGCTTCCAGTGGCTGATGCTGCATTTTGCGCATGGCTATCTGGCTCAGAGTTTTTTCTCTCCGGACGCCAACAAACGCACAGACCAGTATGGTGGCTCTGCTGAAAACCGGGGGCGTTTTCTGGTGGAAACGCTGGAAGCCGTGCGGAAAGTCTGGCCGGAAAACCTGCCGCTGACCATTCGGTTTGGCGTAATTGAATTTGACGGCCATGACGATGAAAACCTGCGGGATTCCGTCGCCCTCCTCAAAAAACTCAAAGAGTCCGGGCTGGATTTTCTGGATGTGAGCATCGGCTTTTCCTCCCCAAATGGTCAGATCCCATGGGGTGCGGCGTTCATGGCGCCGTATGCACACCAGATCAAACAGGAAACCGGCCTGCCCGTTTCCACCTCCTGGTATATCAGTGAAGGGCGACAGGCTGATGCGCTGATCCGCACCGGCACGCTGGACGCCGTGGCTCTTGGCCGCCCGCTGCTGGCTGACCCGCACTGGCCCTATGCTGCGGCGCGGGCCGTGCATAAAAAGCAACCCGCAGGCGTTCTGCCCCCGCCGTATGGCTGGTGGCTGAACCGTTACCAGTAAAGCCTGCTAGATTCCTCTCTGTTTGTCCCAATCACGGGAAGCAGAGAGAATTTTCTTGCAGACACGATTTCTTTGTAAAAGCCTGAAAGAGCGGAGCCACATGCCCCGCCCTTTCAGATAAAATCTGATAATCAGTGACTATTTTAAAATCCTATTACGCGGACTCAAAATACGGCTGCATGCCTCTGGCTTGCTTTTTTAAAGCAGCCATTTCAAGCCACTCTGTAAAATACCTTACTCCCGAACAGTTTTTCAGGATTCCTTTTTCGGCATCCCAACGCACTGCTCCGGACCCGGAAAGCTGCGGTTGCGCACAGCTTCGGCATACTCTGCCACGGCTTTGTCCACCTGCTCGCCAATCGCTGCAAAGCGTTTAACAAAACGCGGGGTGAAATCAGAGAAAAGCCCGAGCATATCTTCCCCGACCAGAATCTGACCACCACAGGCCGGAGAGGCCCCAATGCCGATTGTCGGCACGGAGAGCGTTTCCGAAATCTCACGCGCCAGCGGTTCCATGGTGCTTTCAATCACAATGGAAAAAGCCCCGGCGGCTTCAATCGCTTTTGCGTCCTGCATCACCTGCTCGGCCTCGCTCCCACGCCCTACGGTGCGGAAACCGCCGTGCGTATGCACAGCCTGCGGCTTGAGGCCGATATGGCCGATGACCGGAATACCGCGCTGAGTGAGGAAGTGGACAGTTTCAGCCATTTCCACGCCGCCTTCCAGCTTCACGCAGCCAGCCCCGGTTTTCGCCATGATTTCAGCCGAGACAGCAAAGGCCTGCTGCGGGCTCTGCTGGTAGCTGCCAAACGGCAGATCAATCGCCACACAGGCGTTCTGGCTACCGCGCACCACGGCCTGCCCGTGCGCAATCATCATCTCAGGCGTAACGGCCAGCGTGGAGTCCATGCCATAGACCACCATGCCCAGAGAATCCCCCACCAGCAGGAGGTCACAATGCGGGTCCATCAGGCGGGCCATGGGGGTGGTGTAGGCCGTCAGCGCGACAATGGGGGCGTCCAGCGCCACGAGGGATCGCGGGGTGTGCCGTCTGGCTGTCACATGTTTGCTCAAGACTGTCTCTCCTGCTCAAAAAAGCTGCTGAGCGGCACCTTTCACGCCTGATGGCACCCCTGTCCACCCATCGCCTGCAAAGTTTTTTCCTGAATACGGAAAGAGAATGAAAACAGAGTGTTGACAACAGGCCGCCTGACCTCTAATTCCTCCCTCAACAACCCCGGAGGAGTGCCCGAGTGGCTAAAGGGGGCGGACTGTAAATCCGCTGGCGTACGCCTACGTTGGTTCGAATCCAACCTCCTCCACCATTTTTTCTGAAAATAAAAATACTAGCTTAGCGCTTCGTAAATACGAATTGTGCTGTGTTTACCCGACAGATTTTATCTGTGGGGCAATTTTGCGTGTACACGCCCTGAAAGCGGCGGCATGCAACGAAATTCCCATGCAGCATTCTGCACGGTGAGTTGGAATCCCACCCCTTCCGTTACAAAACCTCACAACACGGCATCAGAGAAACGAACTCTCAGGATTGCCGCCTCAGCACCGCCCCTGCCCATCCAGATACTTCCGCAGTCCCTTGCGGCCTTTTTTGAGCAGGATCGGCAGGATCAGCCGCCAGACGCGGGGCATCATCAGCATCAACTGAGCCAGAATGCCATCTGAGCTGGGGCAGAACACCTCCGCACGCGGGCGGCGCAGCAGGCCCATCACAATAGCGGCTATGCCGTCTGCGGTGGCGGGAGCGGTGACGAAGTTGAGCGGTGAGCCACCGTTATCAATCTCGCGCTTGAGCATGGGCGTATCGACCGCGCCCGGAAAAACGGACGAGACATGGATGCCGCGTTTGCGCACATCCTGCGCCAGAGAGAGCGCAAACCCGCGCAGCCCAAACTTGCTGGCCGTGTAGATACTGCTGCCCTCCAGCGGCACGAGAGCGGCCATGGAGTTGATAAACACCACATGCCCGCCCGAGGGGATATGCGGCAGCAGCTTCATGGTCAGGAGAATGGGAGCTTCAAGATTGACGGCCAGCTGGCAAGAGACAGAGGCTGTATCGCCGCCCCCCATGCGCTGCGGCACAATCACACCGGCGCAGTGCACCAGCGCCTGCACCCGGCGGCCGAGCGTGGCAATCTGCGCCACAACCTGTTCAATCTGCTCAGGCTTCGTCAGGTCACACGGTATCGGCGTGACAAACGGCTGCTCATCGCCCCCGCTCCGGCTGAGCGCCAGAACATGATAGCCTGCCGCCACCAGACGGCTGACAAGCGGCACACCAATGCCCCCCGCGGCCCCGGTTACAAGGGCCAGCGGGCGGGTTGAAGAGCGAAGATGTTCAGAAGTCGTCACGAGAGCAAAGCCATCCATTCTTTTGGCTAGCATTCGCCCGTTTTTGTGAGACGTGCAAGAGAGGCCACCTGGTTATCAGCCTTACATTACGCGCCCGGCTACCGCCTTCAGTTTGCTGATAAGCGCAGGGTCCCGCGCTTCCGGGGCGGTAATCAGGGCATATTCCAGCGCTCTGTCACACCCGGCAGAACACAGACCGCGCGGCTGGCCGAGGGCGGGAATCACCGCTTTCACCAGCGCCTTCGCTTTGGCGGAGTTGCCCTGCATGGTTTTCACCACGCTTTCTACCGTCACGTTGTCGTGGTCTTCGTGCCAGCAGTCATAATCCGTCACCATGGCGACGGTCGCGTAGCAAATCTCGGCTTCCCGCGCCAAAGTCGCTTCCGGCATGTTGGTCATGCCAATCACGGAGCAGCCCCATGAGCGATACAGGTTGCTTTCCGCACGGGTGGAAAACTGCGGGCCTTCCATCACCAGATACGTACCGCCACGGGTCGCCTCAATGTTCAGCGCCTTGGTCTGGGCTTCCAGCACGTCGCCAATACGGGCGCACAGCGGGTCCGCCATGGAGATATGGGCCACGCAGCCGGTGTCAAAAAAGCTTTTTTCCCGCCAGATGGTGCGGTCAATAAACTGATCAACAATCACAAAATGCCCCGGCGGCAGCTCTTCTTTCAAAGACCCGACGGCAGAGAGCGAGACAATGTCCGTCACGCCGGACATTTTCATCGCGGCAATATTGGCGCGGTAGTTCAGGCGAGACGGCGGAATGGGGTGCCCCCGGCCATGGCGCGGCAGAAAGACGCAGCGCACGCCATCCAGTCTGCCAAACAGAAGCTGGTCAGACGGCAGACCCCACGGGGTTTCAACAGTCCGCCATTCCTTCTCTTCCAGCCCGTCAATATCATACAGGCCGGACCCGCCAATAAGACCGATGACGGGTTCCACAACTTCATTTTGAGACATGAGACCAGATTCTCCGTTTCAGGATAACAAGAAGACAGGCGAGAAAACACAGATAGAGCACAACCCCAACCCCCAGCCTGCGTTTGTCATCCGCATGCGGGTTGGAAATCCACGCCAGAAAGGTTGTGACATCCCGCGCTTCCTGCTGCGCAGTGGGCTGGGTACCATCCGCATACAGCACGGCATTGTCCCGCAAAGGCGGCGGCATGGCTGTGCGGTGGCCAATGGCATAGGGGTTGGCAAACCCTGCTTCCGGGGGCGTTGGCGCAGGATGCCTTTCTGCATCAGTCCCTGCGCCAGAGGCAGGCACCTTTGCAGGCACATAGCCCGTCAGCAGCGCATATACGCGGTCCGGCCCGCCGGGATAGACCTGCGTAATGCGGGACAGATCAGGCGGCACTGCGCCACGGTTTGCGGCGCGTGCGGCATCCGGGTCCGCATAGGGCCGGGGCAGCGCATCATCCGGAGTGGCTTTGCGATGTTTGAGATGCCCTTCCGCATCCCGCCCAGCGACAACCTGCCAGGAGGCCGCAAGAGCCGTCACCTGCTCCGAGGTAAGCCCCATATCGCCAAGGTCTGAAAAATGCACCTGCGTCAGGCTGTGGCAGGAGGCACAAACGCCGGCAAACACCGCATAGCCGCGCTGTACGGCTCCCAGATCAAAATGCCCTAAAGGCCCGTTGAAAGACCAGTTCTGTGCAGGCGCATGGGCCGGAGCTCCCGGGGGAGGCGCTGCCAGTGCGGAGGGTGTGAACGCACCGTGCCCAACCGGCGTGACGGAACAAACCAGCACGCCCAGCGCAACACGCGGCAACCAGCCCAAACCATGCCAGCGGACAGCCGCAAAAGACCGCACCGGGAAAGACCTCCGCGTCTTCAAGACCGTGCCTCCTTACGCGCCAGCCGACTATAAAATGGCAGAAAACCGAGGAAATAAAGGTAATATCCCAGCGTTGCCAGACGCCCGATTAGCAACCAGACACCCTGCACATGGTGCCGCCCTGCAAGCCCGGCCAGCACAAAGGAACAGACCAGAACCGCCAACGCCACACGTGGCAGCCAACGCAGGCCGCCCCACCGGCCAGCCGCAAAGGTGGCGGACGTCCCCCGGTCCAGCCAGGGCACAAACAACAGGATGGCCACCGCGCCACCAGACACCAGCAGCCCGAAAAACTTGGAGGGCACAGCCTGCAACATCCCGTAAAACGGCAGGAAATACCATTCCGGCTCAATGTCCGCAGGCGTGTGCAGAGGGTTGGCTGGACGGTAATTTTCCACCTCAGTCACCAGCCCCGGCCAGAGGCACATGACCAGCGTGAACAGAATGGCTAGCACCACCACGCCCAGACCATCCTTGACTGTAAAATAGGGGTGGAACGGCAGCATCCGCGCCCGGTTCTGCCCCGCAGGGCCTGACGGGCTTGTGCTACCTTTGGCATGCAGAACCGCCACATGCAGGATGACCATGCCGACAATGGCAAAAGCGAGCGTGAAGTGCAGCACGAACATCCGGTGCAATGTGGCCGTGCCCGGTGCATCACCGCCCAGAAAAACCCGCTCCAGCGTGTTCCCTACCAGCGGGATCGCGCCAACAGCTTTGCCTGCTACATCGGCCCCCCAATAGGACATCTGGCCCCACGGCAGTACATACCCGGCAAAGGCGGTGATCATCACCATCATCAGCAGAACCGTGCCAACACCCCACAGCCCCTGACGCGGCGCACGGTAGGAGCCGTAACACAGCCCCCGGAACACATGCAGATAGAGGGCGGCCATGAAGAACGTAGCCCCCGTCATATGCATACTGCGCAGAAGCCAGCCGAAGGGCACGCGCCGCTCCAGCGTTTCGACAGAGGTAAAGGCCAGCGAGGCATCGGGCGTATAGGTCAGCGCCAGTGTCAGGCCGCTCAGCAGCATCAGAGCCAGAACGGCCACCAGCATGGCGCCAATGGTCCACAGCAGGTTGAGGTCTCGCGGCAGGAGAAACGCCATATACTCCCGCACAAACCCATAGGCCGTATGCGTCTGAGCTGGACCACCCGCTACGGAACCAGCCAACGTTTCCGGCACGGGCTGCACCGAAACCGGCCCCGTTGGCGGCTGATAGGCCTGATCCTGACACGATGGTGTGCCTGCCATCCGTTCCCCCTCACCTCTGCCAGACACGGCATCCCGAACGCCGTACAGAACAGTGTTGTCGTGTTTAACGATGAACGGCATGATCTTGCAATGATCGTCAGGAAGGCGCACCTCTAAGGCCTTTAGCAGGCGCGGGTGAGCCTCCATCCGCGCGTGAGAGGAAAAAAGACCCGGCTATGACTCCCACCAAAGCGTATTCTGTGCCCGCCCATACAGCTCTGAAAGCGGAAGCTAAAGAGTGGTTTGAAACCCTGCGTGATAAGATCTGCGCTGCCTTTGAGCAGATAGAGCAGGACGCCGTGCAGCAGAACGCGCCTATCCTGCCGGGGCATGAAGCCGCAGGCCAGTTTGAGCGCAAAAGCTGGAACCGCCAGAATCAGGACGGCACCCCCGGCGGTGGCGGTGTGATGAGCCTGATGCGGGGCCGCGTTTTTGAAAAAGTGGGCGTGAATGTCTCCACGGTGGAAGGCACGTTCTCCCCGGAATTTGCTGCCACCATTCCCGGTGCGTCGGAAGACCCGCGCTTTTTTGCAACCGGCATCAGCCTTGTGGCGCATATGTGCAGCCCGCTGGTGCCTGCAGCGCACTTCAACACCCGTATGATCATCACCACGCAGGGCTGGTTTGGCGGCGGCGGGGATATTACCCCCATGTTCCCCGAAAGTGCGGAAGCCATTGATGACGCCGCCCGTTTCCACGCCGGGTTTGAGCAGGCCTGCGCCCGCCATGACCCCGAGTATTATCCGCGCTTCAAAGCCTGGTGTGACAAATACTTCTATCTGCCACACCGCAACGAACCGCGCGGTTTGGGCGGCATCTTTTATGACCGGCTGGATAGCGGGGACACCGCGCAGGACTTCGCCTTCACCAAAGATGTCGGCCTTGGTTTTCTGGAAACCTATCCCGAAATTATCCGGGACCGGATGATGGAACCCTGGACGCCGGAACAGCGCGAGGCGCAGCTCATCCGCCGTGGTCGCTATGTGGAATTCAATCTTCTGCATGACCGCGGCACGCTGTTTGGCCTGAAAACCGGAGGTCATACGGAAGCGATTCTGATGAGCATGCCGCCGGAAGTGAAGTGGCCCTGAGCGACCGACCGTAATTTTGCCGCAGATCGCTGGTGCGGTCTGGCGGGGCTTGCAGGACTCCACTCCCTGAGTCTTCCGGCCCCGCCCCTTTAAGGACGCTCAGACAGATACGCCGACTGGGAGGTTTTTCACACGTGCCGCGCACTGATCAGCCAGATCATTCTTCTTCCGCCAGACCGATCTCCCGCCGCCTGCTCTTAAGCGGTCTGGGGGGCGCCGCTGTCGCGTCTCTGCTGCCGCGCCACGCCGCACGCTCCGCCACGCCGCTGAATACCCAGCCTCTGCCGCCGCTGATTGTAGGCGGCTCCTCCGAGAGCATCTGTGGCCAGTGGGCCGCCCTGCTGGCCCCGATCCTTGCGGAAGAGATGCATTATGCAGATCCCTTCCCCCTCCGCCTGACCACCGGCTGGGATGGTGTGACGGGTGGCAATCTGTTTGACATTCAGCAGGAACAGGCGACCCCGCCTTCTGGCCTGGTCGTGCCCGGCTCCGGCCTGATTGCCGCTCTGACGGGCGATCCCCGCGTGCATTACGATGCCCAGCGCTGGCTCCCCGTTTTCATGAGCTATCAGCCCACAGTCACCATTGGCAAAATCAGCCTGCACCGCAGTTTTGCCAGCTTCCTGCAGGGCCGCCCCTTACGCGTGGCCGTTTCTGCTGTTTCCGGCCCGGAACTGCCCACCCTTGTGGCTCTGGACCTTTTGGGCATGCATCCTTTGCCCGCTCCGGGCTACGGCACGCCGGACACCGCCATTGCCGCGCTGAAGGCTGGCACTGTGGATGTCATTCAGCTTCCGTTTGACGAAGAGTATGAAGAACGGATGGCCTCCCTGCAGGATGATGAGCCGAACACGCAGCCCCTCTTCTCCAATGTGCTGCCGGCTTCAGTCTCCCCGCGCCTGCGCCTGCCGCCTGACTTCACGACCATTTTCAAACAGGAAAGAAAGCGCCTGCCCTCCGGGCGGCTCTATGACGTGTGGAAAACAGCGGCTTCGGCTGCCAGCCTGAAAGCCGGGCTGATGCTGCCCAACCTGTCTCCGCCAGATCTGGTTGCCCGGTTCCGGCACGCCGCACAGGTCGCTGCCAATGAGCCCGCTTTACGCGCCCACGCCCGGGAGCAGAATCAGCTGCTTTTTGCAGGCCTCCCCTGCTCAACACTCTATGCGGATATGATGCCGGATCTGGACCGTATTCTGGCGCTCCGCCGGTGGCTGTCCGTTAATATTCCGCGCTGGCGGGATGCCCCTGCGGGCAAGCCGTTACCGCCGACGGCGACGCAGCAGAATACGGACTGACCCCTTATTTCCCGCATGGGGATAGGTCACGCCCAGAATCCGATGGCGCATCTCCGCGCGGGCCAGCCAGTGTGGCAGCTCCCGCCGCAGGATGCCGCCCTCCTGCCCGGTACCAAGGCCTGTCACCACTTCCACGCAGCGCAGGCCGCAGCGGAATGACACATCCATAAATTCCATCAGTCGGCGGAACGCATCTTCCGCAACCATGCCGTGCAGGTCGAGCCGCCGCTCCACCTTCATCTTGCCGTCGGTAAAGGTGCGCCAGCTGTAATTATCGACACCCGGAGAACGCCGCCCGATTTCCTCCACCGGCTGCACCACATGCTGCACCCGCACAGGAGGCACGGCGGCTGGCACAAACAGCGGGATATCCACCGTGGTTAAACGTCTTTTATGCCGGGGCTGTTTTTTCTGCGCGGCCAGAGCCAGACGCTTGCCTTTGGCCTCTTCCGCCGCAGTCGCCTGCTCATCTTCAGTGGCATTCTCGGGGGAGAGGCCCGGACGCGGCACATGCAAGGGCGCTACGTCCCGCACCACTATGGACCACAGCGCCTTTTCTTCTTCACGGAGATGACGCCGCCTGACCACTGGTATTCCTTCCCAAATAAAAACGGCCCCTTGGCAAGCTTATCACCTGCCGAGGGGCCGTCTTTCAAGGGACCAGCGCATTTATCTGGCTGATCCCCCGTTTTTTCTGCGCATTACCGGGCTGGAGCAGGCTGCCCCATGTCGGCCAGAGAGTGACCTTCATACTTCCCGGTCAGGCTCTTGAGGAACGCCACAATGTCGCTCACGTCCTGATCAGAAATAGCCGCATCCGGCGTCTGATATTTCGCCATTTTCCGCACGGCCTCGTCCAGCGTCTTCACGCTGCCATCGTGGAAATACGGGGCAGACTGGTCGATGTTCCGCAGGGTGGGGACCACAAAGCGGAAGTGATCTTCATCCTTGTGCGTCACATCATAGCGGCCTTCATCAGCAGCGGTCAGCTTGCCGCCACGATCCTTGAAGTAATCGCCTTCCAGACCCATCGCTTCATACGCACCACCACCCACACCAATGCCGCTATGGCAGCCAGAGCAGCCAATGCTCTTGAACTTTTCATAGCCACGTTTGGCCTGTTCGCTCAGCGCGCTGCTGTTGCCCTTCAGATAGTCATCAAACGGGCTGTCCGGCGTGATCAGCGTTTTTTCAAACTCGGCAATCGCGGAGGTAATGGTGTTCTGATCCATCGCCGCATCTGTGCCAAAGGCGGACTGGAACATCGGCGCGTATTCCGGATTGCCCGCCAGCTTCTGCGCCACACCGGCCCAGTCATGCGAGCCCATTTCCACCGGGTTCATCACGGGGCCAGCGGCCTGTGCTGCCAGATCATCCGCACGACCGTTCCAGAACTGGGCAATCTTGAAGTACGCGTCATACACCGTCGGCACATTGATGGGGCCTTTCTGGCCGCCAATGCCCGTGGCCGTCACCAGATGGTCCACGCCACCGTGGTTCAGGTCATGGCAGCTTGCGCAGTTCAGCGTGCCGTCACCAGAGAGGTTTTTGTCAAAGAACAGCTTGCGGCCCAGCGCAACCTTGGCGGCATCCACCGGCACGCTTTCCGGCACGGGGCGGATAGGCTCACCGGCAAACTGGGAGGCTGCACCCGTGTTGGCGTAGTATTTGCGGCGGATGTCTTCCACCCACTTCAGCACAGCCTGACGCTCCCCGTCAGAGAGATGCGCATGCCAGTGCATGAGCAGATACATGCTCGGCGGCATGCGGTTCTGCGTAATGACTTCTTCAATACGGGACAGCTGCTCTTCCGTCGGCGGCTTGCCTTCCTTGAAGGCTTCCAGAACCGGCTCAATGCGGAAATGACGCAGACCTTCATGCAGGTCTTTTTCCATCAGCTGGTTGGCAATCGGCAGCTTGAAATAGAACGGCAGATCACGGCCCGTCGCGTGGCAGTAATCACAGCGGGATTCCCGCACAGCATTGAAGGCGGCAAGAGCCACTGGGTCTTTTAACGTCGGTGAAGCAGCAGGTAATTTGGGGGCCGTCACATGGTCAAAATGGGTAAGGAAGGCAATTGTTCCACCATAAGCCAGAACACCTACCCCTACTAACGAGGCTATTAATCTGCGCAACACCACAACTCCTGAGTTCTTAGAAACACTGCATAGCTTTTATTCGCTGTTGCCAGGGTTGTGTTTGATACATGTCAAAATGTCAAAACGATTATTTTCATAAAAATCATTTAAACATTCGATTGTCAGTCTTCCGCCGCCTCCAGATCCTCTCTCAGACGCTGCCGCGCAATGGCGACATAATCGGGGTCAATTTCAATCCCCACCCCAAAACAACCGAGGCGTTGCGCGGCTAACAGCGTGGTGCCCGTACCCATGAACGGGTCCAGCACCTGCGCTTCTTCCTGCCCGTGCAGCAGCAGGCACTGCTCTGGCAGCGCAACGGGAAAAGTGCCCGGATGGTCGAATTTCTGTTTACGGTCCCGCACAGTTTCATACGGAATAAACCACGCATCGCCCCGGCAGCGCCGGTCCTGCTCATGCCCACGGCGGGCAATATTGGATTTATCCTTGTAAGGCACCCCGGCGCTCAGCCGGTCCAGCTTCACATCCCCGCTCAGGGTGAAGTGGAACAGATGTTCATGCCCACGGTGGAGGAAACGCTGGCTGTTCATGGGTTTGAAATGGCCGAAACTGTCCTCACCCACCGAAATGGATTTCACCCACGAGATATGATTTTGCAGCACGAACAGGTCCCGCAGCCGGACCGCCAGCTCAAACGGCAACCAGGGCTGAGCGGAGGAGCCTGAAATATTCAGGAAAAAGGAACCATCTGCCCGCAGTACGCGGCGCAGACCATGTGCGACATCGAGCATCCAGTCCAGATACTCGTCCTCTTCCTTCCTGTCCGGGTAGCTCCGGTAGGACAGGCCGATATTGTAGGGCGGTGATGTGATAATGACATCAACGGACTCAGCCTCCATACGCCGCAGCGCACGCAGGCAGTCTCCCCGGATAATCTGTTGCTGGCCAACCTTGTACCGCTGCGCTCGGGCAGGCGGTTTTGGTTTAGCCCCGGCCCGTGCTCTCACGCACTCCGCGCCGAAGCCAGACGCCAGCTGCTGCCGTTAACACCCAGAAGGCGTTCAAACGTCCACAGATCAGAAAATTCGGTTACGGCATCCGTCCCGGTTACGGGCTGGCCCTGCGCGTCCGTCACCAGACTGATCTGGTCGGACACAATGCGCACATCAACAGACGCCCCGGTGCCAACATCCAGTGTCACCAGACGCACATCCTCAATGGCCAGAGACCGAATCGTTTTGATCTCACTGCGCTGTTTTTCACCAGCCGCTTCCCGCGCATCCATTGCAGCCTCAAAAGACGCATAGACTGCCGGGGTCAGACGGGTTTTCAGGGTTGCGCGATCCCCTTCCGCATAGGCTTTCACCACCTGCTGGAAAGAGGCCTGCACACCGGCCAGAAACTGCTGCGGCGTAAACGTGCTGTCCTGCCGCTGCACATCCATCAGAAGCTGGCCGACGCGTGTGCCCTGACCGGGGATATCATAGGCCACAGCTTCAACCTGTTCCGCCTTGCCGTCTATCACCTTCCCCGCTGCATCCGGGCGCGGGGGCACGGGCATGGGGGCAGGCTGAATACCAACGCGCTTGCCCAGCACACTACGCAGGCGCAGCGCCAGAAACGCCGCCACAAGAGCGAAAAGAATCAGATCGACCGGAAAATGGCCGAAAGAAAAATCCATCTGTCACACGTCCATGTTCGACCAGCCCGGGCTTCAGGCGCAGCCTTATCGTTCAGGAGACCTTTCTTTATACATAGACAAGCCCCCTGCCCGTTACAATGCGTGCGCACACTCTCTCTGCCCCTTGCGGAAGTCCGGTCGCTGTTCCTAAGTGCTGAGACCATGATTATTCTGCGGCACTGCGAAAGCGAATTCAACCGGCTGTACACTGCCACAGGGCGTGACCCCGGCCTCTCAGACCCTCCCTTGTCCACGCGAGGCCGCGTGCATGCGCAGCGCCTTGTGCAGGAACTGGCGGGGGAAGGCATTACGCGCATCCTCGTCTCCCCCTTCACCCGGGCGCTGGAGACCGCCACCCCTCTTGCCCGCGCCCTGAACATCACGCCGGAAATCACCCCGCTGGTGCGGGAGCGCGCCATGTATTCGTGTGATGAAGGCTCCTGCGCCTCCACCTTGTATGAAAGCTGGCCACATCTGAATTTTGATGCTCTGGAGGAGGTCTGGTGGACAGCAGCACCGGAAAGTGACGGCATGATGCAGAACCGCGTGCAGCATTTCCGCACCTTTATGGCACAGCAGCCAGATGCCGGAACAACGCTGGTTGTGTCCCACTGGTGGTTCCTGCTCGGCCTGTGTGGCGAGAGTCTGGAAAATGGGGACTGGCAGCATCTTTCTGCCTGACTCCGGCTTACTGCCTGAAAATCCTTTTAATTTTTTCTGTCTCATTCTGACGGTTGGCGAAGCCAGACCAGCATGCTACCGCTAAAGACCTCAGTGTGACCTGATTACGAAAGCGCATTTTTCCATGTCTGACTCTGAACAGTCTGCCCCGCCCGCCCTTCCGCTGGCCATTAACCTGCAGTACACGCGGGACCTGTCCTTTGAAGTGCCCGGTGGCGCAGAAATTTTTGCTACACTGCGCTCTCAGCCCAATATTGCCGTGAACATTGATGTTCAGGCTTCCAAACTTCAGGACGACCAGTCTGTTTATGAAGTAACGCTGGCCATCAAGACCGAAGCAAAAGAAGCTCCGGAAACGGAAGGTGGCGCTGCTGGCCGCACGGTATTTATTGCCGAGCTGGCTTATGCTGCTGTTGTCACCCTGACCAACCCGCCGCAGGAGCTGATTGAGCCGATGCTGCTGGTTGAAGTGCCGCGTCTGATCTTCCCGTATGCCCGCAACATCATCAGCGATGTCACGCGTGACGGCGGCTTCCCGCCGATCGTGCTGCAGCCGATCGACTTTGTGGCTCTGTGGCAGGCCAAGCGTGCGGAATTCCCGCAGACCGCTGGCAATGCCTGAGACTGACGGCCTGCGCCGCTAACACGCTGCGGGCCTCGGTTTTAAACGGTTTCGAGAAAACCGGCTTTCGGAGATTTCCGGAGGCCGGTTTTTTTGTGCCTTGGCCTGAAGACCTTCAGCTCCGGCCCTCAGGGCAAAAACCCAGTGCCGCCAGCATCGCCTGCGCATTGGGCTTTCGGGCGACCACACTCTGCATCCACCCGGCCTTCTCCAGCACGACCGCCGCTGCCTGTGAGATAACAATGGCGGTTGTTCGGCACACAGCGTCCCGATACGCCTCGGGCAAAGCGGCCAGCCAGCTTGCCGCACTTTCCGAAGAAAAAAACAGGCTATGGCTAATCTCGCCAGCCCGCAAAGCGCGCAGCACGTCCGGGGCAATCTGCCGGGCTGGCCGGGCCGTATACGCCACACGACGCACCACCCGAAAGCCCGCCTGCCGCAACCTGCCCGCCAGTTCCATGCCCTGCCGCGCGCCGGAAAGGAGCAGAAGCGGGCCAGACGCTGGCGTCCGGGTGCGGATAATCAACGCTTCCAAAGCTTCCGCGTCGCCGCGCGCGCTCTCCACAGCCGTAAAGCCAGCTGCTTGCGCTCGTTGTGCCGTGCGGTCACCGACGGCGTAAATTGGGCATGTGGAGGGGAGAGCAACCTGTGCAGCCTGCACCGCCTGCCCGCTTGTCAGCACACAGGCAGCAAAGTGATGCGGCAAAGCCTGCAGAGTATGGGCCGTAATGCACAACGCCGGAGAAGCATAAGGCACCCATCCGGCAGCAGAAACAGCGGCCAGCGTTTCAGACAACCCCGGCTCCGGTCGCGTGACCAGCACGCCGGAGCTGGTGCCGGGGGTTGGCATCAGGCTGCCTTACTTGTCTTCAAAAATATCGGCAGGACTATCGGCCCGCAGACTTTCACCCAGTTCCTTACCCAGACGCGCCGCGTCCTCCGGAGAACCGCTAATGGCGCGCTTGAGCAGGAAGGACCCATCTTCCCGCGCCACAAGGCCGGTCAGGTGCAGTTTGGGTTCTTCACCCGCCACCACCGGGATCAACTGCGCATAACCACCAATCGGCGTGCGGCAGGAGCCATCCAGTTCGGCCAGCAGGGCGCGTTCTGCCGTGGCCACAGCGCGGGCTTCATAGTCCTCAATGGCGGCCAGCAGTTCGCGCAGCTCAATGTCGTCCTCGCGCACCGTCACACCCACAATACCCTGCCCTGCGGCTGGCACCATGACGGTGGGGGACAGCACCAGAGAGGCGCGTTCCGCCATACCCAGACGACGCAGGCCAGCCAGAGCCAGCAGCGTCGCGTCACACTGGCGGGCAGCCAGCTTGTCGAGTCGGGTCTGCACGTTGCCACGCAGCAGGCCGAACTTTAGGTCGGGCCGCACATGCAGCATCTGGGCCTGACGGCGCACAGACGCACAGCCTACCAGCGCGCCTTCCGGCAGAGCGGAATACGGATCATCCGGGTCAGTCGGGGCCAGGTTAGGGCCGAGGATCAGCGCATCGCGTGCATCCTCACGCCGCAGCGTGCAGGCCAGCACGAGGCCGGGGGGCAATGTGGTTTCAAGATCCTTGAGGCTATGGACGGCAAAATCAATGCGTCCGTCAGACAGGGCCTCGTGAATTTCCTTAGCAAACAGCCCTTTACCGCCAATTTCCGCCAGACGGCGGTTCTGCACCTGATCACCCGTGGTGTTGATCTGATGCTCCTGAAACGCGCCCATATCCCGCAGCACGGGGCAGAAGCGCGTGAGCATGGTCAGGAAGGCACGGGTCTGGACCAGCGCGAGGGGTGAGCCTCGCGTTCCGACACGGAGGGGCAGAAGACGACGGGACGCATGCCCGGAGGTCTTTTTCTGGCGAGCTGCCGCTTCCGCCGCAACTTTCTGCAGCGCGGGCGAAGGGGCGGGCGAGGAAGGGTAGGCTGAGTCCATAAGAGTGTCTATTACCGGGAATGGAGAGAGGACAAGAAGCCATGATACCCGAAAGGCCTGAAAAACTTGCGCCCCAGAGACGCACGGCACGCGCAGCAGACCGTTTCGACCCCGGACAGCATACGGAATATCAGGGCTTGTTTCCCATCACAGCACATGGAGCCACAGGGCAATGAGCCACCAGAACCTGCCGAAAAACAGCGCCCTTGCCGGACCTGTGCTGGCTATCGAATCGTCCTGCGATGAGACTGCCTGCGCCATCCTCTCCAGCGAGGGCGTCTGCCTTGCACAAAGGGTCGTCTCGCAGGACGGCCATGCAGATTTTGGGGGTGTGGTGCCGGAAATTGCCGCCCGCGCCCATCTGGCTCTGCTGCCCGGACTCGTGCAGGCCACGCTGAAAGACGCAGGCATGACTCCGGGTGAGGTCGGTTTTGTCGCCGCCAGCACGGGGCCGGGGCTGATTGGCGGGCTGATTGTGGGAGCCAGTTTTGCCAAGGGGCTCGCACTCTCGCTCGGCAAGCCGTTTGTGGCCGTCAACCATGTGGAAGCCCACGCCCTGACAGCCCGCCTGCCCGGCCTAGTGCCCGGTGGGGCCGCCTTCCCCTACCTGCTGCTGCTGGTTTCTGGCGGCCACTGCCAGTGCATTGCCGTGGAAGGCGTTGGCCGTTACCGCAAGCTGGGCGGCACGATTGATGATGCGGCGGGCGAAGCGTTCGACAAAGTCGCCAAGATGCTCGGCCTCGGCTGGCCCGGCGGCCCCGCACTGGAGAAACTGGCGCAATCCGGTAACCCGAAGGCCATCCCCCTGCCCCGCCCGCTGATGGGCCGTGAAGGGTGTGACTTCTCTTTTTCCGGCCTGAAAACCGCGCTCTCGCAAAAACTGGCACCGTATGGGTTGGAGCCTCTGCCCCACCAGTTTGCAGCCGACCTCGCAGCCTCCTTCCAGCAGGCTGTGGCGGATGTTGTGGCGGACCGTGTCAGCAACGCTCTGAAAATGATGCCGGAAGCTGGCCTGCTGGTGGCCGCGGGCGGTGTGGCCGCCAACAGCGTGCTGCGCGCCCGGCTGGAAGAGGTTGCCGCGAGTGCCGGCCTGCGCTTTGCCGCCCCGCCGCTGCGCCTGTGCATGGATAACGCCGTGATGGTGGGCTGGGCCGCCCTTGAAACCTGTCAGGAAGCAGCTGACCTCGGCCTGCCCCAGCCGGATGACAGCACCGTCCGCCCTCGCCCGCGCTGGCCGCTTGAAGACATGGCCGCCCGCTTCGCCCCCCAAGAGAGTGTTGTATGAACTACCGCCACATCTACCACGCCGGAAACTTTGCAGACTGCATGAAGCACGCGCTTCTGGTCTCGCTGCTCGGCCATTTTCTGCGCAAACCCAGCCCGTTCATGGTGCTGGATACGCATGCGGGCATTGGCCGGTATGATCTGACCAGCGAGGAAGCCGAGAAAACGCAGGAATGGAAAGAAGGCATCGGCCTGCTGGCCGAGGAAGGGCCGGACAGCCCCCTCGCTCCCTGGCTGGAGCTGGTCAAAAAAGCGGGTGGCCCGCGCTATTACCCCGGCTCCCCGGTGCTGACATCCCTGATGCTGCGCCCGCAGGATGAGCTGATTTGCTGCGAGAAACACCCCGATGACAAGCGCAAGCTCTACGGCCTGTTTACCCGCACGCCGAATGTGTTTGTGCATGAGCGTGACGGGTATGAAGCCCTCCGCGCCCTGCTGCCGCCCAAAACCGCCAAACGTGGGCTGGTGCTGATTGACCCGCCGTTTGAAGAACCCGGTGAGTTCGACCGGCTGCTTCAGGCTGTCCACACCATCCGAGCACGCTTCCCGACGGGTATGATTGCCATCTGGTATCCCATCAAGCATCGTACCCCCATCCGGGCCTTTTATACGGCCTTGCAGGATGCCGGTGTATCGGATGTTCTGGCTGCTGAACTGCTGATGCGCAAACCTGTGGACCCGGACCGGCTGAACGGCGCGGGGCTGGTGGTTATCAAACCGCCCTACGGCTTTGCGGAACAGGCCACGGCCCAGCTCAACCGCCTAAAAACCCTGCTGCATGCGGAAGACGCTACAGTGACGCAGATCACGGCGGAATAAACTCACCGCCTGAAAGCCGCGCAGAAAAAAGGGCAGAGCAACACAGTGTGTCGCCTGCCCTTTCCAAAACCACCTGAGAAAAATGCCTCAGCCAGCGGCTTTGATATGCTGCCAGATATCCACCACAAAGCCCTGCACGCCTGCGGCCAGAATCTGCACACCAATGCAGAGCAGCACGAGAGCAGCCATCCGGCTGACAATACGCGTGCCCGTTACACCCAGCATGGAAACCAGCTTTTCCGAGCCGGAATAGGCCAGCCACACGATCAGCACAACGCAGATCGCTGCAATGGTAATACCGCCTTCATACGCCAGAAAGGACGCCCCCGGTGGGCAACCTGAACCCAGTGCAATGGCGACGGCAATTGTCCCCGGCCCCACGGTAAACGGCATGGCGAGCGGGAAGAAGGCGGAGTCAGACCAGTTGGGAGACATGACGGTCTTCCCGCCCTGCAGAGCCTGCTTTTCCTTCTGCGCTTCAATGCTTTCCGGGCTTTGCAGCAGGTCCCACGCCCGCACGGCCACCACGGTGCCGCCAGCTACGCGCAGGGCGTTCACGGTCACGCCGAAGAACACCAGCACCTTACTGCCGCACCAGATGGACACGACCATCAGCACAAACGAATAAAACGCCACCAGCCGGGCCAGCGCGAAGATTTCCTTCTGCGAGCGGCCAGCCGTTGCCTGCGCAAAAATCAGCGCAGCCCCAAACGGGTTAACAATGGAAAACAGGGCGGGAAATGCCAGCAGGAAGGAGGTTGTCGCCACACGGGCGGCCCCTCCGCTAAACAACGAGGCAGTAATATCAGCCGACATGCACGTATCCAGCAAAACCGGCCTCTTACGAAGCCCTGCATAAAACCTTATTGCCCGGCAGAGGCCGGAGAATCCATTCTGCCGCCCTTATAGGTGGCAAAAAACTTGGATGCGAGAGCAATATCGTTCGCCGGATAGCAGAAATGCAGCCCTGTGCCATCGTCCATTGGCCAGACACTCAGGCCAATATCATCATAAATCCGTAAAAAAGGTGTCCCGACCTGCCAGAACACGGGTTTCAGCCCGTCCTGCAAGGCCAGATCCCGCATACGCCAGATGGCGGAAACACAATCTTCCTGCGCCCCGGCCGGATCACCCAGCCCCACAAGGAAGGCCCCGCTCTGGCGGACCGGGATCACAGCCTCACCGCCCTCACCGGCCACAAAACCTTCCGGCTTCAGGTCCTGAATGGTGGGCATGGCGTGATCAAGCGTGAGGTAATGCGCACAGGCATCCTCATCCCATTCTTTAACCGTAATGCGGCCCGGCCACATCAGGCGCGCAATGACGACCAGCGCCATCAGCACGGCTAACGCGATGGTCCAGCGGGCAGCGCCTGAGGCCGGGAAGATGAAAACCATCTGCCACCAGCTCCCGGCGCCGTGCCGGTTAGCCAGCGCAATCACGCACCCAAACAGCAGCAACAGGCACAGCAAAGTGGAGGTAGAAAGCGGCTCACTCAGCAGGCGGGCATGGCGGTAATAGCAAGCCCGGAACGGCGCGACGAGAAAGGCTGAAAGCCCCAGCATGACTGGCACCAGCACCGTATTCCCACGCAGGAAGGTGAGGATCGCTGCCGTCACCAGCAGCGCCAGCGTACCGCGCCATGCCAGCGTGACGCGCTGTGACAGACCAATGCCCAGACCAATCAGCGCAACGCCCATCAGCGAGAGCAGGTAGTTACTGACGGACCCCGCTGCCGAGAACAACCCCGCCTGCACCACACCGAATTTGGGCACAGGGTCCAGCAGCACGAGGCAGATCAGCATCAGACCGCAGAGCGAGACCGTACCCGTTGCCACAGCCACGGAAAAATCGGCTTCACTTTCGCGCACCACCTGACTGGGGCGAATACGCACAGCCGCAGGGGTTTTCTGCTTCCGGCTTTTCTTCTTCGCCAGCGCATCATCACCCCGCAGGAACAGCTCATGCCCCGCGAACATGATCCCGGCCATGAAGAGCGGGATGATGTAGTAGAACAGCCGGAAAATCAGCACGACGCCGAGGATTTGCGGCGCAGGCATATACGGCCCAAGAGCCAGCAGCATTGCGCCGTCAAACACACCCAGACCACCCGGTACGCTGGCAATCAGCCCGGCGGTGTAGGAGGCAATATAAATCGCCAGAAAGGAACCGTAATCCACTCCAATACCGGGCGGCAGCAGCACATAAGCAATGCCAGCCGTCGCCGCCACATCCGCCGCTGCGACGACCGTCTGCATGACGGCCATCCGCGGAGATGGCAGATCCACCGTCCATTTACGGAAGGTAAAGGTGCGGACCTTGAAGGCCATACCGATATAGCCCAGCACAGCAGCCCACAGCAGCACGCCAATAATGGCCAGCACCCAACTGGGCACATGACTGCCCGCCATGGGAATAACCTGCGGTTCCCACACCAGCACGCCGCCAATCAGCACGGCGGCCCCTAGCAGGTAGGTGGCAGAACAGAAGGCAATAATCTGGGCTATGGCAAAGGAGCTGACGCCCCAGTTGCGATACAGCCGATACCGCACCGCAGCACCCGAAACGGCAGAAAACCCAAGGTTGTGCGACAACACGTAGGAGCAGAACGCCGCAAACGCCGTGCGGCGGAAAGATATTTGCTTGTAGCCAACCTGTATGACGGCCAGCCGGTCGTAAAACGACAGAATGAAATACGAGAAAAACGTGCAGGCCACACCCAGCCAGAGCTGACGGCCCGGAATGGCCATCATCGCCTGCTTGATGTCCGCAAGACGCAGGTGACGCAGCTCATGCTGCACCACCCCGATCGCGGCCACCATCAGCAGCAGCCCGATCAGGTGTGGCAGATGCTTCAGCCATCGCTTCCACCCCGGCCCGTCCGGCTGGTGCTTAGGCATCTGTCCTTGTGGTGATGACGACATGTTCTTCACCATGGAGACAAGATCCCGCGCTTACGCCTGAGACTCTCGCAGCAGAGCAGCCTCAATCAGAGCAACGGTTTCCGCCACCCCATACAGAGCCACAAAGCCACCAAAGCGCGGGCCTTCCTTCTGGCCCAGAAGCACCTCATACAAACAGCCAAACCAGCTGCGCAGCGGTTCAAACGCATGGCGCTTGCCAATTTCGAACACCAGATTCTGCAGGGTTGCGGCGTCAGAAGCCTCGCCTTCATACCCGCGCAGGGATTCGGCCAGATCGACCAGAGCCGCACGTTCCTTGTCCGTCGGGGCGCGGAAGGTTTTGGCGGGACGCACGAAGTCCGCATAATAGGCAATGGCGTGGCTGACGAGGTTGGCCAGCATCGGGTGACTGTCCGGGGAAACGGACGGGTCATACCGGCGGATAAAGCCCCACAGCACTTCCGGCGTTTCCGCATTGGCCACGCTGGCCAGATTGAGCAGCATGCCAAACGGCACAGGGCTGCCCGCATCGGTGGGGATATGGCCTTTATGGATAAACCAGGCCGGGTTGGCCTTCAGGTCCACGCTCTCACTATCCGCAGCCTGCAACGCTTTGGCTTTTTCCACATGCGTCAGATAGTCATCCGCCGTTTTGGGAATCACATCAAAAAACAGGCGTTTGGCGCGCTGCGGCTGGTTGAACATGAACTGGCCGAGGCTTTCCTGCGGCGCATAGCGCAGCCATTCCTCAACCGAGAGGCCATTGCCCTTGGATTTGGAAATCTTCTGGCCGTTTTCATCCAGAAACAGCTCATAGGTCAGGCCAGCAGGCGCCGTTCCGCCCAGAATGCGGCAGATGCGGCCAGACAGACGGACGCTGTCGATCAGGTCCTTGCCGGACATTTCATAGTCCACGCCCAGAGCATACCAGCGCATGGCCCAGTCGGCCTTCCACTGCATCTTGGCGTGGCCGCCCGTCACCGGGGTTTCAAACGTCTCACCATCCGCATCGGTCCAGCGGACGGTACCCGCTGCGGCGTCAATGGCGTCCATTTTCACCTGCATCACCTCACCCGTGCGCGGGTGCAGCGGCAGAACCGGAGAATAGGTGGCCCGACGGTCCGGCCCGAGCGTGGGCAGAATGACCGCCAGAATTTCATCATGCACTTCCAGCACGCGCTTCAGCGCGGCATCAAACCGGCCAGACGTGTAGTAGGTGGTGGAAGAGGCAAATTCATACTCAAAGCCGAAGCTGTCGAGAAAGCTGCACAGGCGCGCATTATTATGTGCGGCAAACGACTCGTGTGTGCCAAACGGGTCCGGCACGCGGGAGAGCGGCTGGCCGATATATTTTTCCAGCAGTTCCCGGTTCGGCACATTGTCCGGCACCTTGCGCAGCGCATCCATGTCATCCGAGAACGCGAGCAGGCGCGTCGGGCGGCCTGTCAGCGCCGTATAGGCCTGACGCACCCAGGACGTACGTGCCACTTCCCCAAACGTGCCAATATGCGGCAGGCCGGACGGGCCGTAGCCGGTTTCCAGCAGCGCAGGGCTTGCCGCCGTGTCCGGTTTGGCAGCCGTGCGGGCATCCACATGCTCGGCAAGTTTTCGCGCTTCCTCAAAAGGCCAGGCGCGGGGAAGAATGGGTTCGGGGTTTGAGCGGTTCTCGGACATGGTGCGGAAGCTATGAACTGCACCGCTCCCGGTCAATCCAAAAACACGCACGGCCTCGCTCTCTTACAGAGTTATGAGGCCATTGACCGCAGGCAAGCACGGCCTCATTTTTCCAAAAGCCGCTTGCTCCCATCCAAGGGACCACGCTGAAAGGACCGGTTTTTCATGCGTCGCACCGCAGCACTCATTCTGATTGGCAATGAGATTCTCTCCGGTCGCACCCGAGACGACAACATCCAGTTTCTGGCCACGCGGCTTGGAGAACTGGGCATTCCCCTGCGGGAAATCCGCGTTATTCCCGATATTCGGGAAACGATTGTTGAAACGGTGACGGAACTCCGCGCCAGATTTGATGAAGTTTTCACCACCGGCGGCATTGGCCCCACGCATGATGACATTACCGCACCATGCATGGCCGAGGCATTTGGCGTGCCGTGGGAATTCCACCCGCCCACTTTCGCGCTGCTGGAAGATTTTTTTGGTGCGGAAAAATTCAATGCCGCCCGCCAGCGCATGGCGAAGTTGCCGCGTGGCGCGACCCCCATCCCCAATTCCGTCTCCGTGGCGCCCGGTTTTACCATCGGCAATGTGCATGTGATGGCCGGCGTGCCCCGCATCATGCGGGCCATGTTTGAGGCTCTGGCCCCTTCCCTGAAGCAGGGTGCGCCGGTCTTCTCCCGCACCTGGTACACGCCCTCGCTTTATGAAGGTGCTCTCGCGGAAGGGCTGGAAGCGATTCAGGACAGGTTCCCGGATCTGGATCTCGGGTCCTACCCTTTCCATCGTGAGGATGGTCGCCGCGGTGTCGCCCTTGTCGCCAAAGGGCAGGACAAGGCCGAGGTCGAAAAGGCTGCTCAGGCCATTTATGATCTGCTCAAAGAAAAGGGCGGCACTCCCGTGGAAGGGGAACCACCGCCCTGAAACCTTAAAGCGTTAAGGCCTGTCCGTTCAGGACAGGTTTTCACGCCCCATGGCGAGGAATTTCTCGCGCCGCAGTTCCTTCAGCCGGGCCGGAGCCAGCGGCGTGAGCGCCTGCAATTCTTCCGCCAGCGCATCATGCACGGACGCCATAGCCGCTTTCGGGTCACGCTGCGCGCCCCCAACCGGCTCAGGGATAATCCGGTCAATCAGCCCAAGGCGAGACAGATCCTGCGCCGTCAGCCGCAGCGTTTCGGCTGCCGTGCTGGCCTGCTTGGGGTCACGCCACAGGATGGAGGCGCAGGCTTCTGGCGAAATGACGGAGTAGATGGCGTTTTCCAGCATCATCACCCGGTCCCCCGCACCCAGCGCCACAGCCCCACCGGACCCGCCTTCACCAATCACGGTGGCAATCAGCGGCACCGGGGCTTCCAGACAGACTTCAATGGAGCGGGCAATGGCTTCGGCCTGACCGCGCTGCTCGGCATCAATACCGGGCCATGCGCCTGCGGTGTCGATAAAGGTGAGAATCGGCAGGTTGAAGCGGCCTGCCAGCTTCATCAGCCTCTGGGCCTTCCGGTAGCCTTCCGGACGGGCCATGCCAAAATTGTGGGCCAGACGGGTTTCAAGGTCGGAACCACGTTCCGTGCCAATCACCACCACAGGCTGACCATCAAAGCGGCCCATGCCGCCAATAATGGCTTTATCATCCGCATACAGCCGATCCCCCGCCAGCGGCGTGAACTCGGTCAGCAAGGCGTTGACATAGTCCTGCGTGTGCGGGCGCTGCGCGTGACGCGCCACCTGCACCTTTTGCCAGGGTGTGAGCTTGGCATAAATGGCACGAAGATGCTTCTCCGCCTTATCTGAAAGGCGGGCCGTTTCTTCGGCGATATTGACCCCGTCGGGGTCGGTCATTTGCCGCAGCTCGTCGATCTTGTTTTCAAGTTCGGCGACGGGCTTCTCGAAATCCAGGAACTGACGCATGCGCAAGCGGATAGCACAGCCACGCGTAAAACCAAGCCACTTCGTGCATGCCGCGTCGTTTAACCTGTTTTTTCGGTCTGCCCGGCGCGCTCTGAGGCCAGCGGATGGAAAGACTCCACGGCCTGTTTCAGCCGTTCTGTCTGCACATGCGTATAGATTTGTGTGGTGGCGATATCCGCGTGCCCCAGCAGCATTTGCAAGGCCCGCAGGTCCGCCCCGTGCGCCAGCAGATGCGTCGCAAAGGAGTGGCGCAGCACATGGGGAGAAAGCCGCGCCGGGTCCAGTCCGGCCTGCAGGCCGACTTCATAAAGAATCTTGTCAAAAGCCTGCCGGGTCAGCGGTCTTTTCGGGTCACGGCCCGGAAACAGATAGGGACTGGCCTTGGGAGCATCGAGTGCCAGCAAGGCCTGCGCGGCCTCGCGCGCACTGTCCGACAAGGGCACCAGTCGTTCCCGACCGCCCTTCCCGCGCACCACCAGCATCTGCCGTTCTCCGGCCAACGCCTCGCGCGGCAGGGAGAGCAGTTCTGAAATACGCAGACCGGAGGCATAGAGCAGTTCCAGTGCGGCCCGCGCCACAAGCCCGCGCCGCTGTTTGGCCTCCGAGGCCTCGGGCGAGACTGCGCAGGCATCGATCAACGCGACAACTTCCGATTCGGAGAGAAAATGCGGCAGCGAGGCCTCAGGCCGGGGGGCGTCCAGATGCGCCGCGGGGTTATCCTCCCGCAGCCCTTCACGCAGCAGAAACAGGTAGAACTGTTTAATACAGGAGAGCCTGCGGGCCACGGTGCGGCGGGACTGCCCGCTGCGGCCCATATCGGCCATCCATTCCGCAAGGCCTGCGGCACTGGCTTGCAACAGAGTTTCCCCCTGTGCAGCCAGAGACTCTTCACAGCAGGTTAAATCCGCTGTGTACGCGGCCAGAGTGTTGGGTGCAGCGGCCCGTTCAGCCGCCAGCATTTCCAGAAACAGATCTGTGCCGCGTGCGTCCGTGCTCACGGGTGCGCAGGAGCAGCCGGAACAGGAACAGTGACCGGAGCGGCAGCCGGAGCAGACCCGGCAGCAGGAGTCTGCGCCGGAGCAACGGGAGACGTCACAACCGGACCGCTCGGCCCTGCGGGCACCAGCGCCGCAGCAGACGGACCCTGTGCAGCAGGCGGCACAGCAGCAGCGGGATTAGCCGCACCAACCGGAGTCACAGCCGGGCCTGCCGGTGGGACAGGCACCATGGCAGCAGCAGGTGCTGCGGCTGGCGGAGCAGCAAGCGGAATATCCCGATGCACAGCCTGCGGCACAGGCGGATGTCCGGACAGGCCAAGGGCCGAAAGTCCCCCAACCAGAGCAACACAGATAACGGCAGCAACCAGAAGAACCGTGCGGTTCATATGTTTTGGCTCCATAACAACAGAATAAGTACGTTCTCTCTGCTCTATGGTAAGCTGCGTTTCATGTCATCACGTATCTCGTACCCACCCCCCGACGCCGCGGAAAGCCCACCGATTCCCCTTGATCTGGAAAGAGTGGGGCGCTGGCCTGCAACCAGCCTCATTCCGTCCGGACGCAGCATTGTTCTTGTTGGTCTTATGGGCGCCGGCAAAACCACCATTGGCCGCCGTCTGGCCACCCGGCTTGGCCTGCCGTTTGTGGATGCTGACGTAGAAATAGAACGCGCAGCCGGCTGCTCCATTGCCGATGTGTTCCGCCTGTATGGCGAGGCTGCCTTCCGCGATGGCGAACGCCGCGTGATTCGCCGCCTGCTGGAAGGACCGCCCATGGTGCTGGCCACCGGCGGCGGCGCGTTCATGAACGCCAGTACCCGCGCTCTGGTCCGCGCACGCGCCATGTCCGTCTGGCTGCGCTGCCCCCTGCCGGTGCTGCTGCGCCGCGTGCAGGGCCGGACGCATCGCCCTCTCTTAAATGAAGCCTCGCCGCGGGATGTGCTGGCGCGCCTTATAACGGTGCGCCACCCCATTTACGCCGAAGCTGATGTGATTGTTGATTGCGGAGACCACAACGTGGACCACAGCACGACCCGGGTGATTGAAAGCCTGGCCCTCTCCCGCAGGCCCGTCCGCCTGCCCGTCGCTCTTGATCATGCTTCTTATGATGTGGTGATCGGCACCAATCTGATCAGCCGGGCCGGAGCGTTGCTCGCACCGGTGCTGCCACAGAAGAAGGTCATCATCATTACAGATGAGAATGTGGCCGCTCTGTATCTGCCTGCCCTGCAGGAAGCTCTGAAGGAAACCGGCATTGAGTTCCGCGCCCTGACCATTGCTCCGGGCGAGCACTCCAAGTGCCTGAAGACCTATGAACGCCTGACCGACGCGATTCTGGAAGAAGGTGTGGAACGCCGCACCACCATCATCGCCCTTGGCGGCGGCGTGGTGGGGGATCTGGCGGGCTTTGTGGCCGCCTCCACTCTGCGCGGCCTGCCCTTTGTGCAGATTCCCACCACCCTGCTCTCTCAGGTTGATTCGTCCGTCGGCGGCAAAACCGGCATCAACACCCGCTGGGGCAAGAATCTGCTGGGGGCCTTCCATCAGCCGCTTTGCGTTCTGGCCGATGTTTCCGCACTTAGCACCCTCCCCCAGCGGGAACTGGTGGCGGGCTACGCGGAAATCGTGAAATCCGGCCTGATTGGGGACCCGGACCTGTTCCAGTGGTGCGAGAAAAATGGGGACTCCGTGCTGGCCGCTGAACCCGATGCCCTGACGGAAGCGGTGCGCCAGGCCTGCGCCTTCAAGGCCCGCGTCGTCGCCGCGGATGAGCGCGAGGCGCAGGCCAGCAATGGCCGCGCCCTGCTCAACCTTGGGCATACCTTTGGCCACGCGCTGGAAGCCGAGCTGGGATATGATGGCCGCCTGCTGCATGGGGAGGGCGTGTCCATCGGGCTGAAACTGGCCTTTGCCCTCTCGGTCAGGCTGGGCGTCTGCCCGCCGGAAGATCTGGCACGTGTGGAAGCCCATCTGCGGGCCCTGAAGATGCCTGCAAGTATTACTGACCTGCCATACAGCTTCCGCGTAGCAGATCTTATGGCGCACATGCAGCGCGACAAGAAAATGCAGGACGGGCGCCTGTCTTTTGTCCTTGTAAACGGAATCGGAAAAGCCTTTACCAGCCGTGACGTACCGGCAGAAATGGTACGGGACGTTCTGATTGAAGATGGCTGTAAAGCCTAGAAAACTGCCACTTCTGCGGCGGGTTATCTCCAACTGTAATAACCTGCCGCAATTCCGCCTTATTCAGAAACGAGACAGACCCGGCATTTGCAACCTGGCAATGTTAAACGCAAGCAGTCTTAAGCTGAATAGTTAACTATGCAGCAGCAGCATCTTGGGATACCGAAATGAACTGTTGCAAATAAAACACGGTTATGGCTTCTAATCACCAAGAGCACGAAGCTTCGGGTTTCTATTTGGGAACCGATCGTTTTATACGGCTTTAGGCATCTTGCTGGCACTGATCGCTAAATGGTTAGCGGCAGAGTCGAACAGATGAAAAATATTGAGGACGAAAAAATGCGTCTCCGCACGGCGTTACTCGCAACGACACTGATGGCAGCGGCTCCGGCGGCCGCATTCGCCACCACGATCACGGGCCCTTATGTTGATCTGGGCGGTGGTTACAACCTGGTGCAGAATCAGCACGCTCACACTTCCGGCTACGGCGGCGGTGCGAACGGTTCTGAGAACACCTCTTCTTCCCAGTTCCGTCACGGCACTGGCTTCACCGGTTTCGGTGCATTCGGCTGGGGCTTCGGCAACGGTCTGCGCGCTGAAGTTGAAGGCGTGTATAACTACTCCAACATCAACCACCAGGGTGGCACAGGTGTTCCGGGTCGTACCCGTGGCAGCGACCAGTCCTACGGCGGTTTCATCAACGTGCTGTATGACATCGACCTGAAGCAGTTCGGGATCGACGCTCCGGTTACCCCGTTTGTTGGTGTTGGTGCTGGCTACCTGTGGCAGCATTACAACCCGACCACCACGGCCTTTAACAACGGCAACACCAGCCGTCTGGGCGGCACGAACGGTGGCTTCGCGTATCAGGGCATCGTCGGTGCTGCATACGACACGGGCATCCCGGGCTTCCAGGTGACCACGGAATACCGCATGATCGGTCAGCCGGGCTCCTTCTCTGATGGTGCGTTCACCTCTACGGCGAACTACGCAAACGGCGGTCACGGTCGTGGCAACACGAACTTCGATCACCGCTTCAACCACCAGTTCATCCTGGGCCTGCGTTATGCGTTCGATACGGCTCCGCCGCCGCCGCCGCCGGCTCCGGTTGTAGCAGCTCCGGCTCCGCTGCCGGCTCGCTCCTACCTGGTGTTCTTCGACTGGGATAAGTCTGTCCTGACGTCTCGCGCTCGCCAGATCGTGGCAGAAGCTGCTCAGGCTTCCACCCACGTTCAGACGACCCGCATCGAAGTTAACGGCTACACCGATAACTCCGCTGCTCACCCGGGTCCGCGCGGTGAAAAGTACAACCTGGGCCTGTCCCTGCGTCGTGCTAACAGCGTGAAGGCTGAACTGATCCGTGACGGCGTGCCGGCAACCGCGATCGACATCCACGGCTATGGTGAATCCAAGCCGCTGGTGCCGACCGGCCCGAACACCCGTGAGCCTCAGAACCGTCGCGTGGAAATCATCCTCCACTAATCGACCGGTTCCTTGTGATCGGAAAAAGGGGTACCTTCGGGTGCCCCTTTTTTTTGCTCCGTTCTTCCCGCCCCGCCTGAGGGACTCTGCGTGACCCGTTCCCCATCCTCTGCCCCTATCCAGTCTGACGCGCCTGCCCCGGCGTCTGACTCCACCCCCCGCGCCAAACTGATTCGCCTGCTGAAATTCGGCACGGTTGGTGGTCTGGGTCTGGTCTGGGATTCGGGCACCCTGTACGCTCTGCGTCCGCTTATCGGGCTGACGGCAGCAACACTGGTGGCTTACTTTGTGGCCGCCACGATCAACTGGATGCTCAACCGCCTCTGGACCTTTAAAGGGGCCGGGCAGCATGACCACCCGGTGCTGCAATGGCTCCGGTTCCTGCTGGCCAACAGCCTTGGCTTTCTGCTGAACCGCGGCACAGTTTATACGCTGTTCTATACGGTGCCGCTCTGCGTGACGTATCCGGTTCTCGCACTGGCGGCTGGCTCTCTGGCAGGCATGTTCGCCAATTTCAACCTCAGCCAGAAAATGGTTTTTCGGGAGAAACCGCCTACGTCTGTGGAGGATCTGGCCGAAAGCGCCATCGCCTTTCCAACGTCACCCAAAAACCCCAGTCCGGAGCCATAACGCGCTCTTCACCCCGCCCCGCGCGCTAACCCCTTTCAGAGCCGCGCCGTGTGCGCTACATCTGGCAACGGGTTAAAGAAGCCTTTCCGCTTTTCGCCTGGCCGTGAGGACTTTTCCTGCAAGGGAGATCACGCGCCCAACCAGTTTCAGGACCGTCTGCCTCACGCCATGCTCACAACAAACGATATTCGCACCACCTTTCTGGAGTATTTTGCCGGACAAGGGCATCAGATTGTGCCCTCATCGTCGCTGGTGCCGCGCAATGATCCCACCCTGCTGTTCACCAATGCGGGGATGGTGCAGTTCAAGAACGTCTTTACGGGGCAGGAAACCCGCCCCTACTCCCGCGCTACCACCGCGCAGAAGGTCGTTCGGGCAGGCGGCAAGCATAACGATCTGGATAACGTGGGTTATACGGCCCGCCATCACACCTTTTTTGAAATGATGGGCAACTTCTCCTTCGGCGATTATTTCAAGCCCGAAGCGATTGAACTGGCCTGGACCCTCATTACCCGCAACTTTGGCCTGCCCAAGGACAAGCTGCTCGTCACCGTGTATTCCGAAGATGAGGATGCCGCTGGCCTGTGGCGCAAGATTGCCGGGCTGGATGACAGCCGCATTATCCGCATCCCCACGTCCGACAACTTCTGGCGGATGGGTGACACCGGCCCCTGCGGCCCCTGTTCTGAAATCTTCTTTGACCATGGCCCGGATGTTCCCGGTGGGCCGCCCGGTTCCCCGGATGAAGATGGCGACCGCTTTGTCGAGATCTGGAATCTGGTCTTCATGCAATTCTTTGAAGATCCGCCGGGCGTGCGCTCTCCGCTGCCCCGCCCCTCCATTGATACCGGTATGGGTCTGGAACGCTTTGCCGCCATCATGCAGGGCAAGCGCGACAACTATGATACGGACACCTTCGTTGCGCTCATTAAGGCTTCTGCCGAAGTCACGCAGCAGGCTGCCGATGGCCCGTTCAAATCCAGCCACCGCGTTGTGGCCGACCATCTGCGCTCCACAGCCTTCCTGATTGCCGATGGCGTTCTGCCGTCCAAGGATGGCCGGGGTTACGTGCTGCGCCGCATCATGCGCCGTGCCATGCGCCACCTGCACATGATGGGCACCAAGGAGCCGGTTTTCTACAAGCTGCTCCCGGCCCTTATCCAGCAGATGGGCGGTGCGTATCCGGAACTGGTGCAGGGTGAAGCCCTCATCCGTGAAACCATGCGCAATGAGGAAGAACGCTTCAAAGCCATGCTGGATCGCGGTCTGGGCCTGCTGGAGGAAGAAACCTCCAAGCTGTCCAGCGGTGCCGCTCTGCCGGGTGATGTCGCCTTCCGCCTGTATGACACGTTCGGCTTCCCGCTGGATCTCACCCAGGACGCCCTGCGCGGCAGCGGGCATGGCGTAGACGTAGACGGGTTTGACGCCGCCATGAACGAACAGCGCCAGCGCGCCCGCGCGGCATGGGTTGGCTCTGGTGATACGGCAATGGAAACCGTCTGGTTTGAAGCACGGGACAAATTCGGGGCCACCGAATTCCTCGGCTACAGCACGGAACAGGCTGATGGTGAGGTTCTGGCCGTTATCGCCAATAACGGCTTCCTGAAAGACGCCGGCGTGGGCACGGAAGTTGCTGTGCTGCTCAACCAGACACCGTTCTATGGCGAAAGCGGCGGTCAGGCTGGTGATACCGGCTTCCTGACAGCCGCAGGCCTGCGTGTTGCCATTACGGATACGCAGAAAAAAGCGGGCGATCTGATTGTGCATTACGGCACCGTGACCGAAGGCACCCTGCGCCCCGGTCTGGCCGTAACGGCCACGGTGGATCACGACCGTCGTTCCGCCATCCGCGCGCATCACTCCGCGACCCATCTGCTGCATGAGGCCCTGCGCCGCCGCCTTGGCGACCATGTTGCCCAGAAAGGCAGCCTGAACACGCCGGACCGTCTGCGCTTTGACGTCAGCCAGCCGCGCCCCATCACGCCGGAAGAGCTGGCGGAGATTGAGGCCGAGGTGAACCGCCGGGTGCGCGAAAACTCTCAGGTTGTCACCCGCTCCATGACGCCGGAACAGGCCGTGGAAGAAGGCGCTATGGCCCTGTTTGGGGAAAAATACGGTGATGAAGTCCGTGTTGTCTCCATGGGTGGCCCGGATGAGAACAAGTCCGCATGGTCTCTGGAACTCTGCGGCGGCACGCATGTGGACCGCACCGGGGACATCGGCCATTTCCGCATCACGTCTGAAAGCGGTGTCTCCGCTGGCGTGCGGCGGATTGAAGCCGTGGCCGGCACCGCAGCGGAAGCCCTCTCCATTGCGAATGAACAGCGCCTGACACAGATGGCCGCCATGATGAAAGTCAGCGTGGCCGATGCGCCGGAACGTCTGGCCCTGCTGCTGGAAGAACGCCGTACCATGGAACGGCAGATTTCCGCTCTTCAGCGCAAGCTGGCGGCGGGCTCTGTTGAATCCGCCGGTGTGGAACAGGTCGGTGCCGCGCGTCTCGCCACTCGCAATGTAGGGGAGACCGCGCCGCGTGAACTCAAGGGGCTGGCAGAAACCATCCTCAAACAGGGCAATGCGGATGTGGTCGTGCTGATTTCCACCGCCGATGGCAAAGGTAGCGTTGTGGCCGCCGTTGCCCCGGCGCTGACGGAAAAAATCGATGCCGTTGCCCTCGTCCGCGCAGCCAGTGCTGCCATGGGTGGCAAGGGCGGCGGTGGCCGGCGCGATATGGCGCAGGCTGGCGGCCCGGATGCCGGTGCAGCCGATGCCGCTTTTGCAGCCGTGCGGGAAACTCTGGCCGGTCTGGTCTGATCCTTCTCCGGCGCAGGGGAACGTCTGGCACGGTCCCCTGTTTTCTTCCCACACTCCGGCCATTTGCATGAGGACCCCTCCATGTCCCTGATCGACTCTTTCAAACTTGTTCTGGCGCCCCCCCACCCGGAAGCGAAGCCGTTCCTGCTCGCCTCTGGCGCGACCACGCTGGTCACACGTTTTCTGGGCAAGAAGCTCTCCTGCCCGGTGCTGCGCCATGTGGGCACCGCCAGCGGCCTGTTCTTTGGCTTCTGCCTGTATTTCTTCCGGGACCCGGAACGCACCACCCCTGCCCGCAGCGATGTTGCTGTGGCCCCGGCTGATGGCCGTGTGGTGTCTGTTGAAAAAATTGCTCCCCCGGCCGAGCTGGGCATGGGCACGGCTCCGGTCTGGCGCATTGCCACGTTCCTGTCCGTGCTGGATGTGCATATCAACCGCATGCCCGCCGCTGGCACGGTGACGCGCATTGCCTACCACCCCGGCCAGTTCCTGAATGCCAGCCTTGATAAGGCGTCTGAACTGAACGAGCGTAATGCCCTCAGCCTGACCCTGCCCGATGGCCGAATGATGGCCGTGGTGCAGATTGCCGGTCTGATTGCCCGCCGTATTGTGTGCAGCGTGTCCGAAGGCATGAAGGTGGAGGCTGGTGAACGCTTCGGCCTGATCCGCTTTGGCTCCCGCACGGACCTGTATCTGCCGCCGGGCGTGGAACCGCTGGTTTCAGCCGGCCAGACCATGGTGGGTGGTGAAACCGTGATGGCGCGCCTCTGATCCCGTGACAGATCCGCAGACACCAGCGCAGCTTCCCGCTGCCTCGCCATCTCAGGCACCGCTTACCCCCCGAGGGCTGCGCCGCAAACGGCTGCGCAAACGGGTGCGGACCAAAAAAATCCGTGGCCCGTCCTTCAACCGGCTGATCCCCAACATTCTCACCATGCTGGGGCTTTGCTCGGGCCTGACGGGCATGCGCTTTGCTGTGGAAGGCCGCTTTCAGGCAGCCGGGATCGCCTTACTGCTTTCCGCCTTTATTGATGGGCTGGACGGGCGCATTGCGCGCCTGCTGCGGGGTTCCACACGGTTTGGCGCAGAGTTTGACAGCCTTTCAGACTTTGTCTGCTTTGGCGTAGCCCCCTCGTTCCTGCTGTTTTTCTGGGCGTTGCAGGATGGCGGACGCTACGCGTTTCTGCCGTGCCTGATGTTTACGGTCTGTATGGCCCTGCGTCTGGCGCGCTTTAACGCCACGCTGGATGGTGAGGAAGAAAAGCCGAAATACGCCAGTAACTTCTTTACGGGCGTTCCAGCACCTGCCGGGGCCGGTCTGGCGCTTTTCCCGCTCTTTCTGGGGCTGGAAGCGCAAAAGCTGGGGATCGACTGGCTCTATCGCCTGACCCGCCTGCCCTGGCTGCCTGCCTTCACACTCATCAGCACAGCATTTCTGCTGGTGTCCACGTTGCGGGTCTGGTCTTTCAAGAACTTCAAGGTGCCGGCACAGTATGTGCTGCCCGTCATGCTGGGCACGGGGGCTTATACAGCCGTGCTGGTAGCAGACCCCTGGGGCGCATTGGCCGCCGCTGGCGTGATTTATATGATCCTGTTGCCCCTCAGCCATTTCAGCTTTCTCAAGCTGAAAAAAGCGGCTGAAGATCTTCAGGAAGAGGTTGAGGACGACCCCTCAGCCTGAGCCCCTCTGGCGGGCGGCACGCGCTGCCCGAACAGAGAACACAATCCGTCCAGCACCTGCTGGGGGGATGGTGGGCAACCGGGAATTTGCAGGTCAATTTTCGCCTTGCGGTCCAGCCCACCCAGAACGGAATAATTTTCCGGGAAATAGCCGCCATCCATGGCGCAGCCCCCCACGCAAATCACCCCTTTGGGTTTCGGCATAGCCTGCCACGCCGCTTCCAGCACGGGGGCCATGGTGCGGGTGAGCGTGCCTGTCACCAGCAACACATCCGCAGAGCGTGGAGACTGCACAAACCCAAAGCCTGCGCCTTCCATGTCATACGGGCCAGTCGCCAGGGCTTCCAACTCCATCCCGCACCCGCCGCAACCACCGGTATCCACATGGAACAGCAGCAACGGCCAGCGCGGCCCAACGGGTTTCAGACGCGGGCCACCCTGCCGGAAAGCGGCATCAAACACTGCACGGATCAGCCCCATGACTGCAAACCCTTCCTGTCCTGTTCTCTAGCCATCAAGTGCCGCCGCATTCACCCCGAGGGACTGGCGCACGAGAGCCAGATCCGCCACATCCTGCCCTGCCAGCGTCTCTTCAAAGACCATCAGCGCGGCAGGGGCCGGGTCATGCACAAAGACCTGCGCGACGCGGCCAGCATGCAGACGCACCCAATAGAGGACGTTACCCCACGGGCCTTCCGTCATCCCCAGCCCTTCTCCATCCTCAAGAGTAAGGTCCACACGGCCACCGGCAGTCAGCCCCAACCGGGGGCCTGCTTCGCCCAGCATGCGCAGGCTTTCACCAATTTCATCCAGCAGAACCAGAGCCCGATCTTCCGCCGTGCCGCCGTGTCGGCCAGCGGTCAGCCGCCAGAGGGTCTGGTAAACGCGCTGCGTGCGCCGCCCGTCACAATCCTTCCCACTGGCTCGTGCCACCGGCCCATCCAGCCCCACACGGTCAAGCAGGGCAGCATCCACCTTGCCTACCCCACTTAGACGAACAGAAAGTGCTGGATAGGTGCGCCAGAGCGTGGCCAGTCCGGGATAAATCTCTTCACCGAGCTTTGCCAGACTGATGCAGAGATCGCCCAGACCTGTCGCCTCACGCAAACTGGTGCCGCCGGGCACACAATGGTCCATGAGCAAACGCGACCCAATGATCGGCGCAGACTTTGCAAGCAACTGTTCCCGAAACCACGCACAACGCGACGCCACCACCAGCGCTCCGGCCCGCCGCGCCAGCCCGGCCAGCGTGTGCAGATGCAGCAGAATGCGTTCCAGTTCCAGCAACACCACACGGATCAGCGACGTTTCCGGCCCCACAGCACTACCACACGCGGCTTCAACGGCCTGACAGAAGGCCGCCTGATGCACCACAGAGCACCCGGCCGCCACACGCCCGCTCAACCGGCAGGCATCCTCCAGACGGCTATTCCGCCAGCGGGCCGCAAGCCCCCGATGCGCATAGCCGGACACCGTTTCCGCCTGCGCGATGGTCTCGCCCGCCACGGCCATCGCCACATGCAAGGGCGTTTCCATGCCGCCGGTTGCTGGCCCCGCGCCCGCGTTCACACCGCCAGCCGCCAGCAAGGCGTCAGACGGCTGAAAGCCGATCTGCCCTTTATGGCCGCCAGCAGGACCGGGGGTGGCGGCCAGCGGTGCAGTCGCGGACCAGACATCATGGTCCACCAGCGAGCGCACATCGACCGCCCACATGCCTTCCGCACCATACAGATCATACGCTCTGCGCTCATATAGGCTCGAGACCGGTCTTACGGGGGAAAGTGCCGGATACCGCCCATCCTCGAGTGCCAGCGTGGCTGCCAGCGGCTGCGTGGGGGAGAGCATGAACAGGGCATGCACATCCGTGCCGTCACACCACAGGCCGACAAACGGCAGCGTATCCTTTTCAAGCGCTGCGACCATATCGCGCCAGCCGAGTTCATCCAGCCGGAAGCGCCAGGGGGTGTCCGTCTCCTGCCCGGCGCGGATCAGGCTTACAGCATCCATCAGAACGCTCCCAGCATCATGGCCAGCGGCACCAGAAATCCGGTCAGCACCAGCACGGAACAGGCCACCCGACCCGCAGCATCTTCAGGCCACAAATCCTGCGTGAACCCTTCCACCGGCACGGAACGCACCACCGCGCACAAAATCCCGGCCACGGTCAGCACCGTGACACTCCAGGACCAGTCGCTCAGCATGGAGAGCAGCAGCAGACAGCCCACAAACGGCGCACCCGGCGGGAAACAGGCCAGCGCCCGCGCCGCCCATGACCGGCCAGAGCGATTGCCCCCGGCCAGACACCAGCCACACAGGAATAGCAACGCCGCCACATCGGCGCCTGCCCCAACCGCCATCAGGGCCAGAGCAGACGGAAAGGTGCGGAACAGGCGCAGCCCCTCATCGGAGCGACCCGCGCAGGCTGTCAGCCAGACCGAGGCCAGACCCGCCGCAACCAGCGCCGTCTCAAACGCCTCCCCACCATGCACCCGCAGCCGCATGGACAGCAGCAGGGCAGCCCCGGCAAATGGCAGGAACAGATAGGTATCATTTTCCTCACGCCATGACTGACCAAACGGCGTCAGCCCCGCCAGCATGACCAGACCACAGGCCATCATTAGGCCAGCTGGTGCAGAACCTGACGGCAACAGCAGGCCAGACAGCACCAGAAAAATTCCCACAGACCCGGTGCGCACCAGCGCCCATCCGGCCCGCGCCTGCCCGGCGGGGCGGCTGAACACAAACACGCCGTAAGCCAGTGCGGCTTCCAGAATACCAAGCCCGATAATCGGGTCCGGGGCGACGCAGGCCAGCCCCGTCAGTGCCGTCGAAATGTGTGGCAGACCGCGCAACAGACGGTCCTGCAAGATGCCGTTTTCCATCACCGTCAGCAGCAGGCCAAACGCCAACATCACACGGCCTGCCCGCTGGACCGGGTCATCATCCCAGCCTTCCGCCGCGGCACTGGTCGCGGGGAACAGGAACACGGCCACAGCCAGCGCACAGCCAGCCCCGGCCATCCAGATGGCAATCTCGCGGCTGCGCGGTGTGGGCGCGGCCATGACAATGGCAGCCCCCAGCAAAGGCCAAGCAAAGGCCAGAGCAGCCAGAAAAACAGGAACGGTCATGCGTCCCTCCCGCGCTCGGTCAGATAGCCTCTCAACCAGACATCCCGCGCAATCATTTCCGGCGTGCGCGGCACTGGCTCGGCCTCAGGCTCTTTCTCTTCCGGGCCAAACGGCTCGGGCTGATCCGCCGCGCTGGAGGTCGCCGTGTCCGATGTGTGTTCCGGTATTTTCTCAGAGGCTTCAGCATCAGGAGCCGCTGGATTCAGCCCAGCCTTACGGTCCTGCGCCTTGTCTTCAGAGAGGGCGTCTTCAGAAGGGTCTGTTTTCATTACGCCGGTCTCGATGCTTTCCGTTTCTGTCGGCTTAGCAGTGTCATGACTGGCGTCCGGGACGTCCTTCTGTTTCACCGTTTCAGCATCATCATCAGAGGCGACCGTTTCTGCATCCGAAGCCCTCTTATCCTGCAGCGCACCCGTCCCTGCTGGCGGCTGATCAACGTCTGCCTTTGCTTCTCCATCGGAAGGTACGGCTTTTTTTGCCGCCTTGTCTGGCCGGGGAAGCGGCTCTTCGTCCTCAGCCGCTGCTTCAGCTTCTGTCCAGATGCGCGGGGCCACCACGGCTTCGGGCCCCAGCCCTCGCGGTTCCGGGCCTGTTTGCTCAACATCGCCCAGTTCAAACCCTGCGGACTGGGCGGAAGGGCGCTCAGCCCCTGCCCCGTCCTGCGCCGGTGCCACCGCAACCCGCAGCATGACGCGATGCACGCACATGCCACCCAGCAGAGCCACCACGCAGCCCGCCAGCGCTGTAACGCCCACCACCATGACCTGATTTTCAATGACGCCGGAGAGCATGACGCCATCCACACAGGCCAGCAGGCCAGCCCACTGCCAGACCATAGCCTGACGACAGGTTACGGCCACCAGTCCGGCGAGAGCCACGCACAGTCCGGCAGGCAAATAGGCCGCTCCAGCATGGCCGGGAGCTTCCCCCATAGCCGCAGGCGTGCCCGTAGCAAGTTGCAGAATGACCATCAGCCCGAGCGCCAGAAACGGCACCATCGGGCCGGTGCGCTCGCGTGCGCCATCATCCTGATATCGGCTGACAAACCAGACCGGCAGCACGGAAAACAGCACCACACAGACCGCGCCAAATTCCTGCAAAGGTTCCCGCGCGTCTACCAGCATGGCCACCGCTGTCACCACGCCCAGCGCGGGCAAAAAGCCAATGCCTCGGGCCACAACACACAGCGCCAGCAGCGGCGCCAGAATGACAGCAAGCGTCATGGTGTTGCGTTCCCTTCATCACTCCATGCAGAATCCTGCTCATCCTGCTCATCCTGCTCATCCTGCTCATCCTGCGCGGAGGCCGTTCTGTCCTGCCCGATTGCACCGGACTGGCCCGCATACGCGACCTGCCAGGCCAGCAGCCCCAGCAGGAACACCGCAGCCAGACGCACACGCGCCCGACGCGGGAAAGTGAGCACCATCAACTGCGTGCCTGCCAGCAGAAGAGCCGCAATCGCCAGCTTCGCCACCCAGAACGCGCCGCCTGCAAGACATTGCGCGAGCCAGGGCTCCACACCGCTTTCACCCGGCAGAGCGAGGCTACTGGCCCATGCAACGTCCCCGGCCAGTGTAATCCAGACCAGTTGCACGCAATCCGTAGCCAGCATCCACAAGGCACGATCAGCCCCTGAAAGCTGGCACGGCAGTTCCGCACCGGCCTGCCGCCCTTTCCATGCCGTGACCAGAAAGAGAGCGACGCCCATCAGCACAAACGGTGCGCCATCCCCTACCGGGGAAAGCTGGCGTAAATGCGCAAGAAAGGCGGAAAAATCCTGACCACCCGCCATAACCAGCACCGGCACCAGCGCAGGCAAGAGCAGGCTCTCCGCCAGCAGCGCCGCATACCCCGCCAGAGTTGTTGTGCCACCCTGCACCACCAGCGGCAGGCCCAGCAGAAGCGATGCGCCGACCAGTGCTGAACACAGCAGGAAAAAGCCCGGTGCGGGAAAACCTGCCGGAACCAGCGTGAAAACCGGTGTCATGCACGCTGCAAAAACAGCCAGAACCAGCGCGCCCCGGCAGGCCAGACTACTCAGCCCATCCCCGCGCTGGCGCAGGGCCGGCCTGCGGAACTGATGATGAATATCCTGCCAGCGACCACCGGCCAGAAAACGATGCTCGCCCGTCAGACGACCTGCCAGACGATTGACCCAGCCACTAAACCAGGGGGCTGCCAGAACCATCAGAACAGTTTGCAGGGCCAGAGCCAGCAGGCAGGCAAAAGCCCAGCCCCATGTGAGTTCATGCGTCATTTTGCAGCAAACAGCCCCAGCAGCAGCCCGGCCCCCAGAAAGAGCAGGATGAGAACCATGCCCTGCGCCTCACACCATGCCACGGTTCTGAACAGCACAGCCTGAAGATACCGCGCCCCGGCGCTCGTCTTTTCCACCACAGGCCAGTCGGTTGGCTTCTGCTCCGCAGCACCCAGCAGAACCCCGAATGCGGTCCAGACCACAGGCATGGAGGGCTCGGAAATTGGAGCAGACTGCACTTCGTCATCCTGCTGGACGACTGGGGCACCGTCTCGCCATGCGGCTGCACCGGGCACCGCCGGACGTAGTGGGAACACGCCAAACGCTCGCCCCAGCAAACCGGCACCCACCACACAGACCGCTAGTGCAAGCACCGAAAACACAGGCGTCAACGTGATATCAGATCCGGCAAATTGCACCCGCGCCAGCGTCTTCCAGGCAAAGTCACGCGGTGTATCCCCTGCAAACAGATGGTCCACCAGCGCCAGCCAGCCACCAGGCAGTAACGTAATCAGCACCGCACCCCCTGCGCAGATCCATGCCGGAAGCAGAAGCACGCTGCTGAGAGATGGGGCATCATCGGCCGTTCGGCTGCCCTGTGGCACGGAAGCGGGCATTTGCTGCACAAAGGTTGCAAACCCCACCCGCAACAGACCGATCATCCCCAGCGCCATGACACAGGCGGCCCCGACCAGAACCAGTAAAAGGCACAAAGCCTGCGCAGGATGCGTATGGGCAGCGGCCACTTCACCCGCGTTCAGCAGGCTCCAGAAAACAGAAAAGCCCCCGAGCGGCGGCACAGCGGAGAGCAGCAAAAGGCTGCCTCCCAGCGCAAGCCGACTACCACGGGCCTGCGCCACAGCACTGTTTGGCGTAAACAATCCGCCGTCCTGCCGGGAAAGCCAGAGGGCTGCCAGCAACGCCAGAAACGGCGCACCCGTTGCCAGAAGTGTTGCTGTGCGAAAGAACTCTCCGCCTTTCACAGGAGCAGCCAGAGCCAGTGTCAGCATGACCACTAGCCCGCCATAACCAGCACTCGCCACACCGGCGAGGATACCGCAGGCCGCTGGACTGCGCACAGCCTGCACGGCACCCCAGAGCGCCACAGCGCCACCGCTGACCATCAGCAAGCCCTGCTGCACCGGTGGCAGAACACCGACTTCCGCCAGCAACCGCCCAAGCAGAAACAGGCCAATGCCCGCAGGCAACACAGCCTCCGGCCCTTTTTGTGAAGAAACCGCCCAGCCCAGCAACAGCACCATCAGGCACAAGGCGGGCGGAGAAAGAGGACTATCTGCGGGAATACAGGCCGGAATCACAGCAAAAGGCAGACACACGCCCTGCCGCCCACGGTCGGCCAGCAACACCAGCGCCGTGCCTGCAAGGAGCCCGAAAACCAAGGGAGAAAGAGCCAGAAACGCCAGTCCGGTAAGCGCACAGGCCAGCCCACGCTGCCCCACGCCCATCAGTCCGCCGGCAAAGGCCAGCAGCACCAGCATGGGCAGAGCCGGCCCATCCATGCCGAACACCGGGAACCAGCTCACCCCGCCTTCCAGCCTGCACACCGCGCCGACCAGCGCCAGCAGGCCTAAGCAACCCCAGACCCCGGCCAGAATTTCAGAACGCCACGGAGCGCACCGCCGCAACAGGCGCTCTGGCAGCACAGCCAGAACCCCCGCCACCACAAACAGCACGAACAAACTGCAAAGAACAAAAGAGGTGAAAATGGAACTCTGGCTCCAGACGGGATGTAAAGACGGGCGGATAACACCATGAGCGCGGTTCTGTGGCAACGCTCGTGGCAGAAGGCAAGGCTACGCGTAGCGAATTTGCCTTTATGTCTCCGGTATACGGCTCGCACCCTCCGGCGGGCCACCGCTCTTTTGGGTTGCCGTCTCCTGCGCCGGGCAGAGCATCTTTTTAAACCATGTCCGGGGAGAGCGGACGGGCAGCGGCGTGCCGGAAAAGACATCTTTCACGGCTTCCACCAGCATCAGGCTGCCAAGCCCCGGTGAGAGAACTTTTCCAGCAATATCGGACCGGCGCCCCCGGCCCATACTGGTACAGGCCTGCCGGGCAGGCAGAAACAAAGCCTCATCCCGCCGCTCTGCCAGCAGCATGGCATGGCCCAGCATGGTGCGCAGGCCTGTGCGGGAACAGGCGACATCCTGCGCAAAAGGCGTATTTTTCTGCCGCAGCCGCCCGCCCAGCCTGTTAGGCAGGATCATCAGCAGTCGTCCGTCATCTTTCAGCACCCGGCCAGCCGCCCGCAACAGAGGCACCATCTGGTCCTCCTCCGCACAGGCATGCACCAGCACGATCCGGTCAAAGGCATCTTCATCAAACGGCAGAGCATACGGGTCCACCACGCATTCCCGGTCGCAAGCCGAAAACGGCATGGACGTTTGCACGTTGGCACTCTCAGGCCGGTGGTCCGGCGTCCGGGCGGAAATGCAAAGGGCTCCGCGCCCGCGCCATGCCCCCAGATACGGCCCGGCATAGCCCAGCCCCAGCACGCGCTGGCCGCGCAGATCAGGCCAGAACCATTGGAGCCGCTCACGCAGCAAAGCCGCGCAGGTCTGGCCCTCATGGGTCTGATAAAAGGCGTCTGCCGAGGGAGGAATGGCCTTATGCATAGCGGATGTGTACCATGATATCCGCTCCCGGCGCCATGACTGCGCACGCGTCCCCTCAAAGTTTCCACTCTGGAGAATTGCCTCATGTCTCTTCAAACCCGCGCCATTCCGGTTTTGTCAGACAATTACAGCTGGCTTCTGCGAGACACGGAAACCGGCTGCACCGCCATTGTGGACCCCGGAGAAGCCGCCCCCATTCAGGCTGTGCTGGATGAGACCGGCGGGCGACTGGACCTGATCCTGCTCACCCATCACCATGCCGACCATCTTGGCGGCACGGATGCCCTGCGCACCCGCTACAATGCCCGCGTGGCTGGCCCGGCCTCCGAAGCAGCCCGCATGCCTGCACTGGATATTGCGCTGCATGACAATGAGACGATTGCCGTTGGCCAGTCTCAGGGCCGGGTCATTGCCGTGCCGGGCCACACACGCGGCCATATCAGCTATTATTTTGCGGAACCGCCGACCCTGTTCTGTGGGGACACCCTGTTCAGTCTGGGTTGTGGCCGTCTGTTTGAAGGCACGGCCGAGCAGCTTTTTGAAAGCCTGAAACGCTTTGCGGACCTGCCGGATGAAACGCTGGTCTGCTGCGGGCATGAATACACCGAGGGCAACACCGCCTTTGCCCTGCATGCCGAACCAGACAACGCCGCCCTGAAAACCCGCGTGGCGGAGGTTAAACGCCTGCGGACTGAAGGCCGCGCAACCGTGCCTTCCACACTTGGCGAAGAACGCGCCACAAACCCGTTCCTGCGCGCCCCTGATGTGCCGACCCTCGCCAGATTACGGCGTGAGAAGGATACGTTTTAAGGAAGGATGACAAACGCAACGAGCACTCCCTGGACATCATGGCAGGGGTCTCAGCGTGCATAATCATACGTTAAATCAGGGCGCGCTCGCACCCGATAGCGAAACATTGTGCAGCGTCGCCAGCACAGACAGAAGCGGCACTCCGCCAAGCTGCACAGCCCCGTCCCGCACCTGCAAAGGCACGCTCAGCGGCCCTTCTGTGCCACCGGTGCGTTGCTCAAGCTGGTCGGTCAGTTTTGACAAAAGCACCGTTTGCGCCGGGCTTAGCGTTTTGTCCTGCTGCAAACGCGCTAGAAAAGGTCGCCAGTTACTCAGAGTCAGCCATGTCTCGCCCAGCGGCGTGCCTCCGGGGGCCATGACCAGCCGACCCGACCATGAGATGCCCAGCCCACGCCAGCGCCCACTTACATGCTGCACCAAAATTTCCGCGTAACCGGGCGATGCCCCGGAAGGCGAAGACGGTAAAACCGAGGGAGATCCGGCATCCGTCGCCCCATGATCGGACGACGTCAACTGGTCCTTAGACGTCGAACCCATCCCACCGTCGGGGCTCTCTCCCCCGCCCAGATTTCCAGCATCTGAAGCCGGTGGACCATTGGAAGCAGCCTCATCCAGCGACCACAGCGCTACAAGCCTTCCCATCGGCCCGGGGAGGGAGGCCGCGCCTTGCACATCGTCCACGCTGTCCCCCCAGGGAGCCACCACGGCACGTTTAGCTGCAAAAGACAGAGCAAGGGCGCTGGCCTGCGCATCCGCATGGCTATTCCAGACCAGCTTTCCGCTCACACCTCGCGCCGTAACCGGATGCGCTTCCGCCACGCCACGTTGCGGCACCAGATGCAAAAAGTCGGTGTGGAACAGGAGAGTGCCCGCCTCAGCCGCCCGCAACGGCAGAGAAATCCGCACGGGTGCGCCATCTGTTTTGAGCAGGAGATACCCCGGCTTTTGACCGCCCGCAGGCCCCTTTTCTGCTTGCACAGCCAGTGCCTGCCCACCGTCCAGCGTGCCCTGAACTGTGAGCGGATGCCATGGGGCCAGATCCAGCACGGCATGGCTTACAGCATAAGACACGCCACCCTGCCCGGCTGAGGCTCCACACATTATCTGCACACCCTCCAGCAATACCTGAGCTCGAAACGGCCAGCCGCCCCGTTGTTTGTGCTGAAAAACCACCGGACAGCCGACAGACTGCGCCACGCCTTCCCCGCCAATGGCACTGGCACTGGCACTGGCACTGGCACTGGCACTGGCACTGGCACTGGCCAGTCGATGCTCCAGAAACTGAATACCACCCCACCAGAGCAGACTATCCAGCGCCAGCACACTCGCTCCGGCACAGGCCAGCAGTCCTAAAGATTTACGCATTCAGCCCCCGGCCAGACAAAGCGCTGGCCCAGACAGCGAAGACCTGAAAAGCCGCACTCAAAAACGCCCCAGCTTGGTATAACCCATTTTCTGCACAAGCCTTTGCAGAATACGGCGTGGGCGCGTTGCGGGATGCTTGCGCAAAACGATATCGCAATACATGTATTCCTGCAGTGCAAAAACGACCATTTCCCACCCATGACGCAGCATGAACTCATGGGCCGCCTGAATGACGCCGTACGGACCGCCACCATCCGCCATGATGTAATCATTAAGGATCAGCAGGCCGGTATGCGGTTTCAGCTTGCGCTCGCACAGCTCCAGATCCCGCACAACGGCCTGATAATTGTGGTCGGCATCCAGATAAATCACGTCCACACCATGGTCTGGCAACTGATCCAGCATCACGCCACTATCGCCCGCCAGCACCTTGACCCGCCCGCGCGCAATCTCGTCCGCAAAGCGGGATTCATAGAACGCCTGCTGCGTTTTATTATCGAACATTTCAGCCGACGGCCGGCCCCACACTTCCGGCAGTTCATGCACATTGAAAATATCCAACGCGTAAAACTGCCGGGGTTTGCAGATATCGAGAATTTTCTGAGAGAAATCACCCGTCATCACCCCCACCTCCGCAATCACTGCGTTTTTGGGCAGAAGCGGCAAAATATCATCCCGGTTTGGCAGCATCCGGACATTGCGCAGTAAAAACGCTGGAAGGGGTGCGGCAGGCATCATCTGAGACATGAAAAACTCTGGCTGAGCGAAGAAGATGGTTAGCTTACCAGACTTTCATGTCCCCTCAAATGCAGGGTCATATGCGCGAGATTCCGCTGGAGGAACTGCCAGCGTCCCACTGTTCTTTCGGAAAATCCGGCATTTCGTCCACATTGGTCCACCGTTCCTGCAAGAAGCAGCGCGTCCGAATTGTGTTTCAAAAATGACAGTTTTCAGACAGTCCTTCATAAAAATTTAAAAATTGAAACAGGCTTATTTTTCAAGGACTTTCTTAATTTTCAACAAAAATCCATTTCGTTTCTCTGCCAGTATTCATGCTGGCCTTTACTGGAATGCCACATGAAAAAGGATGTTTTACCTGCGGCACGTCAAAGCACCGCCTCCTGCATCCACAAAGTTATCCACAGGATAGTCTGACTTATCCCCGCCTCAGACGACCTTGCCGTCTACAATCCGGTCCTGCGCGGCAAAGTCCTGCTCCAGCCCGCGCCAGCTTTTCTCAATCTCACCCAGTAAAAGCTTCCGGTTCATGGGCGCGAGAGGAGCACCAATAGCGACATGCAGCACACCGGAGCGCTTGAGGAAGGCATTGCGTCCCCAGAACAAGCCGGAATTAGTCGCCACCGGCACAACCGGAAGCCCGGCATGCGCTGCCATGGCGGCAATGCCGGGTTTGAGCGCCACATGCTCACCGGGGGCCGTGCGGGTGCCTTCAGGGAAAATGACAATCTGCTTGCCCGCCTTAACGGCCTTTTCCGTCTCCCGCAGCAGAACCCGCATGGCTTTCGCCCCGGCAGCACGTTCAATTGGCATCATGCCCGCCAGAATCAACATCGGCCCCAACAGCGGAATACGGCGCAACTCGCCTTTCATCACGTAGGACGGATACGGCACCAGCAACATCCAGATCAGCGTATCAAAGGCGGACTGATGCTGGGAGGCAATCAGCATGGGGCCGCCACCAGCTGCGGCCAGATTCTCAAGGCCAGTAATGCGCACTTCCACCCCGCAGATATCGCGGAACAGCATCAGCACCAGCCGGGTCCATAGCTTGGCGTACGGCAACGCCAGCCGCCTGGCGAACCAGCGAATGGGAAACGCACCAACCCCCATGATAAGGGTCAGCACAAAGGCCATAACATTGAACAGGATGGAGCGAAGCAAAGCCATAAGCGAGCCAGACCAGCAAAATTCAAAGGGATATTCTGCCCTGTGGAGACCAGAAAACAGCCCGTCTTGCAAGCTGCGCGCACGTTTGCGCAGGGCTGATGCGGGTTACGGCTGGCCTGAGTGCCTTCCAGCCTGTATAGAAACCCTCGATTTTGATCAGGAAGCAGGACAATCATGACCGATTACAAGGTTAAGGACCTCTCGCTCGCAGAGTGGGGCCGTAAAGAAATTTCCATCGCAGAAGGCGAAATGCCGGGCCTGATGGCGCTCCGCGAGGAATACGGCGCCAGCCAGCCGCTGAAGGGCGCACGCATTGCGGGCTGCCTGCACATGACCATCCAGACCGCCGTTCTGATTGAAACGCTGGTTGCTCTGGGTGCCACGGTGCGCTGGTCTTCCTGCAACATCTTCTCCACGCAGGATCAGGCTGCTGCGACCATTGCTGCTGCCGGCATCCCCGTATTCGCCTGGAAAGGCCTGACGGAAGACGAATTCAACTGGTGCATTGAGCAGACCATTCAGGGCCCCGATGGCTGGACCCCGAACATGATTCTGGATGATGGCGGTGACCTCACCGTTATGATGCACGACAAGTTCCCGGAACTGCTGAAGAACGTTAAGGGCCTTTCTGAAGAAACCACGACGGGTGTGCATCGCCTGTGGGAAATGCAGAAAAAAGGCACGCTGAAGGTTCCGGCCATCAACGTGAATGACAGCGTCACCAAGTCCAAGTTCGACAACCTGTATGGCTGCCGTGAAAGCCTTGTTGACGCCATCCGCCGTGGCACGGACGTGATGATGGCCGGCAAGGTTGCCGTTGTTGCGGGTTATGGTGACGTGGGCAAAGGCTCCGCTGCCTCCCTGCGCAACGCAGGTTGCCGCGTGCTGGTGACGGAAGTTGACCCGATCTGCGCTCTGCAGGCCGCCATGGAAGGCTATGAAGTTGTGACCATGGAAGAAGCCGCCCCCCGTGGCGACATCTTCGTGACCGCAACCGGCAACGTGGACGTCATCACGCTGGACCACATGCGCGCCATGAAGCACCGCGCGATTGTGTGCAACATCGGCCACTTTGATTCTGAAATTCAGATCGGTGCCCTGCGCAACTTCACGTGGGACAACATCAAGCCGCAGGTGGACGAAGTTGTGTTCCCTGATGGCAAGCGCCTGATCATCCTGTCCGAAGGCCGTCTGGTGAACCTCGGCAACGCCACGGGCCACCCGTCCTTCGTGATGTCTGCGTCCTTCACCAACCAGACGCTGGCCCAGATCGAACTGTGGACAGCTCCGGAAGGCAAGTACGAAGCCAAAGTCTACACCCTGCCCAAAAAGCTGGATGAGAAAGTGGCCTTCCTGCACCTTGCCAAAGTTGGCGCGCAGCTGAGCAAAATGTCTCAGAAGCAGGCTGACTATATTGACGTGCCGGTTAACGGCCCGTTCAAGCACGAAGAATACCGCTACTAAGACGACCCCGGAGCGAAGCAGCCGCCCCTGCCCTTCCGGCTGGCGGCTGTTTCTCTCCCCGCATTACCCTGCTCTGCCCATCTGGCAGGCAGGGAATGCTTCCCAGATATGCAAATCGTTCATCACACTTCTTTGCAACCATTCCTATTGGTGTATGGTTTGTAAGAAGATGATTCAGTATGCGAGCACGCTTTCGTGTTGGCAGCTGAGCGTTATCTGCTGCGAAAGGACTTTTAGAATGAGCATTTTCGGCACCATTCTCTCCACCATTTTCCACCACGCCAACGCGGCTACGCCGTCTGCCGCTCCGGCTGACGCACCGGCCACGCAGGCTGCTGCACCGTCTGCTTCCCCGGAAGCTGCTGCTGCCGCTGCCCCGGCTGCTCCGGTGGACATTGATGCCGTTCTGACCGGTCTGGCTGCCCAGAACGGACAGAACCTTAACTGGAAAGAGTCCATCGTTGACCTGCTGAAGCTGCTGGGTCTGGACAGCTCTCTGGATGCCCGCAAGAAGCTGGCTGCAGAACTGGGCTACACGGGCGACACCAATGATTCCGCCAGCATGAACGTCTGGCTGATCAAGGAAGTCCGCGCCAAACTGGCTGCCAACGGCGGCAAGGTTCCTGCTGGTCTGTAAGTCTTACAGCCAAACAGACACAAAAAAGGCGTGCGGGGGAAACCTCGCACGCCTTTTCCTATGGAAGACCGGGCAACCCGGCCTCACCCTCTTTAACTATGCGTTTGCGGCGTATGGCGGCTCGAGGCGGTCTTGTTCTCGCTGATATTCACATGCGCCAGATCAGGCCTGTTGGCGCTGTCCACCACAATGACGGCAGAGCCTGCCAGCGGAGACGCCACACGGTCTGGCCGCAGGAGCGCGCGGAAGCGGTTATCAATCACCGCCATCTGCTCATCCTCCACATCAATCAGCCCGTGCTTGTCGATAAACACATTCAGCGATGACGGGATGCGGATACAGCCCTCGGACGCTACATGACCCAGACGGCTTTCCAGATAGACCGGGTCCGTTGCGTGCATTTCGAGCCGGATCTGCCCTTTTTCACGCGGCACAGGCAACCAGCCTTTTTCGGCCCATTGCCAGCCGAAATCCCACACCCGCATGCCTTTGGTGCCGTTCCCCATAATGCCGTTCTCGTTCTTGGTGCCCAGAGCGCGATAGCCGAGAATATCCGCCGTATTGTTAAACACGCCGGTGGGGGTGATGTAGTAGAATTTCCGCCCGGTTGTGCCGGTGGAGACCTTAGTGCTGCCAATCACCTGCCAGTCTGACTGCCCCGGCAGCGCCAGCATCAGGCACATGCGCTGCACGGCAGGGTTCCGGTCCACCACCAGCACCACCTGCGGGCGGTCCAGCGGGAAAGATGCCTGCTGGATCTGTTCCTGCGCCAGCATAATCCATGCGGCTTTTTGTGCGGATGAGACTTTAAGCGCCACAGGCACTTCATGCCGGAACGCACTGTTCAGACGCGTGGCTTCCGCCCGAGCATCCTCTTCATTCAGAACCGGAATCTCCGGCAGTGGCGGCGCTTCCTTCAGCACCGGCTCCGTCGGAGTGAGTGTGGGGGACGGCGCCCCTTCCTGATCAGGCTGTGCGGGCTGAGCGCTTGTCTGCCCGGACGACGAAACGGGATCAGAAGACCCCGTTCCCGCTGCGTATGCCAGTCCCGGCACAAGGAGCAAGCTGCCGGCTATAAAAAGAAGTGTCGGACACCTTGCCCCTGACATACCAAGTCTCTCCTGCATCACTATCAAAAGAGATTATGGCATTCCTTCCCGCAGGAAGGAAATCGTCAAATATTGATGGAGCGATTATCTGCACCCAGAGCTGCTTCCTTCACAGCTTCACTCAGTGTGGGGTGAGCATGGCAAACCCGACCGATATCCTCAGCGGACGCCCCAAACTCAATGGCCATGGTGGCTTCGGCAATCAGTTCACCCGCACACGGGCCGATGATATGCACGCCCAGAACGCGGTCTGTTTTCTCACAAGCCAGCACTTTGACGAATCCGTCCGTCATGCCCAGCGCCCGCGCACGGCCATTGGCCATGAAGGGGAATTTGCCGATTTTGTAAGCGGTGCCTTTTTCCTTGAGCTGCTCTTCCGTAAAGCCCACGGAGGCCACTTCCGGCCAGGTGTAAATCACGCCCGGAATGGCATCGTAGTTCACATGGCCAGCCTGCCCGGCCAGAATTTCAGCCAGCGCAACGCCTTCTTCTTCAGCCTTGTGCGCCAGCATCGGTCCGGCAATCACGTCGCCAATGGCGTAAATGCCCGGAACGTTGGTGGCAAAGTGAGCGTCCGTTACCACACGGCCGCGCTTGTCCAGCTCAATCCCGGCTTCTTCCAGCCCCATGCCTTTGCTGGCGGCGGTGCGGCCGACTGCCAGCAGCACAATGTCCGCTTCCAGCGTTTCGGCTGCGCCACCGGCAGCAGGCTCAACCGTTAGCACCACGCCTTTTTTGGTTTTTTCGGCTTTGGTGACCTTATGGCCCAGCTTGAGCTTGAAGCCCTGCTTGACCAGCAGCTTCTGGAACTGCGAGGCGACCTCGTTATCCGTGCCCGGCACCAGACGGTTCAGATATTCAATGACCGTGACCTCAGCACCCAGACGCTGCCAGACGCTGCCCAACTCCAGACCAATCACGCCGCCACCAATCACGACCAGACGCTTCGGCACTTCAGAGAGTTCCAGTGCGCCGGTTGAGGTGACGATGGTTTTTTCATCCACCTCAATGCCCGGCAGGTTGGCACTGTCACTACCGCTGGCGATGATGATGTGCTTCGCCGTAACCGGCTTGCCATCCACCGTAATGCGGCCTGTGCCTTCCACCTTGCCGTGGCCTTTCAGCCAGGTGATGCCGTTTTTCTTGAAGAGGTATTCAACACCCTTCACGTTCGCACCAACAATATCGGCCTTGCGGGCCTGCATGCGAGCCAGATCCAGCTTCACGCTGTCAATCACCACGCCATGCGCTGCAAAATCATGGCCTGCCGCATGGTAGTTTTCAGAAGACTGCAACAGCGCCTTGGACGGGATACAGCCCACGTTCAAACACGTGCCGCCCAGTGTGGCGCGTTTTTCCACGCAGGCCACTTTGAAGCCAAGCTGCGCAGCACGAATGGCGCACACATAGCCACCGGGGCCAGCGCCAATCACCAGCACATCATAATCTGTTTCAGCCGGGGCTTCTGCCTGCGCCGCTGCAGGTTTGGCTGCTGCGGCGGGCTGAGCAGCAGGCTTATCAGTCTTTGCCGTTGCCGGAGCCGCTTTGGCCGGTGCAGACGCACCCGCAGCCCCCTGCTCCAGTGTTGCCAGCACGGCACCCACGTCCACTTCATCCCCTTCTGCAACCGCGTGCGCAGCCAGCCGACCATCCGCCGGAGCGGGGACTTCCACGCTCACCTTGTCCGTTTCCAGCTCCACAACCGGCTCATCCGTTTTCACGGCATCGCCCGGCTGCTTCAGCCATTTCCCCACGGTGGCGGTGGTGACACTCTCTCCAAGGGACGGAACTTTGATTTCAATCGGCATGGCTTCGCTCTCGTTCGCATTCAGGGGTCAGAAAAAGAAAAAGGCTGGCCGACTATGTTTCGGCCAGCCCTGAGCAGTCTCAGACGTCAATCAGAAGACGACGCGGGTCTTCCACATTCTGCTTGATGCGGACGAGGAAGCTGACCGCCTCCTTCCCGTCCACAATGCGATGATCATAAGACAGCGCGGTATACATCATCGGGCGGATCACCACCTGACCATTCACTGCCACCGGGCGTTCCTGAATGGCGTGCATGCCCAGAATACCGGACTGCGGTGCATTCAGAATAGGCGTGGACAGCAGAGATCCATAGATCCCGCCATTGGTGATGGAGAACGTGCCACCCGCCAGATCATCAATCTTCAGCGTGCCTTCACGCGCAGCTTTACCGAAGCCTGCAATGGTTTTTTCAATTTCGGCATAGCCCAGCTTGTCGGCATTTTTAATAACCGGCACCACCAGCCCGTTCGGGCCACCCACGGCAATACCGAGATTGACGAAGTCGCGATAAATCACGTCATCGCCGTCAATTTCAGCGTTAATCGCCGGGAATTCTTTCAGAGCCGCAATCACAGCGCGGGAGAAAATGGACATAAAGCCCAGCTTCACACCATGCTTTTTCACAAATGCGTCCTGATATTCCTTCCGCAGCGCCATGGCTTCGGAAAGGTCAACCTCGTTAAAGGTCGTCAGAATAGCTGCGGTGTTCTGCGCATCTTTCAGGCGGCGGGCAATGGTGCGGCGCAGGCGCGTCATCTTCACGCGTTCTTCACGCGGGTCATCATTACGGGCCGGTTTGGGAGTTGCGGGAGCCTGAGCCACCGGCGGCTGGGAGAGGAAGCCCAGAACGTCGCCTTTGGTAATCCGTCCATCCTTGCCGGTGCCAGCGCCAAGCTGTCCTGCGCTCAGGCCGTTTTCCGCCATTATCTTGCGGGCAGCAGGCAGAGCCGCAGCAGCGTCCACTGCCGGGGCAGAGGCCGGGGCGGCTTTGGGTGCAGGCGCAGGTGCTGCGGCAGGTGCGGAGGCAGCCGGAGCAGCCTTCTTTTCAGCCGGAGCAGCTTTGGCTGCGGGCTTCGCTGCGCCAGCGGCACCGGGTTCCAGCGTCGTCAGCAGCGCGCCAACTTCCACCTCATCCCCTACCTTGGCCACTTCCGTGCCCAGTACACCAGCCTGCGGTGCCGGAACTTCCACACTCACCTTGTCGGTTTCCAGCTCAACAATCGGCTCATCAGCCGCCACAGTGTCCCCAGCTTTTTTCAGCCATTTGGCCACCGTAGCCGTTGTTACGCTTTCACCCAGTGTCGGCACCTTGATTTCGACTGACATCCTATGTCCCCATTTCCTTCAAACACTCCCCGGCAGAGTCTTCTGTTTTTCAAATCTGCCGGGCTGGCATGCCTGCCGTTATTGCGGCAGGCGGTCTTTTCAGATGGTCTGCTTTCAGTCCGTTTTTTTCAAACCCAAGGCCCTTTCCACAAGGTTCGCCTGTTCTGCCGCATGGATGCGCGCCAGACCTGTGGCCGGGCTGGCCGCTGCGGCACGGCCCACATAACGCGGACGACCCGCCTTATGCTGTGCAGCCTGCAAGGCGCCCTCAATCCGACGATCCACAAAGTGCCAGGCCCCGCCATTTTCCGTTTCTTCCTGGCACCAGATCACTTCGGCTTCAGGATAACGCTTCAGCTCGGCCGCGAGGGCTGCTTCCGGGAACGGGTAGAGTTGTTCCAGACGCAGGATCGCCACATCTTTCAGCTTGTTCTCCCGGCGCGCAGCCAACAGATCATAATAGACCTTACCAGAGCAGATGACGACGCGCTTGATGCTGGCATCAGCCGCCATGCCGTCCAGTTCCGCATCATTCACATCCGCCAAAACCGGCTGGAAGCGCGTGCCCGGCCCGAAATCGGACAGAGCAGAGACCGCCAGCTTGTGACGCAGCAGAGATTTCGGCTCCATCAGGATCAGCGGCTTGCGATAATCCAGCTTCAACTGGCGGCGCAGGGCATGGAAATAGTTGGCCGGGGTTGTGATATTGCACACGAACATATTGTCTTCAGCGCAAAGCTGGAGATACCGCTCAAGGCGTGCGGAAGAATGTTCCGGCCCCTGCCCTTCGTACCCGTGCGGCAGCAGCATCACCAGACCGGACATCCGCAGCCACTTGGTTTCCCCCGAGGCGATGAACTGATCGATAATCACCTGCGCACAGTTGGCAAAGTCACCAAACTGCGCTTCCCACAGCACCAGCGTTTTCGGGTTCCGCAGAGAGTAGCCATACTCAAAGCCCAGCACGCCGTATTCCGAGAGGTGGGAATTCCAGATCTCGATTTTGGCCTGATCGTCTTCAATATGGTTCAGCGGTGTAAACGGCGTCTGGTTTGTCTGGTCAATCAGCACCGCATGACGCTGGCTGAAGGTGCCGCGCTGGCAATCTTCACCCGAGAGACGCACCCGATGCTGTTCCACCAGCAGAGAGCCAAAGCCCATAGCCTCACCGGTTGCCCAGTCAAACCCTTCACCTGAGGAGAACATCCCGGCTTTTGCTTTAAGCTGACGGGCAATTTTGGAATTGAGGTCAAAATCACCCGGCACTTTGGTAATGGCAGCCCCGATTTTCTGGAGCGTTTCAACAGCCACACCTGTTTCCGGATAAGCAGCGTCCACCTTGCCGGATGTCGGGGCGGTCAGCCCGGACCAGCCGCCTTCCAGCCAGTCCGCCTTGTTCACCTTGTAGGACTGCGCGGCCTTGTAGTCTTCATCCAGCTTCTGGAAGAAGGCATCCCACTGGGCCTTCACCTCGTCGTCCGTCACAACGCCTGCTGCTACAAGGCGTTTTGAATAAAGCGTGTGCGGCGTTTCATGGTTCGCAATCGCTTTATACATCACTGGCTGCGTGAAAGCGGGTTCATCCGTTTCATTGTGCCCGTGGCGACGGTAGCAGACGATATCCAGAACGATGTCACTGGCAAAAGCCTGCCGGTAATCTTCTGCCAGACGCGAGACATAAATCACCGCCTCAGCGTCATCACCATTCACATGCAGCACCGGGGCTTCAATGGATTTGGCAACGTCGGTGCCGTAAATGCCGGAATGGCCGTTTTTCGGGTCGGTGGTAAAGCCCACCTGATTGTTCACCACCATATGGATGGTGCCACCCGTGCGGTAACCGGGAAGCTGGGACATGGAGAGGGTCTCATACACCAGCCCCTGCCCTGCAAACGCGGCGTCACCATGGATAATCACGCCCATATGGCCGGTGCGGGTTTCCGTATCGCCCGCATCATCCTGAATGGCGCGCACTTTACCGCACACCACCGGGTCAACCGCTTCCAGATGGGACGGATTGGGTTGCAGCGCGATATGCACGGACTTGCCGCTGACTTCCACATCCGTGGAGGAGCCAAGGTGATATTTCACATCGCCCGAGCCTGCCACGTCATCCGGTTTGAAAGACCCACCGGCAAATTCATTGAAGATGGCCACATACGGTTTACGAACCACGTTCACCAGCGTGTTCAGACGCCCGCGATGCGCCATGCCGATGGTGACAGAGGTCACGCCCTGTGCGGCGGCCTGATCAATAATGGCATGCAGGGAGGGGATGGAAATTTCCCCGCCTTCCAGACCAAAGCGTTTCGCGCCCACGTAGCGTTTCTGGCAGAAGCTTTCAAAACCTTCCGCTTCCGTCAGGTTTTTCAGGATGGCTTTCTGCTCATCCACCGTCACCTGTGTACGCCACTGGTCGCCTTCCAGCCGGGTGCGGAGCCAGTCACGCTGCTCGGCGTTGCGGGCATACATGTATTCCGCGCCGATGGTGTCGCAATAGACTGCACGCAGCGCGTCTACCACTTCGCTCACTTTGGCCGTGGTGCGGCCTTTCAGCAGCGGTGCCATCAGAGAGCCGATAAAGACCTCGCGGCCCAGATCTTTCTGCGCAAAGCCATACGTGGCCGGGTCCAGTTCCGCGGTTGCATGCGGTTCATGCAGGCCCAGCGGGTCCAGCCGGGCTTCCTGATGCCCGTAAACGCGAAAGGCGCGGATCAGCCGGGCAATGGCCAGACTGTCCGTTGCGGCCAGCCCACCTGCGGGGCTGCCTGCCACACCTTTGGCCGGTGCTGCCGGCTCTTCACCCGTGATGATGGACGGGCGCGGGGCCCAGGAGGCTCCCACGGCGTCTTTCAGCACAGCGGCTTCATCATCATCCAGAGAGCCGAAAAGCGTATCGAATGAAGGATCAACGCTTTTGGGGTCCTGCGCCCAGCGGGCATACAGGTCCGCCAGATACGCGATATTCGCTCCGTTAAGCGCGGTTGTCAGCACGTCTGAAGCTGCCATGATCAGAGTCCTCCCTGCTGCCGGGCAAGCCCGTTCTGGCAGCCAGCGGTTGTGTTAGTCCCGAACGTAAGCCGGTTCATTTTTTCTCTCACCCTGCGGCGTTGCAGGGTGCCCTGCCCGCATAGTCTGAATTCCGTGAGGCTGAAGACCTTACTGCCCTCAGCCGCTCTGATGATTTTGCTAGACCGCGCCAGAAGCGGGGACAAGAGAGCCAGCTGTCACGGTGTGGAGAGGCGATGCGCGGCCTGTGCAGCCGCTGCCCCACGCGCCAGCCAGCTTTCACTTCCCATCTCTGCGAGGCGTGATGCGGTACGGGCAAACGCGTCAGATCCCTCACCCGTGGTAAAAAGCTGGTCAGGTGCCGCTTCTGCCGAGGCAAAAAGCAGGTTTCCGTTATCGTATAGCGCATCTACGAGGGTAATAAACCGCCGGGCGAGATTGGCCTCGTCCTGCCCCATGCTGGGAATTCCGTCGATAATCAGCACGGGGAAGCGTCTGGCCAGCGCCAGATAATCGTTCGGCCCGCGCGGCGTGCCACACAAAGAGTTGAAATCGAACCGGGCCACGGAACCCGCCGCCTGATCCACCTCAAACGTGCGCCCACTGAATTCCAGCGTGACAGGCGTGGCCTTCTCGCCCTCCGCATAGCGGGTGAAAATAGCGTCCAGCCGGGCACGCGCCTGTGCATCTGCGGGAACCAGCCATGTCTCCCGGTCCTGCTGCCGCCCACGACGGTAATCCCGCTGGGAGTCCAGTTCCACCGTATCCAGCTCCCGCCGGATGATGGCGATAAACGGTTTGAAGGCATCCGCACCGGGGCGGTTCTGGAACAGCTCACCCGGCTCGGTGTTGGATGTGGCGACAATCACCACCCCCTGCGCAAACAGGGCCTCGAACAGCCGCCCCAGAATCATGGCGTCGGCAATGTCATTGACCTGAAATTCATCAAAGCACAGTAACCGGGCGCGGGCGGCAATGGCAGCGGCCAGCGGTGGGATGGGGTCCGTCATGCCGGGGTTGGCGGCTTTCAGGTCATGCAGTTTCTGATGCACATCCTGCATGAAGCGCAGGAAATGGATGCGCTCCTTTTTCTGCACCGGCGCACAGCTGAAGAACAGGTCCATCACCATGGTTTTGCCACGGCCAACCCGCCCCACAATATATAGCCCGCGCGGGCGTGGTGGCGGAGCCTGTGGCTTCAGCCTGCGCGCAAGGCCCGCCAGCAGCCCGCCCTTAGCGGGAGGGGCCAGCGGCGGCATGGTGGCCAGCTCGTGCCAGAGCTGGTCCAGCCGGTCCACCACACGGGCCTGATCCGGATCATTCTTCAGGTCTCCGGACGCAATACGCTCCCGGTAGACAGCAAGAGGCCCGCGCCCGCTAAAAGACGAGGCCTCGTCCTTGTTGATATACGTCATAACTATAGGCGGATAGCGGGGACATATGCCCTTCCGCAAGGGTCAGAGCCTCTCGTAACTGTGTCGTGACAGACTCCGGGCCGCCCGCGGCACTCTTGGAGACCCTTTTTCCAAGCAGGAGCAGGACTTATGGACTGGAACGCCTACCGCACCCATCTGGGTGCCAACACAAAGGTTTTCGCGCAGCTTTCCCCCAACACGATGAAGGGTTTGCAAACGCTGGAAACCGTGCCCGCTGAGCACAAACATCTGGACGCCAAAACACGGGAACTCATTGCCCTGGCCGTCGCCGTCACCACGCGCTGCGATGGCTGCATTTCCGTCCACACCGTCGCTGCCAAAAAAGCCGGAGCGACAAAGGAAGAAATTGCAGAAGCCCTTGGCGTCGCCGTGGCGCTGAACGCGGGGGCTGCCGTGGTCTATTCCAGCCGCGTGCTGGATGCGTTTGAAAATCAGCCTGCTTAAAAGCAGCCTCTTATTCCTCCGGGGCCAGCGGCAACGTGGGCATGCCGTGGCCTCCGGGCTTCATCACCCAGAGACGAGCACCCCGAACCTCACGATCTGATACCACCTGCACAGCATCCGGACGCAGGAAGATTGCCTGCGCGCCCTCGCGCCATGCCGTGAACCGATCCAGTTTGCGCACACCGGGGCAGGACTGGCGCAAAGGCGCAGCGCTGATAACCAGATCCATCCCCGCACAGAGCGAGTCGGGTAGCAGAGCCGCCCCATCGGAGCGATCCCGCACCCTGAGCAGCACGGAACGCCCTTTCAGGCTGAGCAGGCACACATCCGGCACACCATCCTGCCCGCATGCCAGCGCGCCATCCGGCGTTTCTTCGCCCTCCGCAGGGAACGGTTGCAGCGGCAATGCCAAAGCCTGTTGCCATGCAACGCGCACCAGAAACGCATCGCGTGATTGTCCACCCACCAGCAGCGCACGCCCCTCCCGCACCGCCATCAGGCCCCCATCCGGGCTGATCAGCAGGTCTGGCTGCGTGACAAAAAACGGGGAGAGCACCCCCGCCAGAAGCGGCACCACTCCAGCAAGTCGCCACACCGGCCGCCACAGACACAGCCAGCACAACCCGAGCAACACAGCCGCCAGCCCCCATCCGGGCATATGCGGCACAAGCATGCGGGCTGCGGGCCAGTGCGCAATGCTGTAAGCCAGATGCAGCACAACCTGAATGCCCCAGCCCATCAGATGCAATGGCACGGCATCCAGATGCAGCGGCATCAGCACCAGAGCCAGCAGGCCCAGCGGCATGATCCATACAGCCATGAGCGGCACCGCAATCAGATTAGCCAGAATAAAAAACGGCTGCACTTCTCCAAAATGCGCCATCACGACAGGCAGCGTCGCAAGCCCCGCCAGCAAGCTGGTCAACGTCAGGGTGACCAGATGCAACGCCAGCCAGCGCCGGAAACCGCGTCCTTCTTCCCGGAACCGGGCAAGATGCGGGCGTGCGACTTCATAGCCCGCAATCAGCGCCATGACGGCGGCAAAGGACATCTGGAAGGCAGCACCAAGAAGCTCCTGCGGCATGACCAGAAGCAAAATGGTCGCCGCCAGCGCCAGCCCACGCATGGAAACCGCACGTCGCCCTGCCACCAGCCCCAGCACAACAACCCCCGCCATCATCAGGCTACGGGTCGCGGGCAAATGCAGGCCGGTCAGCGCCACATAGGCCGCACCACCCAGCAACGCCAGCAGGGCAGACAGTTCCTTGCACGGCCAGCGCAACGCCGCCCACATCCATGCGGAAAAGCCGATGCGAAACACAGCCATCAACACGCCCAGCACAATGCCCAGATGTAACCCGGCCACCGCCAGCAGATGCGCCAGACCAGAGGCGGCAAAATCTTCACGCACGTCTCGCGGCACAGAGGCCCCCTCACCCGTCAGCACCGTAGAGGCGACAGTTCCCGCAGGCCCCGGCAGAACCTGCCTGATCCGGGCGTCAATCCGCTCCCGCAGTGGCTCCAGCCTTATGGAAAAGCCTTGTTGAGACGCCACACAGGCCGCCAGGTCGCCCTGCCCGTCAGCCTCAAAGCCCGCACGCCCGTCATCAGCGCGCGCCTCAGAATCGGGCCGCCCACTCTGCCCCACCAGACCGCCATGAAACGACTGTTCATTTGAGCACGCCACCGGCTGCATCCTCCCCAGCGCCCGGCCAGACCCGGCGCTGCCCGCAAACCACGCCTCGCGCTGAAAGTCCCGGCCGCCGGGAAAAGCCGGAAACGGCGGAGGGCGCAGCAAGGCCCGCACCTGCACTGCCGCACCGGGAGCCAGAGTCGCGGGGTCATCCGGGCGCAACGTGAGGCTTAGCGTGCGCTGCAAAGGCCGCATGTCGTGGTCAAGCGGCGTTGCGAATCTGGCCCCGGCCAGCACAGCCCGACGCGCTCCGGCGGAATCTTCCGCGCCACGCGGCGGCAGGACCATAACGGACTGCACCGTGCCCGACACCACAACCGCCCGACGCGGCAGCTCCGGCAGGGGCGGCTGGCGATGCGCCGCACTCCACGCCGATACAAATCCCAGCGCCACCGCCACACAGGCCCCGCCTGCCAGACGCGCCCAGAGGGACAGCCACCCTGCAACCAGAATGCAAAGGCCCAGTACCAGCCCTGCCACAGGCAGACCCACACCCCAGAGCGCCCCCGGCTCCTGCGGCAGCAGAAAATAGGCCAGCGCCCCCAGCGCCATGCCCACAGGCCCCCACAGCACCAGCCGCCGTTGCTCAGCAAGAAGGGCAGCCGTCAGCAACGGCATATGGCTCCCCGCGTGTGTGCGTGATAAGGATGCGCCCCATGACGACGATCCGCACACGCTTTGCCCCGAGTCCGACCGGCCTGCTGCATATCGGCAACGCCCGCGCGGCCCTGTTCAACTTTCTGTTTGCCCGTCATCACGGCGGCGAATTCCTCCTGCGTATTGAGGATACCGACCGTGAACGGTCCACCCAACAGGCTGTCGATGTTATTTTCGACGGGCTGGCCTGGATGGGCATTACGGCAGATGAAAAACCTGTCTTTCAGTCCACCCGGCAGGACCGCCACACGGAAGTGGCGCTGGAACTGCTGGAAAAAGGTCTGGCCTACAAGTGCTATTGCACGCCTGAAGAACTCAAGCAGATGCGTGAGGACGCAATGGCAAACGGCAAGCCGCCCCGTTACAACGGGATGTGGCGCGACCGTGACCCGTCCGAAGCCCCTGCCGGCGCACCCTATGCCGTGCGCATCAAAGCCCCGCGTGAGGGCGAAACTGTTATTGAAGATCTGGTTCAGGGCGAAGTCCGCGTAGCCAATGCCGAGCTGGATGACATGATTATCCTGCGCTCCGATGGCACCCCCACCTACCAGCACGCCGTGGTGGTGGATGACCATGACATGGACATCACCCACGTTATTCGCGGTGATGACCATCTGACCAACACCTTCCGTCAGGCCATGATTTACCGCGCCATGGGCTGGGATCTGCCGCGCTTTGCACATCTGCCGCTCATCCACGGGCCGGATGGTGCCAAACTGTCCAAACGTCACGGCGCACAGTCCGTTGTGGAATTCCGTGATGAAGGCTACCTGCCGGAAGCCCTGTGCAACTATCTGCTGCGTCTGGGCTGGGGCCACGGCGATGCGGAAATCCTGTCTCGTGAAGAACAGATCAAGCTGTTCGATCTGGACGGCGTGGGCCGCTCCCCCTCCCGCATGGATTACGCCAAACTGCTGCACATCAACGCCGTCTGGATGCGTCAGGCTGATGATGAGCGCCTGACCAATGACGTGATGGATCGCCTGAAAGCCGTTGAGGGTGTGAGCACGGATGACACCGTCCGCGCCCGCGTTCTGGCCCTGATGCCCGGCCTGAAAGAGCGCGCCCGCACGCTGGTGGAACTGGCTGACAGCGCCGCCTTCCTCGGCCGCCACGTGCCGCTGAGCTTCAATGCCAAGGCAGAAAAAATCCTCACGCCGGAAGCCCGCACCATTCTGGATGGTCTGGCGCGTGAACTGGCTGCGGTGGAAGACTTCACGCCGGAAAACATTGATGCCGCCCTGCGCCGCTTTGCGGAAGCTGGCGAGCACAAGCTCGGTCAGGTTGCCCAGCCAGTGCGCGCTGCGGTGACAGGCTCCAACACCTCCCCGGGGATTGATGCCACGCTGGCGGCTCTGGGTAAGGACGAAACGCTCGCACGCATCGGAGCTGTTCTGCATGGCTAGCTTCCCCGGCCGTCACTCCCGGCATCTGCTCGGTCTGCAAGGCATGACGCCAGACCAGATTGAGCCGCTGCTTGATCTGGCCGAAAGCTATGCTCTGCTCAACCGCTCCCGCAAGGTGCCAAGAGACGTGCTGCGGGGCCGGACGCTGATTAACCTCTTTTTTGAGGACAGCACCCGGACCCGCACGTCCTTTGAGCTGGCTGGCAAGCGTCTGGGCGCGGATGTGATCAACATGTCCGTGGCGCAGTCCTCCGTAAACAAGGGGGAAACCCTGCTGGATACGGCGGCCACACTCAACGCCATGCAGGCAGACCTGCTAGTGGTGCGGCACTCCCAGTCCGGTGCGCCTGCCCTGCTGGCGCAGAAGGTGGAAGCCTGTGTGGTCAATGCGGGCGATGGCACGCATGAACACCCCACGCAGGCCCTGCTGGATGCCCTGACCATCCGCCGCCATTGCGGAGGGTTCGGGGGGCTGACGGTCGCTATTTGCGGGGATGTCGCCCATTCCCGCGTGGCGCGGTCTGATATCCATCTGCTCACCACCATGGGCTGCAAGGTCCGCGTGGTTGGCCCGCCAACGCTCGTGCCGGGTGGCTTCAAGAGCCTTGGCGTGGAGGTCTTCCATACGATGGAAGAAGGCCTGCGTGGCGTGGATGTGGTGATGATGCTGCGCCTGCAGCGTGAGCGCATGTCCTCCGGGATGATCCCCAGCGCGCGGGAATATTTCCGCTTTTACGGGCTGGACCAGCGGCGTCTGGCTCTGGCGAACAAGGACGCACTGGTCATGCACCCCGGCCCGATGAACCGGGGCGTGGAAATTGACAGTCTGGTGGCCGATTCTGACCAGAGCGTGATTCAGGAACAGGTCGAAATGGGCGTGGCTGTGCGTATGGCCGTGCTTGATCGGCTGACCCGCAGCAGGCATTCCGCATGAGCACTCTTCTTTTTGACAATGTCCGCCTGATAGACCCCGCCTCCGGGCTGGACCAGCCGGGCCGCCTGCTGGTGCGCAATGGCGAGATTGCCGGCACGGACAAAGCCGGAGCCGAAGGCGCGCCGGAGAATGCTGAGGTGATTGACGGTCAGGGCGCTGTTCTGTGCCCCGGACTTGTCGATATGCGCGTGGAAATTGGTGAACCGGGCCACGAATATCGTGAGACCATTGCCTCCGCGGCCCGCGCGGCCTCTGCCGGTGGCATCACCACCATTGCCGTGCTGCCCACCTGTGAACCCGCCATTGATAACCCCGCTCTGGTCCGCCTGCTGCGTGGCCGCGGAGAAGAAACCGGGGCCATTACCATCCTCCCCTATGGCGCGCTGACCAAAGGCTGCAAAGGGCAGGAACTGGCAGAAATCGGCCTGCTGCATGAAGCCGGTGCTGTCGCCTTTACCGATGGGGCCCGCGCTATTGACCCTGCCCGCCTGATGCGTCTGGCGCTGTCCTACGCGGGCGGCTTCGGCGCTCTGGTTGTGCAGCACCCGGAAGACCCCTCTCTGGCTGGCTCCGGCTGCGCCACGGCAGGCGAACTGGCAACCCGCATGGGCCTGCCAGGCATTCCGCCGGTGGCGGAAGCCATCATGATTGCGCGGGATATTCGTCTGGCCGAACTCACCGGGGGTCGCCTGCATTTTGGGCATGTCTCCACGGGGGAAGGTGTCGAACTGATCCGTCAGGCGAAGGCGCGGGGGCTGCGTGTGACGTGTGACACCGCACCGCATTATTTCGACCTGAACGAAAACGCGATTGGCGACTTCCGCACCTACGCCAAGTTCTCACCGCCGCTGCGCTCTGAAGAAGACCGTCTGGCAATCTGTGCGGCACTGGCCGATGGCACGATTGACGCCATCGCGTCCGACCACCTGCCGCGTGACGCCGATGATAAACGCCTGCCGTTTGCGCAGGCGGCCACAGGCGGCACTGGCATGGTCACGCTACTGGGTGTCACACTGGCACGGGTGCATGACGGCACGCTTACGCTGCCACAGGCCCTTGCCCTGCTGACGCATAAACCCTCCGCGCTGCTGGGTGCTGCCTGCGGCACGCTGGCAACGGGGGCTGCGGCAGACCTCTGCCTGTTTGCGCCGGACCAGAGCTGGCTGGTGCAGGCTGGCAAACTGCCGGGCCGTGCGCAGAACACCCCCTTTGATGGCCGACCGCTGGAAGGCCGTGTGCTGGGCACCTGGAAGGGCGGACGCCGCGTTTACGGAGCCTCCGCAGCATGATGTCCGACCTCCCCTCCTATGCGCTGTGGCTGCTCGCGGCCATGGCATTCATGGGATACGTGCTGGGCAGTGTGCCGTTCGGCCTGATCCTGACCAATGTGGCTGGCGTGGGCGACCTGCGCAAAATTGGCTCCGGCAATATCGGGGCTACCAATGTGCTGCGCACAGGCCGGAAAGATCTGGCCGCCGCCACACTGGGGCTGGATGCAGCCAAAGGCGCGCTGGCTGTCATGATTGCGTGGATCATGACGCCGCCGGACTTTTCAGACCGGATTCTCGCCGTCACTGCGCTGGCTGTCGTGGTCGGGCATTGCTACCCGATCTTCCTCGGCTTTAAAGGCGGTAAGGGTGTTGCCACCGGGCTTGGTGCGCTGCTGGCGCTTTCCCCCATTACGGGGCTGATCGGCTGCGCGGCATGGCTGGGTGTCGCCAAGCTGACCCGCATTTCCTCCGCCGGGGCGCTGGCGGCCTTCATCATCATGCCGTTTGTTACGCTGGCTCTTTACGGGTTCAGTTTTCAGGCGTCCGGCAAGCCTATGGCCGTGCTGCTGATCAGCCTGCTGGTGCTCATGCGACATAGCGCGAATATTGGCCGTATCCTCAACGGCACCGAACCCCGGGTTCCTCCCAAACAAAAATGAACACGCTTGTCGCCTGCCTGCGTCTGGCCCGCACCGAGTCTGTGGGGCCACGCACATGGCGGCGGCTGCTCAGCCAGTATCACACAGCCGAGGCAGCGCTTGAGGCCTTACCCCGCCTCCCCCAGCGCGGACGGGTGCCGCTGGTTATCCCCTCACAAGACAGTATTCTGCGGGAAATTGAAGCTACCCTTCACATGGGGGGCCGCATCCTCACGCTACTGGATGCCGATTACCCTTTCCTCCTGAAAGAAATCCCCGACGCCCCACCTGTTCTGAGCGTGCTGGGGGACGTCGCCGCTCTCAGCAAACCCGGCATCGGCCTGATTGGCGCACGTAATGCATCGTCCTCCGGCCTGCGGCTGGCGGAAAGTCTGGCGACGGAACTGGTGGAAGCCGGTGTGTCGGTCGTCTCCGGTCTGGCGCGCGGGATTGATACCGCAGCCCATAAAGGCGCACTGCACCGGCAAGGCCTGACGGTGGCCGCCATTGCCGGTGGGCTGGACAAACCCTACCCCCTCCAGAATGCTCACCTACAAGCGGAAATCGCGGAAAAAGGGGCCGTGGTGACGGAAGCGCCGCTCGGGACGGCGCCGCTCAATCGCCATTTTCCGCGCCGCAACCGGCTGATTGCCGGGATGACGCTTGGCTGCGTGGTGGTGGAAGCCGCCCCTAAATCCGGCTCGCTCATTACCGCCCGGCTGGTCGGCGAGTATGGGCGGGAACTCTTCGCCGTCCCCGGCTCCCCGCTGGACCCCCGCTGCCGGGGCAGTAATGACCTGCTGCGCAACGGCGCGGTGCTGACAGAGACCGTCGCCGACATCCTGCCGCACCTGCCACCGGTGGTGTTCCCAGCACCCTCGCGCACCACCTCATCCCCATCACTTTTCCCGCAAGCCCCGCGTTTGCAGACCGTTCCGGACCGCCCGCAGACTCCGCAACACTCTTTTTCACTCAGCATTTCAGATGCGCCTGAAACAGAAGAAAAAGCGAACACCGCCAGAGCCTCACAACCCGCTTCCGGCAGGACCACGGGAGACCCGCAAACTGGCGCTCTGCCGCCGTTGCAGCGTGTTTCCAGTCCCTCCGCCTCGTCCGTCCCCAGTTCCCCTTCTGTCACAACACAACCACCCCCACCCCTCGCAGAAACGTGTGAGACCGTGCGGGAAAAAGTGCTTGATCTGCTCTCCTTTACGCCCATAGCGGTTGACGATCTGGTTAGGCGCTGCCAGTTCTCAGCTTCCGCCGTCTTGACCGTGCTCACGGAACTTGAGCTTTCTGGCTGTCTGGACTCACTCCCCGGTGGGCGTGTTGTTCGTGCCGCCAGTCATGGCAAAAACGGCTGATCTAGGTGCTGCTTCCGGCAGGTCGGAGAGAGTATGACTGACGTTGTGGTGGTCGAATCGCCCGCAAAGGCGAAAACGATCAACAAATATCTGGGCGATAACTATACGGTGCTGGCCTCCTTTGGGCATGTGCGGGACCTCCCGCCCAAGGATGGCTCCGTGCGCCCGGACGAAGATTTTGCCATGTCCTGGCAGGCCGATGAGCGGGGCAACAAGCAGGTTGCCGCCATCATCAAGGCTCTGAAAGGCGCCAAAACGCTCTATCTCGCCACTGACCCGGATCGTGAAGGGGAAGCAATTTCCTGGCACGTCCGCGCCATGCTGGAAGAAAAGAAAGCGCTGAAGGGGGTAGACGTCCAGCGCGTCACCTTCAACGAGATCACCAAAAGCGCCATCAAAACCGCCATGGCCCACCCGCGTGACCTCGATATGCCGCTGATTGAGGCGTATCTGGCCCGCCGTGCGCTGGATTATCTGGTAGGGTTCACGCTCTCCCCGGTTCTGTGGCGCAAGCTGCCCGGCTCCCGCAGTGCGGGCCGTGTGCAGTCCGTCGCCCTGCGGCTGATCTGTGAGCGGGAAGCCGAGATTGAGGTCTTCAAACCGCGCGAATACTGGACGGTGCAGGCAGCGCTCGCCACACCGGCTGGCGCGCCGTTTACCGCTCGCCTTACGCATCTGGATGGCAAAAAGCTCGACCAGTTTGATCTGAGCAACGAGGAACAGGCTGCCGCTGCCAAAAAGGCAGTGGAAGCGGAAAACCTGTCCGTTCAGTCGGTCGAACGCCGCAAGGTTCGCCGTAACCCGCAGCCGCCCTTCACCACGTCTACCTTGCAGCAGGAAGCCTCCCGCAAGCTGGGCATGGGCGCGCAGGTCACCATGCGGACGGCGCAGCAGCTTTATGAAGGCATTGATCTGGGCGGCGAGACCGTCGGTCTGATCACCTATATGCGAACGGACGGCGTGCAGATGGCCAAAGAGGCCATGTTCGCCATCCGCGGCCATATCGGTAAACATATTGGCGAGGAGTATGTCCCCGCCCAGCCGCGTTTCTACAGCTCCAAAGCCAAGAACGCACAGGAAGCGCATGAAGCCATCCGCCCGACGGATGTGTTCCGCACGCCTTCTTCCGTGGCCTCGCACCTCACCCCGGAACAGCGCCGCCTGTATGAGCTGATCTGGAAGCGTGCTGTCGCCAGCCAGATGGAATCCGCAGCGCTTGATCAGGTTGCCGTCGATATTGCTGGTCCGTCCGGCAAGACGGTGCTGCGCGCCAACGGCTCCATCATTACCTTTGACGGCTTCCTGCGCCTCTACACCGAAGGTCGGGATGATAGCGACAAGCCTGCGGATGATGACTCCCGCATGCTGCCGCCCATGAAGGAAAAGGACCCGCTGAAGCGCGAAAGCGTTGCGGCGGACCAGCACTTCACGCAGCCGCCGCCGCGCTTCTCGGAAGCGTCTCTGGTCAAAAAGATGGAAGAAATCGGCATTGGCCGCCCTTCCACTTACGCCTCCATCCTGACTGTGCTGCGAGACCGCAACTACGTCACGCTGGAAAACCGTCGCTTCATCCCCGAAGCGCGCGGGCGTCTGGTCACGGCGTTTCTCGTCTCGTTCTTTGAGCGGTATGTGGACACCACCTTCACCGCCAGCCTTGAAGAACTGCTGGACGATATTTCCGACGGCCGGGCCGAGTGGAAACACGTTCTGGCCAACTTCTGGGATGCGTTCTCCAAAGCGGTGTCGGACACCAAGGATCTGACCATTACCGACGTGCTGAATGCACTCGATAAGGATCTTGGGCCGTTCTTCTTCCCGCCGCGTGAGGACGGGTCTGACCCGCGCCATTGCACCGCCTGTGGCACGGGGCGTCTCGGCCTCAAGCTGGGCCGTTACGGGGCGTTTATCGGCTGCTCCAATTATCCGGAATGCTCCTTCACCCGCCGCCTGTCCTCCGACAGCGCGGAAGATGGCGATGGCGCTGCTCTGAAAGACGGCATGCGCGTGCTGGGTCAGCATCCGGATACGGGTGAGGACATCACCGTGCGTCAGGGCCCATATGGTCTGTATGTGCAGCAGGGCGAACCGGACCCGGCGGATAAGAAAGCCAAACCCAAACGCGCCTCGCTTCCCAAAGGCATGGATGGAGAAGCTATCACGCTGGATCAGGCTGTAGGTCTGCTCTCCCTCCCGCGCCTTGTCGGCCTGCACCCGGAAAGCGGTGAACCGATTGAAGCGGGTCTGGGTCGCTTTGGCCCCTACGTGAAAATGGGCGCGATCTACGGCTCTCTCGATAAAGACGACGACGTTCTGACCATCGGGCTGAACCGCGCGGTGGATGCGCTGGCCAAAAAGCTGGCCTCCATCCGCAACATGGGCGTGCACCCCAAGGATGGTGAACCGGTTATGATCCGCAAGGGCCGCTTTGGTCCCTATGCGCAGCATGGCAATATGGTCGCCACCCTGCCACGTGGCACGGATATGAACGAGGTCACGCTGGATGAGGCTGTGGCGCTATTGGCTGAAAAGGGCAAACCCCTGAAAGCCAAAGCCGGGGCCAAAAAGAAAACCACGACCAAGACTGCCGCCAAAAAGACCGCAACCAAGGCTGAGCCAAAAACAGCCACCAAAAAGGCTGCCAGCAAGACCACAACGGCTGCGAAAAAAACGACCACCCGTAAAACGGCGGCCAAGAAAACCACGGCAGAAGATGGCGCTGAGGCTCCGGCCAAAAAGCCCGCCACACGGAAGAAAAAGGCGGACTGACCCGTGCAGAAAAGATCGGGGGCCGCAGCTCTGCCTGACCCTGCGGCCCTCCGGACTTTTCTGGAAGCAGACCGCATCCCCGTCTCTCCACCGGATATCCTGCGGGCCTTTGGCCTGCCCACGCATCTGAAAGCCGCCCTGCGGACGCATCTGCACGCCATGGCGGTTGCGGGAGACCTCGCCCTGCTGCCCCCCGGCAGACTGAAGGGCGTGACCGGCCTGCCGGAAACGGCCCGCGCCATCATCACCCGCATGGGGCGCGATGGCCTTCCGCTGGCCCATCTGCCGGATGACCCACGCGGCAGCACGGTTGCCCTCGTCACACCGCATCTGGACGGAAACCTGCTCATCCCCGGTGATGAGCTGATCCTCCGCCTGCGCCCTGCAACAGGCCGCACCCGGCGTGAAGGCCGCCCGATCCGCCTGCTCTCCACAGCCTCTCGCCAGATTGCCGCCGTCTTTCAGCCTGCGCGTCCAGCCCGTGAGGCGCACCCACCGTCTGAAGGAAAGCCGGACCAGTTAATCCCCTGTGACCGCAGGCTCACCCGATCTCTGGATGTCGTGCCGGATACCGCCTCCCCTCGCACAACACCCGGCGATGTTGTGCTGGCGGACCTCCTCCCCACGCAGGATGGACAGCCCCCGCAAGCCCGTATTCACGCCATTCTGGGGCCAGCCACCGCACCGGGCATGCCCGCCACCCTGAGTCTTCTCACGCACACCATCCCGACGAAATTTCCCGCAGAGGTGGAAGAAGAAGCGTGCCGGGTTGCTCAGCCGCCTTTACGACCAGAATCCCCTGCGGCTCCCTCCGCAGCGTCCGCCGAAAGACGCACGGACCTGCGTTCCCTCCCGCTCGTCACCATTGATGACGCTACGGCAGAGGATTTTGACGATGCGATCTGGGCGGAACGGACGGCGGATGGGTTCCGGCTGATTATCGCCATTGCTGATGTTGCGCATTATGTCGCGCCGGGCTCTGCGCTCGATGCCGAGGCCAGAAAGCGGGGCAACTCGGTCTATCTGCCGGGCCGTGTGGTGCCCATGCTCCCGCCGGCCCTTTCCGCCGGGGTCTGCTCCCTCAAACCGGGGGAAGACCGGCTATGCCTGTTTACCGAGCTTGAGATCACGCCCACCGGGCAGATCCGTTCCGGCAAACTGGGCCGTGGGATTATGCGCAGCGCGGCGCGTCTCACGTATCAGGATGTGCAGCAGGAACTGGACAACGCCACCCCGCCCGATCTGATCCTGACCTTACAGGCTGCGGCTCTGGCGTTGCAGGCCGATGCCAAAGCCCGTGGCGTTCTGAGCCAGCCGGAAGAAGAGTATCGCGTCACGCTGGATGAAGCCGGACAGCCCGCAGAGTTCAGCCTGAGGGAACGCCAGCCCGCGCATGATCTGGTGGCGGCCTTCATGATTGCCGCCAACCGTTTTGCAGCGGACGAGCTGATGCGACACAACGCGGCGGGACTGTTCCGCGTGCATCCGTCCCCACCGACATCCTCCAGCGAACGCACAGGCGGCCCGCGTCTGCCCCCCCGCATGCAGGCGCGTTATGCGGCCTCACCCGGGCGTCATTATGGGTTGGCGCTGGAGCATTACGCGCATTTCACCAGCCCCATCCGCCGCTATGCAGACCTTGTGACGCATCGCGCCCTGCTGGCCACCCTTGAGCGGGACGCACGCATTGCAGCGTCCCTCCAGCCGGACAGATCAGACCTGCCTGCCCTGGCAGAACATCTGCAACTGACGGAACGCCGGGCCGCCTCTGCCGTTCAGACCTGTCAGGACAGACTTGCTGCCATTTTTCTGACCCCCTTTATCGGGCACACTCTCCAAGCTCATGTCACGGCCGCAACACGCTCAGGCCTTGCCGTGACATTGACGAAAACAGGAACTCCGTCTTTCCTTTCGTTTCTCGCCTTGCCGGATGACTCAGGGATGCATGACGACTCGCTACCTATGCGCTCAGACCTCAGTTCAGGAACCCGTTTCCTGAACAGCGGCCTGCTGCCTGTCGTCCTGACAGCAACCCATCCAGCCCAGGGCACACTGACTCTGGTAACGGCCCCCCTACGCCATGCCAGCTAGTACGGCCCGCCGCCTCTTCCCCCTGCCGTTGCGGCGTGCATTGCCCTGCATTCTCATCGCAACCTTGCTGGTCTCCCAGCCGGTGCCCGTGCGTGCGCAGAGCAACTCCCCCACGCCCGGCCCGGACAGCCTCCCCTCATCCCAGCCCGACGCCACACAGCCCGCCCCGGCCAAAGCAGAAGCTGCCGCCCAGGTCGATGCGCCCCCGGCGGCCACCACGTCAGACGCGCCGGAAGCTGTGGAACCGGACAAACCGAGCGTCGATATGGGGCTGGTCCACTCCGTCATTGCGACGGCGCTGCAATTTCTGGCTCCCCGCACGCTGGAGGCTCACACCAGCCGGGACTTTACCTTATGGGGTCTGGGCTGCCTGACGGCGCTGGACCCCATGCTCACGCTTGACACACGTGGTGCTGATATTCGCCTGCTGGCCGGGCAGACCAGTCTGCTCTCCCAGGCCGCCCCCGCCGCAGGCAATACGGAAGACTGGGCCAGACTGGCCGTGGACTTTATCTCAGCAGCGCGCGCCCATTCCGAGTCTGTCGCGGATGCCAGCCGGGAAGATCTGGTTCAGGCGTTTTTTGATGAGCTATTTAACCATCTGGACCCGTACTCTCGCTATATCGGCCCCTCCTCCGCCACCACGGACCGTCAGGCCCGTGTGGGGGGTGAGGCAGATGCCGGGCTCAGCCTGACGCGCAAGGGGCGGGATATCGTGATCTCCGCCGTCAACGCCAACGGCCCTGCCTGGACCGCCACGGTTGATCCGGGTGACAAGCTGCTGGCTGTGAACAACAGGCTGACAGCCGGGCAATCGGTTGAAACCGTCACCAGTTGGTTGCGGGGGGAAGAAGACTCCCGCGTCACGCTGCGCCTGCTTTCTCCCGGGCAGCGGCGAGGCCATACCGTAGTGCTGCACCGCGCCAAGGTGCCGCCGGAAACCGTGTTCGCTTTTGCCAGCGGCCCGCTGGTGGTGTTGCGCGTGACCTCTTTCTCCTCCGATACGGCGGAAGAGATGAGCCAGTATCTCGATCAGGCGACACAGGACCCGACCCTTAAAGGGCTGATTATTGACCTGCGCGGCAACCGCGGCGGCGTGCTGCAACAGGCCGTGACGGCTGCGGCCCTGCTGCTGGACCGGGGTGTTGCCGCCGTAACCGATGGGCGAGACCAGCAGGCCAACCATATCTGGGCCGTGCAGGGTGGCGATATGACCAACGGCCTGCCCATTGCCATTCTGGTGGATGGGCGCACAGCCAGTGCTGCGGAAATTCTGGCGGCTGCCCTCGCGGATCATCGCCGCGCGGTGGTGATCGGCAGTTCCACCCTCGGTAAGGGACTGGTGCAAACCGTCGCGCAGCTGCCGGATGAAGGCGAACTGTTTGTGACATGGAGCCGCGTGATTGCGCCCCTCCACTGGCCGCTGCAGGGCCTCGGCGTCATGCCCCAGCTCTGCGCCAGCCTTGGGGAGACGGAAATGACGCGCCAGATGCATGAACTTGCTGCGGGCATGCTGGAGAATCAGCCAGCAGTCGAGGCCTCCCGTCTTGCCCGCTTCCCGCTGCCGGTCTCGCGTATTCTGGCCATCCGCAAAGCCTGCCCGGCCGCACTGGGGAGCGACCGGGATCTGGAAGTCGCCCGCGCCGTGCTGCAAAATCCCAAATGGTATAAGACCGCCATTGCCGCCATGCCGGAAGATTCTGCGTCTGTCTCTGCTTCAGCCTCTGCCTCAGCCGCTTCGGTCACGCACTAATGACCACACCACGTCTGCGCTCCGACATTGTGGCCCGTGCCCTGCTCCGCCAGTGCGGACAGGATGGGCGATCTGCCATGATGCTCCGGCGGGGGGATGCCGATGCCGGGGGGATTCTGGTTGTTCTGCTGGGGCGGAATGGCACGGCCATGGTCCTCAGCCAGACCCGCACAGCCGAAGGTGAGGCCGCATGGCTTAAAGGCTCAGGAGAAAACCCGCTCTCACCCGAAGACACACAGGCCTATATTGACCGGCAACTTCGCTACGATCCGGATTTATGGGTTCTGGAAGTGGAAGCGCCGGACTTCAGACCTCCGTTTGAAGCAACGCTGGTCTGACAATACTTAACGGTGTGTGACTTATGTCACACGCCTGACACGCTGATTCCCCTCAAAACAGGGGTGTTTTTGAAAACAGTTTCCACAAGCTGTTGCACACAAGGCCAGTTTACAGCAAAGAAGGCAGGCATATGTGCCACGTGCACCAAGACCACAATGCCCGGCCACTGCGGAAACAGTGCCACAGCAGGGAGAAGAACATGACGCTGCGCCAAGGCCTCCTCGCGCAATCACTGCTTTCTGCACCGTTGGTGGCAGGTTTCCTGCTGTGTGCCGCGCCTGCCATGGCTCAGCCTGTTCAGGGCCTGTATATTGCGGGCGAAGGCGGCGCGACCTTTAATCAGGACCAGCGCGTCCGCACCTCCAACATGTTCCCGGACGGGCGTGACCGCTGGCGCACCGGTGCAACCGGAATCGGCTCTATCGGCTATGGTCTGGGCAACGGCTTCCGTGTGGAAGTAGAAGGCGACTACCGCAACCAGACGTATCAGCGGTTTGTGACCAACTCCCTCACCAGCCGTGCTGATGGCCGCCGCCAGACTTATGGCGTGATGGCCAACGCGCTGTTTGACATGGATGTCGGCAACCCGTTCATCTTCCCGTATTTTGGTGCGGGTGTCGGCTATGGCTGGACGGCCATGAACACCTCCATCACGGCACCGGGGAACCAGCTTTCCCAGCATGTGGGCGGCACGTTCGGTAATTTTGCCTATCAGGGTATTTTCGGTGTCGCCTTCCCCACGCCGTGGGTCGTAGGGCTGTCCTTCACAGCGGAATATCGCTTCTGGACGATGCTTGGGCCGCAGTCTCACGGCTCTTCTGCATGGGGCACCATCGGCGGGGCCAACCAGTCCAAGTCCTACAGCTTTGCCACGGGCAACCGTGACACCAAGACGGATTTCAACCACTCCCTGATGCTGGGCCTGCGGTATGAGTTCAATCCGGCTCCGCCGCCGCCGCCGAAGATCGCGGAACCCGCAGCGGCTCCGGCTCCACAGCCAGCCCGCAGCTATCTGGTGTTTTTTGACTGGGACAAGTCTGACCTGTCGGACCGCGCCCGCTCCATTGTGGCTGTAGCCGCACAGGCCACTACCCATACCAGCCTCACCCGCATTCTGGTCTCCGGTTATACGGATAACTCTTCCGCCTTCCCCGGCCAGAAACGTGGCGAAGCTTACAACGTGAAGCTGTCCATCCGCCGTGCGGAAATGGTGAAGGCCGAACTGGTGCGTGATGGCGTACCGGGGGCCACCATCGATATTCATGGCTATGGTGAAGAAAATCCGCTGGTCAAAACCGGCCCCAACACCAAGGAAGCTCAGAACCGTCGCGTAGAAATTCTCTTCCGCTAAGCAACGCGGACGGAAATCCTGTCAGGCAAGCTGAAAAGCACCCTGATAGGCTTCCTCGCTCTCCAATAAAAAACGCTGCCCGGCATCAAGCTGGAGCAGCGTTTTTTATTGGCTGATGCTGACCCGCCCGAGAGCAGGCCAGCCCTACGCCGCAGCGCTTACCGGACCTTTAGAGCCCGGAGAACAGAGAGGTCGACAGATACCGTTCTGCAAAGGACGGCGCGATGGCAACAATCGTCTTGCCTTCAGACTCCGGCTTTTTGGCCACCTGAAGCGCGGCATGCAGGGCCGCCCCGGAAGAAATCCCCACCGGAATACCATCCAGCCGCGCGCAGCGGCGTGCCGCGGCAATGGCTTCGCGCTCAGAGACGGGGATCACCCCATCCAGCAGCTTCGTATTCAGCGTGGCCGGGCAAAAACCGGGACCAATGCCCTGAATACCGTGTGGGCCAGGTTCATCCCCATTCAGAATGGCGCTCTCGGTCGGTTCCACACCAAACACCTGCAAGCCTTTACGGCGGGGCTTCAGGGCTTCGGCAATGCCCGTGGCCGTGCCACCTGTGCCGACACCGGCAACTACAGCATCAATCTGGCCATCTGTATCAATCCAGATTTCTTCTGCCGTCGTAGCCGCATGCACGGCCGGGTTGGCGGGGTTATCAAACTGGTCCGGCATCCAGGCATCCGGCGTTTCCCGCAGGATTTCACCCGCACGAGCAATAGCCCCGGCCATCCCCAGACGAGCCGGGGTCAGTTCCACCTGCGCATCCATCAGCCGCAGCATGCGCCGCCGTTCAATGGATGCTCCTTCCGGCATAGTGACAATCAGCCGATAGCCACGCGCCGCCGCTACAAACGCCAGAGAGATGCCTGTATTGCCGGATGTCGGCTCCACCAGCACCGTGCGACCGGGCGTAATGCGCCCTTCCCGCTCAGCTTCCAGCACCATGGCAGCGCCAATGCGATCCTTGACGGAACCCAGCGGATTAAAAAATTCCAGCTTGAGTAAAAGGCGGCATTTCAGCTCTTCGTCCCGCGAGAGGTGCGGGAGGGCCACCAGAGGCGTTCCACCAACGACGCCAAGGACCGAGTCGTACACCTTGCCGCGTGGTGCAGCAAAGCCGTAACCACCCCCGGATTTATCCGAACTTGTCATGAACCTGCCTTTTCTGTGTGTTTTCTCACGTGGCTCTTTTATAATACGAATTATCAGCGTAGATAAACAGGAGAACGCCTGCTATATCTCGATGTCATTCATGTTTAACGGCAGATTTGCCTTTTTCTGAGGTGAAAGGAACCAGACCCATGATCCTGCGTCGGGACAGAGCCATGACAGCCGTGCTCATCATGCTGGATGTCGCCTTTCATGCAGGCCGCTCCGGCACGGTCAGTGCTGCTGATATTGCCGAACGCTCCGCTCTGGCACGGCGTGGAATTGAGCCACTGTTGCAGGCCCTTTCACGCACCGGGTTGCTGGAAAGCATTCGCGGGCCGCGCGGTGGCTACCGTCTGGGTCGCCCCCGGCGGGATATTTCTCTGGTCGATATCATCAATGCGGTCACGCAGGATGACAATAACGGGGATGATGGCCCGCAAGGTCCGCTGTTCAGCAAGGTGATCGAACCGTGCTGGAAGCAGTTCGACAAAGACCTGACCGCCCAGATGAAGAAAACCACGCTGGATGATCTGGTTAAAAAGACCGAGAGCTGTGGTCTCAAGCGCCCGCTGAGCGAACCGATTACCTTCTCCATCTGATTTCTGGGGGCATACAACCTGCCCCAAACAAAAAACGCGCTGCCCCGAAAATACCGGGGACAGCGCGTTTTTTATGAAAAGCGTCTCAAAAACAGCAGCGCCCCCATAAGCCGGGGGCGCTGCACACATCAGAGACTTATTTCTTGTGGCTTACCACCCGACGGCGGGTCATGGTGGCATTTTTAGCGGTCGTTTTCGTTTCCGCAGCTTTGGTTTCTACCGGAGCGGCAGGCCTGGGCAGAACAACGCCTGTGGCGTCAACCTGAGCCGTCACCGTCAGGCGGGTGCGTTTTTCACCCGGACCCGGCACCAGAATAGCCGTGAACGTATCCTGACCGGCATAAGCCATGGTCGGCGTGTAGGTCACATGGGTATCGTTATCCAGGCTATACAGGAACGCCTTACCGTGTTCCGGAGCAGGAGAAACACCGAAGGAGGCATAGGCCTTCCCGTTGTCCTGAGAGACCTTGAGGTCACACAGGCCATCGTCCGAACGCACCGTCATGGTGGTGCTCAGGCTGCCATCAGCGGCCTTTTTCAGCGGCGTGGTCTGGCAGACCGCAGATTTCTTCATATACCCAAACGGGTTGGGAGACCCGGAGTTAACTGGCCCACCTGTAGTCGCACAGCCGGCAAGCATACCACCAGTTAGCGCCAAAACGGCAATTCCTCGCAAGCGCACTCGACAGCTCCGCTTCACTATTTATTAAGTACACATGAACCTTCTGCGCACTCTATTGCGGGCAAATAGGGCAAACTTATGCCCACTTCCCGCTGTGCCGCATGATTCGTCTTTGCGTTTAGAACATACTGAGGAAGGAAGAAAGGGGGATAAAGAGCATCTCCCCGCACGGCTGCCTCGCTTTTGAAAAAGCGACATCATTTTGCCCGAAATTAAGAGTTTGGAAGACCACACTGTGTCATCCCTGTGTTCCGGCCTGCGTGAATGTGATGAGACTTCCAGCGTGCTGTAATGCTGAGACGCGGTATGAAAAAATACTTCTATCTTTCTCTGCTGAATACGCTATTTCGTTCATCAAACCTTGTCGAAAACCGTTTCATACGCTGAGCCTGCCGGGGAGACCTTGATGTGAAGAGGCACGCCCGCTCCAGCTTGTATCGGAGGACCCGCATGTCTTTTTCCCGTTTTCTTGCCGCTGGTGCCGTTGCTTTTGGTGTGCTGCACAGCACCGTAACGCTTGCTGCCACCCCGTGCGGCCACTCCCCGGCGCATGAAGCGTTCGATATTCAGGCTCTGAAAAGTGAGCTGATGGTCACGGCTCTCTCCTGCAACGCGCAGGACCGTTACAATGCGTTTGTCGGCAAATTCCGCTCCACGCTGCTGAATGAAGAGCAGAAGCTCAACACCTATTTCCGCAGCACCTATGGCAGCAGCGCCCAGCGTGAACATGATGATTACATCACGCAGCTGGCCAATATTCAGTCTGAAAAAGGCCTTCAGTCCGGCACCATCTTCTGCATGCAGCGCATTGCCATGTTTGACGAAGTGAATGCTCTGGAAAGCTCTGAAGATCTGGCCAACTATACGGAAGCCAAGGACGTCACCCAGCCGGCCTCTTTTGAAACCTGTGCAGCCCCTGCGGCCTCCCATTCGGCCCGCCCGGCACGCCGCGCAACAAAAGCCAAAGCAAAAACGACGCATCGCGCCTGAGGCTTTTAGCCTTGCGACGGATGGTATTGCAGTTCAGGCCCGGCCATCCGTCGCCCTTCCAGATCAGGCCTGCTTGACGAATCAGCGACAAAGCGGGACAGACCATATCCATGAGCGACCTGTTTTCTGCGCCCCCGCCTTCCCGCAAGCCTGCGGGAAAAACTGCGACCAAAGCTGAGACCAGCCCCCAGGCCTATGACGCCAGCGCCATTGAGGTTCTGGAAGGGCTTGAGCCTGTCCGCCGCCGCCCCGGTATGTATATCGGCGGCACGGATGAGGGCGCCCTGCATCACCTCGCCGCCGAAGTGCTGGATAACGCGATGGATGAAGCCGTGGCAGGCCATGCCTCGGCCATTGATGTGCGGCTGGATCCGGAAAATCGTCTGACCATTCGGGATAACGGACGCGGTATTCCCGTGGATGCGCATCCGCGCTTCCCCGACCGCTCTGCGCTGGAAGTCATTCTCACCACCCTGCATGCTGGCGGCAAATTCTCCGGCAAGGCCTATGCCACCTCCGGCGGTCTGCACGGAGTCGGGTCTTCCGTGGTGAACGCCCTCTCCTCCCGCATGGATGTGGAAATTGCCCGGGACCGCGCCATCTGGCGTCAGGCCTATGAGCGCGGCAAGCCCGTCACGGCGCTGGAAAAGGTTGGCCCCACGCAAAACCGGCGCGGCACCCAGATTACATTCCAGCCGGATACGCTCATTTTCGGCTCGCACGTTTTTGTGCCGTCCCGACTCTACAAGCTGTGCCGGTCCAAGGCCTTCCTGTTCCGGGGCGTAACCATTCGCTGGTCCTGTGATCCGTCTCTTATCAAGACGGGGGATGACACCCCGACAGAAGCCACGCTGCATTTCCCCGGCGGTCTGGCCGACAGCCTGACGGATGAACTCGGTGCCTCTGCGCCGCTGCTCACCCCGCTCTGGGCCGGTGATGCCAACCTGCCGCCTGCAGCCGATGGCACGGATAATGGCCGCGTGGAATGGGCCGTCGCTTTTCTGGAAAGCGGGACTGCGGCCCTCGCCTCCTACTGTAATACCATCCCTACCCCGCAGGGCGGCACGCATGAGACGGGCTTCCGTAACGCGCTGGTCAAAGGCCTGCGGGCATGGGGGGATCAGCGGTCCAACAAAAAAGCCGCCTCCATCACGGCGGAAGACGTGCTGGGCATGATTGCCGCCAAGCTCTCCGTCTTTATCCGGGACCCGCAGTTTCAGGGGCAGACCAAGGAAAAGCTGACTTCCTCCGAAGCCAGCAAACTGGTGGAAACCGCGCTGCGGGATCGGTTTGACCACTGGCTGGCCCAGAACCCGCCGCAGGCCGATGCCCTGCTCGGTTTTGTGATTGAGCGGGCCGAAGAACGTCTGCGCCGCCGCGAGCAGAAAGACACGCCGCGTAAAAGTGCAACACGCCGCCTGCGTCTGCCGGGCAAGCTGACCGACTGCACGCGGGAACGCGCCGAAGAGACTGAAATCTTTCTGGTGGAGGGTGACTCCGCCGGTGGGTCCGCCAAGCAGGCCCGCAACCGGGAAACGCAGGCCGTCCTTCCTCTTCGCGGAAAAATTCTGAACGTGGCCAGCGCCACCACGGAAAAACTCCGCGCCAATCAGGAACTCCGCGATCTGATTGAAGCGCTCGGCTGCGGTTCGGGCGACCGGTTTGAGTTGAGCAAGCTGCGCTATGGCCGCGTCATCATCATGACCGATGCTGACGTGGACGGCGCGCATATTGCCTCGCTGCTCATGACGTTCTTCTACCGTGAACTGCCGGATCTGATCCGCAACGGGCGGCTCTATCTGGCGCAGCCACCGCTTTACCGGCTGACGCAGGGGGCGCACACCGTCTATGCGATGGATGATGCCGACCGGGAGCGTAAAATGAAAACCGCCTTCAAGGCGCGGGGCAAGATTGATGTCTCCCGCTTTAAAGGTCTGGGCGAAATGCCTCCGGGTGACCTGAAAGAAACCACCATGGACCCCAAACGCCGCACGCTGCTGCGCGTAGTGGCCCTGCCGGAAGATCGGCTGGCCACGCGGGAGAGGGTGGAAAGCCTGATGGGCCGTAAGCCGGAACTCCGCTTTGCCTTCATTCAGGAACACGCTCAGTCTGTTGGTGAGCTGCTGGATGTATGATCCAGCCCCCTTTTTCTAACATCATGTTCGGCATGCTCCGGACTCATGGACTCGCCTGAGCATGCCAGCTTCCTTTCCCAACAGCCCTCTTAAGGAACGCGTGCTGGCACTGACGCAACTGGTCGGCAGCATGATCTGCCTCCAGTTTGGCTCATCTCTGGCTAAATCTCTGTTCCCGCTTTTTGGGGCTGGGGGCATGGTTGGCCTGCGCACGGCGTTTGCGGCCGTCGCGCTGGTTGTGTTTTTCCGCAGCTGGCATGCCATCTCACGCCGCACCCTTCGGCTTGTCCTGCCTTACGGCATTGCCATTGCCGGGATGAACCTGTGCTTCTATCTGGCTCTGGAACGCATTCCGCTGGGCATGACCGTCGCTATTGAATTTACCGGCCCACTGTTTCTGGCCTTTATTGGCTCCCGCAGGCTGGCTGACATCGGCTGGATTACCCTCACAGTGCTGGGCCTGTGCCTGCTGCTGAAACCGGATACAGCCGCTCTGCCGGACATGATGGGCGTTGGGTATGCCGGGGGGGCAGCTATCTGCTGGGCGCTCTACATCGTTTTTGGCAAACGCATGACCGGCAAGCTTTCCCCGGGTCATGCCTGCGCTCTGGGCCTGCTGTGCAGCGCGGTTATCCTCTTCCTGCCCTGCTTTACCCCAGCGTTCATCATCGGCCTGCACCACCCGCTTCTGCTGGGTATGGCCGTGCTGGTGGCTATCAGCTCTTCAGCCCTGCCCTACGCACTGGAAATGCAGGCCATGCACCGCCTCTCCGCACGGGATCTGGGGGTGCTGTATAGTCTGGAACCCGTCTGTGCAACCTGTGCCGGGATTTTGCTGCTGCACGAAACCCTTTCCCCTCTCCGGATGGGCGGCATTCTGTGCATTGTGCTGGCCTCGGCAGGCACTGTGCTCACTCCGGGCAAAAAAGGCCCGGTAAACGAGCAGCCTGAATTACCGCAGTAAAACTGCCACCCACCAGCGTCGGAAAGGCCAGGTCTAAAAGACCTGTTTTACCGGGCTGCCAGATGCAGCGTGGCGTCTGGCAGAGAGGCTGTCGCTGTGAGAGTGCCATGATGCATGGCCTGCATCACCACCGGGTCAAACAGGCGGGTGAAGCTGCCGGGGTGAATCCCCATCCAGAGTGTGACAAGCGCCAGCGGAGCCAGCACCGCAATTTCCCCCACACTCAGGTCACGCAGCAGATGCACCGCCCCCTGCACACCGCCAAACAGCACCCGACGATACAGGGAGAGCATATACACCGCCCCCATAATCATGGTGCCCCCGGCCAGCAGCGCAACCCAGAAGGAGACGTGAATCGCCCCCATCAGCACCAGCACCTCCCCCACAAAGGAGCCGGTGCCGGGCAGGCCGATATTGGCCATGGTGAACAGCATGGTCAGCAGAGCAAGCACCGGCATTTGCCGGGCCACGCCCCCCAGAGCAGAAATCTGCTGCGTGTCCGACCGCAAGGCGACCGCTGAAACACAGAAGAACAGTGCTGCAATCACCACGCCATGCGAGAGCATCTGGAAAATGGCGCCATCAATGCCTTCCGCCGTCAGCGTGAACAAGCCTACGGCAATCATGCCCATATGGGAGAAGGAGGAATAGGCAATCACCCGCTTCATATCCGTCTGCGCAAAAGCGACAAAAGCGGCATAGAGAATCGCCACCACGCCCAGCGCCAGCACATAGGGGGCGAACAGATGGGCAGCATCCGGGAACATCAGAACACCGAAGCGCAACAGACCATACGCCCCGGTTTTGGAGAGCACGCCGGAAAGCATGGCGGAGGCCGGAGCCGGAGCCTCAGAATACGCATCCGGCAGCCAGGCATGCAGGGGAAACAGCGGAAGCTTCACGCCAAACGCCAGCAGGAAGGCCAGCAGAAGCCAGCCTTGCAGGGAATGGGAAAAGCCTGCCTGCATCAGTGCCGGAATATCCGTCGTTCCTGCCTGCTGCCACATCACGATCAGAGCGATGAGCATGAACAGCGAGCCGCCGAACGTGAACAGGAAGAACTGCAACGAGGCCCATGCCCGTTTGGGGCCGCCCCAGATGCCGATCATCAAACTCGCGGGGATCAGCGTTGCTTCATAAAACACATAGAACAGCAGCAGGTCCTGCGCGGAAAACAGGCCGAAGAGCGCCGTTTCCAGCAACAACATAGCCGTCACAAACTCCCGTGCCTGCGTGCGGATGCTGCGCGCTCCCGCCGCCATGGCCAGCGGGGTAAGAAACGCTGTGAGCAGGATAAACACCAGCGAGATGCCATCCACCCCGGTATGGTAGGAGATCCCGGCATCCGAGACCCAGCCCAGCCGGGTTTCAAACTGCAGGCCCGGTGTTGCGGGGTTAAAACCGCACCACAACGCAACGCTCAGCGCCAGAACGGCCAGACTGGTCCCCAGCCCGATCCGCCGGGCCAGAAGGTCCTGCGCCTCCCCTCCCCGACAAAAAAGCCAGGCTACCAGCGCACCCGCCAGTGGGACATAAGTTATCAGAGACAGCAGAGCATGGGGCACAGCGTTTTTACCATCCAGATTGCATCACTTCACTCTGACCCTGCTCTCTTTTAGAAAGAGAAACCAGAGAAGTGCTGTTCACGTTCCGCAGAGCACACGCCAATACTCTGTGAGAACCTGCGGAGTCTCACCGCCGCCCGAACAGTTTTTCCAGATCGTTTTTTGTCATTTTCAGCCATGTGGGCCGCCCGTGGGAACAGGTGCCAGCGCGCGGTGTGGCTTCCATCTGCCGCAACAAGGCGTCCATCTCTTCCCGGCTCAGGCGTCGCCCGGCGCGAATACTGCCGTGGCAGGCCATGCGGGCAATCACCGCATCCAGCCGCCCGTCCAGCGAGGGCATTTCATCCGGCGCGCCGGAATCATCCGCTTCCAGCTCTTCGGCCAGGTCCCGCAGCAGGCCAATGGCGTCCGTGGTGTTCAGCATGGCGGGCAACGCGCGCACCAGCACGGCGGTGCCGCCAAAGGCTTCCAGCTCAATGCCCAGTTTGGCCAGCATCTCCTGCCGGCTCACCAGCACGTCCACTTGCCCGCGTGGCAGTTCCACCACATCCGGCACCAGCAGGCGCTGCCCGCGGATGCTGCCGCTGAGGAACTGCTCCCGCAGGCGCTCATGCGTAAGCCGTTCATGCGCGGCATGCTGGTCCACCAGCACAAGACTGCCATCCGCTGCCACCGCAATAATGTAAGTATCCAGCACCTGCGCCACCGCCGCCCCCAAGGGGTGCGCAGCCGCCTGCTGTGCAGAAACGGCGGATGGAGGGACAGTTCCGGCAGCATACGACTCCGGCAATGCTCCCGGTGCCCTGCTACCCGCATCCCATCCGCCAGCGCCCGGCGCATAACCGGAGGCACTCCCGCCCTGCCCATTCTGAGCCTGCCCATCCGATGAGAAGGCAGGTGCATCTAATCCGCCACCAAAGCCCCCAGAACCAGACATGTCTGAACCCGGCAGCCCGTCCTCAGCACCGGCTCCGTTACCATACAACCCCGTCCCATTCCCTGAAGGCAAAGGCGGCAGCATACGGGCGGACGGCGTATCCCCCAGCCCAAGGCGCGGCTCGGCAAAGCTTCCCTGCGTGCCATATGGCATAGGCCGCTGGCCCGGTGCGGGAGGCGCTGGCTGTTGCGGCGTGTTTTCCGGCGGATACCAGATGCGACCCGGCCTGACGGCGGAAAACGAAGGCCGGACGCCTACGCTGCCTGCACCAGCCTCCAGCGCCCGCCCCAGCGTGCCGATGACCAGAGAGCGGACAGAGGCTTCATCCGCAAAGCGCAATTCTGTTTTGGCGGGGTGGACGTTCACGTCCACCCGGTCGGGCGGGATGGTGAGCATCAGCGCCACCACGGGATGTCGTCCATGTTCAATGACCCGCCGATACGCCACGCGCACAGCGGTTTTCAAAACCGGGTCCACCACCGGACGGCCATTGACCAGCATGAACTGCCCTGCCGCCGTCGCCCGATGCACGGACGGCCCGCAGGCATAGCCGGACAGCGTCATACCGTCGCGCTCGCCGTGAATTTTCAGAAAGCCATCGGCCTCATTGGCCCCCAGCAGGGCCGCCGCACGGGCCGCCATATCCTGCGCGGGCAAATCAAACACCACGCGGTCATCCATGCTGAAGCGAAAGGCCGTATCCGGCACCGCCAGCGCCAGACGCCGGATGACACTTTCCGCGTGGCGGCCTTCAACCCGTGCGCTTTTGAGAAACTTGCGCCGGGCCGGGGTGGCAAAAAACAGATCTTCCACCACCACACTGGTGCCCGGTGCGCCAGCACTGGGTTCGGGCGGGAAAATCCTGCCGCCTTCGACGCGGATTTTCCACGCGCCACTCTCGCCACGCGGGCGGGAGGTGATGCTCAGCCGCGCCGCAGCCCCGATGGACGGCAGCGCCTCCCCCCGGAAGCCGAGGGTGCGAATATGAACGAGGGATTCGTCCTGCAATTTGGACGTACAGTGGCGTTCAACCGCCAGCGTGAGTTCATCCGGGAACATGCCGTTCCCGTCATCCGTCACAATAATCTGGTCAATCCCGCCATTTTGCAGACTGACATCCAGCCGCTTAGCCCCGGCATCAATGGCGTTTTCCACCAGTTCCTTGAGGGCAGCCGCAGGGCGTTCAATCACCTCACCCGCAGCAATGCGGTTCACCAGAACTTCCGGCAACCGCCGCAGCGCAGGCCGCAACGGCAGGGTGCCGGACGTTTCAGATAAGGAGGAAACCGGGTCCGACATGGTCAGACCTTAGCCTTAGAACAGGCCGGATTTTTTGGGATGCACTGTGGGGGTGACACCTTTGGTCGGCTTGTTCCCCAGAGCCGCATTGGCTTTCAGGCGGCGGTTTTCCGCATCTGCATCAACAGCAGACCCGGCATTGCCACCTTTCCAGAACATCAGCTGGCTCACAAAGCCGGAACCCGCAGCCCCAAGCTCGCCTTCATCCGGCGCATCGGAGGCGTCTGCCGCTTCATTCACCAGAATGGACTGGGCACCGCTGGTATCCCCGTTGGTGCCACGCAGCGCCACATCGGGAGAGAGCGTTTCCAGAGCCTGCAGGCGTTCACTCTCATCCTGCGGGCGGTCTGCCCCACTTACCGGCTTGGCCAGCGCATCCATGGGCGGCATGGACAGCGGCGCACGAGTGGTGACGGTGTATTCATCCGGCATACTGCGTTCCAGCCCGAACGCACGGGCGGCTTCCGTCCCGGAACACCCGGTCAGCATTACGCAGCCACCCAGAAGAAGCAGCGGAGAAATCAGTGTCGAGACACGGCACGCCATCTTCTGTCTTATATCCTTCCTGCCCAGCCTGCCGGTACGACAGGTTGCTTTATAAATCACGATGCCTGCTGCTGCCGGTCCGAGAAGACACTCTGCAACACCAGAACACAGACTGCACATACAATAGCAGAGTCAGCCACATTAAACACATACCATGACCAACCAAAAGCATGTGCATGAATAAAATCGACCACCGCGCCATAACGCACGCGGTCAATCACGTTGCCAATGGCCCCGCCGGTAATAGCCCCCACGCAGGCGGCTGTCAGTTTACTGGGGGTTCTGGCCATCCACACCAGCAGGCCGGAGGCCACGCTGAGCGCGATGACGGAAAACAGAATCCGCCCGGCATTGCCTAACCCACCGAACATCCCGAACGTCACCGCATGGTTCCAGACCATGGTGAAGTTCAGGCCCGGCATGACCTTGACGGAAACCCGGTCCGGCAGATCCAGCCCATACAAAATCCAGTATTTGCTGAGCTGATCCGCCGAGAGAGCCAGCATCAGCACCAGAAAGCCGATGCCGAAGGGCCGGCGCACAAGCGGTGTGCTCACGCGCCCTCCTGCACAGCCGTTGTCACCTGCTGTTCCCGCTCTGCCACCACATCGGCACAGCGCAGGCACAGGCCCGGCGCACCGTCTCGCGTGCCAGTTTCCGGCAGAACTTTCCAGCAGCGGGCGCATTTCTCACCCTCTGCCGGACGCACAACCGGAGCCCCATGCAGTTCGCCACCTTCTTCGCCCTCGACATAAACCGAGCTGCTCTGCGGAGCGATCAGCACGTCGACGTGCGAGACAATGGCCAGCTCGCTCCAGTTCACCCCGGCAAACTCAGCCGCTTCCTCTTCAGAAAGGGTGAGTTCCACCTGGGCCTGCAACGAGGAGCCAACGGTGCCATCGCGCCGCGCGCCTTCAATTTCCGTAGTGATGATACGCCGCACACCGCGCAGGCGCGTCCAGCGTTCATCCAGTTCCGGGTTGCTCCATTCAGCCGGCAGATCCGGGAAGGCCTGCAGATGCACGCTTTCGCCGTCCCCAAAGCGGGCCGTCCACGCTTCTTCCGCCGTAAAGACCAGCACCGGCGCCAGCCATGTGGTCAGGCAGCGATGCAGATGGTCCAGAACCGTGCGAGCCGCACGGCGCGTCAGGCTGGACGGCGCATCGCAATAGAGCGTGTCCTTGCGGATATCGAAGTAGAAGGCCGACAGATCCGTTGTGCAGAAGCCATGCAGGGCCGGATAGACGCCAACCCATTCATGCGTTTCCACAGCGCGGGTCATCAGGCCGCCAAGATCGGTCAGGCGATGCAGCACCCAGCGTTCCAGTTCCGGAAGCTCGTCATACGGCAGCGCTTCTTCTTCCGTAAAGCCATCCAGAGCGCCCAGCAGCCAGCGCAGCGTATTGCGCAGGCGGCGATAGAGTTCGCCCTGCTGCTTGAGGATTTCCTTACCGATGCGCAGATCTTCGTTCGTGTCGGAATTCATGACCCACAGGCGCAGGATATCCGCGCCCAGATTGTCATTGACTTCCTGCGGCGCGATCACGTTGCCCAGAGATTTGGACATTTTGCGACCGTGCTCATCCAGCACAAAGCCGTTGGTCACAACAGCCTTGAACGGTGAGATGCCCCGCGTGCCAACGCTTTCCAGCAGCGAGGACTGGAACCAGCCGCGATGCTGGTCAGACCCTTCCAGATACAGATCGGCCGGAAAGGACAGACCGGGCTGGCCGAGCACGAAGGAATGCGTGGAACCACTCTCGAACCAGACATCGACAATGTCGAACACCTGCTCGTAATCGTCCGCGTTGCGCCCTTCCCCAAGGAAGCGAGAGGCCGGAGAGCTGTACCATGCGTCAGCCCCTTCCTCACGGAAGATGTCCACAACACGCTGCATCACTTCTGCATCACGCAGGACTTCGCCGGTGCGTTTTTCAACAAACACGGCAATGGGCACGCCCCATGCGCGCTGGCGGCTGATGCACCAGTCGGGGCGATTTTCGATCATGGACGTCAAGCGGTTGCGGGCCTGTGCGGGCACAAACGTCACATCATCCAGCGCATTCAGCGCCTTCTGACGGAGTGCGGCCTCGCCATCCATGCGGATGAACCACTGCGGCGTGGCGCGATAGATCACCGGGGCGCGGGAGCGCCAGGAATGCGGATAGGAATGAACCAGTTCACCACGGGCCACCAGACCGGCTGGTGCTGTGCCTGCAGCGTTGGCCTGCTCCATTACAGCGGTCAGCGTCGCACAGACCGGGTCCGCTGCCTTGAACACATGCACACCGGCAAAACCCGGAACCCACGGCGCATATGTGCCATCATCCTGTACGGTTTCCGGCACTTCCACGCCGTAATCCTTGCACAGACGGAAGTCGTCCTCACCATGAGCCGGGGCCATATGCACAAGGCCCGTGCCGGCTTCCGTCGTGACAAAATCACCCGGCAGCATCGGCACATCATAGTCATAGCCGGAGCCACGCAGCGGATGCGCGCAGACGGCACCCTTCAGCGCCTCACCCGGCAGGGTGTAGAGAATATGGTGCGCGGAAATATGGGCTTCGTTGCAGAAGCTGTCCACTAATGCTTCGGCCACCAGAACCTTGGCACCGGGCTCCAGCAGAGCGCCCTCATGCGTTTCATCCACACGCAGCACCACGTAGGTGATCTCCGGCCCGTATGCCAGCGCGCGGTTGCCGGGGATGGTCCACGGGGTGGTGGTCCAGATCACCACGGACACATCCTTGAGCGCATGCGCCGGGGTGGGATCTTTCACAATGGGGAAAGCCACCAGAATGGTCGTGGATTTGTGGTCGTGATATTCGATTTCAGCTTCGGCCAGCGCGGTTTTTTCAACCGGGCTCCACATCACCGGACGCAGCCCACGATACAGGCCGCCATTGAGCAGAAAACGCCCGATTTCCCCGACGATGGCGGATTCGGAAGAGAAATCCATGGTCGCGTAGCGGTTGGCCCATTCGGCCTGCACGCCAAGGCGCTTGAACTCTTCCATCTGCACGCCCAGCCATTTGGCGGCATAGGCGCGGCATTCCGCACGGAATTCCAGCACAGGCACGGAATCCTTATCCCGTTTCGCCTTGCGGTATTCCTCTTCCACCTTCCACTCAATCGGCAGACCATGGCAGTCCCAGCCCGGCACATACCGCACGGCATAGCCGGACATGCGGTGGGCGCGGTTGATGACGTCCTTGTTGATCTTGTTCATCGCGTGGCCGATGTGCAGATGGCCGTTCGCATAGGGAGGGCCATCATGCAGCGTGAAGGCCTGACGCCCTTCCGCCTGCTGCTTTATCTGCGCGTCCAGCCCAATCTCAGCCCACCGGGCAAGCCAGTCCGGCTCCCGCTTTGGCAGGTTGCCACGCATGGGGAAGGACGTGCGGGGCAGAAAGACGGTATCGCGATACAGATCGGCGTTAGCGCTTTTCTCTGAATCACTGCTGCTGGATTTAGACATGGAACGGCAGGTGTCACTCTGGTTCGGGTTCGGCACAACAACAGGCCCGCCAGACTGGCAGACCTGCACGTTTATCCGTTATCCAAGCGCAAGCCCAAAGGGTCAAGCTGCAAGGGGCATTATCAGGGTTAATTCCCGCGCAGTTCTTCTTCCAGAACGCCACGGGCCTGCACGGCATCCTGCCTGATCTGGTCTTTCAGCGCGTCCAGCCCTTCAAAGCGTTTTTCCGCCCGCAACATGCGGTGCAGCGCTACGGAGAGGGTCTGGCCATACAGGTCGCCATCAAAGTCAAACAGATTGACTTCCAGCCGGCTTTCCTGCCCGTCATTAATCGTCGGGCGGCGGCCGATATTGGCCACACCGGGCCGCGTCTGGCCGTTGGACAGGCGCACCGTGACGGCATACACACCGCGAGCCGGCTCCAGATGCCGCCCGAGCGGAATATTGGCGGTGGGGAAGCCCAGCAGACGGCCGCGCTTGTCGCCATGCTTGACCTCACCCCGGATAAACCACGGGCGCCCCAGCTCTTCCGCAGCCCGTTCCGGGTAGCCATCCTGCAACAGCCGCCGGATGCGGGAAGAGGAATACGGTCCTGCCCCGTCGGAGAGCGCCTGCACGGGGGTAAAGCCCATCCCCAGTTCCGCAGAACGTTCGGACAGGAACGTCACGTCGCCCCCGCGCCGGTGCCCGAAAGCAAAATCCGGCCCGCAGGCCACATGCTTCAGGCCCAGCGCATCATACAGCACATCTTCCACAAACCGCTCGGCGGACATCTGGGAGAAGGCTTCATCAAATTTGATCTGGAAGACATGCCGCACACCCAGCGCCTCAAGCGCTGCCAGCTTTTCAGCTGACAGGGTCAGGCGAAACGGCGGGTCCTGCGGGCGGAACAGTTCACGCGGGTGCGGGTCAAACGTCACCACAGCCAGAGGTAGGTCAGGCCGGGCGGAATGGAGGGTATGCACCAGATGAGCGTGCCCAAGATGCACCCCATCAAAATTCCCCAGAGCAGCAGCGCAGCCACGAGCTTCATCGGGGATGGCCTTCCAGTTCTCGTGCAGCTGCGCCCTGATCACGCCTGCGGCTCCGCACCGGGCAGACCGAACAGACGCGCCGCATCCGGCAGGGTGGCCGCCACCGGATGGCGCTTGCCTGCCACCGTGCCATCATCCGGGCGGACAATCTGGCAGACCTGCAACCCGGCATCCGCTGCGGCATCAAGCTCCGCCGTCACATCGGACAGAAACAGCACGTCCTCAGGCTTCCAGCCGGTTTCCAGCAGGATATTCCGATAGCTCTTCGCGTCTTTCTTGCCGCCCACACGCAGATCAAAAAACCGGCTGAACAGCGGTGTGACGTCGCCCTGCTGCGTATGGCCGTAAATCAGCTTTTGCGCAGGCTCAGAGCCGGAAGAATAGACCGCCAGCGTCACCCCGGCTCTGGACCAGGCTTCCAGCGCTGGCACGACATCCGGATACAGGCTGGCAATCAGTTCACCGCGCTGATAGCCCTGCCCCCACACAATGCCCTGAAGTGCTTTAAGAGGGCCGACTTTGGCATCCTCATCCATCCAGCGCGTCAGCTGTTCCATGGGGGGCACACCGGGGGCCAGACGGGCAATTTCTTCCAGCTGCTCATGCACCACCGGGTCATGCGCCTGCTCGGCCACCAGCTTGGGCAGATGGGTGCGGGCATAAGGGAACAGCACCTGATGCACGAAGGAGACCGGGGCCGTTGTGCCCTCAATATCCAGCAGGACGACGCGCGGCGTGTGAGACACTGAACTCATTGATCGTAAGCCATAAAACGGTTTGCAAGGTCGGTGCCGGTATAGTCCGCAACCCAGCCTTCCTTGTGGGTGAAAATCCGCAGAGCTACCACATCCGGCGCAGGCCCGGCATCAAACCAGTGCTTTGTGCCTTCGGGCACGGAAATCAGGTCTGTCTGGGTGCATTCCACATCGTAGATCTTGTCCGCCACATGCAGAATAAAATGGCCGGAGCCATGCACAAAAAAGCGCACTTCATCTTCGCTGTGCGTATGTTCGGACAGGAATTTGGCCCGTAGCGCAGGAAGATTAGGCGTGTTGGGGTCCACGCGCATGACGTCAGCCGAACCAGCCCCCGTCTCGCCCATCAGCTTGTCCAGAAACGGGCGATAGGTCGCCAGCACCGTTTCCGCATCGGCTGAGCGTGGCGGAATTTCCGGGCCTTCCCACCGCTCAAACCGCACACCCAGCGGGCGCAGCTGGCTGGCGATTTCCACCGGGTCCTGCGTGTGCAAAACCGGGGTTTCGGGAACGGTATCCTGATAGATGGTCAGCGTGCTCACAGGCCCAGCTTCCTTCTTTCCAGCAGGCACGCCAGCAGGAATTCCAGTCCTTCCAGCCGTGCCAGTGCGGTTGGCATATCCTTACCCCACACATACACACCGTGGCCGCGAATGATGTAGCCCGCCGCCATGTTGCCAAAAGACGGGGCAACAACCTGCGCCAGACGAGCAATGTCCTGATCGTTCTCAAACAGAGGCACCGGCACAGACGTTTCGTGCGTGGTCTGGCCTTCAAACACTTTCAGCACTTCATAGTCTGCAAGGTGAAGGGCCGGGCCTTTCTCGACCATGGAAAGCACGGTTGCGGCTACGGAATGCCCGTGCAGCACTGCGCCTGCCGTGGGGTCCTGCTGATAGATCTGGCAATGCAGCAGGGTTTCCGCACTCGGCTTATCGCCACTGCGGTGGGGCTTTCCGGCGTCATCAACCGTGATGACATCCGCCGCCTGCAGGAAGCCCTTGTGGCAACCGGAGCGTGTAATGGCGATGCGCCCATCCGGCAGGCGGCGGCTGATATTCCCGGCCGTAGCGGGCACCCAGCCACGCGCATCCATCCGCTGCCCAGCCACCAGAATGTCCTGCGTGGCGCGTGCAAAATCCGTCATGGTTTCGCTCATGCTTTAAATCCGGCCTTTAATCCGCCTGCGGACCGCCCGAAGGCGACCTGCGTCCTGCCGTGCCGTACGGCTGGCCTCAGGGCTGGTGTGTTTTTTCAGGCTGCACAGCAGCGGGGTCTGCCGGTTTGGCAGCAGGCGGGGGAGAAATATGGCCACCGGCGCGGGGAGCCGATTCATCCATCGGTTCATCATCCGCCATGTGCTTCTTGAAGGATTTAATCCCCTTCGCGAAATCACCCATCATGGAGCTGATCTTGCCGCCACCGCCAAAAACCACCAGCACAACCGCAAGCACAATCAGCCAGTGCCAGATGCTTAAGCTACCCATTCAACAGCCCTCTGTTTATAAGGCCGGCGCACTGCGAACGGCCAAAATTCCCTGTTTCTGTTCTGACCACATGGCGGCGCTTCCCCCATCATGCAAGCCCGATCTCTCTGTGAGGCCTGAAAAACGGGGCAAAACACCGTGCGGACTGATCACCCGGCGGACGCCAGCCTCAGGAGCTGCCGCCCTCCAGCACAGGTTCTATAAATCCATACGTAGGGTAGACGGTTTTCCCCATGCCGTGAATAGGCGACCACCAGACACGCACCTGCGTCCAGTTATTCCCCGGTGAGATATCCTCCACCGGCGCGCGGCGCGTCACCCGTCCCGGCTCCCAGTTGGCGTGGTCCACCAGCACAAGGCGGGAGTTTTTCACCGCCCGCACTACAGAGACATGCCCGGACGGCAGACGCCGGGTGGAGCGGAACACCAGCACCTCGCCTGGTTCCGGCGCGGAAGTGCGGGTGTAATGCCCCCCGGCCTGCCGCCACCAGCTGGCCGCCGCCCCGCGCAACTGAACGCCGGAATGCTCGCGCGCATAAGGCGCGCACTGCACAGAGCCACCCCATCCGCCATGCCCGGCACAGGCTGCCAGCAACAGCGGCAGTAACAGAACACTCCAACGCTTCACGACTCGGCCCTCAAACGCTCCATCCACTCCTGCGCTTCCGCAGGGTCCATCTCCAGCACCCGCTGCGCCACATCCCGCCCAAACCCGGCACGGGCCAGAATGCCCATAGCGCGGCGTTCCTCAGCCTCTTCCGGGCTCAGGCCCCGCCCGCCCTCCTCTTCCTTCGCGGCAGAGGCGCGCGGCGGGCGGAGCGACGGCAGCCCGGCAAATGGCCCCAGCCGCCGCTTCCGCGCCAGCACAAGAGCGGAAGACAGTTCAACTTCCGCAGGAGAAAACCCTTCGACCACCTCCTGCAAGGCAGCCTCACGCACATCAGCTTCCACCCCACGGGCGGCCAGATGCGCCTGCACCGCCCGGCCAGAGCGCCCGGAGCGCACCAGCCTGCGGGCGCGGGCCTGCGCAAAAGCGGCGTCATCCACTGCGCCCAGCCGAATCATATCGTCCGCAACACTTTCCACCACCGGACGCAGAGCGGCGGCTGTGGCGCGCACATCTTCCTGCTCTGCTCCGGCTTTCAGGGCGCTGCGCTCCCAGCGGGCAATGCGGCGCAGCAACACCTGCTCCAGCCCCTGCCGCGTGGTGGAAAAGCGCGCCAGATGCGCCAGAGCCGCTTCTCTCAAAACCTTCCGGTCAGGCGGCGGAACATCGGAAGAGGGTGCGGTGTCAGATCCCATGCCAGACCTTATGCCTCACTTTGCTGCAAAAAGACCATTCCTGACCCATTTACCCCTCCCCTGCGCAAGAAATGTGACAGTTTCATGCGAGATTTTCGTTTTAGACGTTTGACTCTGCCCGCAGGACACCGTCATCATGCCGGGTGCAAACGGGTCGCCCGCTCCAAATCAGGCAGCGGGCCTTTTCTGTTTTGCACTCTTTTCCTTTTTTGATGACCACCTCACACGCAACACAAAGAATTATTCCATGATTCCAGCCCTGACACCGACCTACAACCGTGCCCCCCTCGCTTTTGAGCGTGGCGAAGGCGCCTGGCTGTACACGACGGACGGGCGACGATTCCTGGACTTTGCCGCGGGCATTGCCACCTGCTCCATCGGGCATGCGCACCCGCATATGGTCAAAGAACTCACCGAGCAGGTGGGGCGTGTGATGCACGTGTCCAACCTGTTCCAGATCCCGCAGGCCACACGGCTGGCGGAACGGTTAGTGGCCAACAGCTTTGCGGACAGCGTGTTCTTCTGCAATTCCGGCGCGGAAGCCAATGAAGGCATGGTGAAGTTCGCCCGCCGCGCACAGGCCATGTCCGGCCACCCGGAACGGACGGACATTATCTGCATGGATGGCGCATTCCATGGCCGGACGCTGGCCATGCTCTCCGCTACCGGCAACCCGAAATATCTGGAAGGCTTCGGCACTCCTGTTCCGGGTTTTGTCCATGTACCGTTTAATGACATCGCGGCCCTGAAAGCCGCCATCACCCCGCAGACGGCCGCCATCATGCTGGAACCCATTCAGGGGGAAAGCGGCATCAAGGTCGCCAGCCCTGAGTATCTGAAAGCCGTCCGCGCGCTGTGTGATGAAACCGGCGTGCTACTGGCACTGGATGAAGTGCAGTGCGGCGTCGGCCGGACCGGCAAGCTGTTTGCGCATGAATGGGCCGGGATTACGCCGGATGTGATGTCCGCTGCCAAAGGTCTGGGCGGGGGCTTCCCCATCGGGGCCGTTCTGGCCACGGAAGCTGTTGCTAAAAACATGACGGCGGGCACGCACGGCACAACTTTTGGCGGTAACCCGCTGGCCTGCACGGCAGGCAATGCGGTGCTCGATGTTCTGCTGGCCCCCGGCTTTCTGGAGCAGGTCTGCGCCCGCGCGACCTTGCTTGACGGTTTGCTGGATGAGCTGGTGCAGAGCGCGCCCTCCATTTTTGCAGAACGGCGCGGCCTCGGCCTGCTGATTGGCCTGCGCTGCG
>NZ_LHZA01000100.1 GCF_001580535.1 Acetobacter cerevisiae | reverse complement strand
GCTCAAAACCTCTTGAAAACCTATCACAGCGAATTTCCAAAAGGACTCTAAAGGCTTTCACCTAGAATCAGATTTTTCTAATTAGGTAGAGTCTCTTGCAAAGAAATTTAGGAAAAAATAGAAGAAAAATTCTATTTATATTTATAAAGTATTTTATAAAAATTCATATTTCAAAAATATGAGAGTGAAAAAATCCTGTTATAAGTCTTGTGTTATAACGAGGCAGGGAAAGCTTTACGCATGTCTTGGGAGCAATGCAGAAGGTGTCAGTTCTAACAGTTCGGGTATGTTATAGCAGAGCGCAAGCAGAAGAGGGTGATCTTATATGGCCTCTGTTCAGGTTGGCAGCAGGCGGTAAATTCGTTAGATCGTGCATTCTGTAGTCGAAATGGAGATGACGTTGTTCGTGACTAACGCTGCTGTTATGCGCCGTGCTGCCAGGTCTTTTATGCATGTTTCTGTGGGTACCGTGCTGCTTGGTCTGAGCGGATGCGGATACTATGCGTCCCGCACAGCGCATAAGGCTCAGGTCATCATGATTGGCATGACGGAGCAGGATGTTCAGGCATGCGCGGGAATTCCAACCAAGACGCAGACCGTTGATGATCATGTCAAGATTTTTGAATACCAGCGTGGTCGCAATATTGGCACAGCAACAACCTCCACATTGATTCCGGTACAGTCTGTTGTGAACATTGTCAGAGATGTCGGTGGCGGGGACGGCAATAGCTGCATTGCCGATTTCCGTATCGTCGATGGTAAAGTGCAGGATGTGTACTATAGCGGTGATGATGACATGCTGGTCGGCACAGACGGCGTATGTTCCAGCGTTGTGCGCGGGTGTGTCCGTCGGGCTGTGCCGAGTGGCTCACCGCCTAATTTCTGGAAGACATCCGCCTTCATGCAGCCGCAGCCTGCCAGACAGCCTGCGTCTTCCCCCGCACCGGCCCCTGCGACGACAGAGACCATTTCCGGTGCGGCCCCTATAACGCCTACGGTTGCGCCGGGTACAGCTCTTCCCGTAAAAGTTCTGGCCGTAACCCCAGCAACAGTGCCTTCTGCAACGCCCGTGCAAGCGCTTCAGACAACGCCTGTTGCGGCTCCGGCAACAAGCGCGACAGGCACACCGCAGAAATAACCTATCAACCGGGCGGAATAAATCTCCGTCCGGACGCCTTATCATCGTGATGGGGAAATTTCCGGTCGCCAGTGCTTCTTTGACGGCTTTAGTCTTCTTTTCTCTCAAAATACAAAGTGCTGTGCTTGCAAGGGCAGCACGTGGCTTAACGCCTGACAACTAGCTAGGCTTGACGAACTTTATATCATAAGCCATATCTTAAGATAGTAATTGTGCTGTGAAAGCGGAGCATTCCTCATTTTGCAGAGAACAAGGAAGAGATTATGAAGACAACTCAAGGCTTAGGATATGAAGGCCGCGCTCCTGAAATCCAGCGTGTGCGGCACGATCTGAGGCAACGCAGTTTGCGTGTGGTGGCAGTTGAACGCCTGACTCCGCATATGATCCGCATCACCCTGACTGGCGAGGATCTGGACGGGTTTGTGAGTGCCTCACCGGACGATCATATCAAGATTTTTATTCCCGGTCTGGATGGCGTCATGACACGTCGGGATTACACGCCGCGTCGCTATGATGCTGAAAAAGGCATACTAGTTCTGGATTTTGTCAATCACGATGGAGGGCCTGCCGCAATCTGGGCGCGGGCGGCGCAGGTGGGCGATACTCTTGAGATTGGCGGCCCCAAAGGCTCACAGGTTATTGCAGGTCCGGTTGATCGCTGGTTGCTAATTGGTGATGAGACCGCTCTCCCAGCTATTGGGCGTCGTGTGGAGGAGCTGCCTGCCAGGCCAGTGTGACAACGGTGGTTGCCGTGCCGGGTGTTGAGGATGAACAGAGTTTTTCCACATCAGCCCGCTATAGCGCGCATTGGGTGCATCGCCCGATGGATGCGGCAGATCAGGCGCAGGAAATCCTGAAAACGCTTGCTTCCATAAACATAGAAGACGGAACCTTTGTCTGGGTTAGTGCGGAAGCCCGTGTGGCAAAAGCTGTGCGCCAGTATCTTCTGGAAAGCCGCAAGGTGCCGCTGCAATGGATCAAGGCGTCAGGATACTGGGTGAAGGGGCAGGCTGATGCGGCCGTGAAGGATGTCGGGGCGATCTGACGACCGCCTATCCTGCTTCCTGCCTTCAGGAGGTGGGAAGCGTGCCGAGGGGGAGGGAAATATGGGCACGCAGGCCATGCGGCTCAATATTGCTGAGTGAAAGCTGGCCGTTGTGGCGGGTGATAATGGCATCGGCAATGGAGAGCCCCAGCCCCAGCCCACCATCTGAGGCTCGGGCCGGGTCCAGCCGGTAAAAAGGCAGGCGTGCCGAGGCCAGCAGGTTCGCTGGAATTCCGGGGCCGTTATCGCTGATATCAATCAGCGCGCGGCGTCCTTCTGTGCGCAGGGTGACGCTGACTTCTGTCCCATATTTCAGGCCATTTTCAATCAGGTTGCTAATGGCTCGTTCTAAGGCCGTGGTCTGGCAGATGCACGTCAACTGCGTGGGGCCGGTATAGTGAATGGTATGGTCCACCACAGTGAACTCATGGCACAGGCTTTCCAGCAGAGAGGCGAGGTCAATCGCTTCCGCTTTTTCAGCATCTGTCTGCTCACGCAGGAAATGCAGTGCCCCGTTCAGCATTTTTTTCATCAGAGTGAGGTCATGCTTCATGGCGGCGGGGGAGGCTTCTTCTCCACCCAGTTCCAGCCGCATGAACAGGCGGGTAAGAGGCGTGCGCAGATCATGCCCAATGGCAATGAGCATCCGAGTGCGTTCTTCCGCAGAGGCCGCAATGCGGGCCTGCATGCGGTTAAAGGCATGTGTCAGCCGGCGCACTTCTGTCGGGCCATGCTCGGGCAGAGGGTCCGGCGCAATGTCATACCCAAACGCATCGGCCTGTGCCGCAATGTTTCGCAAAGGGCGGCTGATATGCCAGATGCTCCAGAATGTGAGAGAGAGCGTGATGGTGAGCAGAGACACCAGAGACACAGTAAGTGGCATGGTCCAGCGCAGCATGTGCCCGAGATGATGGTTGGGGTTGTTAGAAACCAGAATGCTGATGTTATCGCGCGGCAGGTAAAGATAGGAGATTGGCATTCCGGCATCGTGCGGCGCACAGCTTTTGGCGCGCAGGGCGTGGCGGGTCACGTTGCCCCGGTATACCAGCATGCTTTGCAGAAACTCTGTGATGTGGTCAGTGCGAACCTGCACGCAGGGAGGGGGCGGACCCACAACAAATGTAATTTCATTGCCGGATATTTTCTGGGCAATGGCTTCCCGGATCTGGAGTGGAGCAGCTTGCAGCGCTTCAATCCCGGTTTCAATGGCCAGAATACTTGTTCCGGGCCCTGCGGGGATTGGCGGCATCAGCGGCCGGAACGCATATAGTAGAAAAGACGTAATGCTGAGCGTGAGAAACATGCACACGGAAACCAGCATGACCATCTGGCCATAGATGGTGCGGGGGTAGAGCCGCGGAAATCTCTTCATGTGTTGCCGTCGTCCGGGTCGAAAATATAGCCGCCCCCGCGAATGGTGCGGATCAGTTCCAGTTGCCGCCCTTCATGTGACAATTTGCGGCGCAGGCGGCTGATCAGCAGATCAATGGCGCGGGGGTCCACATTTTTCTCATCACCATGGATACGCGCCAGAAGCTCCGTCCGGTTAAACACATGGTGAGCATTCTGGCAGAAGACTAACAGCAGATCCGTCTCTGACCCTGTCAGAGCCACGCGGATGCCTGTTTTGCCGTATAGCGCGCGTTTGGCCGGTTCAAACAGCCAGTTATCGAAGCGGTAGTGCTGAACACCCTGGGGTTCGGGCTGGGCGGCTTCAGGCTGAGCGCGTCTCAGCACAGCCCGGATGCGTGCGGCCAGTTCTTCCAGGTCAAATGGCTTGGGAACATAGTCATCCGCGCCCAGATCCAGTCCGGAAATGCGGTCATGAATGTCATTCAGCGCGCTGACCATGATGATGCGCGTGGCGGAGGTTTGGCGAAGATACTGGCACAATGTGCGCCCATCTTCCTCCGGCAACATGAGGTCGAGCAGCGTGAGGTCAACAGGGCGACGCTTTTCTGCGGCATCAATGCCCGCGCGGTTGAGGGCTGTAGAGACTTCATACCCCAGTCGTTGAAGGTAGCGCTGCAACAACCCGCAAATTTCCGGATCGTCTTCCACAATCAGAATATGGATCGTCTGTGGAGCGTCGGTCATGGCGGCATGCGCTTCGGATGGTGTCGGCGAGGAGGAGGTGGGATGTGAAGACAAATGTGCTGTTCTCGTATCAGTCAGGCCTCATGATCCGTCTATTAAAACGCTGCTTTTGTAAAAGAACGCAAGGGAAAAACCGGAAAGCATTCAGAAAGGCCCTTCCGGGGAAGAGCCTTTCTGTTTCATGCGCTGAGAGCTAGATTAGTTCTGGTTGTCGCCTTCGTTCTGGCCGCCGTCACGGTTGCCATCACGGCCTTCACCACCGTGGTTGCCGCCATGGCGGTGCTCACCACCGTTCTGGTTGTCACCCTGATTGTTCTGAGTGTCAGAGCTGGAAGACGAGCTGCCGCGATGACCGCGATGCTCACCACCATGACGACGGTTGCTGTTTTCTTCACCATCATTGTTATTCTGGTTGTCAGAAGTGTTGTTATCGTTGTCGCTGTTCTGGGTGTGGTGGTGCCTGTGTTCTTCAGCATGAGACACAACCGGTGCCACAACACCCAGAGCAGCGGCGAGGAGAATAGCTTTTTTCATCATCATAAAACCCTTTATGCAGAGCAGGAGAAAAAAAGTCTCTCGCCTGTCTGGGAGAAAACATAGGAGGAATTTTTTTTACTAAAAGGGGAAAACCTACAAATGGCTGCAATATGTCAGATATGAAAAATAATAAAAATACACGATAAATATTATAGAATAAATAATATGGAGTAAATCGACTCTATCTGTGAGAGGTTGCCTGAAAACTTCATGGCGGCCATAAATCCACCGTGGTTACAGGACGCGGTCAGAGGCTGCTGGTCAGGGCAGGAGAGAAAGCAGGCACTGTGCTGCGCTTCACGCTGATTTTCTGTGGACTGCGGGATTTTTCAGAAAGAGTTCCAATCTGTGCGATGGAATTTCTGATTTTATAATCCTCCTTATAGAGATCCATAATTTTCTCTTTCTGGAGGGGGCGCAGATCTGTGGTGAAGCGTTGGGTTGTGTTGATTTTTTTAATCTTACCCGCAGGCAGGCCGGGCACAAAAGGATAAATTCGGTCAATATCCTTAAGATCAAACAGCATTTTGACGGCCACATCCCCGTGGCGGTCGGTCAGATACCAGTGTTGCGGGCGCAGGACATGGTCCAGCTGATAGATGGAGGTTGCGCCTTCTACATACTCAATCATGCGGTCCAGAGTAGTTAAGTCTGCATAGCGTTCCGCAAAGCCGGGATGCAGGCTGACATGGCTGCCACCGCCATTTCGGATGAAGTCATAGGAGGAGAGGAAGCGTTCAACCGGATCCCGCCACAAAGCAAAGCTGGGCATGGTGCGCACAACATCTGGTGCATGCTTCTGATAGTAGCGGATGCTTTCATGCCGCATGCTACAGCCGTAAAGTTCTTGCGAGATAGCTGTTCCGGCATTTTTGGGCACGTGGATAAACAGAACACCCGCGTTGCGGATAATCTCAAGGCGCTGCTGCCGTTTTTTGCTTAGAGGGAGAGGCAGTCTCTAGTCCACATACCGTTCCTGCAGGTCTCCATGCAGGGTAACACCGCATAATTGTTCCATGGTCTTCTTGCGGGTTTCCTGAATCTGTTCGCGCAGAGTGGACAATGCAGAAGACATGGCAGGTATCCAGAAACCAAACGTAGAAAACTACGCATCACATCATTTCATGAGAGCAGAAATGACATGATAGAAAAGTAAACGACTATTTAAGAATCGTTTTTAAGCACAGATTTCTGGCTCTGGAATGCACAAAAATGAGAATTATCTTTTTATTTCACTTCTGACAAAAAGATGACCAAAATAAGATCGATCATCGCAGGCGTTGTCTAACAGTCGTACCAGCCAAGTGTGCGCAGGGTTTCCAGCATGGCGGAAGGGAGCCAGCCCTCGTTTTGCATATCCTTAATCATCCATCCGCAGGAGGCACCTGTCTGCTCGTTCTGGCCGCCAAACATCATGGCATCTGCTATGGCGCGGGAGCCGGGCATCACGGCTTTGACGGCTTCTTCGGGCAGCCCTAGTCCGTTGGCGTTGAGCGGCCTGCTGAGTAGCTGCGTAATCTCCGCTGCATGTGCCGGGTCATTACACAGGGCAATGGCCTCGGTCAGTGCTGCGTGCAGGCGGGCGGAGCCATCCGGGTGTTCGTTTTTCCAAAGTTCTTTCAGAACCAGCATTTTTTCCAGATGCCCGGGCGCGATAGACGCAGAGCCTGCCACAATAAATGCCAAGTCCTTCAGCTGGGCATCCGCACCCCATGGTGGCCCCGCGCAAAACCCGTCAATCTCACCGGCGGCAAGGGCCTGAATCATGCGCGCAGGCGGCATGATGACAATTTCGGTTTCCGTATCGCGGCAAACGGAGAGGTTTTTAAGAAAGTGCGACAGAATAAGGTAGTGTGTGGAGTAGAGGTGGACAACACCAAGGCGTGGTTTGCGGCCTAAAGCATTTTTCCAGTTGTCAAAAGCCCGGCGTTTGTCTGCTTGCGCAGTCCACTGTGTGTGATCCCTCTTTTGCCCACGCAGCACAATCGTATTGCCACCACGGCTGACCGGAAAGCCCGGACGCAACCCAATAGCCCGCCCACGCTGGCCAAGGGCCGTCATAATGGCCAGCGGTGGGAACATCAGCGCGCCATCCAGCCCGTTCCAGACCAGCCCATCGGCAATATTGGCCCAGGAGGGTACCACTACGGCCTCAACATCCAGTCCGTGCCGGGTGAAAATGCCCATGCTCCGGGCCACAAGCACAGGGGCACTATCCGCCAGTTGCAGCAGGCCAATGCGGCAGGAGATGCTCATTTTTTTTGGCTCCTGTTCTGGTGAGCAAGATAGTCTGTGGCGACATCAATTATTTTTCGCGCCTGCTGCATGGCCTGTTTACGGAACCAGCGATACGCGTCATCTTCCTTACACCGTTCCTGCTTCATAAACAGGAGTTTGGCACGGTCTATGGTCTCACGGTCTGAAAGTGTCTTTCTGGCTGCAACAAGTTCCGCATTGGTGTCCCGAAAGCGTCTATAGAGCGCAATGGCGGCGCGCAGCAGCGGTTTGACGTTTGTGACGGGCGCATCTAGCACGTTGTAGGAGCAGACGCCTGCGGCAAAAGCATCTTCCATCAGGCTTTCGTCATCTTCGTCCACAAACAGGGCGACTGGCCGTTCCAGCCCGGAGGCGGAGAGGGCGCGCACACTGTCCAGCGCATCGCGGTCGGCACGGCTGATATCCACCAGCACAATATCCGGCGCATGGCGGCGCACGGCATCAATCAGGCTGGTGTCCTCTTCCACCAGAATGACATTCAGCGTTGCCTCGGCTTCTAGCAGGCGGGCCAGTGCGCCAGCGCGGTGAGAATTTTCATCAGCCAGAAGGACTTTCATGCAGTCCGTCCTCCTTTCGTTCAATACACATCCCGCAGATAACGACCGCTGCGGGTCAGGCCAGCTATAAAAGCGTCTGCCTGCTCGCGTGTCATTGATCCATGTCGTGCGACAATCCTTTTCAGGGCACCGTCAACATCCCGCGCCATGCGGGCAGCGTCCCCACAGATGTAGACATACGCGCCCCGGTTCAGCCAGTCCCACAGCAGAACTCCGTGTTCTTCCATGCGGTCCTGCACGTAAATCCGCTCCGGCTGATCGCGCGAGAACGCAGTGTCCAGCCGTGTCAGGCAGCCATCCGCCATGAAGGCTTCCAGCTCCTCGCGATAATAAAAGCCGGTGCGTTCATGCCGCTCTCCAAAGAACAGCCAGTTTGGGCCGGAAGCCTTCCGGGCAGAGCGTTCCTGCAAAAAGGCCCGGAAGGGCGCAATGCCCGTGCCCGGCCCGACCATGATGACGGGTACAGTCTCATCCGCAGGCAGATGGAAATGCGTTGTGGGTTGCACAAAAACCGGCACAGCATCACCCGCGTTCAGCCCCGCCAGCCATGTGGAGGAGACGCCGGGATAAGGTGAGGTGTTCACACCTACCGTCAGCTGCACGCTATCCGGGCAGGCGGTGGGGGAGGAAGAAATGGAATAGAGGCGCGGCTGCATCTGCCGGAAGAGCGTCGGCAGGTCTTCCGCTGCCACAGAGGCTGGCAGGGTTGCGATCAGGTCAGGCAGATAGCCGCTTTCCGTGCGGCCCAGTCGTTCCAGCAGCTTTGCAGACGGGCGGGAAAGGTCAAACCAGCGGCGTAAGGCTTCGCCCAGCGGGGTGGGGCCGTGGTGGCGGAGCGTCAGCATGGTGTCTTCCGGCACCTGCAGGGCGGCCAGAACCTGCTGCACAATGCTCTCATTATTGCGCGGCCAGACCCCCAGCGCATCACCTGCGTTATAGCTTACGCCAGTGCCGGAAAGATCCAGCATAATATGGCATGTTTCCTTATCCGGGTCGTCACCGGTCAGGCGCGTGACGCTGGCAAGGCGCGCCAGTGCGGGTGTGGTGCGGGTAATGCCGGGGGCCAGAGCCGGGGCAAGCAGCGCAGGACTGGTTCCAGATGCAGCCGGGCCGCCCAGAGCGGCCAGCAGATGGGGGCGCCAGTTTTCTACTGCGTCCTCATAATCCGGTTCACAGTCCACGCGGGGCAGGAGCGGTGTGCCGCCGAGAGCGCTCAGCCGTTCATCTAGTGTGCGACCAAAGCCGCAGAAGCTGGCGTAAGAGGAATCCCCCAGCGCCAGCACTGCATAGCGGAGATTAGGGAGGGCAAGATCCTGTTCTTTGAGCGCATCCCAGAACGGAGCGGCACCATCCGGTGGGTCGCCATCGCCAAAGGTAGAGACAAGGAACAGCGCCGTCCCGGAGAGGGTGGCCGGGTCACAAGCACTCAGTTCAGCCAGACGCACCTCATGTCCGTTTTCCCGCAACCACAGCGCGGTTTGCGCGGCCAGTGCTTCCGTGCGGCCTGTCTGGGAGGCCCACCAGAGGGTGAGAGTTGGCGCAGCGCTATCCGTGGACGGAAGGGCTGCGGCTGTAACCGGTGTGCGGGAATACAGCCCGGCCAGTAGCCCATTGAGGTGCGCTCTCTGCGCGTCAGAAAGCGGGGCGGAGCACGGCACCACTGGCACGCTGTTTTCTGGTGGGGCCATGCGCAGACCATCCAGAAAACCGCTGAGCCAGACAAGGCTTTCCCCGGAAAAATCAGGCGCTTTTTGTGCGGTCAGACCCAGATGGCGGGCAAGCTGCTCTGTGGGCATGGTCTCTGTGCTTTCCTGTGCGGGGGGGGCGGCAGTCTGAACACGCGTCAGGGAGACAGCGCAGTGTTTGATGCCGGGCTGGAGCGAGACGGGGTCAATCGCATCCGGCGTGACGGCGTTGATGCACAGTGCCTCGCCAAACCGGTCATTCCAGTGGAACGGCGCAAAGCAGGTGCCCGGGGCGATGCGGCGGGAAATACGGGCCGGAAGGGTGGCGCTGCCGCGGCGGGAACGGATTTCAACCGTATCGTTCTCGGCAATGCCAAGACGTTTGGCATCATCCGGGGTGAGTTCAAGAAAAGGACCAGGGTTGAGTTTGTTCAGCTGCTCGACCCGGCCTGTTTTAGTAAGCGTGTGCCACTGATGTTGCAGGCGGCCGGTATTGAGCAGGAACGGGTAATCTTCATCCGGTTCATCGTCCCGTGGCATCCACGGGCGCGCAAAGAATACTGCCTTGCGGGAAGGCGTGGCGAAGACAGGCGGCGCGTCCGGGTTGGGGCGATAGCGGATAGGGTGGCGCGGCGCTGTATCGCCAGCCGGGGCGGGCCATTGCACCGGGCCATCTTTCAGGCGCGCGTGGCTGACACCAGAAATATCATAGCCCGTCACCGGGTTTGCAAAGCGGATGGCCTCAGCAAAAACTTCGGCGGCAGAGGTGAAAGAGAACCCTTCCTCAAATCCCATAGCGCAGGCGACGCGGGCAATAATCTGCCAGTCCGGCATGGCCTCGCCCGGCGGGGGAACTGCCTGTCGGGCGAGGGTCATGGTGCGGTCGGAATTGACCTGCACGCCATCACCTTCCGCCCATAGCGCACCGGGGAGCAGGATATCGGCATAGGGGCCGGTTTCCGTGTCCGCATAGGCATCCTGCACAATAACAAGCTCGGCTTTTTCAAGTGCGGCCTGAACCCTGCCACGCCGGGGCACGGTGGCGACGGGATTGGTGCAGATAATCCAGCAGGCTTTAATGTGCCCTTCCGCCATGTTCTGAAACAGGGCGATTGCACCGTCACTGTTCGCATCGCGGATGGTGCCGGGGGGCAGGTGCCATTGCTCTTCGCAAAACGCACGGTCCTGAGCCGAGAGCGCACTGCGCTGGCCGGGCAGGCCGGGGCCCATATAGCCCATTTCCCGCCCGCCCATGGCATTGGGCTGGCCGGTGAGGGAGAACGGCCCGGCCCCCGGTTTGCAAATGGCCCCAGTGGCCAGATGCAAATTACACAACGCGTTGGTATGCCATGCGCCGGAGGTGCTCTGGTTGAGGCCCATGGTCCACAAAGAGAGCCATTCGCCTGCTTCAGCAATCCAGCGGGCGGCGGTGCGGATATCCTCTTCCGCAAGGCCTGTCAGGCTGGCGACGCGTTCTGGCATGTAATCAGCCAGAAAGGCAGGCATGTCCCCCCAGCCGGTGGTGCAGGTGGCGATAAAGTCTGTATCAAGCGCGGCATTTTCCACCAGAAGGTGCAGCAAGCCATTGAGCAGCGCGAGGTCCGTGCCGGGACGAATTTGCAGAAAGAGATCGGCTTTGTCTGCTGTGGCAGTGCGGCGAGGGTCCACCACAATCAGTTTTGCCCTGGCCCGTTTACGGTCCATCAGGCGCAGGAACAGGATGGGGTGACAATCCGCCATATTCGCCCCGATGACGAAAAACAGATTGGTGCAATCAAAATCTTCGTAGGAGCCGGGGGGCGCATCCGCCCCAAGCGAGAGTTTATACCCCGTGCCAGCCGCCGCCATGCACAGGCGGGAATTGGACTCGATATGCCGTGTGCGGAGGTAGCCTTTGACCAGCTTATTGGCGAGGTATTGAGCCTCCATCGACATCTGGCCGGAGACGTAAACCGCAATGGCGTCCGGTCCATCTGTCTCAAGAATATGCCGCAGCCGTCGGGCTGTTTCCGTAATGGCGGCGTCCATGGAAATGGGGGCTGGTGGCGTTGCGCGGTCTGGCCGAAGCAGGGCGCAGTCCAGTCGGGCGGGGGACGTAACCGGCTTATCGCAAGAACTGCCTTTGGTGCAGAGCCGCCCCCCATTGGCCGGGTGCGCGGCATCCCCCCGCACCCGGACAATTTTCTGGTTCTCCACCTCCATCACAATGCCGCACCCGACACCGCAATAGGGGCAGACAGACCGGATTTCTTCCGCGCAGGCCATGCGGGTTACGCCATAGCGGCTTCCGCCGGGGCGGTGACTTTACGGGCGCGGATTTCCACACGGCCCTTATGCAGCCGTGCATCCCATGCGTGGATGGATTTGGATGCATCTTCCAGACAGGTGCCGTCCTCCAGATTGAAGTGCTGCTTGTAAAGCGGGGAGGCCACAACCGGCTGCCCGTGGATATCTCCCATCAAACCCCGGCCCAAAACATTGGCGTGCGAGAAGGGGTCATGATTATCCACGGCAAAAACCCGTCCTTCACCCTGCGCATCGGGCAGATAGAACAGAGCAATCTGCGCGTTATTATAGAGCGCGACCACGCCGGAGCGAGGCACAAGGTCACTCTGTGCACAAAGGTCAGTCCAGCCTGCCGGGCCTGCGGAAATCGGCAGTTCCGGCAGATTATCAGCAGGTTTGACCTGATCGCGTTCCGGCACGGTGCGAATGTTGGGGTCCGGGCGCGCATCGTTCACAAAGGTGCGGAAGCG
>NZ_LHZA01000126.1 GCF_001580535.1 Acetobacter cerevisiae | reverse complement strand
TCCGTGAATTTCCAAAAGGGCTCTGAGGCAATATAAGCAACCACATAACCCGCAGGAATTCTGAAACATTTTCCGTTTAATCTGTAGTCTTCAAAAGGAGAAGGCTGGTCGTAAAAAGATTTAAAAGCCGCACCAGCTAGTAGTAAGACAAGGCCTGCAAGCACCCATTTGCGGCATGTCAATTTTTGAAAAATATTAGACATTTCAATAATACCCTTTGACAATATAATATAAAATTATAACTTTTCCTTCCAATCATGCTTTTTTAAAAAAGTACGCATCCTTATGACTTCCTGATCCTCACTAAACGGATGACATTGAATTTTGGTCATATAGACTGAGCATCTCAAACTTATATACCCGGTACATTCAGCAATCCAATGCTGAAACGTCCGTCCTCTATGTTCATGTCTAGCATGTTTATACTGCTCGGGAATCCCACTCCCTCTAATAGGGGCATAGAAGGCTCCCGAACCCTGCCCTATTGCGCGGACTGCGGACCTGTCGCAAAAACAACGGCAGATCATACGGCCAGAAGGGGAGATGTACCGCGCCATGACGGATATGCCGATCGAGACTGACGTCGCCATTATCGGCGCTGGCCCCACGGGGCTGTTTGCTGCCTTCCAGTGCGCCATGTTGCGCCTGCGGTGCGTGCTGATTGATGTGCTGCCGGAAGTGGGCGGCCAGTGTGTGGCGCTCTACCCTGAAAAGCCGATTTACGACATTCCCGCCTGCCCCGCCGTGGAAGGTGCGCAGCTGATTGCCAATCTGGAACAGCAGATTGCGCCGTTTGATATCCCCCGCCTGCTCAAACACCGGATTGAAAGCCTGACCGGCCACCGTGGCGCGTTCACGCTGGGCACGGATAAAGGCGCAACCCTTAACGCCAAAGCGGTGATTATTGCCGCCGGTGCAGGCGCATTTGGCCCCAACCGTCCGCCGCTGGACGGGCTGGAAGCGTTTGAAGAAAGCGGCGCTGTGCAATATTACGTGCGCCGCAAAGCTGATTTTGAAAACAAGCGCATTGTGATTGCCGGCGGCGGGGATTCCGCGCTGGACTGGGCGCTGTCTCTCAAAGACAAAGCGGGAAAGCTGTATCTGGTGCATCGCCGGGACCGCTTCCGTGGTGCGCCGGAAAGCCTGCGTCTGCTGGATGAAGCCGTGGCCGCCGGGCAGATTGAAAAGGTTGTGCCCTACCAGTTGCACGCCCTGCACGGGGCCAACGGCGCGCTGGAAAGCGTGGAAGTGGCGGATCTGGACGGCACAACCCGGCATCTGGAAGCCGATACCCTGCTGCCCTTCTTCGGGCTGGCGACGGACCTTGGCCCCATTGCCCGCTGGGGCATGGACACCGTCCGCTCCACCATCCCCGTCACCCCGTCCACCTGCGAGACGAGCATGCCCGGCGTGTTCGCCATTGGCGATGTCGCCACCTACCCCGGCAAGCTCAAGCTGATCCTGCAAGGCTTTAGTGAAGGGGCAATGGCCGCCCATTCCATCTACCCGATCGTCAACCCCGATCAGGCCCTGCACTTCGAATATTCTACCAGCAAGGGCGTCCCTGCGGCCTGAGGCCGTCCCTTCTGGCAGGCGGCACTCTTTTCCTCCGGGTTTTCGGGTGCCGCCTGCATTGCGTCTCCAAATTCAGAATTGGAGACTTCTCCCAAAAAGGTTTTTAGTGGATCCGCCTTGGATATGAGGAGCACAGGTCGCGGCCTTGAAGCCTCTATTCCGGGTATCCTCCACGCATGGGCACTCCAGCCGGAAGGCCAGATGTAAGGCACCCCCCCGATACCGCGTGGAACCGGTCAGCACGCAATGCAGACGGGTCAGACAGACAGGGCGGTGTCATGATAACGTCATTTTAAATCGACGCTGAGATCGTCAAAATTCCCCCTTACCTCGCAAAAAGGAGCAGGCGTGCCACATCCCCGACCACCCTGCTTATGCGTCCCACACCGCCCAGCCTCCCCCACGCCTGACACGCTGACGCTTGACCGACAGCCCCGGCATCCGACAGCGGGGCGCCTGTTTACCGCGCTCTGCGGGTTGCTCGCCTGCCTGCTTTCCATCTCCCCGGCACACGCCGCCAACATACCGCTGGCCACCGATATTCTCCCCTCCGGCGTGCCGCTTCCCGTGCCCTCGCCCACCTTCTCCCCACCGGAGGAAGACGCCAGCACGGAACTGCTCGGCACCATGGGCGGGGCGCGCTCATGGCTGGGCAAGAAAGGCGTCAGGATCACCCTGCAGGACGTGGAGGAACTCTGGGGACTGGCCTCCGGCGGCATGCAGCGCGGGGCGACGTATGATGGCATGACCGCCGCAGCCCTCTCTCTTGATACCGGCAAAGCCTTTGGCTTGCAGGGCGGTTTGCTGAATGTCAGCGCCCTGCAAATTCGTGGTCGGTCCTTTACCGGGGAACGACTGGGCGCGCTGAATACCGTCAGCGGTTATGATGCCGGGCGCTCTACCCGTCTGTTTGAACTCTGGTATGGCCAGAGTTTTCTGAACAGTACGCTGGACGTGCGCGTAGGCTCGCTGGATCTGGATACGGAATTTCTTGTCAGTCAGAACGCCTCGTTCTTCCTGAACTCCAGCTTCGGCTGGCCGCTTTCCACCTCCAACAACCTCTATTCCGGCGGTCCGTCCTGGCCTTATTCCGCTGTTGGCGGCCGCGTAAAGTGGCGGGCGGCAGCCCCGCTGGTGCTCATGGGTGCCATCACGAATGACAACCCCACCCACGGCCCGTTTTACAGTACCATCAGCGCAGCCCAGCGCGACCCGTCCGGCACCTTGTTTTCCACCAGGGGCGGCACATTGTTCATAGGGGAAGCCCAGCTCTGGCTGGACGCAGCAAAGCAGATTGGCAGCCGTGACGATGTAGCTCTGCCCGGTGTGTGGAAAATCGGCGGCCTGTACGATACCGGGCGCTTTCCGGACCAGCGTTACGATGCGCAGCGCGGCCTTCTGGCCAGCCCCGCCAGCAGCGGCTCCCCACTCTACCATCAGGGCAACTGGATGGCATATTTCGTGATTGACCAGATGATCTGGCGTAAGGAAAAAGGCTCAGGCAAGACCATCAACTTTTTTGCCCGCGCCACTTTGAGCAACGGCACCAACAGCCGGTTTTCTTCTGAAATTCAAAGCGGTTTTACGTTTGATGAACTGCTACCCGGCAGACCGGATGACACACTCGGCTTAGCGTGGGGCACTGGCCTGTATGGCCTGCGCGCCAAGGAAAACACGCATGACAGTTTTCGGCTGGGCACCAATACCGCAGGCGCGCTCACGCCGGAGCATCATCTGGAATTCACCTATCAGGCGGCAGCGACCCCCTGGCTGATTGTGCAGCCGGATTTCCAGTATTTCTGGCATGTGGGTGGCACCTCTCTTAACCCGGATACCGGCAAACATATCCGCAACGGCGTTGTCACCGGGCTGAACGTCACCACAACATTCTGATGCGCCCTTCAATGTCATCAAAGTTTCAAACCGGTTCATCCCCTCAGTCTTTATAGTCCGCGGCGCAGAGTATGACCTGCGGCGATAAAGGGATGAGAATGAGCGATCTGGAGAGCCTTTCCGCAGAAGAACGCGAACGCGTGCAGATGCGCCGTGAGATTATTGATGATCTTGACGAGGAATTTGAGCTTTCTCTGGAAGACGATGCCGGTGGCATAAGCAGTCTGGACGCTGAAGATCGCGCTTTTCGTCGTGTCTATTTTCGTGAACTGGTGCGCCTGCAGGGCGAGCTGATCAAACTCCAGGACTGGGTGCAGGCCACCGGTCACCGCGTAGTGGTGCTGTTTGAAGGGCGGGACGCCGCAGGCAAGGGCGGGGCCATCAAACGCATTACTCAGCGACTCAACCCGCGCACCTGCCGCGTTGCCGCCCTGCCCGCCCCTAACGACCGGGAACGCACCCAGTGGTATTTCCAGCGGTACGTGGCGCACCTGCCCGCAGCGGGGGAAATCGTTCTGTTTGACCGCAGCTGGTATAACCGCGCCGGTGTGGAACGCGTGATGGGTTTCTGCACAGACGAGGAGTATGAAGAGTTCTTCCGCTCCGTGCCGGAATTTGAACGCATGCTTGCCAGCAGCGGTATCCAGATTATCAAATTCTGGTTCTCCATCACGGATGATGAGCAGGAAGCCCGCTTCCGCGCCCGCATGGATGATCCACTCAAACAGTGGAAACTCTCCCCCATGGATCTGGAAAGCCGCAAACGGTGGGAGGCCTACACACTGGCCAAGGAAGTCATGCTGGAACGCTCCAGCATTCCGGAAGCGCCGTGGTGGGTGGTGCAGGGCGTGGACAAGAAGAAGGCCCGCCTGAACTGCATCAGCCACCTTCTGTCTCTGGTGCCGTATCAGCCCGTCTCCCGCCCCGAGGTAGTCCTGCCCCCGCGCATCTACCACCCGGACTATGAACGGCAACCGACGCCGGAATCCATGATTGTGCCGGAACTCTACTAAAACAAACGGCGCGTTCACTGGTCCTTTTGTGAACGCGCCTCAGAGATTTTCAAAAGATTCTGACCAGATAATCCCTTGTCCGATTTAAATCCCGGATGAAATGGTCACCTCATGATGCTCCGCACCAGCGCCGCCCATCATCCCCATTTCATGACCGCCGCCGCCATCTCCGCCCCCGCCTCCACCGCCGCCTTTCCCGCCGCCGTCCTTCTTGCCGTCATCCTTTGCACGCCCCCCACCGGAGGCCTGCACGCGGGCTGGGCCTTGGGCTGGCAGCGTGAGGTCTGAAGGCACAGGCTCAAGGTCCAGCGCCTTGCGGATAAAGGTGCGGAGGGAGACAACCAGATCATGCGTATGGACCGGCTGACCCGCCACCAGTTCCCGCGCGGCCCGGTCCGCCAGACGCACATGCTCTTCCGTGCCCAGAAGGATAATGTCGGAAAGCGCGGCCTCCACGGCATCCCGAATACGCCGGGCGCGCTCGGACCCAACCTCACCGCCTGCCTCAGCAGAGCCCTCCGTTCCCTCGGCCGACACCGCGCCTTCCGCCGTCATGCGTAAATCCCGCTTGTGCCGGGGGTCCACCGCCAGATCTCCGGTAAAGGAACCACCCAGCGTGCGATATGCGGCAATCAGGGTGCGTAACCGCTCATTGATCTGCCGGTTCATCCGCTCCCGCCGCTGCTGGATCACCACCATTGTCAGCAGCCGGATGCCAACACCCAGCAGTGTGATGAGTGACAGCCCGATCAGGGTGACCAGAAGATTGTGCCATGAACTGAAATCAAGAGTACGCACTCACAAAGCCCTCGCATAAGGAAGCAGACACATCAGTGAACGATGCCACTCCGGTCGGCCAGTTAAAATTTCTCTCCCGAGGGAACGTCTCACACGCTGCTGAGTCTTAAAATTATATCGTCCGTCATGGCCTCTCACATGAGGAACACTCCAATGCGGCTGAGCGTCCGCTACCTTGTCGCCGTCTTTATCTTCAGCCTCATCTGGTCAGCGCTGGTCAGCCTGCACGCTGCGGGACATGGCCCCACAACACTCACGCCGCCCTCCGCCATTCTCTACTGCCTTGCCCGAAGCGGGCTGTTCTTTCTGGCGTTTTCCTTTCTGGGCGTGCCGATGGGATGGGTCTGCCTTTCCCTGTATCGCGCCACGCACCACCGCAGCCTTCTGCATTGCCTGCTCTTCGGCATGCTCTGGGGGTGCGGCACCATGGCGTTGCTTGGCGTGTTGCTGGCCCTCGGCAGCTTTGCTCTTTCTGCCTCCGGACATGAGGCACTCAACTGGACCCGCGCTCTGACCACAAGCGCGCTAAGCGGTGCTGTGGCCGGACTGGTGTTCTGGTCTCTCACGCCTCTTTCCAGACGGATGGCTACGCTTTGAACGCTGCCGCCTATCAACTCCCCTCTCCATCCCCCGTCTGCCTTTTGCCAGCCTCTGCGAAAAAATGATAAAGACGCGCGTCATGAAGGCAGGAGACGGACCATGGACAGGGACGGCTGGGAAGGCGGGCGGCTGCTTATCAATCTTGCCGCCATTGCCGAGAATTATGCGCAGCTGAGCGCACGCGTCAGCCCGGCGGAATGCGGGGCTGCGGTCAAGGCCAATGCGTATGGGCTGGGGCTGAAGGAAGTTGGCCAGACCTTGTATGAGGCCGGGTGCCGCACCTTTTTTGTCGCTCATCTGGCGGAGGGGGCTGCCCTGCGCCCGCTGGTGGGGGAAGACAGCCGCATTTTTGTGCTGCATGGCCCGCCCCCCGGCACCGCTAACGCCTGCCTGACGCATAATCTCCTGCCCGTTTTGAACAGCCTGCAACAGGTGCAGGAATGGCAGGCGCTGGCTCACGCACAGGGGCACCCTCTGGCGGCTGCCCTGCAGGTCGATAGCGGCATGTCTCGCTTCGGGCTGACCGAGGCGGAGGTGGATTACCTCGCCACCCAGCCACAAGCGCTGGCGGGTATTGAGGTCACGCTGGTGATGAGCCATCTGGCCTGCGCCGACACACCCGACCACCCACTCAACCGCCAGCAACTCAACGCTTTTGTCAAACTGAAGCTGCGCCTCCCCGCCGCCCCCGCTAGTCTTGCTGCATCCTCCGGCATTTTTCTGGGGCCGGAGTGGCATTTTGACCTCGTGCGGCCCGGCGCTGCCCTCTACGGCATTGCGCCCACTGCAGGGCAGCCCAACCCTATGCATGCCACCCTCCGGTTGCAGGCGCGTGTTATTCAGACCCGGCAAGTGCCCGCCGGGGCCAGTGTGGGCTATGGCGCGGCCTTTACCGCCCGGCAGCCCACCCCGGTCGCCCTGCTGGGCATTGGCTACGGAGACGGCTTTCCCCGCAGGCTGGGGCAAAAAGGATTTGTGATCTACCCGGACTGGCCTGACATTAAATTACCAATAATCGGGCGTATCTCCATGGACTCACTGGCCGTGGACCTCTCTCCACTGGTCGCAGCAGGTGTGGCTCTGCCGCCTGCCGGAGCGGTGTTTGACCTGATAGGCCCCCATGCGCCTCTTGATGACGTTGCGCATCTGGCAGACACCATTGCTTACGAACTTCTGACGGACCTCGGGGCCCGCTACCATCGTCTCCATTACGATCCCCGGAAAGGATGAAAGTGTGAAAGTCATCATTCTCGGCGCCGGCGTTATCGGCGTGACGTCAGCCTGGTATCTCAACAGTCTGGGTCACGAAGTGACTGTGGTTGACCGCCAGCCGGAGCCGGGGCTGGAGACATCCTTTGCCAATGCCGGGCAGGTTTCTCCGGGTTATTCCACCCCCTGGGCCGCCCCCGGCCTGCCGATCAAAGCCATGAGCTGGATGATGCAGCGGCATAGCCCGCTGGTGATCCGCAAGCGGATCGACTTCGCCATGTTCCGGTGGATCGAACAGCTTCTTAAAAACTGCAACACGCACGCCTATGACATCAATAAAGGCCGCATGCTGCGCGTGGCGGAATACAGCCGCGACTGTCTGGACGCCCTGCGGGAAGAAACCGGCCTGACGTATGATGACCGGCAGCGCGGGCTGATCCAGCTTTTCCGCACGGAAAAGCAGATCGACAAAGCCCACCATGACATGAAGCTGCTTTCCGACAGCAACATCCCGCATGAACTGCTGAACGTGAACCAGATTCTGGAGCATGAACCCGGCCTGTCCCACGCGCGCGATTTGCTGAAGGCCGGACTGTATCTGCCGGGCGACCAGTCCGGGGATGCGCATATCTTCACCCAGCGTCTGGCCAAAATGGCCGCCGCAAAGGGCGTGACGTTCCTGTACGACACGACCATCAAGGGGATGGACGCCGCAGCGGATGAGGTCATGTCCATCCGCACCAGCAAGGGCCATCTGCGGGCCGATGCCTACGTGGTCTCCATGGGCAGCTACAGCCCGCTTTTGCTCAAGCCGCTGGGCGTGCATCTGCCGGTTTACCCGGTCAAAGGCTACTCCCTCACCCTGCCGCTGACGGATGAAAGCCACGCCCCGCTCTCCACCGTGAATGATGAGACCTACAAGGTCGCCATCACCCGGCTGGGCAACCGCATTCGCGTGGGGGGCACAGCAGAACTGACCGGCTACAACCTGCGCCTGAGCCCGGACCGGCGCGAGACGCTGGAACTCTCCTTCTCCGAGCTGTTCGGCGGGGGTGACCTTTCCGCCGCCACCTACTGGACCGGCCTGCGCCCCTGCACGCCGGATGGCACGCCGGTAGTTGGCCCGGTGCCGCGCTTTAGCAATCTGTGGCTCAATACCGGCCACGGCACGCTGGGCTGGACCATGGCCTGCGGTTCCGGCCGCCTGCTGGCGGATATGATTCACGGTATCAAGCCTGAAATCCCGGCACTGGACCTGTCCATCAGCCGCTATAGCTGAGCCAGACACGGGATTTTTCGCGCACAGCCTTTCTCAGTTTGATTGACCGCATTTTTATCGTTACAGATTAAGAACGATTGAGCGGTCATACCAACTGGAGGCACTCCCGTGCGGCGCAGACTGATTCTGAAGATGATCCCGGCGGGGGTTTTGGCCGGGCTCCCCACTTTTTCTGGCGCAGCACGAGCTGCAGGATTAGTCCCGGCCTTTCGGGGGACGCCGCGCATTGCAGTGGGCGGCATTGCCTCGGAATGCAGCACGTATAGCCGCATCCGGGCACGGATGGAGGACCTGACGGTGCTGCGCGGGCAGGACGTGTTCAAAGCGCCGCTCTCTTTGCCACTCCAGCGCTATGAGACCCCTTTCCTGCCAACCCTGACGGCCTCCGCTCCATCCGGCGGCCCGGTAGAACGGCAGACCTATGAAACCCTGAAGGCGGACTATCTGGAGCGTTTGAAAAAGCTCCTGCCGCTGGACGGTGTTTACCTGATGATGCATGGCGCTCTGAGCGTTGAGGGCATGGACGACGCAGAGGGTGACTGGTACGAGGCCACGCGCGCTGTTGTGGGGCCAGACTGTCTGATTTCCGCGTATTACGATCTGCATGGCAATCTGAGCCGCCGCGCGGTGGATACGCTGGACGCCATGACGGCGTATCGCACAGCCCCGCATGTGGACCGTGTGGAAAATGTGATGCGGGCCACGGACATGCTGACGCATTGCCTCCGCTACGGTCTGCGTCCGGGCATTGTGTGGGCAAGTATTCCGGCCCTTCTGCCGGGAGAGCAGAGCAGCACGGAATGGGAGCCGGGGCGACGGCTGTGGGCAGATCTGAGCGAGTATAATCGCCTGCCGGGGATTCTCGATGTGTCACAGTTGGTTGGCTACGTGTGGGCGGATGAGCCTCGGGCCGCGGCCTCTGTGGTGACAACGGGCACGAATATTGAAGAACAGACGCGGATTGTAACGGAACTGGCCGCCCGATACTGGGATGCACGCCATGACTTCCATTTTGACAGCCCGACAGGGACGATTGAGGAGTGCCTCTCCCGCGCAATGGTCTCTGCCACGCATCCCGTCGTGATTTCAGATTCCGGCGATAATCCGGGTGGGGGTGGCAATTCGGACCAGACATTTTTCCTTCAGGCCTTACTCAAGGCAGGCACGAAAGATGTCCTGCTCGGCGGCATGACCGACCGGCCCGCGACGGACGCCTGTTACCGCGCAGGTGTGGGGGCTACGCTCCCGCTTTCAATCGGCGCGACGCTCGATCCGCTCATGTGCCGCCCGGTGCATGTGAAAAAAGCCGTAGTGAAGCACCTGACGACGGTAACACGCCCGGAGGACGGCGAGGCCGTAATCGAATTTGCCGGCATTACCGCAACACTCTCCGCACGGCGACGACTGTATCATTCTACTGAATCGTTCCGTGACATAGGCGTGGACCCGGCACAGTTCAAAATTGTCGTCCTGAAATGCGGCTACCTGCACCCGACCATGAAGGTGCTGGCCAACCCTGCCCTCATGGCGCTCTCACCCGGAGCCATTAATCAGGACATTCTGCACATCGGCAATCACCGCAGACAGCCCACATGGCCGTGGGTCGCTGATCTGAACTGGACACCCGAACCGTATATTTCCGCGCGGTTCCGGCGGGGGTAAAGGGGAAATGCTCTTATGGCCGTCCGGGCGGGACAAGGAGCAGCGTCGCGACGGTCAAAAGCACGACGCTATCGCTATTCCGGGCCATTCAGTTTATAAACGACCATCCCCTTTCAGGAAGGGTCACAGGACGACCTTTCTCCGGGGTATAGCCGTTTAGCCCCTTCCTCCAACGCAGGTAAGATCGGGCATCTCCGGCATATCGTTCCCCTAAAACTGAACCAGGCCCGTCCGTGGTCCGGCGCGCTTTCGAACAAAGCAGGCATTCTCCGGCTTTGATCGTAATCAGCTGTTTTATCTGAGGATTTCTCCCTGATGACCGACAGCTGCAAGGTCTTGATGATCTTCCCGCTTTTCAACTCAGGTTCGTTCTGGAACTACAAGGAAGCCTGCGATCTGACCGGCGCACGCTACCCGGCAGCCCCCCTTGGGCTGATTACCGTGGCAGCCCTGTTACCTAAGAACTGGGACGTCAGACTGGTCAACCGCAACACGGAAGAGCTGACGGAAGAAGATTTCGCCTGGGCCGATATGGTTATGACCGGCGGCATGCTTCCGCAGAGAAACGATGCCCTGCATCTCATCGACAAGTGCCGCACAAGCGGCAAGCCGGTGGTGGTCGGTGGCCCTGATGTCACGTCCAGTCCCGACATCTATAAGGCCGCGCATTTTCAGGTTCTCGGTGAAGCTGAAGAAATCATGGTCAATTTCATCTCTGCGTGGCGAAACGGGGCCACGGAGGGTGTTTTTGTAGCGCCCATGGGGAAGACAGATGTCACGAAAAGTCCTCTGCCCCGTTTTGACCTGCTGAAGATGGATCAGTATCTGCATGTCGGGATTCAGTTCTCGCGCGGATGCCCGTTCAGTTGTGAATTCTGCGATATCATCGAACTGTATGGCCGCGTCCCCCGCACCAAGACCACCGGGCAGGTCATGGCAGAGCTGGATGCGCTCTATGCCCTCGGCTATCGCGGCCATGTGGATTTTGTTGACGATAACCTGATCGGCAACAAAAAGGCGCTGAGGAAATTTCTGCCTGATCTGAAGCGCTGGCAGGACGAAAAACGCTTCCCGTTCGAATTTTCGACCGAAGCATCAATCAATCTTGCCGATGATGCCGAGCTGCTGCGTGACCTTGCCGAGAGCAACTTTTTTGCCGTGTTTGTCGGCATTGAAAGTCCGGACACAGACACGCTGATCATGACGCAGAAAAAGCAGAATACGCGCCGGAGTTTGCAGCAAAGCATCGAAACCATTCATGGAGCCGGAATTTTTGTGAATGCCGGCTTCATTGTCGGTTTTGATAGCGAGAAGGGCAGTGTCGCTCCGGGTATGATCGCCTGTATCGAAGATACGGCAATCCCTGTGTGCATGGTCGGCCTGCTTTATGCCCTGCCCACCACCCAGCTCACACGCCGACTGCTGGCTGAAGGACGCCTCTTCTCTGACGACGGGCAGACGCAATCAGGCGACCAGTGCACCGCCGGACTGAATTTTGAGACCAACCGCCCCCGCCGGGATGTGCTTGACGATTACAGGGCAGTCCTCAGAACAATCTATGAGCCGACCGCTTATTTTGGCCGTGTGCGCCGGCTGGGGCGTATGCTCAAACGCAAGCGTGCTCATCGGATGATTAAGGGAGATCTTCGCAGTTTCATCCGACTGCTGTTTCGCATTCATCGGGCAGGGCCGGGAACGGCGGGGCAATTCTGGCGCATGCTGGTGGATTGCGCCCTGCATAACCCCAAAGCCTTGCCGTATGTGGTCATGACAAGTGCGCTCTACCTGCATCTCGGGCCGTTTGCGCGGCAGGTCGTCGCTGAGATTGATCAGGAAATCGTCAAGATTGATCAGGGCCACTGGCAGATGCCATCCCTCCAGCAGACGCCTGTCGAGGAACGCGCTCAGCTTGCCTGAGCACGAATCGCGTTCCCTCATGCGACAACGCTAAACTGCCTGCGCGCATCCTCATTCTCAGTTCGTCTGAAAACACTATGGCGTCAGTATGCAGACTGGGACGATAACCCTCTGGTGACGAAGATATGCCAAACAAAAAGGGCCGGAGGAACAATCCCCGGCCCTTTTTGCAGGACACAAGGCCCGAAGGCCCCGTATCGCTTATCCGTGTTCCGCTCTGATTACTGAGCAGACGTGTCGGAAGAAGATGCGTCAGAAGAAGCAGCTTTCTTGCTCTTCTTGCCATGGTGCTTACCGTGGTGGTGCTTCTTCTTGCCTTTTTTCTTGGTGCCTTCTTCTTTAGCAGCTTCCGGTGCGGCTGCAGGAGCAGCGGAGTCAGCGGAAGGAGCAGCAGGAGCTTCAGCAGCCGGTGCGGCAGGAGCAGGAGCAGCAGGAGCTTCCTGAGCGAAGGACGGAGCAGCGAAGCCCATCAGAGCGACGGTGGACAGAGCTGCGAGAAGGCGACGAGAAATCATAATCATGTCTCCAAAAATATCTGAGACGTCAGGGGTCCCGACCAGTACGCCAGAAGTCCGTATGACGAGCTGCATCCGTCTGGCTGGCAGCTTGGATAGCATGACAGCTTCTTCACGTCTCGGATTAAAATTCAGATAGACCAGAGGGTTGCCGTGGGTGTGCCACCCGGAAACCTTCATCTCGCCACAATGATTTTAAGGCGTGAAGGGAATGCATCCCTGCCCGCACACCCTTTACGGGCAGACCGGCATGGCAGGGATGCACATCTTGCGTAAAACGCGAAAGGGTCAGTCTTTGTTGCCTGAGCGTTCGCGCTTCTTGCGTTCGTTGGGGTCAAGGTAACGCTTACGCAGACGGATGGCAGACGGGGTCACTTCCACCAGCTCATCGTCTTCAATGTAGGCAATCGCCTGCTCCAGAGACATCCGGCGCGGCGGCGTCAGGAACAGGGCGTCGTCCTTACCGGACGCACGCATGTTGGTCAGCTTCTTTTCGCGAACGCCGTTCACTTCCAGATCGTTTTCGCGGGAATGCTCACCAATGATCATGCCGACATAGACTTTTTCGCCAGCATCCACGAACAGCGTGCCACGGTCCTGCAGAGAGAACAGGGAGTACGTCGTGGTGCTGCCGTCTTCTGCGGAAATCAGGGATCCGTTACGGCGGCCTTCAATGGTGCCGGCATAGGGCTGATAGCCGTGGAACAGACGGTTCATGATGCCCGTGCCGCGCGTGTCGGTCAGGAATTCACCATGATAGCCGATCAGCCCGCGAGACGGGATGATGAAGGTCAGACGCACCTTGTCGCCACCGGAGGGACGCATGTCCTGCATCTGGCCTTTACGCAGAGACATCTTCTCCACGACCACGCCGGAATAGGGTTCGTCCACGTCAATGGTGACTTCTTCAAACGGCTCTTCGCGCTCACCGGTTTCCTCGTTGGTGCGATACAGCACGCGGGGACGACCAATGGTCAGCTCAAAGCCTTCACGGCGCATGGTTTCAATCAGCACGCCCAGCTGAAGTTCACCACGGCCAGCCACTTCAAACGCTTCGCTTTCCGGGCTGTCTGTCACGCGGATGGCGATGTTGCTTTCCGTTTCCTTGAACAGACGGTCACGAATCTGGCGAGACGTCACCTTCTTGCCTTCACGGCCACCCATCGGGCCATCGTTCAGGCGGAACGTCATGGACAGCGTCGGCGGGTCAACCGGAATAGCGTGCAGCGGCTCGGCCACTTCCGGGGCAGCAATCGTGTCCGGAATGGTGGCTTCGGACAGACCAGCAACGGCAACAATGTCACCGGCTTCCACTTCCTCAACGCCCACGCGGTCCAGACCACGGAAGGACAGCAGCTTGGTCAGACGACCCGTTTCCACAACGGAGCCATCAGCGCGCAGAACCTTAACCGGCATGTTAACACGTGCACGGCCCTGTTCGACGCGGCCCGTGAGCACGCGGCCCAGGAAGTTGTCGTTCTCAAGGATGGTGGCCGTCATGGCGAACGGCTTTTCCTTGTCCAGCACCGGAGCGGGAACGTGCTTGAGGATCAGGTCGAACATCGGGCTGAGGTCTTTACGCGGACCTTCCAGCTCAACATCGGCCCAGCCCTGACGGCCAGAGGCATACAGCATCGGGAAGTCGAGCTGTTCGTCATTCGCACCGAGGGCAGCGAACAGATCGAACACTTCGTTGTGCACTTCGTCCGGACGGGCATCGCCACGGTCAATCTTGTTGACCACAACAATCGGCTTCAGGCCACGGGCCAGAGCCTTGCCAACCACAAACTTGGTCTGCGGCAGCGCGCCCTCAGCAGAGTCAACCAGCACCACAGCGCCGTCCACCATGCTCAGAATACGTTCCACTTCCCCGCCGAAATCGGCGTGTCCGGGGGTGTCGATGATGTTGATGCGCGTGTCTTTCCAGACAACGGACGTGCACTTGGCAAGAATGGTAATACCACGCTCACGTTCCAGATCATTGCTGTCCATGGCGCGTTCAGCAACGTGCTGATGCTCATGGAACGAGCCAGACTGTTTCAGCAGTTCATCAACGAGAGTCGTCTTGCCATGATCGACGTGAGCAATGATGGCGATATTGCGGATATCCATGAAAAAGGCCTGATTTTCCCTACACGCTATGCCGCCGCCGACTGTCTCTTTGTCGGGGCGGTTGGTCGCGGTCTATAATTTCGCTGGCCTGTTGATAATCTCCAGCGCGGAATATTGCACGTAAAATCCTCACAAGGTCCGCAACTCTTCTGCGCCATATCCCCTCCACGCCCTGCTGGCAGAGGGTTTTTACCCCCTTCATCACAGGGGTGTGACATTGGACAGCGGGCATAAATGGAATTAAGGATCACTCTCAACACCACACGTCCCACCCGCCACAGCAGGACAACGCAACCGTGCGCCTGAACGAGCTTCCCCTTGAGTGTCAGGGCATTATCGACCACGTCGCGCCCGCAACACCGGCAGACCCCATTGCCCGGCGGCTGGAGGAATTTGGCTTTGTTCCCGGTGAGCCTGTGAAAGTTGTCGCCTTTGCCCCCTTTGGGGGAGACCCGATGGCGGTGGAAATCGGCTTTACCCGCTTCGCCCTCCGCCGGTCGGAAGCCGCGCGCGTAGTGATGCAGCCCCCGCAGGACTCCGCAGAGACCCTCAACGCACTGGATCCGGCCCTGCACACCGCGCCCCCCGCCCAGACGGAGGAGGCATGACCAGCACCCTGCCCCTGCGCGTCGCTCTGGTTGGCAACCCCAACTGCGGCAAGACAGCCCTTTTCAATCAGCTGACCGGCAGCCGCCAGAAAGTGGCGAACTATGCGGGCGTCACGGTGGAGCGCAAGGCCGGCCGCCTGACCACACCCGCAGGTCGTCCCGTACAAATTCTTGATCTGCCGGGCACCTATAGCCTGAACGCCACCAGCCCGGATGAAGCCGTCACCCGCGATGTCTGCCGGGGTGTCTATAAAGGTGAGCCCGCGCCGGACCTGCTGATCAGCGTTCTGGCCGCCACCAACCTCCGCCTGCATCTGCGCTTTGCGCTGGAACTGCGCCAGCTTGGCCGCCCCATGATGATCGTGCTCAATATGATTGACGCGGTGCGGAAGCAGGGGCTGGAAATTGATGTGCCGCGCCTGCAGGCGGAACTGGGCGTGCCCGTCGTTACCGCCATTGGCGTCAAACGCGGCGGGGCCGCCAGCATTGTGCAGGCGCTGGACGAACCCGTGCCCCCTCCCCCGACCCCGCTGCCCGAAGGCACGGATCTGCACGCAGAAATCCGCCGCCTGATGGCGCTGTGCGTCCGCCGCACCTCCACCCGCCAGCCGCAGTTTGACGCCCGGCTGGACCGCTGGGTGCTGCACCCCGTCTGGGGCATGCTCATCCTGCTCGTGCTGCTGTTCATTATGTTTCAGGCGGTGTTCTCATGGGCCCAGCCTTTCATGGACCTGCTGCAAAACGGCATGGACCAGCTGGGCGAATTTGTCGGCACGCTGCTACCCGAAGGCATTCTCCGCAGCCTGATTGTGGAAGGCATTATTGCCGGGGCGGGCACGGTGATTGTCTTCCTGCCGCAAATCCTCATCCTGTTCCTGTGGATTCTGGCACTGGAAGAATCCGGCTACCTGCCCCGCGCGGCCTTCATGCTGGATAAGCTTATGGCCTCTGCCGGGCTGAGTGGCCGTTCCTTCATTCCGCTGCTCTCCAGCTTTGCCTGTGCCGTGCCGGGCATCATGTCCACCCGCACCATTCAGAACCCGCGGGACCGGATGGTGACGATCCTCATCGCCCCGCTGATGACGTGTTCAGCCCGCCTGCCGGTCTATGCGCTGCTGATTGCAGCCTTTGTGCCCTCCCGCACGGTGCTGGGGCTGTTCAACCTGCATGGGCTGGTGCTGTTCGCGCTCTATGCCGCCGGTGTGCTGAGCGCGCTGGTGGTCGCCCGCGTGCTCAAAAAGCGGGACACGGCAGAGCACCCGTTGCTGATGGAACTGCCCAGCTACCGCGTGCCCGGCCTGCAAAGCCTGTGCATCGAACTCTGGCAGCGTGCCCGCATTTTCCTCTCCCGCGTGGGCACCATCATCGTCACGCTCAGCGTCATCATGTGGGCGCTCTCCAGCTTCCCCGCCCCGCCTGCTGGCGCAGCTGGCCCGGCCATTGACTGGAGTCTGGCAGGCCGCATTGGCCACCTCATGCTGCCGCTCTTCGCCTTTATCGGCTTCAACTGGCAGATTTGCGTGGCCCTTATCCCCGGTCTGGCGGCGCGAGAAGTGGCTGTGAGCGGTCTGGCGACGGTCTATTCCGTTGGCGCGTCTGAAGGCGATGCCGCAACCCAGCTTGCCCCCCTGCTCTCGGCTCACTGGAGCCTTGCAACGGCATTCTCTTTGCTGGCATGGTATGTGTATGCGCCGCAGTGCTTCTCAACCCTTGCGGTCATCCGGCGGGAAACCGGGTCGTGGCGTCTGGTCTGGGTCTCTGTGGCTTACCTCTTCGGGCTGGCCTATCTGGCCTCTTTCCTGACCTACCACATCACCCGCTTCTTCACCGGCTAACGCCCCACGGCTGATAACAGGAGGACACCTGTGACACAGATTATCCTCGTTGCTCTGATCGTCGTTTTCTGCGCGGCCTACTGGCTGCAAAAGCTGGCTCCGGCAACCCTTGTGCCCTTCTGGCGCACGCTTGCGGGCCTGCTGCGTAACACCCAACATCTGACCGGCCTGCGCGCCCGCGCCGAACGGCTGGCAACCCCCGGCGGCCTCCGCACCGGCTGCGGGAGTTGCAAGAATTGTGACAGCAGCAAGGGTGGCGGCTGTCACTAAGAACGCAAAAAAGGAAATGCCCCGTGTAAGGCATTTCCCTTTTTATGCGGCATTCCTGTTACCGCACGGGCCTGCCGGACCTCAGCCCGACAAACCCGCTCTGTAAAAAACCTCAGTAGGTAAAGCTGACTTCACCCAGGAACATTCTCCCCGCAGAGGGTGTTGCGCGGTTGGAAAACAGACTCTGATAGTTCAGACGGTTGGCAAGGTTGTAGCCGTTCATAGACACTTTCCAGTGCCTGTCGAAACGGTGAGAAATCACTGCGCTGAAGTCCAGATTGGCGGGGGCACGCAGAGTGTTGGCCGTATTAAGCCAGACATGCTGCCGCCATGTTACACCACCGCCAAACGAGATATTATACGGCGTGTGGGCAAACGCATTATAGACCGACCACAGCGTGGCCTGATTATGCGGCACATACTGAACATTCTTGCCACGGTTGGCTTTGGTGGCGGAATAGGTCGTGTCACTGTCATACAAGGCGTAAGTAGCAGTAATGTTCCAGCCCGGCAGAATGATGCCGCCTACGGACAGTTCCAACCCCTGGTTGCGCTGACGGTCAGATGAGCCCTGCACTTCCCCCGTCACCGGGTCGGCATTCATGGTGTTGCCTTTATCCAGCCGGAAAAGAGAGGCCGTTGCGCCAATCCGGTCATGGAACAGGCTGTATTTGGCCCCAAGTTCGTAAAGCTGAGATTTTTCCGGGCTGGCGAAGGAATTTGTGCCGGGGCGGATCGGCACAGACCCGTTGGTGACATACATCCCCATCGGCGTGGTGGAACTGGCCCATGTGAAGTAGTAGGTCTGATGTTCATCCGGCGTTGCCACAAGGCTGACATTGGGGTTGAACACACCGCTGACATCATGGAAGTGGCTATCAGGGTTTTTCGCAACATCGCCCCCCGTCAGATTGTAGCTTGTCTGCCAGCGGTCCCAGCGGAACCCGCCTTTGACGGAAAGCCAGTTTGTCAGCCAGATCTGGTCAAACAGGAACAGGCCGGTATCAAACCCGTAGCCGCTGCTATGAGATTTGGCATGGAGGCTGCCCAGAGACACCAGACCAGCCGGATTGCTATCCCCCGGCACGAGGTCAAGGTTCCCCACATACGGGTTGGGATTGATGAGGCTGGCATAGGGTTTGGGGTTCAGATAGGTGGACTGTGAGCGCACGTCATTCACGCGCTCAATATCAACCCCGGCCACCAGCTGATGCCGCAGAAAACCTGTGTTGAAGTTGGCCACCATGGACGCAACATTCTGCACGGACCAGCTTTTCTGCTCATACGGCAGCGGCGCCATATAGGTGCCCGGCCCGCTGCCGTTCCCGGCACCTGACGGACCAGAACGCGCAACAAGAGCCGCCGCCGGGTCACCATTGAAATAGTTGTTCACGCAGGTCGTGTCACACGTGGCTTTGGAGGCCGCAAAGGTCCGGTAATACTGGCCGCCGCGCAGATCATCATAAATGGTAATATGGTCGTTTACCTTATAGGTAAAACGCGCGGTTTCCATATTATCGTTCGTGGCGTTCTGGTCGTTATTGGTGCCGTACCAGTTGGTCCGCTTCACACCATATTCCGTAATAGGCATGCCGTAGGAGGCACCCGGTTTTGTGACAACCGGCACCCCAAAATCAGGCACGGAATTTTCCTGCTGGTGCATATATTGCAGAACCAGCGTCGCACGCTTGCCCAGACCAAAGGCGATGGACGGGGCCACACCCCAGCGATGCGAATAGATGTAGTCCCGCCCGACAACATTATGCTCATCGCCCATCCCTGTCAGGCGGAAGGCGGTCGAACTGTCCAGCTTCTGATTAATATCCAGCGTGCCCCGATAATAGCTGCCGGAACCGCCCGTAAATTCAGAGGAATAATGGTTCTGCAAACCCGGCGCCTTGGTCACCATATTAATGGCGCCCCCGGTGGTGCCATTCCCGAATACTTCCGATGACGGGCCCTTGATGACGGACACAGAATCAAAATTGAAAGAGTCACGGGAATAAACCCCAAAATCCCTTAGTCCGTCCTCATAGATATCATTCTGAGCCTGAAAGCCCCGGATCAGGAACTGGTCTCCGTTCATGCCGCCCGCGCCCTCCCCGATGGAGGACGTCACGCCGGGAACGTTCCGCAACGCTTCATCCAGAGACTTCACATTTTGCTGGCGCATAAGCGCCTGCGGCACAACGTTGATATTCTGAGGCGTATGCATCACGTCCTGCGGCATACGGGAAAGTCCGACGGAATCATGCATGGTGTTAAAGCCATGACCGGTTACGATCAGGCGTTCTTCATCCGTCGCATCCACACTGCCAACGCGCGTGGCCGGTGTGACGGCCGCAGTTTCCGTTTTATGGCGTTTGTTCTCGCGCTTAGACGACTTCCTGTTCTCGTCATGCAGCGTATCAGACGAGGACGCCCATGCATGCGCTGAAAAAAAGAGAACCCCTGCAACAGATACCGGCGTGAGATACGCCTTGTATATCCTTGTCATTCACCTGCCCTTTGGAAGTATGTCAAACTTGACACACATAAATAGCAAATGAGAACTATTCTCAATTAATTTTTTACGAAACCCCTCTCGCACATAACAGGGTTGTGATTTTTGAAGTCCCCTTAAGAAAACATCCGCCATGTTCGCCAGCCGGGAAAGAGCATAAAAAGCCGCACGGCTTTAAAATTCTGATATTCAAAAGCCCTGCCGGTGTGTGCCCATACACTGGCCTTTTTTCCAACGGTGTCTGGCCTGCTCTTGCTTCCTTCTGCTTCTTCTCCCACGCGTTCCCGTCTGCCCATTCTCTCCCTTGTTTCTGTCGGGATGATTTTCGGCCTGACCTACGGGCTCAGCACGCCGCTTCTTACCTTTTCCCTGCTGGACCACGGGTACGGCCCGCACACCATTGCCGCTCTGGCCATGATGCACGGCGTCGGGGTGCTGGGCATTGCCCCGTTCCTGCCCCGGCTGGCCGGATGGGTAGGGCCGCGCACGGTTCTGCTAGCAGCGCTGGGCTGCACCGCCGTAACACTTCTGCTGTTCCCTCTTGTGCCGTCTGTCTGGTTCTGGTTCCCCCTCCGCCTTGTGCTGGGGATCGCGACCGAGAGCATGCTCATCATGTCGGAAAGCTGGCTGAACCAGAGCACGGATGACAGTAACCGCACGCGCACCATGGGGTTTTACAGCGCCATGCTCTCCTCCGGCTTTGCCATTGGCCCGGTGCTGCTCACGCTGGTGGGGCGGCATGGGGTAGCTCCGTTCGCCATCACCAGTGTGTTTGTGCTGGCAGCCTTTGCCATGGTGAGCATGCCGTGGATGCGTGCGCCCAAGCCAGAGCGCCCGGCCCATAGCGGCCTGTGGCGCTATATCGGGATGGCCCCCATCGCCATTTGCGTCACGCTGCTCATGGCCATGCTGGAAGCCGCAAGCTCCGCTTTCCTGCCGCTTTACGCCCTGCATACGGGCTGGTCGGAACGTCAGGCCACGCTGCTGCTTTCCTCCATGCTGCTGGGCGCTATTGTGCTGCAAGCCCCGCTCGGTCGGCTGGCGGACCGGCTGAAGAACCCACGCGCGCTGCTTATCACCCTCGGCACGGCCTCCACGTTCGGGGCGCTGCTCTGGCCCCTCGCCATTGGCACCCCCGCGCTGGCCTACCCGCTGCTGTTTGTGTGGGATGGACTGTTTGCTGCACTCTACACTGTGGCTATGTCTGTGGTGGGTAGCCGGTTTTCCGGAGGAGACCTTGTGTCTGTTTACGCCGCCACGTCAGTTGCGTGGGGGCTCGGCTCCTTTATGGGGCCGGGCATGGCAGGCTCCGCCATGGCGTTTTCTCCCGCCAGCGGCCTGCCCTTGTTTGTCGCCTGCGCCTGCGGGCTCTTTACGCTGCTGCCAGTCTTCCTGAAAAACCGGGCCTGATCGGCCCGCGCATTACGCTGCGCCCGCGCCCTGCGTGTTGACCTGAAGACGGTAGAGCGATTCCCCTGCACACATAAACAGCCAGTTCCGCTTTGGCCCGCCAAAGGTCAGGTTGGACACCCCATGCGGCAGGCGGATCCGGCCAATCAGCTGGCCTTCCGGGTTGAACACAAACACCCCGCACAGCCCCAGCGGCCCGCTGGCCCCGCACCAGAGATTGCCGAAGATATCGGCCTTCATCCCGTCCGGCCCCATCTGCACACCCTGAAAATGCATGTTGGTAAACAGGCGCGGGTTGGAGAGGGTGTTGTCCTTGTGCACGTCATACACATGCACGGCCTGATCCCCGTCATGCCCATAGCCACCCGGCTGCTTGCCGGAGGAAATGACATACAAACGGGAGTGATCGGGCGAGAAGCACAGACCGTTGGGATTGGGCAGTTGCTCCTGCGTCAGCACACATTCAATCCGGCCTGAAGGATCAATCCGGAAGGTATGGTCTGCCTGCCGCTTCACACCGCCAAGCTCACCAATCAGCTCTTCGCCTATCCGCCAGCGAATATGGCCTTCCGGGTTGGCCTCACCGCCCGGCTCATCCGCGTGGCCTTCGGTAAAGCCATCGCCATAGCCGGGGTCCGTAAACCAGATGCTGCCATCCGGGTGGGCAATCACATCATTGGGGGAGTTCAGGGCGTGGCCTTCATACCGGTCGGCCAGCACGCGCACGGACCCATCGTGCTCCCAGCGGATCACCCGGCGCAGGAAGTGCTCGCAGGAAATCTGGCGGCCCTGATAATCAAACGTATTGCCGTTGGAATGGTAGGATTCCGGTCGGAAGACCGTGACCTCGCCCGTCTCCCACAAGTAGCGGTACTGGCGGCTGGTTACGGTGTCGCTCAGCAGCAGATACCGCCCCTCGGCAGACCAGGCCGGCCCTTCCAGCCATGTGCCCTGATCCCACACCCGGTGCAGGGTGGCAGCCCCAAACAGCAGGTCGCGGAAGGAGCGATCAATCACAATCACATCCGGGTCCGGCGTGTAGGCTGGCGGCGCGCCCGGCCCCCACTGGCGCGGCGGCGTGGTGGTGACGTCCGCCGGGCGGGTTGTTTCCGGCTGCGACGGGGTCACAACATGGTCTGCCGCCTGCGCGAGCGAGGAAACCGCAAGCCCTGTCGGAACGCAGGCAAGCCCCTGTAAAACCGTCCGGCGCTGCATAATGCTGCGGCGTGTCGCCTTAGCCATCGTGTCTGACTCCTGCCTCATCAGGCACACCATCGGCGGGTACGCCTTTATTTTCCCTTCCCACTGTCATCCCTCGGGCGCTGTGTCCACCCGGAGAGCGGACGCAATGCCCAAATCCTCAGGGAATTTTGGCAACCCGCAGCGTGTTGGTGGAGCCACTCACCCCAAACGGTACCCCTGCGGCAATCACGATGGAATTGCCGGAGCTGCCAATTCTGGCGCGGTTCACCACATCCAGCGCAGAGTCCACCATGTCTTCCACGTTCATTACCTGTTTGCCTTCATTCACAAAGGCCCGCACGCCCCAGACCAGCGCCATGCGCCGCCCGGCTTCATGCGTGGGGGTAATGCCCAGAATGGGGCAGGATGGCCGCTCCCGCGCAATGCGGAAGGCCGTGGCCCCGCGATGCGTATAGGCCACAATGGCCGGAGCCTTGAGCGTATCCGCCACCTGCTGGGCCGCCCCGGCAATGGCGTCGGCCACATAATCTTCCGGCGCCAGACGGGCGCGCGCCATCATGCTTTGCCATTCCGCATCCTGCTCAATGCGCCAGATAATCCGGTTCATGATGCGCACGGCCTCACGCGGATACTGTCCGGCGGCGGATTCTGCGGAGAGCATGACGGCATCCGCGCCATCAAACACCGCCGTCGCCACATCGGACGCTTCCGCACGGGTGGGTGTGGGCGCGGAAATCATGCTTTCCAGCATCTGGGTGGCCACCACCACCGGCTTACCAAGGCGGCGGGCCAGACGGATGATGCGCTTCTGGACCAGCGGCACATTTTCGGGCGGCAGTTCCACGCCCAGATCACCACGGGCGACCATCACGGCGTCCGTCAGTTCCAGAATGGCTTCCAGATTTTCGATCGCCTGCGGCTTTTCCAGCTTGACCAGCAGGTTGGCGCGCTCACCCACCAGCGTGCGGGCCTCGCTCACATCTTCCGGCCGCTGCACAAAGGACAACGCGACGTAATCCACGCCCAGATCCAGCGCAAAGGCCAGATCCCGCCGGTCCTTTTCCGTCAGGGCCGGGATGGGTAGCGCCACATCCGGCACGTTCACGCCCTTATGGTTGGAAAGCACGCCCCCTACATCGACCGTAGTTTCCAGCCAGTCCGGACCGACATCCTTCACCACGACAGCCAGCTTGCCATCATCCATCAGCAGGCGGCTGCCGGGTTTGGCGACGGCAATAATTTCAGGGTGTGGCAGACAGACGCGGGTTTCATCCCCCGGCACGCTGGACAGATCGAACCGGAAAGAGGCGCCGGGTTTGAGCGTCACCTTGCCATTGGCAAACACGCCCACCCGCAGCTTTGGCCCCTGCATGTCGGCCAGAATACCAATGGGCTCGCCCAATTCGGCTTCCACCCGCCGCACAATGGCGTGGCGGGCAGCGTGGTCCTCATGCGTGCCGTGGGAGAAGTTGAAGCGGAACACATCCGCCCCGGCCACAGCCAGATCCCGAATTGTCTCGTAATCGCTGGATGCCGGGCCAAGAGTGGCGACAATCTTGGTCCGGCAGATAAGCGCGTGTGAGGTGGGCATGATCACTCCTTCTCCTTACTTAACCAGTCCGGGGTTCAGGAGGGAGTGATGGCTTCCTCCGCGTCCACGCCCCAGATTGCACGGCGGGGAACCCAGCCGGTGTAGTTCTTGACCGAGACCTTGCACCACTCAGACCCGGCTGCACATTCCTTAACAGATCCCACAGAGCCGGGTTTCAGAACAGCAACCGCAGGCGCATCGTTGCTGGCCGTGCTGTGCATGACAACCGCCCCCGTCACACTCCTGGCATCGGCAGGCGTGGGCAGCGTGGCCACTACGCGGGTGTCCATATGGCCGGAGGGCTGTTCCTTATTGCCGTTCTTATCAAGTTTGACTTCCAGCGGCGCTTCATCCCCCGGCGGTTCACCCGGCACAAGGAAGTCCCGCCCGCCGGACAGCGTCGCCTGCTGGATCCAGCCTTTCTGGCCGGTCTCATCTTCCACCAGACGCCACACATCAAACTCACGCTCAATCCGCATGGGCATGCCACGGCGGTGATAAACCCAGAGAATGGGGAAACGACGGCCCGGACCAGCCCGCATATTCACTTCATCAGACCGCAGAGCGGCGTAGCGCGGCAGCGGCAGGCCCGTCACGGTGCCTTTGGGCGGTTCCGGCGGGGTGGCTGCGGCAGGCGGCGTTGCAGGCTGATCAGCAGCAGCCCCGGCTGCGCCCGCGGCGGCTCCGGCAGCAGCAGCGCCAGCGGCAACCGTGGCAGCTTTATGTTTTACGGGAGCATGAGCCGTCTGCCCCGCAGCGTGGTGGGCCTTGGCGGCCTCATGATGGCTGCGATGCGCACTCTTGCCGTCCGCCGTAGCGGCCTTTTTGGCAGCGGGTTTGTCTGCTGTCTTTTTCCTGGCAGCAGTATGGTCCGCTTCGGCGTGGTGTGCATGGTGCTTGTGCGCGGCGGGCTTCTTATCAGCAGCAACCGCGCCAGACAGAGCGACCGCACACCCTGCCAGACAGGACAGCAGTCGGAACCGGAAGGTCAGAGGCAATGTGAACATCATGCCTGCATCCCTGCCAAGAGAGAAACGCGGGGGCAAGCGGTTTTTAGAAAACCGCCACGCGGGCCGCCCCCGCCCTGTCCAGAAACGTAGGCAGGCCCACAACCGCTACGCCCTCTTCCAGCGCCTCGTCCGTCAGGCCCATGGTCTTCAACCCGGAGTCGCACACCATCAGCGTGGCGTCCATGTCCCGCAGGGCGGTGCGCAGGTCATTCAGCCCCGCCACACCGGCAGCTTTCCGCCAGTCTTCCCGCTGCGCGTCTTCCAGTCCCTCCCACTGGGCGCAGAAGGCGGCCACACCGGCCCCCATGCCAAACAGCAGGACCGTCTGGCCCAGCGCGCAGGCCGTGGCAGCCAGCATCAAAGCGGCATGCACACGCTCATAGCGGGCTTCCACAATCACAAGCGCCAGATCACACTGCGGAAAGGCCGAGGCCCCCACGGCAGCGGAAAAGCCGGTGCGGCCCGAAGGGGCTGCGGCAGGCGCAGAGGAGCCTGCAAACAGCCCGCCGCCAGGTTCTCCAGAAAGTTCAGCCATCAGACGTCTCCCGTTTCAGAGTTCCGCACACCGGGCATGTCGGGTCCCGTTGCAGGGCGATGGTAGTAAACCGTGTGCTCAAAGCATCCCACATCAGCAGCCGTCCGGCCAGCGACGTCCCCAGCCCCAGAAGCTCCTTGAGCGCTTCCGTGGCCTGAAGAGTGCCCATCACGCCCGTTACGGCTCCAAACACCCCGGCCTCGCCACAAGTCAGACCTTCTGCCGCGCCGTCGGTCTGCGGGTAAAGGCAATGATAACACGGGCCACCGCGCACAGGATGAAAGGTGGAAAGCTGGCCTTCAAACCGTTGCACGGCAGCGGAAACCAGCGGTCGCCCCGTCCGCACGCAGGCCGCGTTCACCAGATAGCGGGTGGTGAAGTTATCGCACCCATCACACACCAGATCATACCGGCTGACCAGATCCTCCACGTTGTCCGCTGTCAGCCGCATGGGCCATGTTTCCAGCGTCATCTCGGGGTTCAGGGCTTCCAGCCGGGCGCGGGCGGAGTCCACCTTGGGTGTTCCCACGGCCTGCGTGGTGTGCAGGATCTGGCGTTGCAGGTTGGAGAGTTCGACGGTGTCATCATCCACCAGCCCAATCCGCCCCACCCCGGCGGCGGCCAGATAGAGCGCTGCGGGGGAGCCAAGGCCGCCCGCCCCAATAATCAGCACAGAGGCCGCCTTAAGAGCCGCCTGCCCTGTGCCGCCGACCTCCGGCAGAAGAATATGGCGGGAATATCGCTGAATTTCGGCTTCCGTGAAATCAAACGCCATCTGAGCGCCCTTTTGCTGCGGGCAGAGTATCTCTGCGGATTAGGTCTGTCTGACTTTGGGCGGGCCAGCAGTGTGGCCCTTCTATGCCATGCCGGGGTTTTTTATACCCCGTTCACTTTTTCGTGATCTTATGAATTCATATTAATGAAACTATGCATGGGAGCCATGCGTCTGCTATACGTGAACTGCAATTTTAGCATATGAGGAGTGCAACCAATGACCGCCCTCACCTCTGCCGGACCTTTTGTCCGGCGTGCCGCCAGTCTGAACAATTTGCAGGCCGCACGCAGAGTGTGTGTCGGCGCCTCAGCGGCTGCACTTGGCCTGTATCTGGCCTCCCCGTTCGTCACGCTCTGGAACATCGGCTCCGCCATCCAGACGCATGACATGATGGCCCTTGGGCAGGTCATCAACTGGTCCGAGCTGGATGCATCCATCAAGCACCAGACCCTTTCCGGCCTGCATCTGGAACAGGCCTCGGATGATCTGCCGGACTTCGGCTCATCCTTCGCCACCACGGCTGTGTCCAACGCAGTGGACTTCACCGTCACGCAGGCCAATCTCGGCACGCTGGTTGATCAGGCCGTCCCGGCAGCCATTCCGGCCAACCAGCCCGCGCCGTCTTTTGCCTCACTGGTGGAAAAGGCTTCGGTCCGCTTCACCCGGATTGACCAGTTTGAAGTGGATGTGCCCCTGCCCGGCCACGAGCATGACACGCCGCTGAAAATTGAAATGCGGATTCAGAACTGGCGCTGGAAAGTGACCAAGGTGGAATTTCCCACCGCACGCACGCCCATCATGCAGGCGTCCGTCGCCCCCTCCAACGCCTGAAGGCCCGATGGGGAGCAGACCCTTCCGGGTCTCTCCCTCTCTGGTTAAGGCCTGAAAGACTGCGGCTTATTTTTCAGCCGGCAGATCTTCTTCCAGAAGAATGATGTTGATGGCGTAAGACACTTCGCCCTCGTCATCATCACGATGAATCGTGCCAATCACTTCCCCGTCTACAGCCAGTTCAACCGACATGCCGGCGCGCGGCGGCGGGTTAACGGACAGACCCTTGGCACCAAGCAGGCGGCGCAGAGCGGTCTGGAGACGGGTAATTTCGGAGGGAGAAGGAGACGTGCTGCTCATAGAAAAATCTGATCCTCTGGGGGAAGGGTTACACAGACAGACGCCTTAAAGCTCTGACCAATCCGGCCCGCTATAGGACACACGCCGCCTCCGCCGCAACCTTTCCGTGCTCCTGCCTTCACCGCGCCATTTTCTGCCTGCCTCAATGGACTTCAGTCAGTCTTACGCTGCGGCCCGCCCCTTCTGGTCTGGTCGCCTCTTCAGGAAAGGAGACAGTTCTTATGCGTATGCCCCGCTTTGTAATCCTTTCCGCTCTGGTTGCTGGCGCGCTGAGCCTGTCCACGTTCTCGCATACTCCGCCCCGGCCTCTGGTGGCGGATATGCGCCGGGCCGCTCTGTCCGAAACCGCGCTCCCCAGCCCCGCCAAACCAGCGCAGCCAGCCACACCCGCCACGGCACCGCTCAGTGCCTCCCTGGCGCGGGCCTTTGCGGCCCCGCAGCAGGCAACGGAGACGGTCGGCACGCCTGCCCGCACCAGCCCGAATGCGGTGGCGCAGTCCCCGGTTCAGACCGCGTCCCAGACGGTGGCAAACCAGTCTTCCACGCATATTCTGCACATGCTGGAGAGTGACGGGCCGGAGCAGACCGCCCGCACCCTGACCAAAAGCCGCAAATGGTCAGACGTGCGGCTGGCTGTCAGCACCGGTCAGCCGGAAGCCGCCTCCGTTCTGGCAGCTCTGATGCCCGAGGCCGACCCGGCCACAGCGCTTTCCCTCCGCACCGCCATGCGCCGCGCCCTGCCTACGCATCCGGCAGCCGTTCTGGCCGCCATGGACCAGACAGACGGCCCGCTCTTTGGGGCCCGCGCCGTCTGCTCCCCGCAGGGCATGCCGCGCAGCTGGCAGAGCAATGCGCGCAAGGCCGTTGCCAGCGTGCATGAAATCCACCTCGTCACCCGCGCGCGGGACTGCCTGACGCGGCTGGGTGGCCTGCCGCAATCCGGCTGATCCTGCACTTAAAGATTTCGTGTCACACGCAAACGCGAGCTGACAGGGCTCGCGTTTAGCTATACCCATAACGCACGCCAGAATAACAAAAAATGCATGGCAAGCCATTTGGTTAAGCCATGACGCAATAAGGTCGTGCCGTCATGCTGATGCTCTGCTGTCCCGGTTCGGACACCATCTTCTATCTGCCCCCATCCCCCCTGCGGTCCACGCAGAATGAGGGGCGCCGGTGCCGTGTGGCTGCCTTGCCAGCCCCCGCGCACCTTAGGGCGGTCCGAGAGCGACTTACGCTCTCCCGCTCCTTCCGCGCTCCCGCATAAGGCCCCGGCGTTTCCGCCGCACAGCCTTATCGCTGCCCTCAGGTTCCCCTTTTTTCAGAGTGTTCTGTCATGAACCATCTGTTTGCTCGCAGCGCAGGCGCGCCTGTATCGCGCCTGTGGTCTGCCCGCTCCCGCTTTTGTTTTTCCAGCGGCCTGTCCACAGGGCTGCTCTGGCTGATGCCTGCCGGGGCCCTTCTTGCCATTGTGGTGCCCTCTGCGGCGGCCCATGCGCAAAGCACCGTGCAACCCGCACCCTCCGTGGTGCGCCATACCGCGCCAGCGCATGAGATCAATGCCTCGCATGACACCATGCCCGCACGGCTCTCAGACGTCGTGCGCAAGCCGCCTAAAGCCACAGTTGCGCCCAACGGCCAGGAACCCACCACCACCCAGCCTCCGGCGCGTGGCGGATTCTGGGATAATATGCTGCTGCCGCCGCTCACCAGCCGACCGGAAGCCTACGGCCAGCCGCAGTCTCTGGAACTCAAGCCGCTGCCGTCTTCCCTCATGCATCAGGGGCCGTGGGGCGTGTTCAACGCCAATACCGGGGCGGCTGCCGGGTTCGGCACGGTGGCGTATTACGCTGTCTCCCGCTGGGCGGAAGACTGGTCCAGCCTGCGGGACAAGAGGAACCGTATCGACTGGGCAGACCCGCTGAAATACATCCCGCTCAATAACAGCGGCTCCATCTACCTCACGCTGAGCGGCAACTTCCGCCATCACGGGTTTTACGACCAGCGGGCTATGTTCGGCACCGTCAAGAAAGATCCTGCCTACCGCTCCACCCTGCGCTGGAATGCCGGGGCGGACCTGCATCTGGGCGAGCATGTGCGCCTGTATGGGGAGCTGATGAGTGGCCAGGCCGGGGGCATCAATTATTACGGCTATACCGGGGGCCGCTGGCGCAGCAAGCTGGACGCACAGCAGGCGTTTGTAGAAGTCAAAGGCCACCTGCTGGGCGCGACCATGGGGGCCATGGTCGGCCGCATGTCCTTTCTGGATGCGCCGCCTTACGTAACAGCAGGCAGCGTTTACCCTACCCTGCCCTATTCCTGGAACGGCCTGCGGGGCTACGCCTTCTGGAAACGCTTCCGTGTGGATCTGTTTGACCTCACCCTGACCAACAACGCCCCCACCACCGCGTTCCATGATCAGGTGGGCTGGAGAACGCGCCTGTTCGGGGCGTATACGTCCTACGCTATCCCCGAATTCAAATTTCTGGATAAAAAGAGCCAGATTTTCGTGGATACGTTTTATCTGGGCTACACGCTCTCCAGTAACCCTATTGCCAGCACGACCAGCACCATTGCCGGCTCCACGCATCGTGACACGCCCGGCACACGCATCTGGGGCAATGCCGGACCGATCGAATTTTCTCTGGGCGGCATGTGGCAGGGCGGCAACTTCCACGCGGCCAACAATGGCCCCAAACGCCCGGTGTCCGCCTATTCCTTTAACGGCACCGTCTCATGGCGTTTTGCCAAATGGTGGGGGCGTCCGGCCATTGGGATTCAGGCCGATGCCATTTCCGGCGGGGATACGCGCAAAAGCCAGACCAGCAGCTGGGGCAACTTTCTCTCCCCCTTCGTACCCAGCGCCTACTATCTGGATATGAGCACCTATATCGGCAACTCGAACCTGATTGACGTCGGCCCGCTGGCCACCATTGCCACCAGCCGCAATACCAGCCTGCTGCTGAAAGTGCCGGTCATCTGGCGCAACAGCACGCATGATGCCATTTATGCCAACCCCACGGCGGCCTACAGCTTCCGCCCGCAGGGGGGCTATACCGCCACCATGCCGCAGGCCAGCTTTACCTGGCGTGCCACCCGCCACATTACTTTCAGCCTTGATGGCGAATACATCTTCGCCTCCCGCGCCATGATCAAAGCCGGGGCTTCCTCCGGGGCCTATGTGCAGAGCAATCTGGAGCTGACATTCTAAGCTTCAGGCAGAAGTTTTTAAGACCAGCCGCAAAGAGGCCGCGATGGGGAGTGCTTTTTTCTGAAGCACTCCTCTCGGCTTGTGTGGGCTAAGCCCTCTCCCCTTACAGCGGGGTTTTCCTGCCGGTCATGCTCTGAAGCACGCCATCCCGCCGGATCAGACCGTGGAACAGAGCCGCGCCAATATGGGCCAGCACCAGTCCAAACAGGGTGAAGGCCAGAACGGTGTGGATAGAACGCAGCCAGGACCAGACAGCCGGGTTATGCGGCAGGATGGGCGGCAAAAGCACAGCGTTCCCCCATAAGGGAATAGGATAGCCGCCAGCTGAGAGCATGCCCCAGCCCACAAGAGGCAACGCAATCATCAGGGCATACAGCAGGATATGGGAGCCTTTGGCGGCCAGTTTCAGGACAGCGGGAAGGTCATTCGGCAAAGGTGGCGGGGCATGACGCAGCCGGTATGTCAGCCGAAGGAGGGCAAGCACCAGAATGGCAATCCCTAAAGGACGATGCAGCGAGACCAGCCGATGGTAACTCGGGCCAAGGGACGAGGCCATAAAAATACCGATGAACAGCATGCTGAGAATCATCACAGCCATCAGCCAGTGCAGCACGCGCGCCAGAGGCGAAAACGCAGGTATGGGCTTCATGATTTTTTCTCACTTTCTGCCGCTGGGGCCTGTGTCATGGCAGGCGTGATGGCGCTTGGCCCGCGCTTCTCCCCGGAACGCAAAGAGAAAGACCGCATATAAGCACCTGACCGAAGCTGAAGGATGGGGTCAGCCGAAGCGACAATGCCGGGGGGCAGAACAAGAGGGTCAAAAGTGAGGCCGGTGCAGGGGCCACCGTCCTCGCTCTCAACGGCGCTCAGGGTCAGGGTGCCTGCATCAATCGTCCGGTCATCCTGCGCCCAGATCTGGCTGGGGTCATTAACGGCATCATGAGGACCCGCCACAGTCAGCACCATGTGCCATTGCAGAGGGTGGTCATGGATATCTGCAATCAGCCTTTGAAACAGATAATCACGCCCGCCTGCTGCGGTATCGGCAGGGGCCACAAGCTGCACAGGCACCATGGCCCATCGGACAGCCGTTTTCGTGCCGGTTTCTCCAACAAGCAGAAAGCTGTCGAGGCTGTGATACGTGTCATCCGCAAAGCCTGAGGTGATCACGCGATGCGCGTTTTTCTCCGCTGCGGCCTGAAGCCAGGGATGCGCTGCGCCAAACGCTTTGACGCGCGCCGGGTCGGGTTTTCCTGTCGCGGGATCTATGCGTTGAGAGGAAAAGAAGTCTGAAGCATCCTGTGCATCCCGCAAGGGCAGAACGGGTGGGTTGTTCATAGCGGCACGCCATTCCGGCGCATCTTTGGGCATGAAGCGCAGCGCCATGCTGCGCACCGTTGCCGGATTGTCGGTCACATAAGGTTGCCCTGCTCCCAGAGCAAACCGCCCGACTACGGGCACAGACTGTTCATGAAAAATAGCCGCTTTCGACACAGAGGCCGCAGCGCCGCTGGCATCAAACCGCCCCGTAACGCACACGCCTTTGGAATGAGCGCGCCGGAAACCCTGCCCGTAACTGCCCGCGTCATGCAGTTCCCCCATCAGGCGGTTCTGGGTCACGCGGTTGGGGGAAAGCCAGCCACCGGCCCAGAGAAAGCCGAGAGCCAGCGCTGCCGGTGCGGCTGCAACACCCAGCCAGCGGAGTGCAGAGCCCGAAGGGCCTGTCGATTTTGCCGCCATTGAGGCCGCTCCTTTGATGTCATCTGTGGGGAAGACGCAGGAGAGCCGGATCTATTCCCCGACAATCGCGCGACTGAGAAACATTTTTTCTTTTGCTCCGCGCCATTGGGAATAAAGTGGCGCGCTGAGCGTCTCTGTCCTCAAGAGATGAAGCGCATGAGGGGCAGAGCCGGGTTGGACGATGACGAGACCATCAGACTACAGAGCGTTATTCCGGCTTTGAGACGGTATGCGCGGGTTCTGACCCGTGACCCGCATCAGGCCGACGATCTGGTGCAGGACTGTCTGGAACGTGCTCTGACCCGCATGGATCAGGTGCGGGATCGGTCCGATTTACGCCCCTGGCTCTTTACTATCGCTTACCGCCTGAACGTCAGCCGGTGGCGGCGCGTCCGGCGTCTGGTGCCCATGGCAGAAACCTCTTTCCCGGAACCATTGCAGGACGCCGGGCAAATTCCTCATCTTGAATGACAGGACATGACGCAGGCCTTCGGGCGTCTGTCCGATGACCATCGGCAGGTGCTGCTGCTCGTGGGGGTTGAAGGGCTGGAATATCAGGCGGTGGCGGAAATCCTCGGTGTGCCGGTCGGCACCGTGATGTCCCGCCTTTCCCGCGCCCGGTCTGCCCTGCATGATCTGGCAGGCCATGAGAAACGTCCCATCCTGAGGAGGGTGAAATGACGCACCCCGACAGCCCTGTGACCGAGGATGACATTCACGCCTGGGTTGATAATTTTCTCTCCCCCGAACGTCGCCAACAGGTGGATCTCTGGCTGGAAAGCCACCCGGAGGCACGGCACCGTGTCATGGCATGGCGGCAGGAGCGTGACGGCTTGCGGGCCGCGCTGGATACAGACCTCCGCGAGCCGATCCCCGCCCGCTTTGATATTGCCCGCCTGAGAGAACGCAGGGTGCGACGTTTCAGCCTGCCGCAAATGGCGGCCTCCATTGCGTTTGCACTTTCCATTGGGCTTGGTAGCGGATGGTTTTTGCGGGACCGACAGGTGCCGGTCGGGCTGGCGTCTGTTGAGCAGGAAGCCGCCATGGTGCAGGCGGCGGGCAAAGGCAGCACGATCGCAAAAGGCAGTGTGGCGCAACTGGCAGCTTGGGGTGGCAGCGTGCTGGGCAGGCCGGTCCAGCCGCCGGATCTGTCTAATACCAACCATTGTTTGGCCTGAC
>NZ_LHZA01000140.1 GCF_001580535.1 Acetobacter cerevisiae | reverse complement strand
GAAAAGTCCCTCCCTCTCCGCCAGATAACTTCAAAAAATATCTGTTTTGATAGAGTTATCTTGATAAGCCTTTTCAGGCTTATTCCTGAAATCATCACTGAAAAATTTCACCAAAGCAGTTTTTTGGCGTGCTTTGGCTTCTGAGGCGTTTGAGAAAACACGCTTCTTGCAAGCGAGCTGATAGTGCTTCGTGCAGGACAGGGTCCTTCTTCCCTGAGTCGCACCTAAGTTGTCTAAGGCAAGCCTTCCTCCACTAAGCCTCATCCGATGCACGGAACCAAAGCTATGATCAGATCCTTATAGATACGGTCTGGGGTGGCGCTCGGGGCCTCATACCCACAGGAAGGATCGCTTATCATGATTACCGTGCATCATCTGGACAATTCACGTTCCCAGCGGATCCTCTGGCTGCTGGAGGAGCTGGAATTGCCCTATGACATCAAGTTTTATAAGCGCGATCCCAAAACCATGATGGCCCCAAAATCTCTGCGGGCCATTCATCCCCTGGGCAAGGCTCCCGTCATCACAGATACCGATGGTAATGTGACGCTGGCAGAAAGCGGGGCGATTATCGAATATCTCATCAATAAATACGGCAATGGCCGCCTGGCACCTGTGCGCGATACACCCGAGTACATCCGCTTCATCTACTGGCTGCATTATGCAGAAGGGTCGGCTATGCCACCGCTTTTGCTCAAACTGATATTCGGGATGCTGCCAGAAAAGGCCCCTTTGCCTTTCCGCCCCTTTGCTTTCCTGATTGCGAAAGGAGCGCAGGCAAAATTCATTAATCCGCAGGTCAAGCTGCATATGGATTATTGGGAACGTAGTCTGTCAGACAGCGCATGGTTTGCCAGTAATGACTTTACCGCAGCGGATATCCAGATGAGCTTCCCTCTTGAAGCCGCTGCTGCCCGCGCCGAGGCGACGGACGGTCGGCCTCACGTGAAAGCGTTCCTGAGCCGTATTCATGACCGCCCCGCGTATCAGCGCGCCCTGCACCGAGGCGGCAAGTATGCTTACGTGAATAATGATAGAAAGCCTGCTTCCTGAGTAAGGGGAACGGTGATCCCTCCGTCACTTATCCACGTGATATTTAACGGTCACCAGGTGGTCATGCTCGATCACGGGAACACCGTTTTTGATGGGGCGTCGATAGTTCTCATTGCGGCAATAATCCAGAGAGATATCGTCCAGATCAGGCTTTTCGCTTGATATGATCCGGCAGTTTACGTTGTGGCCGTCTTTGCTGATATCGGCCTTCATCACAACGGTGGCTTCCGCGTGGTTCTGTGCCGTCGGTTCTGGAGAAGCCGGTGCAGGCTGGACAGGCTGAGACGCGCTCATAGCGTCCGCAGGTGCCGGGGGCTTTTCCTGCGTTGCGCATGCCGCCAAAAGAAGTGTGAGCGTTGCCGGGATAACTCTTTTCAAATTCGCCTCCTGCGGGATTTTGAAGACGATAGCCGTAAGGTGAGGAACTGGAAACGGCTTCTTCCTGTTCAGGGTCAGGGTGCTTTTTTCTCGGTTGCGAGACATCCCTGTCGCGTGCAGTGGCGATGGAGAAAATCCTGCTTCCCATCCCATGAACGCTGGAGCACCCACGGGGACCACTGATGCCCAAGAAGGTGACAGATGAGGCGTGATCTGAACCATCTCATGATTGAGTATTTCCTTTCGTAATCAGGTGTTTCTGATCTTTTTTAAAACAGAATTTTCTAAAAATTCTTTTGATAATTATGAGAGAAGCGGGACTAATTTAAGAGGGGGTATATTCCAAAGCCTGCTCCATCCACGCGGCAACATTCAACAAATGGTCATCGCGCATGTGATGCCCCATTGCCATGATTCCAACCGGCGCAGAGCCGTGCTCATGGCATGGCAGGCTGATGGCGCAGCGGTCCAGAAAATTGGTGATTGTCGGGTTGCGCAGAAGCAGCAGGTTGGTCATCGCGTAAACGGCGTCATCGTGCAGGTCATCAATGCGGGGGGCGATAATGGGCACCGTGGGCATCAGGATGGCGTCATACGCATCCAGTAACTCAGCCGCTTTTGCAATCAAGGCGCGGCGACGCAGCAGGAGTGTGATGTAGTCGACGGCAGTCTGTTCTTTGCCACGCAAAATGCGTTTTAAAACAAACGGATCATAAAGATCGCCGTGCTCTTCAATAAATTTTTCATGCCATGTGAGGGATTCCGGTGCGGGGAAACCGCCCAGCGCGTTAATTTCCGGCAGCGTGTCCAGCTCCGGAAAGGTCACGTCTGTCAGGATAGCGCCTGCCTGCTCAAGCCTTTGGAGGGCGTGCTCATAGGTGCGGGCCACAATGCTGTCCATGCCGACGGTCACGTAGTTACGTAGAACACCCAGACGCGGCGCGCTGATGCTGTCTGCCACAGGCGCATCCGTCGGGTTGATGCTTTGCCCGGCCAAGGCGCGATCCGCTGCCCAGCAGCAGGACACAGTACGTCCCAGACTACCGATGGAGTCCAGCGTAAAAGACAGAGGAACTGTGCCAGCGGTGGAAATGCGTGAGGCGGTAGGCTTGTAGCCAACAAGCCCGGTCAGGGCAGCGGGGATACGGCAGGAGCCGCCTGTGTCACTGCCAATACCGACCGCAGCCATGCCATCTGTGACTGAGATGGCCGCCCCGGAGGATGAGCCACCCGGAATGCGACGATTTGCTCTGTCCCACGGGTTGGCGGGTGTGCCTGTATGCGGATTGATGCCCACGCCCGAGAACGCAAATTCGGTCATGCTGGTGCGGCCAATGGAAATCAGCCCGGCTTTGCGCATATTAGCAATGGCCGGGGCGTCCTGTGTGGCTGGGGCGGCGTGTTCCAGAACGCGGGAGCCTGCTTTGGTCACAGACCCGGCTTCATCAAACAGATCTTTGACTGAGGCAGGGAGGCCTGAAAGAGCGGGGAGGGGGCGACCCTGCCTGCGCAGGCGGTCACTCTCATCCGCCGCAGCGAGAGCGGCTTCAGTATGCACGGCGACAAACGTGCGGGAGCCTTCACCCTGTGGGTCCGCAATGCGGTCCAGCGCCTGTTCCACCAGATCCCGACTGCGCAGCCTGCCGTCCGCCAGAGCCTCTGCCATAGAAAGAAGGGACTGAGGGGCAGTGCTCATACAGACAAACTCCGTCTTGCATCCCGCGTCAGGCGGGCGGCTTAATGCTGGGTATGCGATCAGGCTGCGGCAGCCGGGTCTTTCAGCGTTACAATCAGCGGCACATGGTCGGACGGGCGTTCCATGGCGCGCTCTTCCTTGTCAGGCTGGGCATCAATTAGCCGCTCCGCAACGCGGGGGGAGAGCAGAGCGTGGTCAATACGCAGGCCGCAGTCGCGCTGCCATGCTCCCGCCTGATAATCCCAGAACGTGTAGGCGGTGCCGGTGGGGTGAACGGCGCGCAGAGCATCGGTCAGTCCCAGCCAGACCAGACGCCGCCATGCTGCCCGGCTTTCAGGCCGCACCAGGGCATCATCAGGCCCCAGAGCGCCGGGGGCGTAGTCTTCAGAGGTCGGGCAAACGTTATAATCGCCAGCCAGCACAAAATCGGTTTCAGAATTCAGGAAGCTTTGAGCGCGGCAGGCGAGCGCATCGAAAAACGCCAGTTTGGTTGCGTAGCCCTCTTCCCCACCGGAGTTGCCGTTGGGCAGGTAGAGGTTGCCCAGCGTCAGCCCTTGCGTGCGCACTTCAACATAGCGGGCTGCGGGGTTTTCAAATCCCGGCAGGTGGTCGGTCGTGGTTTCAAAGTCACCGCGCACCAGTGTCGCCACCCCATTGTAGGATTTCTGGCCTACAACGGCGCATTCATACCCGGCGTCCCGAAAGATTTCGGCGGGAAAATGCGCGGTTTCGCATTTGATTTCCTGCATCATCAGCACGTCTGGTTCATGGCGTTTCAGCCAGTCCAGAATCAGGTCTTGCCGTTGACGGACTGAATTGACGTTCCAGCTTGCGATTTTCATGCGACGGAAAAGCTCGTGCCGCACCCGCAGGAAGACGCTGCATTCGGGTTATTCACCGTGAAATGCGCGCCCATCAGTTTGTCCGCAAAGTCCAGTTGGGCACCGGCCAGCAGGTCGAGGCTGACGGGGTCTACCACCACCAGAGCTTCGCCCTTGTCCAGTTTGATGTCATCCGGTGCAATATCGTCCGGCCCGATCAGTTTGAACTGATACTGGAAGCCATTACAGCCCCCGGCTTCCACCGCCACGCGCAGCGCGGCAGGCGGGGCTTTCCCCTCTGCGGAAGCAGAAGCGGTGCGTGATGCAATCACGCGGGCAATGCGCGCGGCTGCGGCATCGGAGACGGAAAAGGGCTGGGGCTGGGTCATGTCTTTGTAGATAGCGTGCGCGGGCTCTGGTTTGAAGGGGCAGTGAGGGCGTGCATGGTCAATTTTCACGCAATGGCCTAGGGTGCCTCTTCTATGGACGCGGGGCTAAAACCGCCCACACCAGAGCAAGCAGGACCGGAAGACTTATGGGATTACAGGCTGCCGCACAGATGTCTCTCGCACCCTACGCCGTGCATATGGCACCGGAGCGGGGACGCCGCTTGCATGCGGAAGAGGAATCACTCACCCGCTCCCCCTGGCAGCGTGACCGGGACCGTGTGGTGCATTCCTCCGGCTTTCGTCGCCTGCAATATAAGACACAGGTCTTCATCAACCATGAGGGCGATTTTTTTCGTACCCGGCTGACCCATTCTCTGGAAGTCGCACAGGTGGCGCGCTCCATGGCGCGGTATCTGCGGCTGGATGAGGACCTGACGGAAGCCGTGGCTCTGGCGCATGATCTGGGCCACACGCCGTTTGGCCACGCGGGAGAAGAAGCCCTTGCCGCCCAGATGCAGCCGTGGGGCGGGTTTGACCATAATACGCAGGCCCTGCGGCAGGTGACACTGCTGGAGCGGCGCTATCTGGCGTTTGATGGCCTGAATCTGACATGGGAAACACTGGAAGGGCTGGCTAAACATAATGGGCCGGTAAGGAATCCCTCGGCCCGTTTGCGGGAGATTGATGCGCAATGGTCTCTGGATCTGGGGACGTATGCCTCGGCGGAGGCGCAGGTGGCCGCTCTTGCGGATGACATTGCCTATCACGGGCATGATCTGGATGACGGCGTAAAATCCGGCCTGCTTTCACTGGATGATCTGGTGGATGTGCCGCTGGTGGGGGAGGCCCTGCGGGATGCCCGCAAGCTGGCCGCCGATTTACCGAAGGATACGCCGCATATAAAGCAGCGCATCCGGCACGAAATGGTCCGACGCGTCATTCACGCTCTGACAACGGACGTGCTGGTTTGCACCCGGAAACGACTGGCCGATCTGGCTCCGCAGAGTGTGGAAGAGATTCGGGCAGCATCGGAACCCGTTGTGGCCTTCAGCCCGGAGATGGCAGAGGCCAACAAGAGCATCAGGAAGTTCCTGTTTGCAAAGCTTTACCGCCACTGGCGCGTCAACCGCATGACCTACAAGGCCAAGCATGTGACGTCCGAACTGTTTACCATTCTGGTGGAGTCGCCCAAGTTGCTGCCCGATGGCTGGCGTGAGCCCGCTCTGGCGGGAGACGAGGCCGGATTGCGGCGTACAGTGGCCGATTATGTCGCCTCCATGACGGATCGCTACGCGATGGAAGAACATCGCCGGTTGACTGATCTGTCCATAGCAGGCTGAAAACGCGGTTCTACCGCTTTCTTTGGGATCTTGAGTGTAATGTCAGACTGTTTGTTCCAGCGTTATCGTCACCACGTTCTGGCCGCCGTTCGGGCGATGCTGCCTGATGTGTCGGAAGAAACGCTGGCCCGTGTGGAAGTCACCCCGGCGCGTGACCCCTCGCATGGGGATATGGCAACCAATGCGGCCCTGTTGCTGGCCAAGCCGGCCCGCCGCAAGCCTGCCGACATTGCCACGGACCTCGTCGCCGCACTGGAGAAAGTTGAAGGCGTTGCCCGCGTGGCCGCTGCCGGTCCGGGCTTTGTAAACATCACACTCACCCCGGACGTGCTGCGCGCCACTCTGCCTGCCGTGCTGAAGGCCGGGGAAGCCTATGGCGAGTCGCAGTCTGGCGCGGGTGTGCGGGTGAATGTGGAATATGTGTCCGCCAACCCCACCGGCCCGATGCATGTGGGCCATTGCCGTGGTGCCGTGGTGGGTGATGCGCTTGCCAACCTGATGGCCAAGGCAGGCTTTGACGTTACCAAGGAATTCTACATCAACGATGCCGGCGCACAGGTGAAGGCGCTGGCATGGGCGGTTTACTGGCGCTACCTGCAGGCTCTGGGCACCACCGTGACGGAAGAAGCGTTTGACGCTCTGACCCCGACCGGCCTGCAATATCGTGGCGAATATCTGATCCCGGTGGGTGAAGCACTGGTCGCTCAGTATGGGGACAATTTGGCGGAACCCGGTGCAAATCCGGCCCCGGAACTGACATGGCTGGACACGGTGCGCGACTTTGCCGTGGCGCAGATGCTGCTGGCCATTAAAGATGATCTGGCAGCCCTGGGCGTGCACCAGAATGTTTTTACGTCCGAAGCACAGGTGCTGCGCGATGGCGTGACAGATGCCGCTATCGACAAGCTGGAAAAACAGGGTCTGCTCTATGAGGGCGTGCTGGAGCCCCCCAAAGGCAAGCTGCCGGATGACTGGGAAGAGCGTGAACAGCTCCTGTTCCGTTCCACCCAGTTTGGCGATGATGTGGATCGCCCGATGCGGAAATCGGACGGCACCAACACCTACTTCGCCAATGATATTGGCTACCATGCGGACAAGGTGGCCCGTGGTGCGCAGATGATGGTGGATGTGTGGGGCGCGGACCATGGCGGTTACGTCAAACGCATGAAGGCGGCCGTACGTGCCGTGACGAACGACACCGTACCGCTGGAAGTGGTGCTGTGTCAGATCGTGCATATTTTGCGAGATGGCCAGCCGGTGAAAATGTCCAAGCGGGCAGGCACCTTCGTCACGCTGCGGGACCTGATTGATGAAGTGGGCAAGGATGCCGTGCGCTTCACCATGCTCACCCGCAAAAGCGATGCACAGATGGAGTTCGATCTGGATCTGGTTGTGGCGCAGAAGCGCGATAACCCGGTCTTTTACGTGCAGTATGCGCATGCACGCTGCCGCTCCGTGCTGCGGGCCGCGCAGGAAGAAGGCTCTTACGGGGCCATTACGCCGGACGCTCTGGCCGCTGTGCCGCTGGATTGCCTGAATTCCGATGCAGAAATGGCGCTCGTGCGCCGTATGGCAGAATGGCCGCGTCTGGTGGAAGCTGCGGCACTTGCGCGTGAACCGCATCGCGTGGCCTTCTATCTGGCGGATCTGGCGGGTGATTTCCACGCGCTGTGGAACCGTGGGCGGGATGATGCGTCTCTGCGCTTTCTCCAGCCCGATGCGCCTGATGCCACGCGGGCGCGGCTGGCACTGGTTGCGGCAACTGCAACCGTGATTCGGTCCGGGCTGGCTGTCATGGGCGTAGAGCCTGTGGAGGAGATGCGTTAATGAGCGAAAACGACAAAGGGTCTTTTGACGAGCGCATCAACCGTGCGCGGGAACGCATGAGCACGGATTATGATGCGCCGCCTCCGCGCCGTCCGGCTGCCCCTGCGGGCGGCGTCGGGGCTGGCGTGATTTCTCAGTTTCTGAGCAGTGATACCGGAACCCGTCGGCTGGTTTACGGGGCTGCGGGGCTGGGTGGTCTGCTGGTGCTGGGCATTGGTGGCTGGGCGCTGATGGGCCACCATCAGAGCGGGGTGCCCGTGCTCGGGCCGCCGCCGGTTGCCATGAAGACCAAGCCGGTTGATCCGGGCGGGATGCAGGTGGATGGCCTGAGCGCGCCGGAGGCTGATGACGGGCAGGCGCATCCGGTACCCGCGCCGGAAAAGCCTAATCCGGGGGCGCTGGCCGCACAATATGGCCAGCAGGCAGCCAAAACGGCAGCCACGGAAGGTTCCGCCCCCGGTGACGTAGCATCTGCCGATCAGGCCAAAGGTCTTTCCGCCGGAGCGGATGGGGGTGCGCCGGAAGGTGACGCGTCTGCTCCTGCGGGCACGTCTGCCCAAACCGATGCCCCTCAGCAGCCGGAAAGCCTGCCTGAATCCGGCAATGGTGTTGCGGATGACTCCGCTTCCGGGGATGCCGCAGCCAGCGCACCGACGGCAGCCCCCGTTGCTCCCGTGCCTGGCAAGGTCGTTCCTAAACCTGCACCGAAAAAGGTTGCGCCTGCGGAAGACGCTGAACCCGCCCGTAAAACGGAAGAGGCAGGCCCGGCGGCCAGTGCGGGCACCAGCGGGAAGTTCCGCGTCCAGCTGGCGGCACTTCAGAACGAAGCACAGGCACAGCAGGAATGGAGCCGCCTGAAAACGCGCTACCCGACCCTGTTTGCAGACCGCTCACCGGTGATCGAAAAAGTACAGCGGGATAACGCTGTATTCTATCGCCTGCGGGTGGGGGGCTTTGCCTCGGTCGCGGAAACGCGCAGCTTCTGTAGTGCCGTGCGGGAACGCGGGCTGGGCTGCACACAGGTTCATTAAGGGCAGACAGAATGGATGCCGCGCAGCCGCCTGAGAGTGTGCCAGAGATGGAAACACTAGAGCCTCAGCCAGACCCGGCAGAGGCTTCTGGCGCTGCTGTTCCGGTAGGTGCGGACGCTGGCAGGGATGGCGGTGTGCCGCGTGTCCCCCTGCTGTCACTGGACGGGTTTGAAGGCCCGCTTGATCTGCTGCTGGATCTGGCGCGGGCGCAGAAGGTTGATCTGTCCCGCATTTCCATCCTGCAGTTGGTGGAACAGTATCTCGCTGTTGTGGAATCTGCCCGCAAAGTGCGGCTGGAACTGGCGGCAGACTGGCTGGTTATGGCCGCCTGGCTGGCCTGGCTGAAATCCCGCCTGCTGCTACCTGCGGAAGATGAACTGGCAGCGGAGGGGGAAGACGCCGCCGAGCTTTTGCAGGAACGGCTGATCGAATTGGCCTGCATGACGGAACTGGCCCGCTGGCTGGATGCCCGGCCTCGGCTGGGGCGCGATGTGTTCGCCCGGGGTGAGGGCGAAACCCTGATTGAAATTGACCGCTCCGGTCTGGCGCTGGATATGCCGCAACTCATGCGCGCCTATATGGCGGCCATGCGGCGTACCGCCCGGAAGCGGATTTATGCACCCCGCACTATCCGGTTCTGGACGGTGCAGGATGCGCTTGCCCGTCTGACTCGCTTGCTGGGCAAAACCCCGCCGGGCTGGAACAGTCTGGATGCCTTTTTACCGGAGCAGTTGCCGGAAGAAGGCGTGGGGGAGGAGGCCATGCGCCAGCGGCGGGCCGCCGTGGCAGGCACCCTGATTGCGGGATTGGAACTGGCCAAAAGCGGTCGGCTGGAACTGCGGCAGGATGAAACCTTCGGCAAAATCCTGCTGCGCCCGCATGCGGAGCAGGACGTTTCGATGGACGAGGATACCGACCATACGGATGACGCCGCAACGGCGAGCAGGCGGGTGAAGGACGTTGAAGCAGCGGAGGGAAGTGCTACGCCAGCCGCGCATGATGACAGGCCCGGACGCAAGGCGCGGCGCACAGGCAGGGAGACCCCATGAGCGAAGAATCTGAGACGATCCCGCACGCTTCGCAGGTATCGCAACCTTCACAGGTGGTGGCCGATACGCCGGAGATTATAGCCGCTCTGTCTGGTATAGAGCCGCAAGGCGTAGATGTGCTGTTTGCCGTGCCGGATGACGCCGTGCGTCTGGCGGAAGCTCTGATTTTTGCGGGTACCGAACCGGTCAGTCTTCGGCGTCTGGCGGAATTGCTGGAACTCCGGCAACTGGTGCCAGGTGGCGTGGACGATCTCGGGGCCTTCGTGGCAGCTGTCATGGGAGCGCTGGTGGCGCGGTATGAAGGGCGTGGCGTCATGCCGGTGGAAGTGGCCGGTGGCTGGCAGTTCCGCACAGCGCCAGATCTGGCTCCTGCTCTCACCCGCGTGCTGGAAAAACCCCGTCGCCTGCCGCGTGCGGTCATGGAAACGCTGGCGATTATTGCCTATCACCAGCCCTGTACCCGCGTGGAAATTGAAGAAATTCGCGGGGTCAGTCTCGGCCAGAATGTGCTGGATACGCTGATTGAGGCGTCTCTGATTGCCCCGCGCGGACGCAAGGAAGTGCCGGGGCGCCCGGTGCTGTGGGGCACAACGCCTGATTTCCTGCGGCATTTCGGCCTGCGTGCTCTGTCTGACCTGCCCCGGCGCGAGGAACTTCTGGTGGACGTGCCGGATACGCTGACCTCAGCTAGAAAGCCCGCCCAGAATGCAACAGAGCATACCACTGCAGAGCCGGAAGCGTCTGAAGAGCATTTGGTAGATGCGGATGAGGTTGTTCCTTCCGATGACGGTATAGAAGGCGATCCGGTTGAAACGGACCCTGATTTAACCCCCGCTGAGGGAGAGGTTGCCCCCGTTCAGCCCGAACTGGAACCGGATGCGGCAGCTCAGCCTGATGACGTATCCGCCCAGCCGGAGGCAGATGCCGGAGCCGCAACTGTTTCCGAGCCGGGGCGGTCGTGATAGATCTGCGGCGTCTGCGCGTAAATCCTGCCCTCTCCGGCGTACTGGCATGGGGCAGGGGTACGCGTGCAAGAGAGACGCATGGGTGGAGAGGCTCGTTCTCCCGCTTCATGCTGATGGGTGGTCCTGCGGATGTTTGATTTTGCCTGGTCGGAAATTGCGCTGATAGGAGCGGTGGCGCTGGTCGTCATTGGTCCGAAGGATCTGCCTGTGGCCATCCGGGGGCTGGCCGGGTTTGTAAAAAAAGCACGTAAGCTGGCGAGCGAGTTTCAGTCGCACGTGGATGAAATGGTGCGCGAGGCGGACCTGACGGAAGTGCGCGACCATGTGCGGGATCTGCGGAACCTGAACGTACGGGGCCGCATCATGAAAGCCATTGATGGGGATGGCACACTGGCTCGGTCTTTTGATGAGCCGCCCGGAGTCCGCCCCGCAGGTCCGCGCGGACTGGATACGCCGCCGCGTCCCACCGCTGTTGCCGGCACGACAGGTGGTTCGACCGCCATGCTGGAAGAACGCAGCGTTGGTCTGCCCAGCCTGCCGCCTTCTGCGGCAAGCGGTGCCGGGCTGGATGACCTCAACCCGCCGGTGGAAGATGAAGTGGTGGATGCTCCGCCGGAACTGCCGCCCAATCATGTGCGGCGGATTGTCAAGGAACGTGCGCGGCTTTTCCCGCCTGCGATTCTGCCCCCCGTGCGGCTGATGCACGGGCAACGCCGGGTGGCGCCGGGGCCAGCTGTGCCGGGTCAGTCAGTTGCTGAGCACCCTGCGCAGGCGCTTGACGGCATGGAGGCCGGGCGCGGGCTATGAAGGAGAACGAACCCCTGCAGGATGATCCGATCCACGATCAGCCCATGCCGCTGATTGACCATCTGCTTGAACTGCGCCGCCGCCTTTTATGGTCCGGCGCGGCCTTTCTGGTGTGTTTTGCGCTGTGTTACCATTTTGCAGGTGACATCTATCTCTTTCTGGCCCGGCCTCTGGGCGAGATCATGCGGCAGCAGGGTGAGCAGCCGCATCTGATCTACACGGCGCTGTATGAGGCCTTTTTCACCTATATCCGCGTGGCCTTTTTCGGGGCGGCATTTATGTCCTTCCCCATTATTGCCATTCAGGCGTGGATTTTTATCGCCCCCGGTTTGTACCGGTCGGAAAAGCGGGCTTTTGCTCCGTTTCTGATTGCAACGCCCATCCTGTTCCTGCTGGGTGCGGCGCTGGCGTATTACTTCATTTTCCCCATCGCATGGCGGTTCTTCCTGTCCTTCCAGACACCGGGCAGTTCTGGCGGCGTGCAGATTGAGCTTCAGGCCAAGGTGTCTGAATATCTCTCACTGGTCATGAAGCTGATCATGGCGTTTGGGGTCGCGTTTGAACTGCCGGTGGTGCTCACCCTGCTGGCGCGGGTGGGGATTGTGACCGCCGATATGCTCAAGCGCTTTCGTCGGTATGCCATTGTGGGGGCGTTTGTCATCGCCGCCATTCTGATGCCGCCGGATGTGATTACCCAGATAGGGCTGGCGGTGCCGCTTGTCCTTCTTTACGAAATTTCCATTGTGGCAGCCCGGCTTGTTGAACCTAAGACCAGGCCGGACCCGCTGTCCGAAGAGACCACTCCAGAGGAAGAGGCTTCCTGATCCATGCATGATATCCGCGCTCTGCGCGCAGACCCTGCCGCTTTTGATGCCGATCTCGCCCGCCGCGGGATCGACCCTGTCGCGCAGAAGCTTGTCTCATGGGATGAAGAACGGCGTCAGGCGCAGACGGCCCTGCAGGAAAAACAGGCCCGCCGGAAGGCGCTGGCGCGTGAAATTGGCGGTATGAAGCGCACCGGTGGTGATAGCAGCGCGCTGGAAGCCGAAGGCATTGAGATCCGTGCCGAGATGGAAATACTGGAACGGCGTGTGGCCGATCTGGAAGGCCAGAGCGCTGAAATTCTGGCCAGCCTGCCCAACCGGCTTGACCCCTCCGTGCCTGAAGGCCCGGATGAAACGGCGAATGTGGTCCAGCATGTCTGGGGCACGCCGCGTGAGTTCAGCTTTACGGCACGCCAGCATTTTGAGCTGGGGGAAGCGCTGGGCCTGATGGACTTTGCCATGGCCTCCAAACTTTCCGGTGCCCGGTTTGTGGTGCTGCGTGGTGCACTGGCTCGTATGGCCCGTGCACTGGGCCAGTTCATGCTGGATCAGCATACGGATGAGAACGGCTACGAAGAAACACAGGTGCCGGTGCTGGTGAATGATGCTGCCATGTATGGCACGGATAAGCTGCCCAAGTTTGCCGATCAGTCTTTCCGCACAGAAGATGGCCGCTGGCTGATCCCCACGGCAGAAGTCCCGCTGACGGCCTCTGTCACGGGCGACATTCTGGATGCTCTCACGCTGCCCCGCCGGATGACGGCGCTGAGCCAGTGCTTCCGCAGTGAGGCCGGGTCTGCCGGGCGTGACGTGCGCGGCATGCTGCGCCAGCACCAGTTTGAAAAAGTGGAAATGGTGTCCGTCACCACGCCCGAAGAGAGTGAAGCAGAGCATGAGCGCATGACGCGCTGTGCTGAAAAAATTCTGGAAAAGCTGGGCGTGCCGTATCGCCGGGTGCTGCTGTGTGCGGGCGATACCGGGTTTGGGGCCGCTAAGACGTTTGATCTGGAAGCATGGCTGCCGGGTCAGGCAGCATGGCGTGAAATTTCGTCCTGCTCCAACACGCGCGATTTTCAGGCACGCCGCATGAATGCCCGTTTCCGCCCGCAGGGCGGTGGTGCGCCGGTGTTTGTGCACACGCTGAACGGTTCTGGTCTGGCAGTCGGGCGTACGTTGATTGCAGTGATGGAAAACGGTCAGAATGAAGATGGTTCCATCACGGTGCCAGACGTCCTGCGGCCTTACATGGGCGGCCTGGAACGGATTGGCTAGAGGCCTTTCTGTCAGGCGCGGGGAGGGGCTTTCTGGAATGTCAGTTGCACCATAAACCCATCGTTCTGTCCGGGGATGGGAGAAAATAAGTCCATCCGAATGGCCATTTGCCGGGCGATTGTCCGTGCAATGGCCAGCCCCAGCCCGCTGCCTTCCGTGCTGGGATTGCCGCGCACAAACGGGTCCGTCAGACGATTGAGCAGATCCGGGCCGAGAGGCGGGCAGGTGTTTTGAATCGTGACGCAGGCGCTGTGTTCATAGGCTTGTGCCTGATCAGCAGCCGAGGTGTCAGCCACACAGCACGCCGGAAGAGCGGAGCTGGCGGTGACATGCACCTGCACGGCAGACCCCTGCGGGTTATGGCGTAAAGCATTTTCCAGCAGATTGCGGAACAGGATGCCTGCTGCATCCAGATCCCCCAGAACATCCAGCTGTGTCAGGTCACCCGTTTCAATCACAATGCGTGGGCAGGCGTGGTCAGGCCGGTCCAGTTCATCCGCTACTACATGCAGCACGGGAAGCAGGTCAAACTGATCTCGCCGCAACGCCGTGCCTGCAACAGCGCGTGATAGTTGCAGCAGTTTTTCAACTGTTCGGCTCAGGCGATGGATCTGGCTGATGAGTGCATCCAGCCGTTGCCTGGTATTTGCAGCATCCTGAGCAGCATCACTTTCTGGGTTTGCATTGGCAGCGCCAGAGGGTTTGCGTAAGGCTGTGGAACGCAGCATCTGCGCCTGTGCCAGCAGGGCGGCAATCGGGTTGCGGAGTTCATGCGCCGCATTGGCGGCAAAAGCGCGTTCTGCAGAAAGCGCTTTTTGTAAACGCTCTAAAAGAGAATTGACGGCGACCTGAATGGTGGAGAGTTCAACTGGCAAAGCTAGTTCCGGCACCGGTTTGAGGTTGCCGCTGCCTCGTTCCCGGATTTCATCCTGCAGGCGGACCAGCGGCCGCAGCCCCCGGCGCACAATCCAGATGACCAGAAGCCAGATGCAGGGCACCGAGCCAATAATGGGCAGCACGGCAATCAGAATGGCTTTATTTGTGGCCTGTGTGCGATGCAGGCGGGGTTCCCCCACCAGAATAAAGCGGTCCACCTGCGCAGCGGGTGTTACATACACACGGAACTGCGGCAGCATGTAAAACCCGCTGGAAAGCGGTACGGAAAAACGGACTGCGGGTGCATTGGAAGATCGTAGCAGGACATGGCCTGCGGTATCCGTAATCTGATAGGCCAGCGATGTGGGTTTGATATCGGACAGATGCGCCACATCATGCCCCGGCCCCTGCTGGTTCAGGGCCAGAACGGCAAATTGCAGCCGCTCTCCTACTTCCTGCAGGGAGTCATCCAGGCGTTCTGTAATCTCGTATTTTGTAAAGCCGGCTGTCATCAGAGTGACAATCGCAAGACAACCAATCACCACCCCCGTTACCCCACGGATCAGCCGCGTTGCCAGCCGCCAGGGGCGTACAGGTTTGTCCGGGGACGAGGTCATGAAGCTGCTGGTTGCTCAAGGCAGTAGCCGCGTCCGCGTACGGTGCGGATAATGTCCGCGCCCAGTTTTTTGCGTACGCGGCTGACGAAGACTTCTATGGTATTACTGCCAACTTCTTCTCCCAGATTATACAGCGCATCTTCTATCCGCTCACGCGAGCAGATTGCACCCGGGCGGCGGGCCAGCAGCTCTACCAGTGCCCATTCCCGCGCTGTCAGGTCAATCACCTGTCCGTCCCGCGTCAGGCGCAAGCGTTCCAGATCAATGTCGATATCGCCCACTTTCAGCCGGTTATCGACCAGCGGGCGGTAGCGGCGGCCCACGGCGGCAATCCGGGCGACCAGTTCATCCAGATCATATGGTTTGGCCAGATAATCATCGGCCCCGTCGGACAAACCGGCAATGCGGTCGCTCACCTGATCTTCCGCCGTGGTAATCAGCACGGCCAGAGGGGAGCTGCTCTGGCGGATTTCCCGCAGCAGGGTGCGGCCGCTGCCATCAGGCAGACCAAGGTCAAGCAGCAGCACATCATACTGCACAGTCGCCAGAGCGGCGCGGCCATCTTCCAGCGTGGTAAACCAGTCCACCGTATGTCCCGCCTGCCTTACCCGTTCCTGCACGGCAGCACCAAGATGGGGTTCATCTTCCATAATCAGGATACGCATGCGGCTCAGTGTCCTCTTTTGGGCGGGTCTTCTGTTTCATAAAACGCGCATAGAGCAGAGGCAAAACAAACAATGTGAGCAGGGTGGAGGTTACCAGCCCGCCAATCACCACACTGGCCAGCGGGCGCTCCACTTCCGCCCCGGCAGAGGCGGAAAACGCCATGGGGAAAAAGCCCAGACTGGCGACGAGGGCCGTGGCCATGACAGGCCGGAAGCGTTCTCTGGCGGCTGTGAATCCGGCGCGGGCCGCCCCCACGCCCCGGCGGCGGATCTGCTCGGCGGTGCTGACCAGCACCACGCCATTCAGCACCGCGACGCCAAAGAGCGCAATAAACCCGATACCGGCAGAAATGCTGAAGGGAAGCCCGCGCAGTACCAGCGCAAAAATCCCCCCAGAGGCGGCCAGAGGCAGATTGCAGAACACCAGAAGGGCCAGTCGCACGGTGCCAAGGGCCGCAACGAGCAGCAGGAAAATCAGCGTGAGGGCGACAGGCACAACAATACCCAGCCTTTTTGAGGCAGACTGAAGGTTTCGGAACTGTCCATCCCAGCGGATAGTATAGCCATGCGGGAGGGTGACGGTGCGTTGCACAGCCTTCTGGGCTTCGGTGACGTAAGAAGCCAGATCCCGGCCGCGCACATTGGCCTGAATGATCACACGTCGACGGATGCCGTCCCGGCTAATGCGTGGCGGAGCATCCTGCTGCCGAATATCCGCGACCTGAGAGAGCAGGACAGTCCCGCGCCCGTCCGCCTGTGGCACGCGCAGGGCACCAATTGCGGCAAGGGTACGTGTTTGTGCCGGGTCCAGCTGGGCCTGTGTGGCGATAATGGCATTGTTGGCCGTTGTAGGTCGCCCGATATGGCCCCCGATGGCTTCCACCAGATCCAGAATATCCTGCACGCGCACGTTCAGTCGGCCTGCGTTTTCCCGGTTGACGTCGATATGCAGGAACGGAATTGTGCCCTCATCCGCTGCCATCACATCAGCAGCCCCCCGCACACTGTTGAGGGCTTTAACAACCTGCTCGCTCAGGCGGGAGAGCGTTGGCAGATCATCCCCGTAAACAGACACGGCGATCTGGGTGCGCACGCCGGAGAGCAGATCATCCATCCGCATCTGCACAGGCTGGCTCCAGGAATAGAGGGCATCGGGCAGGTTCTCCTGTAGGGTCTTGTTCATGGCGGCGACCAGCTCTGCCTGAGAGCGCCCGGTACGAGGTTCCTTAAGCAAAATAAAGCTGTCGGTTTCGTTCTGTCCCATCGGGTCCGTCGGGATCGCGCCTGTGCCGGTGTTGCTGACGACTGTCTCTACTTCCGGAAAGCTTTTGATCAGCCGTTCCTGTTGCCGGACGGACCCCAGAACGGTTTGCAGTGCGGTGCTGGGCAGTCGCGTGGCTGTAAGCGTCAGCGCGCCTTCTTCCAGCTGGGGCACAAACTCGCTGCCCAGTGGCATGGCCAGACCGGCGGCCAGAAGGCATACGCCAAGACTGCCGCCAACAAGCAGCCGCGGCCTGCGCACACAGCGTGAGAAGAGGGGCAGATAATGCCTGCGTAACCATGCCATCAGCCGGGTTTCATGCGGCACATGCGTGTTCCGCAGCACGGAAACGCACAGGATGGGGATCCATACCAGACAGTAGAGGAGGGAGGCCGCCAGCGCCATGATGACGGTTTGCGCCATGGGTCGGAACATCCGGCCCTCAATGCCTTCCAGCGTCAGCACAGGCAGATAGACCATGATGATGACCAGAATGGCAAAACTGACTGGCCGGACAATCTGTTCTGCGGAAGAACGCACCAATGTTCCAAATGGCAGATTTGGTTCCTTCAGCCGACGGCTGAGGACATGCTCCACGACCACCAGAGAGCTATCCACAATCATGCCGAAATCAATGGCGCCCAGACTGAGCAGATTGGCAGAAATGCCAAATACCTGCATGCCCGTCATGGCGCAGACCAGCGCGAATGGAATAACGGACGCAATCAGCAGCGATGCCCGCAAATTGCCAATAACCGCAAGCAGCACGGCCACAACAAGTGCTGCGCCAATAAGAAGATTTTCCCGCACCGTCGCAATGGTGCGGTTGGTGAGCATGGCGCGGTTGTAATAAGGGGCCAGCGTTACACCCGCAGGGAGGGATTGCGTGATGGCAGGCAAAGCCGCCCGGATGCCCGCCAGCGTGGCATCGGAACTTGCGCCTTTTTCCATCATCACAACGCCGGTGACGATTTCCCCTTTTCCGTCACGCGTCACGGCTCCCAGACGGGTGCGTGGTCCTGTGTTAATGCGGCCCAGATCCCGCAGGCGTATGGCGGTGCCTCCCGGTCCGGTTTTGACGGTAATCGCCCCAAAATCCTTAAGGGAGCGCAGAAGTCCACGTCCGGCGACAACCTGCTGTTCGGCATGATGCTCAATCCAGCCGCCGCCCGCAGCCGCGTTGCTGGTATCTATGGCGCGATATACATCGCCTACGGAGAGGCCATAAGCGAGCAGACGGGTAGGGTCGAGCGTGACCTCCCACGTTTCTTCAGCACCGCCGCCAATATTGACCTCCGCTACACCCGGCACCAGCTTGAGTTGCGGGGATACGGTCCAGTTCATCAGGCGGTTAAGGTCCATCAGTGACAGGCCAGGGCCTTTGAGTTGGAACTGGAAAATTTCCCCCATGCCGGTGGTTAGCGGTCCCATGTTCAGGGTGACACCGGGCACGCTCAGCAGCGTGCGGGCCTGCGCCATGCGTTCGTTCACACGGGTGCGGTCCAGATTGATGTCGGAGCCATCCTCAAACTGAACATAAACAACCGAGACCCCGGAGCGGGAGACTGAGCGTAAATCCTTCACGCCCGGAATACCCGCCATGCTGCTTTCCACAGGAAAGGTAATCAGTTTTTCAACTTCTTCCGTCGCCAGACCGGGCGCTACGGCAGAGACCAGAACCTGTTGAGGGGAGATGTCCGGCACAGCCTCCACCGGCAGGCCCGACAAAACGACACAGCCTCCCGCCATGAGCAGAACCAGAAAGGCCAGCAGCAGAAAGCGGGCCTGATTCAGTTTTTCAAAAAATGTTCGCACGGGCTTAGTCCGCATCCATACCGGGCAGAAGCACCATGGCTTTCAGCGCCAGACTGCCATCACTTACAATCTGATCGCCATTTTTCAGGCCTGAGAGAATAAGAGTTTTGTCATTTTCCTCCATGCCGATGCGCACGGGGGTCGGCTGAAAATGGTCTGGCGCGGTTTGCACAAAAACGACAGTCTGGTCTCCAAGAGTCTGAACAGCCTGCGCCGGCACAATAAGGCCGGAGCCTGTCTGTGTCGTTTGCAAAAGGCTGTTCAGCATTGTTCCGGGGCGCAACTGTCCGGCAGGATTGGCAACGCGGCTGAGGACCCGCACCAGCCCGCTTGTCGGGTCGGTCGCGGTATCAATGGTTTCAATGGTGGAGAGCAGGGGCGGGGACTGTAGTGTGTCACCTGAGGGTGCGAAAAAGGTCTCCTGTCTGCCGCCCGGCACAATGCGTTGCGCATCCTGTGGAGGCACGTCTGAAACAACCCAGACATGGGCGGTGTCACTGACAGTCAGCAGCGGCACGGGTGGGGCGACATCCGCAGCGACTGCTGTCTCAACCTGCGTGACTGTTCCATCCAGAGGGGAAATGATGGTCGAGGTTTCATCCGAACCATGTGTTTCCGTAGGCGAGGTGTATTCTTCCTGCAGGCGGTGGGCCAGCACGCCCAGTTCCGCTTCATGGGTCGCAACGGTGTTCTGTGTTTCTTTCAGCACAGCCAGCCGGCGGCGCATTTCCCCAATAGAGACGGTCGTGCCAGCCAGTGCGCGCGCCCGATCATACGCCGCCGCAGCATTGGCGCGGTCTGCGCTGGCGGCGGCAAGGGCGGCCCGTGTCTGGGCGTTCTGCAGGCGGGCCAGATGCAGTGTGTGGTTCTGATACGTCAGCAAAGGCTGGCCCGCTTTTACCGTCTGCCCCGGCAATACGAGCACAGAAAGCACTTTCCCATCGCCTGCGGTATGAAGCGTGACGGTGCGCGTTGTATCCGGCAGCACACGGGCCATGGCGGGCAGCATATGCGCCAGCGTGCCCTGCGTGACAGGGGCTATATGAATCCCCTCGTTCCTGATGGCCTCAGCAGAGAGGGTGAGGGGCGGCAGAGGTGTGCCTTCTGCCAGAGCAGGCACGGGAACAACTGTCAGGCCGAGCAGAACAGCAGCAAGAAATTTCATGTGTAAAAATTTCGGTTTTTGAAAAAAGGATCTGCTGTAAAACAGGGATGTTCTTGTGGCAGGAACATGGGTGCGGGGAGTATGCGGATGCCTGCTCATGGCATTGGTGCGCCACTGCTGCGGGGAGAGGAGACCATCTCCGGGATACGGAGCGCTTCCCCCGGTTGCCGTGTGTGCGGAGGGGCGGCATCATTCATGCTGTCGGTTTCTGCTGTTGTAGGCACAACCAGTGCGGAAGGTTGCCGGGGCAGTGCGGAAGGGGTTTGCTCAAGCCCGGGTATCGCGCCGGCTGCAATCAGGGCGCGAAGAATGGCGCTGTGCCAGAGGATTTCCGCCCGATCTCTCACCAGATCAGCTGTATAGGCCGCCTGTCTTGCTCGGAGCGCATCATCCAGCGAGTTTTCCTGCAACTTCCATGAGCGTTCCATCAGATCCGCGCGGCGGTCCAGTTGCTGGGCGGCGGTCTGTGCACTTTTGAGCGCCGCAGAGGCGGATGCGAGGCGAGCGCGGATTTGCACCAGTTCCTGCCGCACCATGCGGCGGGCCAGCGTCTCCTGCGTTTCTGCGGCTGCCACGCGGTTGCGGGCTTCGGCCAGCAGGGGCGCATTATGCACGGCACTGGGCAGAGGCATGGTGAAGTTCACCCCCACCCGGTTATCCCACGGGCTGCCATATTGTTTTTCATGAATCGCCCCGACGCCAATCTCCGGGTTGGGCATGAAGGAACGACGGGCCAGAACCAGATCGGCACGGGCAGCGGCGGTTTCTTTCTGCGCTGTCCGTATTCGCGGGTCATTGTCTTCCACTGTGTGGGCCACAAGTTTCTGCTCAGCGCTTTGTGGTGCGGAAAAGGCCAGAAGGTCGGGCGCCACCGGAGACCCTAGCAAGGCGACCAGTCCGGCGGTAGCCGTCTGGGCTTCTTCCTGCGCCATGGCAGCGTCCGTCTGGGCAGAGGCGAGGGCGGCTTCCGCCATCTGCTGGTCGGCCTGTGTCATCTCGCCCGTGTGGGCTGCGCGGGCGACATTGGCACTCAGGCGTGCGGCAGCGCTGGACAGTGCCTGCGTGGTGGCGACGCGTTTGTGCGCCAACAGGACGGCGGCGGACGCATCCAGAAGGCGGACGGCAAGAGCCATATGCTCAGCACTGCTCCGTTCAGCGGCGGCCTCTGCATCAGCACGGGCCAGCTTACGGGTGGCGTTGCCTTGCCCCGGCAGCCAAAGCGGTACACTCACGCCGCCTTCATAAGTTGTATAGCCAAGGTTGGAGCCTACGGCGTGGTCATCAAAATAGGAACCGGAGAGGGACGGGCCGCCGGCAAACCAGCTTCCGGCAGCTCTGGCCCGGGATTCGGCAGAGCGGCGGTTGGTGCCTAGTTCCGAACGGAGCGGGTCCTGCGCCCATGCCATGGCAAGGGCATCGGGGAAGGAGAGGCGGTCACGTGGGGATGTGTCCGCGCTGAGTGAGGAGGAAACACTCTGAGCAAAGGCCGGATACGGAATGCTGAGTGCCATCAGCAAAACTAAGCAACAGCGAGAGGGCTTCATCAACTACCATACACCCTGGTCTGAACATGGTTTTTCCCTCTGGCATGGTACGCGCCAGGCGAGGAGGAACTCCTGCATAGAGCCTGAACCTGACAGGAAGCTGAACACGCCGTGAGAGGCGCATTCCTTTCAGGCTATGCTCTTGCCTGTTTTCCCTGCTGTCTGGCAGGGTTCGCACGGCGCGTTGTGCGCTTTTTCTTCTTTGTCTGGTGAGGTCACGCGTGCCCGGTAAACCTTATCTCTATCTGGCAGTTGCCATTGTTGCCGAGGTGTTTGCAACCTCCTGCCTGACCGCGTCGCATGGTTTTGAAAAACGCCTGCCCGGTATCATCAGTCTGCTGGGATATGGGGTGGCGTTCTATTTTCTGTCCCTCCCCATTAAGACCATTCCGGTCGGGGTGGTTTATGCCATCTGGTCCGGTGTAGGGATCGTGCTGGTGTCCCTTATCGGCGCGACGGTTTTCAAACAGTCACTGGACCTGCCAGCTCTTGCAGGTATTGCGCTGATCATGGCCGGGGTGCTGGTGATCAACCTGCTCTCAAAGTCTGTCTGAACCCACAGGCCATAAAAAAACAGGCTGACACCGGGTGCCAGCCTGTTGCGTCGTGATGCACAGATGCCTTCTGTTCTTAGAAAGACAAATCTTCATTCTCCCCGCCGTCACTGTCCTTATTGGACTGCGGAGCGGTTTTGGACGCAGGTTTTGCTGTGGCGTGCGGGAGTGAGACCGAGCCAATCCCGTCGACCTGCTGTGTCAGAGATTGCGGCGTGTTGGTGAGTTTTACGGACCCCGCCCCATCTATGGATACTTTAACGCGCCCCGTCGGTCCGGCTTTGACAGACCCGGCCCCGTCCATGGAGAGATCAAGGTCAGAGAGCGTCATGTCGGACAGATTGACAGAGGCTGCACCATCAATGACCAGTTTGAGACTGTCTGTATGGCCATGGGCTTTCACGCTGGCAGCCCCATTGATGGTGAGGTCCAGATGCGGCTGCTGGTAATTCTGCAAATCCAGAGAGCCAAACCCGTTCAGTGTGAGTGTATTCAGAGCCGGGGCCGTAATGGTGACGATCAGTGAACTACTCCGCCAATGGACATGGTGACTTTTATTTTCTGCCATATCCAGCGTGTTATCCTTCAGGGTGACACGCTCTACCAGTTTTTCCGACCCACTGACGGTTATGCCGGGTTTGTCTCCCTGCTTGTAGATAATCTGAGCAGGAAGATTGAGGGTCAGGGCGTTGCTGCCCTGCCAGTCCAGCGTGCGCGTCTGGGTTGGGCCTGCGGCTCCGGTGTCCGTCCAGTCAACGGTCCATTTTGTTGCCGGGAAGAGGACCGGCCCGCGGGATGCTGCCGCACCAAAGCAAAGAGCGGAAAGGGCTGCGCCACCCAGCGCGATCATTGTAATGCCACGGATCATGATGAAATTCCTTGAAGAGCAGGCGGATCAGGAGGGATTGGCTTTGGCAATCAGGCGGTAATGGGCGCGGCCATAGCGGATGAGCAGATTAAGCGTGCCGATGGTAAACAGGGCACACACCGCCACAATCGAAGCCCCGCCACTGGCCATGCCAAGGCTGATCAGCAGGCCCTGAAGCCAGTCTCCATCAAACCCCGGCAGTATGTTAATCAGCGCGAAAGGCAGCATCAGGCTGCCTGCCAGACAGATGCAGATCCCCACAATGAAAAACGCGAGGTCCACGGAGCCTATCGTCATCAGCACAGGGAGGACGACCAGAAGATCGAGTGCTGCGAGCCCAAGGATACCCACAATCGCGCCCAGCGCGTTGCTCAGGCTCCGTTCATCTTCCCACCGCCGCACCCCGGTTTCGGCCCGGACTTCCCGCGCCAGCCGGCCCGGGTCACCTAGTGCTGCGGCAATCTCACCGTCAGAACGACCGGCAGCACGACCTTCGTCAAAATGCGCGGTATATTCGGCAAGAATATCCTCAACAACAGAGCGCGGCAGGCCTTTCAATCCTGCGCGCAACTGGTCCAGGAACATCTGTCTGCTGTTCATGCCTTTGTGTTCCTTACGGTTTTCTGCACCGTCAGAGTGGTGGGGGGAGGAGAGGGTTCGGTGGAAGCGGCGGGTGCTGTGTCGTCAGACCCCAGAATGGCGTGGACGGCTTTTGTGAAGGCAGTCCACGCCGTGCGCTGGCTGTTCAGGCTCTGGCGGCCATGTTCTGTCAGCGCATAATATTTACGGGGCGGCCCTGAGGATGATTCCACAAAATAGGTTGAGACAAGACCATCTTTCTGCATCCGCCGCATGAGCGGATAGATGGTGCCTTCCCCCATATCAATGGCCTCAGACAAGCGGCTGGCAATGTCATAACCGTATGAGTCCGCCCGGGAGAGAAGGGCAAGCACACACAGCTCCAGCACGCCTTTCTTGAACTGAACAAGGTTGGGTTCCACGGTTTTTCCTGTTCCGGAGGGGCCTGCTGCCGGCGTTTGGCAGACGCAGACGACTCGCTGGTGGCTGTCGATAGCTATTCAATACAAACCAGAACCATTTATTGCAAGGTAGTGGTTTATGAAAAGTTTTCTCCAGCCTCAGGGTTCGCATGACGCCCTGAGCCAGCTTCGGATCAGTCATCTGAAAGAAGCCCCTTCAGGCCGAGGCAATCAGGCCTTTCATGGGCTCTGTTCTCGGGCCGGGGAACACCGTTGCAATGGCCTGTGGGGACAGGTGGAGATGATCGCAGAGAACACCTGCCGCAACGGCGCGCAGGTCTGTTGTGGGGCTGAGGTCCCTGTTTTCAAAAAGCTGGCTGGGGCGCAGGCCCGGCCATGTTCCTCCAACCTTGCCGCCCGCGACGGCCCCTCCGGCCAGAAAGGTGACTGTGCCGGTGCCATGGTCCGTGCCACCTGTTCCGTTCATTCGTACGGTTCTGCCAAATTCTGTCATGGCAAGCACGACCGTATGTTTCCAGTTCTCCCCCAGACTTTGATGCAACGCATTAATCCCGCGATCCAGCTGGGCAAGAGGGCTTCCCAAACGGCCAAGCTGCGCCGCATGCGTATCCCATCCCCCGATTTCCAGGGCGGCAATCCGAGGGCCATGAAGGGTGGACAGCATCTGTCCTGCGGCCGTTGAAAGCTGGGTAAAGGCGTCGGGTTTGTGGAGCTTGTCGAGCGAGGAAGATGTTGGCATCCCCGTCATGGCCGCGTCTGAAAAGCCACGTGCTCTGAGAGCATTTTTGAAAGCAGGTCCTGTAACCGGGTCGGAAGCGTTCAGAGCAGAAATCTGATGATAAAGATCTTCGCTGGGGTGCTGGCTTCCTGCTGGCGCATAACTTCCAACCCGGGCCGTTCCACGTAACAGAAGAGGAATAGTCAGCCCCATGGCCAGCCCATATCCATCAGGCCTGTTTGTTTTACCCTGAAGGCTTGCAACAGCGCGGTTCAGCCAGCCGCTGCTCAGGCGGTTATCTGCACCGCTTTCCAGATAGTCCTGTGCTTCAAAATGGGAGCGGCTGCGATAATGCCCAGCTACGGCGTAGACAGGCAGCATCTGTCCTTCGCGATAAAGGGTGTGAAGTGTCTGAAGAGAAGGATGCAGCCCATAAAACCCCCCAAGATCCAGAAGGCCACCCTCCTGCCCGGGTTCAGGAAGAACAAGGTCCCGCCGATGTGTTTTGAGGTCAGCATCTCCATACGGTGTGACAGCCGAGAGGCCATCCAGTGCGCCGCGAAGAAGAATAACCACAAGGCGTGGGTCGTCCGGCCCACCGGCAGGACCGGCAAAAGCAAGAGAGGAACGCCCGAGTGTCCAGCTTGCAGCCAGACCCAGCAGGGCAGTGCGACGATGGATCATCATGGGTCAACGCCTCTGGAATTCGGGTGAAGAAAAAAGCAGGGCCAGCGCGTCCTGACGGGAACCAGCGTGATGCATGGCAAGTTCTGTCCGGGGGCGCAGCGCCTGGCCAAGGGCGATATGGGCAATCTCCATTGGGTCTGCATTCCGGGCATGGGCGGCCATTCTCCATGCCCAGTCCGTACGGGCCAGCATGTCCGCAGGCGCGCTCCATTCTGCCGCGTTGTCACTCCAGCCATTGGGTAACGGGGCTTTCCATAACGGTTGGCCGAGAGAGGCAAAGGCTGCGTAAAGCACATGCGCGGGAGAATGCGGATCGGCTGGCTGACTGGGTTCTCCGCCGAATGAGAGGGCGCGGAGAACGGCGGTGGCATAGTCCATGGGGGAGCGGAATTTGCTGCCTGTCCGGTTGGCATCGTGCAGCGTTGCAAGAGCCAGAGACGCTTCCCGCAGGTCTCCTTCACTGCTCTGGAGCACCGCGGCAATGTGGCTGATATCCTGCTGCGCAGGCGTATCAGAAATAAAGTGTCCGACCATCTGGGTGGCTATATGTCGGTACGTTGCAGGATGAGTGCCCAGAAAATGCAAAGCCTGTAAGCCGCCGTCCTCGCCTTCGGGAAATGTCTGGCCCATGACGGTTTTCTCACCCGGTTCATGCGCTTTTTCCCGAAATACAAAGCCGGGCTGTTCGGCTTTCATGTCGATACTCCAGCCCGTCAGGATCGCGGCGAAGGATGTCACGTCAGTCTGGCTATAGCCTGCGGCAGGAGAGACCGTGTGCAGCTCCAGACATTCCCGGGCGAGATTTTCGTTCAGGCCATGATGGCTTTTGCGCCCCGCCGGACTGTTGGGACCAATGGAAGACGCATTGTCCAGATACATCAGCATGGCGGGGTGCCGCATGACGGCAAGCAACATATCCGAAAAGCGGCTGGTGACATGTGGGCGGATTGCTTCACGCATATACGCGCCAAGCACGGCTTTTGTGCTGCCCTGACGAAGGCTGACCGTAAAATGGTTGAGCCAGAACCACGCCAGCCGTTCCCGGAAAGGCTGTTCCGTCAGAAGCAGGTTATCCAGTTGAGCGGCGACTTCTGCCTGAAAAATTGGAGTGACCAGCGGGTCGCCCTGCATTTTGGTGCGGCGCTGTTCCCGCAGGGCAATGAGACCCTCCGAACATGGCCCAACATTTCTAAAGACCGCTGTATCAGGCTGGCCTAACTGACGTGAAAGCCAGTCATGGAGCGACGCCTCTGCGAGCGTGTCGTCTCGCTGACCCCAGCCAAACCTGTTGATTGCACTGACAAGTCGCATGACATCCTCACGATGTCCCGTGAGTGGGAACTGCTGGACTTATTGAAAGGTTGCTCGCTTTATGTGGCAAAATCTGGACAGGGATGCCCGTTCGTTCCGAGACGAGTGGAGAGAGTGAAGGACGCGCCCTCATAAAAAATCCCGCCCGGACAAAACGTACCGGGCGGGATTAAAAAACGCGCAGTTAAGAAGCGGAAATTCAGGAAACCTGCTTCACCCAGTCATGCGCGTCATCCGCGCGGCCATACTGGATGTCGCACAGGGCTTTACGAAGGGCCGTGGTGACCTCGCCGGTTTTGCCCTCATTGATCACGCAGGTGCCTTCAGCGCTTTTCAGCGTGCCGATGGGTGTCACAACCGCAGCCGTGCCACAGGCAAAGACTTCTTTCAGGTGGCCGGATTTGGCATCGGCGTAAAGCTGGTCAATCGCATAGGGTTCTTCACGCACCGTCAGGCCTTTGTCCCGCGCCAGCGTCAGCAGGGAATCCCGCGTAATGCCGCGCAGAATGGTGCCTTCCAGCGGGGGCGTGAGGATGGTGCCGTCATCAAACACCATCACGATGTTCATACCACCCATTTCCTCAATCCATTTGCGTTCAACCGCATCCAGGAACAGCACCTGATGGCAGCCATTTTCCTTGGCTTCCATCTGGGCTGTGAGGCTGGCTGCATAGTTGCCACCGCATTTGGCTTCACCCGTGCCACCGCGGGAGGCGCGTACCGTGCGTTCTTCCACCCACACGCTCACCGGGCCGGCATCCTTGGAGAAATATTCCCCGGCTGCGCAGGCAATCACCAGAAATTTGAACTCAGAAGCAGGTTTCACACCCAGAGCAGCTTCCGTCGCAATCATGAAGGGGCGGATATACAGCGTGCCAACGTCAGCCGCCGGAATCCAGTCCTTGTCGATGGTGACGAGCTGCGTCACGGCATCCAGAAACAGCTCTTCCGGCACCTGTGCCATGGCCATACGTTCAGCAGAATGGCGGAAGCGGCGGGCGTTGGCATCCGGGCGGAACAGCAGGGCTTCACCATTGGGGGCGCGGTAAGCCTTCATGCCTTCAAAAATTTCCTGCGCGTAGTGCAGGACAGAGGCAGCCGGGTCCAGCGTCAGCGGCCCGCGCGGCAGGATTTGCGGCGTGTGCCAGCCCTTGCCTTCCGTGTAGGTGACAACGGCCATATGTTCGGAAAAGACGCGGCCAAAACCGGGGTTGGCAAGCAGGGCGGCCCGCTCTTCCGGGGAGACCCGGTCGGCTTTTGGCGTAATCTGGAAAGCGGTCTTGGTAGGGGTGCTCATAACGTCTGGCGTCTCCGCGGCCTGCTGTGCAGTGTGTCTGTGCCTGCATTGACAGGGTTTGTTGCGATGGTGGCGGTTAAATAACATGATCATAAGTGTGTTGCCAGAGCAGGGCCATCGTCCCCATATCAGCTTCACGCTTGCGGTCTGGCTGTTTCCTGCGCGCCCGACCCGGATTTTTCCCCACTGGCTGTGACCATGAAGGGCCTTTGCATGACCTCCTTTTCCCTGCGGCAAACCTACAGCCAGTTGCTTGACCATTTTTATGCCTCCGCAGCTCTCTCGCCGGTTGCAGCGCCTCAACTGATCAAACTGAATGTTCCTCTGGCCAAATCTCTGGGGCTGGACCCCGTCTGGCTTTCCGGGCCGGAAGGTGTTGCCATGCTCTCCGGTTCTCATATGCCGCCCGGTGTGCAGCCGCTTGCGCTGGCCTATGCCGGGCATCAGTTCGGGCATTTTGTGCCGCAGTTGGGGGATGGCCGGGCGTTGCTGCTGGGGGATGTGACGGACGCCAGCGGGCACGTACGTGAAATTCAGCTGAAAGGCTCTGGCCGCACCGCCTATTCGCGCCGGGGAGACGGGCGCGCCGCACTCGGCCCCGTGCTGCGGGAATATGTGGTGAGCGAGGCCATGGCCGCGATGGGGATCCCCACAACCCGCGCTCTGGCCGCAGTCGTGACCGGCGAGCAGGTCATGCGTGAAACCCCTCTGCCGGGGGCTGTGATGACCCGCGTGGCCGCTAGCCACATCCGGGTAGGGACGTTCCAGTTTTTTGCGGCGCGTCAGGACCTTACGGGTCTGCGGCTACTGGCTGATTACGCCATAGCCCGCCATTATCCCGATGCAGCCCAGACTCCGGCTCCTTATCTGTCTCTGCTGGAGCAGGTGATTGCGGCACAGGCTGATCTGGTCGCGCAGTGGATGCTCAAAGGCTTCATTCACGGCGTGATGAATACCGACAACATGGCTATCTCTGGCGAGACGATTGATTACGGACCCTGCGCCTTCATGGAGCAGTATGACACCTCTACGGTGTTCAGCTTTATTGATGAACGCGGGCGCTACGCGTATGGCAATCAGCCTAGTATGGCCCTGTGGAACCTGACCCGTCTGGCAGAAGCGCTCCTGCCGTTACTGGCGGATGATGAAGAACAGGCCGTGCCCGTTGCGCAACAGGCCCTCGCTACGTTTGAAGGACGTTTTCAGGAAACTTATCTGGCTGGTCTGCGGGCCAAGCTGGGGCTGAACACAGTGCAACCGGAGGATGCCGCCCTTCTGCGCAGCTTGCTGGAGACGATGCAGGCGGAGGAAGCGGACTTCACACAGACCTTCCGCGCCCTTAGCTCCGAGGGTGCGATAAACGGGGAGACTGTGCCAGAGCCCCTCGCTGGGTTTGGGGCGTGGCTGGGCCGCTGGCGGCAGCGTCTGGCGCAGGAGGGGGAAGTTTCCGTCTCAACTCGCGTAGACGCCATGAAGCAGGTCAACCCGGCCTTTATCCCCCGCAATCATCTGGTGGAAGCTATGATCAAGGCGGCGGTGGAAGAGGGTGATTTCGCGCCGTTTGAAGACTTGCTCGCCGTTTGCACCCATCCATATGACGACCAACCGGGCAAAGAGGCCTATGCTCGCCCGGCACAGGCCAGTGAGCGGGTGCGTTATACGTTTTGTGGAACCTGAGGGAACGGCCTCATGCAATCCCGTCCACGCTGACAAACTTCCTGCCGTCCGCGCCTTCTTCCACACGGGCGTGGACGCGATAAACTTCGCGCAGCAGGTCAGGGGTCAGCACCGCAGCAGGTGGGCCGGAGGCAACCATCTGGCCGTCATGCAGCACCGTCACAAAGTCTGTCATGTTCAGGGCAATGTTCAGATCATGCAGGACCAGCACGATAACAAGCTGATGGGCAGTACTTTCCCGACGCAAAATATCCATCACGGCAAACTGGTGGTGCAGGTCCAGCGCGCTGAGGGGTTCATCCAGGAGCAGAGTGTCTGGCTTACGGCTGAGTGCCTGCGCCAGCCCGACCAGTTGCCGCTGACCGCCGGAGAGTTCGTCCATGGCCTGCATGGCGAGCTGCGGAATACCGAAGAGAGTGAGGCTTTCCAGCGCGGACTGAATGGCGTCTTCTTCCGGCGCGTCAGAGGCCGAAAGAACGCGGGCACGGTCAGCCGTCTTACGGGCCGCTATCAGGGCTTCCAGAACCGGGAGATGCACCGCAGCAGGCAGGGCCTGTGGCAGATACAGGCAGCGCGCAGTGCGGTCTGTCAGGCTCATACCGGACAGTTCAGCACCATTTAGCGTGACGCAGGCGGAGGACGGCACCAGTCCGGCCATGGCACGCATCAGGGTGGATTTGCCGCTGCCATTCGGTCCCAGCAGAGCGCAGACCGAGCCGGGCCTAAAGGGGCCAGCGGTCACGTCCTGCAACACGATGCGCCTGCCATACTGCACCGTGACATGTGTGGCGCTTAGCCCGGCTTGGGGGGAGGGGGCCGACGTCATGATAAGCCGCGCTGCCGCAATACGATGCTGAGGAAAAACGGAATACCCACCAGTGCCGTGACAATGCCCGTAGGAATAATCACACCGGGGATCAGCATGCGGGCTGTCACAGAGGACAGTGAGAGAATCAACGCGCCCGCCAGCATGCTACCCGGCAGATAAAAGCGATGATCTTCCCCCAGCAGCCTGCGGGCAATATGTGGTGCCACCAGCCCCACAAATCCGATAATACCAACAAATGAGACCGCAAGAGCGGAAAGCAGGCTGACCCGTAACAACGCGCCCCGGCGCACGCGCGGCACATTCACACCCAGACTGGCGGCGCGTTCTTCCCCCATGCGCAGGGTGGTCAGGCTCCATGCCGCCCGGAAAGAGAATGGCACGACAAGTGCGCCCATTGCCGCCAGCAAGCCAACTTTGGGCCATGTGGTGCGCGTCAGGCTGCCCATGGTCCAGAAGACCAGATCCTGCAACGCATCCTCACTAGCCATAAACTGCATGAGGGACACCAGCGCCTGAAACGTAAAAACAAGCGCAATGCCAAACAGCACCACCGTGCTCGTGCGCGCATGGCGCAAATGCCCGACCACATCGAGCAGAAAAACCGAGCCAATGGCGCAGACAAACGCATTACCCGCAATCAGCCAGGTATCAGGCAGCCCCGGAAGATGTAGCCCTAATACGAGGGCAAGTGAGGCCCCGAAGGCCGCAGCCGCCGAGACGCCCAGCGTAAATGGACTGGCCAGCGGATTGGCCAGAATGGTCTGCATTTCAGCACCGGAAAGCCCGAGGGCCGCTCCCACACAGACCGCCATCAGCGCGTAAGGCAGACGGATCTGCCAGACGATAATCCGCTGGCTGGCAGGCACAGTGGAAGGGTGCAGGAGCGTATGGATAAGCTGTGCGGGGGAAAGTCCGGCGGGCCCCAGAGAGAAATCCAGCAGCACAGAAAGGCAAATAGCGCCGCCCAGAATGGCCAGAATACTCAGCCGGCGGGCCAGCAACGCCTGATAGGCGGCTCTGATCTGCGCCAGCGACGGCGTGCCGGAAGGCTGAGAGGGGCCAGAAGGGCGGAGGGCTGTCATGTTCTCTGCCTAGCATCCGTTGCTGTATGATAAAACCATACGCACCGCATGAGCTGCACTGCTGCGTTCTTGACGCCACAGAGGATAAAAGGCTTTTACTCGCGCTTTCCGTCCCGCCTGAAAAAAGTAGAACAGTTTTGAAGCAAACCGGCACGCCTCAGCCCGATTCAACGCCTGCCGGGACTCTTTCTGGCACGTCTCTGGTTTTTGTTGCTGCCGAGGAGCATGCCGGAGACCGTGTGGATCGCTTTGTGGCCGCACAGTCCGGCACACTGTCCCGCTCGCGCGTCAAAGCGCTGATTGAAGAGGGGCATCTGGCAGGCAATGCGGCCCCTATCACAGAACCCGCCGAGACCGTGCGGGCGGGTATGACTTATGTTCTGACCATTCCCCCCGCCACACCTGCTGTGCCGCAAGGCGAGCGCGTGGAATTTGACGTTCTGTATGAAGATGCGGATCTGATTGTGCTCAATAAGCCGGCAGGCCTTGTGGTGCATCCCGCCCCGGGGAACGAGACCGGCACGCTGGTGAATGGCCTGATTGCCCATTGCGGGGAAAGTCTGAAAGGCATTGGTGGGGAGCGGCGGCCCGGCATCGTGCACCGGCTGGACAAGGATACATCCGGCCTGATGGTGGCCGCCAAAACGGAGCAGGCGCACCTCGCACTCTCGGCCGATTTTGCCGCCCGACGGATAGACCGTGCCTATCTGGCCTTTTGCTGGGGCTGCCCGCAGCCAGCGGAAGGCGAGTATGAAGGTGACATTGGGCGGGACAAGCGGGACCGCAAACGCATGACTATTGTTACCCATGGTGGCAAATGGGCGCTCACCCGCTACCGTACCTTGCAGGCCTTTGAGATGGGCGCGGCGTTGGTGCAGTGCCGCTTGGCAACAGGCCGCACGCATCAGATCCGGGTGCATTTTGCGGCGAATGGTCACCCGCTGATGGGGGACCCGGTTTATCTGCGGCGTATTCCGGCAGCGGCCAAAGCCCTTTCCTCCACGGCGCGGGCGGCGGCACTGGATTTCCCCCGGCAGGCCCTGCATGCGGCGCGTCTGGGTTTTACTCACCCTCGTAATGGGGAGCAGATGCTGTTTGAAGCCCCGATGCCCGAGGATATGCTGGCTCTGGGTGAAGCGCTGGGGCTTAATCCAAAGAAAGCGGTGATCGCCTGACTTTATCAAACCGGATGCGTTTTTAAACGCCCCACGGGGAACTTTCCGGGGCTGCATGCGTCAAAGGCACTATGCCAGTCCTTTCCGCCCGGTTCCGAGTCTGCCTCTTCGCCTGAAAGGCAGAAAGCAGTCATGCCCTAAGCAAACTGCGGGTTTGCGGGGATTTTCTTGACAGAAATGTAATTCCGGCGCACCGTCAACGTCCTTTCCGACATGTCCGCAAGGCCGTCGGACCGGGTGTTTTTTCCTTCGCGCTGCCCATTCGGGGGGCGAGGGAAGAGGACATAATTTTTATCCGCTTGTTAACCGGAAACTTGCCTAACTCTACGCAACGCTTATCAGATTTTCACGGAACCTGAGGCGCTGCAGGGAGCTTTCCAGTTAAGAGGAGTGCTCAGTCGATGGTCTCATCTGTCATCAATGTTGGTCCTGAAAATAATCTTTCAAGATATCTTCAGGATATCCGTAAATATCCCCTTCTCACTCCGGAAGAAGAACTTCGTCTTTCCCATTTGTGGAAGGACAAGGGCGATGTAAAGGCCGCGCACAAACTGGTGACATCTCACCTGCGGCTGGTTGCAAAAATCGCTATGGGTTACCGGGGCTATGGCCTGCCGGTGAATGAACTCATCAGTGAGGGCAATATCGGCATGATGCAGGCCGTGCGCCGGTTTGACCCGGACAAGGGCTTCCGTCTGGCAACCTACGCCATGTGGTGGATCCGTGCGGCCATTCAGGAATACATTCTGCATAGCTGGTCTCTGGTTAAAATGGGCACCACTGCGGCTCAGAAGAAACTGTTCTTCAACCTGCGCCGCCTGAAAGGGCAGATGCAGGCGATTGATGACGGTGACCTTCAGCCCGAACAGGTGAACAAAATTGCCACCACGCTTGGCGTGTCCGAGCAGGATGTGGTGAGCATGAACCGCCGTATGGCCGCGCCCGACCACAGCCTGAACGCCCCCATGCGGGCTGATCAGGATAATGAGTGGCAGGATCGTCTGGTGGATGATCAGGTCAATCAGGAAGAAACCTACGCGGAAAACGAAGAGCTTTCTGGTCGTAAAGCCCTGCTTGCCAACGCCATGAGCTCTTTGAACGAGCGTGAGCGGCACATCTTTACGGAACGTCGCCTGACGGATGAGCCGTCTACGCTGGAAGATCTGGCCCATCAGTATGGTATCTCGCGTGAGCGCGTGCGCCAGATTGAAGTCCGGGCTTTTGAAAAAGTTCAGGCCGCGATGAAGAAAGAAGTCGAAGCCCGTCGCGGAGCAGCACAGGAGGGCTAAGGCCCTCCTGAGTTCCTATGACGACACGACGTACCTTCCCCGACGCTCCTGTTGGCCTGACAGGCCAGCATGTCCAGCTTGTGCCCCTGTCCCTCACTCATGTGGAGGGACTGCGGCAAGCTGTGCAGGATGGAGAGCAATGGAAAGTCTGGTGCACCTCGGTGCCAAAACCCGAGGCCATGCTGGCTGAGGTTGAGCGCCGTCTGGATTTGCAGCAGCGCGGCACCATGCTGCCTTATACGGTGGTCAGCCTGCAGGATAACCGCATCGTCGGTATGACGACCTTCATGAATATCGATAAGGCCGGCCCGCGCGTGGAAATTGGCTCCACATGGTATGCGGCCTGTGTGCAGAGAACGCCCGTCAATACGGAAGCCAAGATGCTTCTGCTCTCCTATGCGTTTGAAACGCTGGGCTGTCTGGCAGTCGAGTTCCGCACGCATTACCTCAATCAGCGCAGCCGCCGGGCCATTGAGCGGCTGGGGGCTAGGCTGGATGGTATTTTGCGCTGCCATCAGCGGCTTCCCGATGGCTCACTGCGCGATACCTGCGTGTATAGCGTGACTGCGGCAGAATGGCCCGCGGTGCGCAACCATCTGCACTGGTGTCTGACGGAAAAATATCAGCATCATCAGGCTGTAAGCTCTGGCCTTCAGGCGCGTGCAGCATCCTGAATGAAGAAGGTCGCGTCCGTCCGCCCGTTCCATGTTTCCGAACGCAGATAGCCCGCCAGATGGACGGGTGGACGCGTGCTGTCTTCCAGCCCAATAGCCAGTGGATTATCATTCGCACGGAACAGCAGGGCTTTCAGGCGGCCACCATCCTGCCCTTTCAAAAGTAGGCGCAAGGTGTTGCCATCCCGCCCAATCCGGTCTGAGCGGATAATTTGTGCATTGGAAACCGCAATGAGCGGCTCAGCATTGCCCGCGCCAAACGGGGCGAGCATGGCGAGATTTTCCGCGAGTTCAACCGTTGCACCCGAGACAGACAGTGCGACATCCAGCGCAACATCCACCGTATCCGGCAGGACTGCGGCATCGGCCAGCCGTTCATCCAGAAAGGTGTGGAAGCGCTCAATGTTTTCCGCAGGCAGAGAGAAACCTGCGGCCATGGCGTGGCCACCACCGCTGGTCAGCAAACCGGCCTGACGCGCTGCAATAATCACAGTGCCGAGATCAAGCCCCGGCACAGAGCGCCCGGAGCCTTTAATGGAGCCATCTTCCTGTTCCGCACCCACTAGCGCAGGGCGGTTAAACTGTTCCTTGATGCGGCCAGCCACAATGCCGACCACGCCGGGGTGCCAGTCTTTGCCAGTCAGCAGAATAACCGGGTGGCCTGCTTCCCGCTGTTCGGCTGCCTGTGCCATAGCGCGGTCCAGAATTTCAGCTTCCACGCCCTGACGGCGACGGTTCACCGCGTCCAGACGCTCCGCCATAGTGCGGGCGTCATGCGCGTCTGTGCTACGGAGCAGGGTCAGCCCCAGTCCGGCTTCGGCAATACGGCCACCCGCATTAATGCGCGGCCCAAGCGCAAACCCACAGGTAAAGGCATCCGGTGCTTTGGTCACACCGGCAATTTCCATAAGCGCGTTCAGGCCGGTGCGCTGGCGACGCGCCATGATTTTCAGGCCCTGCGTCACAAAGGCACGGTTTAGCCCATGCAGCGGCATCACATCGCACACGGTGGCAAGGGCAACCAGATCAAGCTGGCGCATCAGGTCCGGTGCGGGCTGCGCGTCATGAAACCATCCGGCAGTGCGGAGGTCCCGGCTGGTGGCAACGGCCGCCAGAAACGCGAGAGCTGCGGCGCAGATATGGCCAAGGCCAGAGGCACAGTCTGGCCGGTTCGGGTTTACCGTCGCCAGAATAGGGGGCAGGGCATCTTCGGATTTATGGTGGTCGAGAACAATCAGGTCGGCCTTACCAGCCAGTTCCCCCAGAACAGACCCGGCAGCCGTGCCGCAGTCTACGCAAATAATCAGTGAGGCTCCCTGCGCCACAAGCCCTTCCAGAGCCGGCACGTTCGGGCCGTAGCCCTCCGTCATGCGGTCGGGAATATGTGTGTGAACAGTGCAGCCGAGTTCTTCAAAAAACGAGGCGAGGATGGCGGAGGCGCACGCACCATCCACGTCATAATCCCCGAAAATCCCGATAGTTTCACCCTGCTGGACCGCCTGCGCCATGCGGGCAGCGGCTTTATCCATATCCTGCAAGCTGGATGGGTTAGGAAGCAGGGCGCGGAGTTTCGGGTCGAGAAAATGGGCAGCCTGTTCCAGAGGAATGCCGCGCAGGGCTAAAAGCCGCCCGACAATTTCCGGAAGGCCTGCCCGCTGGGCAATGGCCGCCCCCATGCGGAGCAGGGCGGGGTCTTCCGCCCCGTCCCGCCAGACCCATCGGCGGCCTGTCAGGCTGCTTTCCACGCCAAGGGCCGCGCGGGCCTCTGGCATGGGGGGGAGTGTGTCCATTTTCTCAGGCAATAAAACGTTCATTCTGGTGGGTGAGCGCCTTATTGCGGGGTCCAGGTTTTGGTTTTGAAGTTGTGATAGCCTTCAATAAACCGCACGGTGCCGGACTTGGAACGCATGACCAGAGAATGCGTGACGGCATGGTTCGGATACTGATGGATGCCCTTCAGCAGCGTGCCGGACGTTACACCCGTGGCGGAGAACAGCACGGAGCCAGCGGCCAGATCATGCAGGCCAAGCTTGCGGTCCGGGTTTTTGCCGGGGTTCATTTTCTGGGCGCGCTCGCGCTGGCTGTCATCTTCAAACAGCAGGCGACTCTGCATCTGGCCGTTGACGCAGCGGATTGCCGCAGCCGCCAGAACGCCTTCCGGCGCACCGCCTGAGCCTGCGTAAATATCAACCTGACTGGTATCCAGACACGCGGCAATCGCCCCGGCCACATCCCCGTCAGTCAGCAGGCGAACACGAGCGCCCGCTTCGCGCGCTTTGGCAATCAATTCTTCATGCCGTTCACGGTCCAGCGTGCAGAGAACGAGGTCCCGGATTGCTTTACCCTTGGCTTTGGCCAGATTGCGCAGGTTGTTTTCAATGGAGGAGTCAAGATCCACCACGCCTTCGGGCAGGCCGGGGCCGACTACGATTTTGTCCATGTACACATCGGGTGCGTGCAGGAAGTTGCCCTTTTCGGCCAGTGCCACAACGGTAATGGCGTTGGGCATGTCCTTGGCGCACAGATTGGTGCCTTCCAGCGGGTCCACGGCAATATCCATGGCCGGGCCACCAGAGCCGACTTTCTCGCCGATATACAGCATCGGCGCTTCGTCCATCTCGCCTTCGCCGATCACGACGGTGCCATCAATAGCCACGGTATCAAACGCCGTGCGCATGGCTTCAACAGCAGCACCGTCAGCGTCGTTTTTCTTGCCACGGCCTGTCCAGTGGGCAGAGGCCAGAGCAGCAGCTTCTGTTACACGGACCAGTTCAAGGGCCAGATTGCGGTCAGAAACCACAAAACTCGGAATCGGCTCAATCGCGTCAGACATTCTAGAGATAATCCTCTCTGTTTAAGGCCAGGGCTGGGCTTTTATAAGACGCTCAGTCCGTTTCAATCCGGATCATCACCGGCGTATCCGTCACCACATCCAGGCCATCAATCCGCGCGACAGCATCCTGCATGGCGGCTTCAGACGTCTGATGCGTCACCAGTACCAGTGGCACATAAGGATCGGCATCATTCTGCTCCGGCGTGTGCTGCAACATGCTGCGGAGAGAAACGCCGCAATCACGCAGGACAGCCGTGATGTCCGCAATCACACCGGGTCGATCTTCCACGAGTAAACGCAGATAGAACGCACCAGTGCCTGCAGAAACCGGGTTAGCCTGCAAAGGAGGCGTATCTGTGGCCTGAACACCCCAAACAGGGATGGTATGTCCGCGGGCAATATCAATAAGGTCAGCCGCAACAGCACTGGCGGTGGGGCCAGCCCCCGCGCCACGGCCTTCAATCATCAGGCGGCCAGCAAAAGCACCTTCTGCGACGACGGCGTTAAACACGCCATCTACCTGCGCGATGGGCGCATTTTCCGGCACAAGGCAGGGGGTCACGCGGGCTTCAAGCCCATCATCACCCATGCGGGCCATGCCCAGCAGTTTGATGCGATAGCCCAGCGTGCGGGCAAAGGTGAGGTCCAGCGCGCCAATGCGGCGGATGCCTTCCACATGCAGTGATTCAAACGCCACCGGCTGCCCAAAGGCCAGGCCAGCCAGAATGGTCAGCTTGTGGGCAGCGTCCAGACCGTCAATATCGGTGGAGGGATCTGCTTCCGCATAACCCAGCTGCTGCGCATCGGCCAGAACGGTGCCGAAATCCTTCCCGGTTTCCCGCATCACGGTCAGGATATAGTTGCAGGTGCCGTTCAGAATGCCGCCAATCCGCAGTAGACGGTCTGCCGCCAGACCTTCGCGCACCATTTTAATGGCAGGAATACCGCCCGCAACGGCGGCTTCAAACAGCAGTGGTGCAGATTTTTCAGCACTCAGCCGGGCAAGAGCCGGCCCATGAATGGCAAGCAGAGCCTTGTTGGCGGTCACCACCGGCTTTCCGGCAGCAAGGGCGGCTTCCACCACAGCGCGCGCCGTGCCTTCTGAACCACCAATCAGTTCGACCACCACATCCACGTCCGGGTCGGCGACCAGATCGGTGGCGTTATCGTACCAGCGCATGCCAGACAGATCGACCCCACGGTCCCGCGTGCGGTCGCGGGCGCTGACGGCGGTGACTTTCAGCGGGCGGCCCGCACGGGCTGTGACCAGATCCGCATTGGTGTTCAGCAGCCGGATAACACCAGCGCCAACTGTGCCGAGACCAGCGAGACCAAGACGAAGGGGGGAAGTGGAAAAAGAAGACGTCACGATTCAACAGGCTCCGGCTTGCTGGCAGAAGAAGGAGGCGCTTTTACGCCATGGGCTGAAAGAAAACCACGAATGGCACGGGTGGCCTGACGTAGACGCTGGGTGTTTTCCACCAGCCCGATCCGCACATAGCCTTCCCCATGCTCACCAAATCCAAGGCCGGGGGCCACGGCCACACCAGCTTCTTTCAGCAGAAGTTTGGAAAATTCGACGCTACCCAGTTCCCGGAACGGTTCGGGGATGGGGGCCCATGCAAACATGGAGCCTTCTGGTGAGGGCACATCCCAGCCACCAGCATGCAGGCCACGGATCAGCACATCTCGCCGATCTTTATACAGGGCACGGATATCCGCCACGCAGTCCTGCGGGCCGTTCAGAGCCGCCACGGCTGCAACCTGAATGGGCGTAAAAGCCCCATAATCCAGATAGGATTTAATGCGGGTGAGGGCGGCAATCAGCCGCTCATTCCCAGCCGCAAACCCCATACGCCAGCCGGCCATGCAGTAGGTTTTGGAGAGTGATGTGAACTCGACCGCAAAATCCTTGGCCCCCGGCACAGCCAGAATGGAGGGCGGCACGAGGTCGCCGAAATAGATTTCTGCATAGGCGAGGTCAGACAGGATGAAGATTTCTTCACGCCGGGCAAACGCCACGAGTTCCTTGTAGAAATCCAGATCCGCCAGATAGGCCGTAGGGTTGGATGGGAAGTTGACAATCAGTGCCGTCGGCTTGGGCACGGAATGGCGCACAGCCCGCTCCAGCGCCCGCAGCATGGTGTCATCCGGCGTGGCGGGAATGGAGCGCACAGAGGCTCCGGCAATAATAAAGCCGAACTGATGAATGGGGTAGGACGGGTTTGGCACCAGAATGGTGTCACCCGGGCTGGTAATGGCAGAGGCCAGATTAGCCAGCCCTTCCTTGGACCCCAGTGTCGCGATCACTTCGGTATCCGGGTTGAGCTTCACGTTAAAGCGGCGCTCATAATATCCGGCCAGAGCCTTACGCAAGCCCGGGATGCCTTTACTGACGGAATAGCCGTGCGCCCGCGGGTTTTGAACAGTTTCAACCAGTTTCTGCACAATATGCGGCGGGGTGGGACTGTCCGGGTTGCCCATGCCGAGGTCAATAATATCCTCGCCCCGCGCTCGGGCTGCCGCTTTGGCCTGATTGACAGAGGCAAAAACATAAGGCGGCAGGCGGCGGATACGATGGAATTCTTCGGTCATGGACTTCAAATGCCCTTGTTAGGAAAGGGGTCAGACCCCGCACGATTACGGGGGAAAAACATAGTAATCGCAGAAACAGAACAGGCAACCGCCCCAATGGGATAATCTGTTCTCAACTATGAGATTATCCCACCGGCAGGACGGAGAAAGGGATCAGGGCGTCGTGGCAATTCGTGCGCCCATGCCAAACGCATCCCCCCGGATGTGAATGGCGGAGGCGGGCACGTTCAGGCTGATCAGCTTTTTGGCAATATTCTGGGCGCGCAGCAGTCCAAGCTGCACGGCGTCAGCCTGATCCTGCGCATCAAGTGAGGCAGCAGACCCAAAGCCCCGCACATAGAACGGCCCATGCGGTGTCTTGGCGACCAGCTTTGCAAACGCGTCATCCTGCCCGGAGGAAATCTGGTCGGACTGCGGAACGCAATGAATCGCCGTGCCTTTGGCGTCGGACAGATCATAATTGGGGCGAACGGCATCCGGCACATAGGCGTCTGACGGAACATCAAACCCGGGGAAAGACGGCGGCGTGGGCGGCCCTGCCGGAATTTGCGGAATGGCGCTGGCCGGAGTGGGGGGCGTCTGCGCGGTAGATTTCACCTCAGGCAGTCCGACTTCCGGCATGGCGACTTCGGCGTCCTGCTTGCCAGCTTCGGTCTTTTTCCCGGTTTTGGGCGGAGTGCCGGAGTCAGGTGAGGGGGCAGACGGAATGGCGGACTGAGCGCTTTTCCCGGCAGAGGCAGCTGTGGCGGCAGTCTGCTGTGGCGGGGCGTCTGCGGCATCCATAATAGCCCCGGCTGTGCCTTCCGGGAGTGTCGCGGGTTGCGGAGCGTCGTTTCCAGCATGCGGTGCCGTACCTGTTTTTGGTGTGGCTGATGCAGCAGCACCGGGCGGTGGCGGGATTTCGGGCATCAGGGTGCCGTTGGCCGCCACAGTGCGGTACATCAGGTTCCGGTCACGGATCAGCTGTTGCGTGATCAGGGACCGTGCCTGAGGGGAGGGGACCTCCGGCGTTGTAGTCGGCGTCAGGCCCACATGTGGGTAGGGGTCATAAATACCGGGCGGCGGTGGCCGCTGTGCGGCAATGACGCCGCCACGCATATGCTGCATCCACTCAAACGTCGTATCGACGGGGTCTTTATGGCTGCATCCTGTCAGGCAGAGCACGCCTGTCGCCACCAGTAACCCGGACCGAAAAGGGTTGCCGGACTGAAAAGCCATGTAAACACGGTGCCGGAAAGGCCGGTCCTGTTCTGGGCACGCTTGCTGCATGACGTGACGGTTGCTCCGCTGGCAGGGTGAAAAACAGGGGGCACTCTACCCTCTTCGGGCCGTTGTGGCGAGATAGGGGATCACCCTCGCATGATTGCCCCTTGGCATGGGCGCGCAGGCAGAGCAGGATAAGAGACATGAACAGAGACACAGAACATGCGGAGACTGGCATGACGGGCATTTCCCCCTGCGATCCCATCCGGCTGGATGATGATAACCCGGAGTCCCCGGACGCACCGGAAAAAGAAGACGCCAAAACCCCGGCGGCCCCGGAAGGGGAGCTGGAGAACAAGCTGTTCAAACAGCGCAAAGTGCTGATTTTTGGCGGGATTAACGACAAGGTGGCCCGGGACGTCACAGCGCGTCTGCTGGCGCTGGCCGGTGAGTCGGACAAGCCGATTGATGTGTATGTGAACTCTCCCGGCGGACACGTGGAAAGTGGTGACACCATCCATGACATGATCCGCTTTGTCGATTCGGTGGCTCCGGTCAACATGATCGGCACGGGCTGGGTGGCCTCTGCCGGTGCGCTGATTTTTGCGGCTGGCCAGAAAGACCGTCGTTTCTGTCTGCCCAACACCCGCTTCCTGCTCCATCAGCCGATGGGCGGTGTGCGCGGTCCGGCAACGGATATCGACATCGAAGCACGCGAAATCATCAAGATGCGTGAGCGTCTGAACCGTCTGTTCGCCCGGGAAACCGGCCAGACGTATGAAAAAATCGTCAAGGACACGGACCGCAACCACTGGATGTCCGCCAAAGAAGCAATTGACTATGGTCTAGTGACAAAGATCATTTCGAAGCTTTCCGACATTCACTAAACGGAAGACCCGCGCTCCTCTCCTTCTGCGGAGGGAGAGGAGTCAGTTTGTTGTCCCGGGCCCTGCGTGGCCCGCTTCTGCTGTGGCAGGGGCGGGTGGCGTAGCGCCCCCAGTAAACGGGTTCCTGCCATGGGTTCTCTCAGCGATATCTATTCCCGCCTGCCAGACAGTGTGGATGATCTGCCCCCGCCGCCCGATAATGAGGCTGTGGTTGAGGCCGATTATAAAGCCCGCCACTGGCTCAGCCCTGTTAAAGGCCCGCTGAAGCCGGGGTCTGACGCGCATAAGAAGGCGATTGCGGCGATGTTCCGCGAAACCTTCAATCCGTATCGGCCTTCCGTCATTGACTGGCCGAAGCTGGACCCGGAAACGCTGCACCGCATCACTTCCCTGCCGATCTGGGATATTGCAGTGCAGACGGAGGGTAAGGCCCGCCTGCGTATGGCAGCTTATGCCCGTCTCGTGACCGATCCGGATATCAAAGACGCCATTTCCCGCAATGCGTGGGAAGAAAACCGGCATAAGGAAGTTCTGTCCAAGCTGGTTGAGGCCTACGGCATCAAAATGGCGCCGGAACCGCCGTACATTGAGCCGAAAGACGTTGAATGGGCCTATCTCGTCACTGGCTTTTCAGAGTGCGTCGATAGCTTCTTCGCGTTTGGCCTGTTTGAACTGGCCCAGCGTTCCGGCTTCTTCCCGCCGGAGCTGATTGATACGTTCGAGCCGGTGATGCAGGAAGAATGTCGCCACATTCTGCTGTTTGCTAACTGGCTGGCCTGGTATCGGGCGGTCATGCCCTGGTGGCGTCGTCCGTTCTTTGAGATGAAGGTCTGGGCGGTCTGGGCATTTCTTGCCTATGAACGCATGAGCATTGCCACCTCTGTGGATGATAAAGGCGAGGTCCACACGCAGGACAACAACTTTACCGTCACCGGCGCAAAAGATATTGCCAACGTTGATCTGAACCTGCCGGAATTTATGGATCTGTGTCTGGAAGAAGATGACCGGCGCTTTGCGGGCTATGACCCGCGCCTGCTGCGTCCCACCACAGCTCCGGCCATTGCGCGCGTTATTCGTGATGTCGGGCGTGGGTGGCAGTTTGTTTCCGGTCTGGTACGCGCCAACCGGCACTAATCAAGGTTGTGCGGGCAGGGAGTATTCAGCTTTCCTGTCCGCAACCGTGTCTCAGAGAGCCTTTTAGTTTTTTGCAGGGGCTCACGCTTTCCGCTTCATGCGTGCATGGGGATCAAGCGGGATTTTTATGAGGACCTGATTGAACGCCTTGGTGCTGCGGAAGAGCGTATCGCGGGGGTAATCCTGCGGTCTGAATACAAAGGTTTGCGGCGTATCGCTCTGGTTATCCAGAAGAAGCTGGGACTGGTCATTTTTGACTGCCTCCAGTCGGCTATGCGGGGCGACCGAAACAATCAGCCGATGCGCATCCGGCAGCATAAAGGCGACAATTACCCCCACGACATCTTCCATGCAGTTATTGAGTTGCTTTAGCCAATGGCGCGCTTCGGCATCTGTGAACTGGTTCGGTTGAGGCGTTGCGACGGCAATCTGGAAGGTGAAACCTATAAACTCATCTGATGTCAGGTTGGCCATTAAAGGCGGGTTTTCGGCCCATAGGGCCTTCGTCAGCGGCACAGTCAGTTCATCATTATCCGCATTGAATAGCGGGATGGGGCCGTTTTGGGTTTGCAGATGCAGGCCGGAGGCTTTCAGCGGTGCATCTTCGGGTTGGAGCCGCCCCAGCACATGGAGCGAAAGATTGGCCCGGTCTTGTTCAGGGAATGCGTTAAAGCGGTTGAAGACGCGCGCGACGGCGCGGTAGGTCTGAACTTGTACTGTGCGCGTGGCATGCACTTCTATATTTTCAGGCTGCGATGTCTGGGCGTATGTCGGGGAGAAGTACGCCCCGCAACAGGTCATCAGGAGCGAGAAAAAACTGAGTCTGCGCATTAAAAGCCGCCTCGCAGCATAAAAGGGACACCCCAAATCATACTGCTTCTTGTTTACCAAAACATGGACAATCTACGACTTGGGGAAAGCCTTTTAAACCGTATTACTATAGCGGCGGTAACGGAACGCAGGCGGTGTTGCGGGGCGCTCTGCGATGGCCTGCTCAATCCGGTCATGCGCCGGGGCGCGGTGGCAGACTGGGTCCGTCGCGTCGGCTTGTCCGGCCAATGCCAGAGCCTGACAGCGGCAACCGCCCCAGTCATCCTCTTTAAAGGCACAACTCTGGCACGGCTGGGGCATCCAGTCCGTGCCGCGATACAGGTTGAACAGCGGCGAGTCCTGCCAGATGGCTTCAAGCGAGTCTTCTGCGACGGAGGGGAAGGTCAACCCCGGAATACTTTCCGCCGCATGGCATGGCAGCACTTTGCCGGAGGGCGAAATATTGAGGAAACGCTGTCCCCACCCGCCCATGCACGGTTTGGGGCGTTCGGCGTAATAATCCGGTGTCACAAAATCAATCGCAAGCCGGTTGCCAAACCGCGCTCGTGCAGCGGCAACGGCCTGTTCCGTGGCTTCTAATTGTGCGCGGTCCGGCAGGAGGGCGTCCCGGTTGAGCAGGCTCCAGCCATAATACTGCGTATGTGCAATTTCCACCCGGCGTGCGCCCAGCTGCTCGGCCAGATCCAGCATGGCCGGCACGCGTTCCGCATTTTGCCGATGGATGACAAAATTCAGCGTTAGGGGCAGGCCGTCTTCTACAATCAGGCGAGCCGCTTCCAGCTTTTTGGCCTGAGCGCCTGCCATGCCGCCAATCCGCTCGCCTTCCTGCGCGTCCGCATCCTGAAAGGAGAGCTGGATGTGGTCCAGCCCGGCGTCAGAAAGCACCTTCAGACTGTCACGGTTCAGCAGCACGCCGGAGGTAATCAGATTGGTATAAAGCCCCAGCGACACCGCATGACGGACCAGATCAGCCAGATCAGGCCGGGCCATGGGTTCCCCCCCGGAAAAATGCACCTGCAACACGCCCATGGCGGCAGCTTCATCCAGCACACGCATCCATGTTGCGGTATCCAGTTCGCCTGCACGCGGGTCCAGTCGAAGCGGATTGGAGCAATAAGGGCATTGCAGCGGGCAGCGATGCGTCAGCTCTGCCAGCAGGCTCATGGGGGGCGGGGCTTTGATCATGGCAGAACGGGTCATGCCAGCAGCAGAACCTGCTTGTCGGCCAGTTCCTGCGTCATGCTCAAAACATCCTGTGCAATGACGTCACGCGGAGCAGAAAATTTGTCTGCAAGCTGGTCAATAATCTTCGCCAGAGAGCGTTTTCCGTTCACCAGTTGCAGAATTTCTGCCGCAACGGCATCGGCCAGAAACGCACGCTCTGGCGCCTGCACAAACCACTGTTCCCGCACGCGGTCATATTGCAGCCGTGTGCCACGGGCAAAGCGCGGCATACAGGTTTCCGCCAGAAGGGTGGCGGCTGTCATGCTGCATCCTCACTCGGACGGAAAGCCCCCGGCGGAATGCGGGCGGGCGTGACATAGGCGTAATCCAGCGCATCCAGCATGGACCACAGAGCGCCGCATTTGAACTTGAGCGCGCCAAGCACGGCCTGCTGTTCGGCTACAGTGCGGGCATGTTCCTTCACATAAGCCAGCGCAAAGGCCGAATCCTGCGGGGCCTGTGTCAGGCGCGGGGCGAAGTAAGCCAGCGTTTCTTCCGTAATAAACGCATAGTTCCGCAGCATGCCGGACACACGTTCACTGATAATGGTGGGAGAGAACAGCTCTGTCAGAGAGGACGCAATGGCCTCCAGAATGGAGCGGTCTCGCACAAAATGCACATAAGCTTCCACGGCAAAGCGCGTACCGGGGAGCAGGCCGTCCAGCGATTCCACATACGCACGGTCAAGCCCCAAACCATCGGTCAGCTTCAGCCAGCGGGCTACGCCGCCTGTGCCGGGTTCGGTCCCGTCATGGTCAATCAGCCGCCGCCGCCATTCCCGCCGCAGTTCTGCTGTGGGCAGGCGGGCAAGCAGTGTGGCGTCCTTGGCGGGAATGCTGGCCTGATAATAATAGCGGTTCAGAGCCCAGGCCTGCACCTGCCCCTTGTTCAACTTTCCATCATGCAAGGCACGGTGGAAGGGGTGCAGGTTGTGGTACCGTTCCGCACCAATAGCCCGTAAGGCAGCTTCCAGTTCGTCGGGGGAAAGCAGCCGGTCTGTCATAGTGTTATCCTCATGCCATCATAGGCGACATCCCAGCCTGCCTCTTCAACCTGCCTGCGTTCAGGCGTGTCGGCTAACAGAATGGGGTTGGAATTGTTGATGTGGATGAGCACCTTTCGGCCTACGTTCAGTGGGCGGAAGGCGGCAATCGTACCATCCGGCTCATCCGCAATGGACATATGGCCCATACGGCGGCCTGTCTTGGCGCCCAGTCCGGCACGGACCATCTCGTCATCCGTCCAGAGCGTGCCGTCAAAAAATACCACATCGGCCCCGTTCAGGCGGTCGCGCAGGGCGTCCGTCATCATGGCGCAGCCGGGAATAAAGAGAGCACGATGCTGGCCATCCGTAATGTCCAGACCGATGGTTTCCCCGTTATTCATGATCTCAGCCGGGTTTTCCCCACGCTCAGCATAAAGCGGCACTTTACCGGGGACGGAAAACGGCGTGATGCGCAGATTGCCGGGCATCAGAGACAGGGGCTCGTCAAGCACCATGGTCTTGCGCGGTATCAATGTGCGGTCCAGCGCATCAAAAATCGGGTTGGCGTCCAGCTGGGCCAGAACAGAGGCGGTGGCATAGAGCCCGTAAGCTTGCCGTTCCCGCATGGTCAGCAGCCCGGTAATGGCGTCAATCTCGCCACTGGTCAGCACCACACCGGCAATGGGGGTGGAACGCAAACCGTCTTTGGGGTGCAGGGCAGGGGTCTGGTTGATCTGGGCGCGCAGATCGGGCGAGGCATTGAGGATAAACCAGTGCTCACCATCCCCGCTTACGGCGAGGGACGCCTGCGTGCGGGCCGGGGCGTTTGGGTCTCCGGCGCGGGCGCGCTGGCAACCGGGCGCGTTGGAGTTCCACTGAGGAAAGCCGCCACCTGCGGCAGCGCCTAGAACAAGAAGATCAAGCATACGCGGCTTTTTAAAACAAAAATGCCGCCAGTGCGAACCTGATGCAGGTCGCGCTGGCGGCAGAAAGGCTTATTTCTTCTGGCCGCAAACGTAGCTGTTGATTTCAGCGCCAAGCGGGATTTCGGTGATTTTCGGTGTGGTCCAGGCCATGAGAACTCTCCGTTTATGGGTCATGTATCAGGCGGCCTCCTGTTCTGGCAAAAGAGCCAGAGGGAGGCTGGCCGCGCAGAAACGAGTGTGAGCAAAAGCCCGAAGGGTGCAACCCTGCACACAGAAATATGAGGTCTTTTTCATCCTTTTCACGGAAGTGTGAACAGGGATCCCCCCTGAACAGACGGCACACCAAAACGCGACGATTTGCTATTTCCGCCGCATGGCTTCTAAACACGGCCCGGCATAATGTGCCGTGCGCAGGCTATTTCAGGCGGGAGAAGGAAGCGTGAAGGCTGATGAATAGTCAGATCAAGGCGTTATTCAGACGGGTGTTTCGGAACACGGGCTATCTGCTGACAGGCAGAGGCGCCATGGCCGTGCTTGCGCTGGCCAGCACCGCTCTGGCCGTCCGTACGCTCGGGCTGGAGGATTACGGCGTCCTGCTGCTGATGAGTTCCTTCGTCATGTCCTGCGCGGTGGCGACACGCTTTCAGGCCTGGCAGCCTTTGCTGCAATACGGCACCTCTCTTTACAAAGCCGCCGAGAAAAAACCGTTTCAGACCCTTTTCCGCCATTGTACCATGCTGGATGCGCTTGGCGCGCTCATGGGGCTGGCCGTAGCGCTTTTCTCCAGTATCTGGCTGGCGCATCTTTCCGGTTGGGCGGCCGCCTATGGGCATATTCCGCTGTGGTATATGACCGTCATCCTGTTCATGAATACGGGCTGCGCCATGGGCGTCCTGCGGCTGGCCAACCGGTATGAACTGGCGGTTCTGGCGGATACGGCCAGTTCTGTCGTCAAATTCGTGGGGTGCGTGACAGGGTTTTTCCTGCACTGGACGCTGCCGGCTTTTCTGCTGCTTTGGTACTGCTCCACGGCTGTAGCGTTTGTACTGGATTATGGACTGGCCTTCTGGGTCATGGCGCGTTCTGACAAGCTGAAAGGGTTTCGGCTGGTCAATGTGCCATGGCTCAGCCCGATTAAAGGGATCTGGCGCTTTACCTTTTCCACCAGTCTGGATCAGGCGCTCGGACGTCTGGGCTCCCGCCTGACGGTGCTGATTGTCGGCGCGGTTTTAGGGCCGGAAAACGCCGCCATTTACAATGTGACATGGCAGATTTCCGACGGCATGGCGCGCCCGGCGCAAATGCTCACCCCGGCTTTGTATCCGGAACTGGTGGCATTGCGGGATAAACGGGACTGGGCCTCCATCCGTCAGGTCACCAACCGCATTTTGCAGGCACTGGCGATTTTTTCCGCTGTGGTGCTGGTTGTGGCCACGTTTGTGGGGCCATGGCTGCTGCATCTGCTGCTGACTGTCCCGTGGACAGGCACCCGCACGCTGCTGTTGCTGATGACCGTGACCGCCATTCTGGACCTGTGGGACGTACCGCTTGAGCCGCTACTGGTGTCTCTGAACAAGGCGCATCAGATTCTGATCGGCCGCATGGTGACGATGTGTTTCTCGCTCCCGTTGCTTTATGTGCTGGCCAGCGCATGGGGTATGACCGGTGCGGGATTTGCAACCCTCTTAAGCGAACTGGCCATTCTGCTGACACGTCTCGGTCCTTACCTTATTATGAACCGTAACAAATCATTTGAAGGCAAACCCGAAGCCTGAGACCTGTTCGGGAGCCAGAGCGCGAAAGCGGGGGGTGTGACCTGAGCCGAGCAGTTTTATCCGAGCCAGTCTGGATTCTGGATACAGGGCGGGTCGGAGAACAGGCACAGTGTCGGACGCTGGCGCAGGCGCTGGGGCTCCCCTTCCGGACAGTGCCACTTGGGCCCGCTTTTTCGTCGCCAGCCCAGTGGCCAGAGACCGCAGGGCTGCGTCTTATTCTGTCTTTTGGGAATGCGGTGCAGGCCGCTTGTGCGTTACGGGCGTCCTGCGTCGTAAGGCCATTGGTGGTGCATATCGGCCGGCCGAGCCATATTCCTGCCAAGGATCTGGATCTGATTATTCCGCTGCCGCAGGATGATTATCCTTCGGGGCCGAATGTTCTGAGAGTCTTGTGGCCCTTTAACGGGGCATCGCTCACACCAAAACCTGAGAGCACGGAATGCCAGCGCCATACAGGCACCATTGTGATGTATGGCGGCCCGTCCCGCCACTTCCGGATGGGGCTTGCGGAAACCCGCCGTCTGTTAATTTTTGCCCGCAAACTGGCGCATGCCAATCAGGAAGCACTGCACATCCTCACCAGTCCGCGAACACCGCCTGAAGCGGTGGCATGGATGCAGGAACAGGTGAAGACATACGGTACCGTCCTGCATGTCTTCCAGCCCGGTGAAGATGTGTTCGGCAGCTTTCTGAAAACTGGCAACCGATTTGTGGTGACTGCCGATAGTGCATCCATGCTGGCAGAGGCGTGGCGTAGTTGTGCGCCGGTCTGGCTGTTTCCTTTGCCGCAGCGCCAGACGCTCATGTCCCGATTGCAGCAGGGGGTGGACGTTCTGGGACTCCGGCCTCTTCGCTATTGGCTCATCGCGCGAGGGATCCTGGGAAGTGGGGCCAACTTCACACATTGGCATCGCACGCTGATCCGCTCAGGCGCGATCCGTTGTGTCGCCCCTTATCTGAGCGAGCAGGATTTACGCTGGGCACCAGTGCGGCATCAGGCCGATAAGGACCTTATGCGATGTCGAACCCGTATTCTGGCGCTCCCTATTCTAAAAAAGCATTATTGTAATGCGTCTCCAATCAACTGCGATGGAAAAAGCGTGACACATTCAGAAACCCTCACAGAACAGGCGATCCTGAACGGAACCTGCGCTGTGGTTGTGACCTATGGCAATCGGGTTGCATTTGTTGAGCAGGTTCTGCATGCGGCTTTTCAGGCCGGTGTCAGGCACGTGGTTCTGGTGGATAACGGAACAGCCCCCGCAGTTGCAGAAAACCTGAAAACAAGTGTGGCGATATGGGGTGCAGAGCAGGTGACGACTGTTCGGCTGGAGCGCAATGGGGGATCGGCGGAAGGGTTTGCCGCAGGATTTGCCGCAGCAGCACAAAGAGCGCAAACCCAACATATCTGGGCGCTGGATGATGACACCGTTCCCCATCCTGACGCACTCAAAGCTCTCGCCCGCACATGGCGGCTTATGGGTGGAAAACCCTCCTGCTGTCTGGCCAGCTTTCGTCAGGACAAGCGCACCTACATCAAGCTGGTTGAAAACAACAAACCCAACGCCATTCAGCCCAATTCCTTTTTTGGCTTTTCCGTTCAGGCTCCTTTTCAGAAAAAAACGGTCGCACTCTGGAAGAAGGACGGGCTGGAATGTCGCGCCATGGAAATGGGCGCCTATGGCGGCTTATGGTTTCATAAAGACTGGGTGCAGCGTATTGGCCTGCCGGATGTACGCTTTTTTCTCTATTTTGATGATTATGACTATACATTACGCATAACCCGTAACGGAGGGGCGCTGTGGATGTGCAGCAATAGCGCTCTAAGGGACCTTGAGCAATCCTGGACACAGACCCCTTCCTGCCTTCATCCCTGGCTACAGGAGCAGCAAGGGATAATTCGCCCCTATTTCGCTTTGCGGAACCGCGTTTTTATTGAGAAAAACAGTATAGATTGTAGGCTGATTTATAATCTCAATATGGTTCTGTTTCTGTTTATAAAAGTTCTGTGTCGCACCCCGCGCGGCGTCCTCTACCACCTTCAGCACCCCGTTAAAATGGTGCGCCGCTGGCGCCTGCTGGTCGGGGCAATCCGGGATGGTCTTTCAGGCAACTTTGAAAACAGGATTTTAAAAGACCAATAACTGGCCTGAAAAAAAAGCGGCAGGCCCTGAGGGGACATGCCGCTGATAGACGTCAAAAAACATTCAGGTGTTTATTCAACACCAATCATGACATCAGATGCCTTGATGAGTGCTGTCGCCTGCTGGCCAATTTTCAGGCCGAGATCTGCCACGGCTTCATTGGTGATGGATGCCATCATGACCGTCCCGCCCGGCAGTTCCAGACTGATATGAGAGGTTGTGGCCCCTGGCTGAATGGCGACAATTTTACCGGTAATCTGGTTACGTGCGCTAGAGCGTTTTCTGCGCTGAATG